>JAHHTQ010000036.1 GCA_020024555.1 Angelakisella sp.
CAAGAGAAAAAGTTTCTTTGAAATTACCCCTTTTGTGCATATTTTTCTGACAATAAGTTTTTTCGACAGACTGATTTGATACTATTATATCAAACATTTATTCTTTAAAAAAGAGATTATTTATTAACAAGAAAATATTGGAATTTTGCCCATTTTTAAAAAATGATTATTATATAGAATGCACACAATATAAAATATATAAATAAAAAATCTATACAATGTATCATTATTTAGTTTAGTTATATTATAATTTAATTAAATAAAAACAAAATATCTTCATCACTTTATTTATATTTTGCCGTTATATTGCTTAAACTTATATAATTAAATTTAATATAAATTTTATTGTATTTTGAAGCTTTTGTTGATATAATTTCAATAAAACTTTATATAATATCGGTTATATAAATATTAAATTTAGGAGGAATTTTTATGGCAATAAAATATTATGAAAAAACAAAAATTTTTCATTTATTTAATGATAAGATTAGCTATATTATACGCATAATGGAAAATAATCAAGCCGAACAGCTGTATTACGGTAAACGTGTCCATAACAAAGAAAATTTTGAATATTTGCACGATATTGACAGACGCGCGCAAATGTCAATCTGTGTGCCTGAACCTGATTTTTTGTCACTGTATTATACAAAACAAGAATATCCGTCTTATGGCACAGGTGATTACAGGTATCCTGCGTTTACGGTTTTGCAGGAAAACGGAAGCAGAATTGTAAACTTTGAGTATAAATCACATAAAATCTACAAGGGCAAAAAATCCATTGAACCACTGCCGTCAACTTACGTTGAAAATGAAAACGAGGCGGAGACACTTGAACTTATAATGTATGACTGTGTAACCGAAACTGAATTAACCCTCTCCTATACTATTTTTAATGATTATCCCGTAATTACAAGAAACGCCCGCTTTTCGCAAACAGGAAGCCAAAAAATAGTGCTTGAACGAGCGCTCAGCGCAAGCGTGGAACTTCCCGATATGGAATATGAAATGTTGCATTTTGCAGGCTCTTGGGGACGTGAAAGATATATCAAGACAAGAAAACTGGAAATAGGCGTGCAATCTATACATAGCACAAACGGTACTTGCAGCAGCGCAGAACATAATCCTTCTATTATACTTAAACGTCCCGAAACTACCGAGAACAACGGTGAAGTATATGGATTTAGCCTTGTATACAGCGGTAATTTTTTGGCGCAGGTGGAAGTTAATTCTATTGAAATAACACGCATAACAATGGGTATAAATCCGGAGAACTTTGCGTGGGTGTTAAATCAAGGCGACTCTTTCCAAACTCCCGAAGTGGTTATGGTTTACAGTGATATGGGTTTAAACAATATGAGTCAAACTTTCCACAATCTGTATCGTTCACGACTTATGCGTGGAAAATGGAGAGATATGCCTCGACCTATTTTATTAAATAACTGGGAAGCCACATACTTTGATATCAATGAAGAAAAACTACTCGAAATTGCCAAAAAAGCAAAAGAAGTAGGTGTTGAACTTTTTGTTCTTGATGACGGTTGGTTTGGTAGCCGAACAAATGACCGACAGGGACTTGGCGACTGGACGCCTAATATTAAGAGACTGCCAAACGGTCTTTCGGGCTTATCTGAAAAAATAGAAGCTTTGGGCTTAAAGTTTGGCTTTTGGGTAGAACTTGAAATGGTAAATAAGGACAGTGACCTATACAGAGCGCACCCAGACTGGATAATTTCCACCCCGAATAGATTTGAATGTTATGGAAGAAATCAATATGTACTTGATTATTCCCGTTCGGAAGTGGTAGAGTACATCTATAACAAAATATCAAAAGTTATACGTAATACAAAAGTATCTTATATTAAATGGGATATGAACAGAAATATGACAGAACCATACAGCAAAACCGCGCCACCCGATGAACAGGGAATGATGATGCACAAATATATACTCGGGGTATATGAGCTATATAATCGCCTTACGAAAGAGTTTCCGGAAATATTGTTTGAATCGTGCGCAAGCGGTGGTTCAAGATTTGACGCCGGTATGCTGTATTATGCTCCGCAGGCGTGGTGCAGTGATGACAGCGACGCAAACGAAAGAACCAAAATACAATACGGCACATCTTACATATATCCGACAGTAAGTATGGGCGCGCATATTTCGGCGACACCAAACCATCAATTATACAGATATACACCGATAGAAACACGCGCATCAATAGCGTATTTCGGAGCATTCGGCTATGAGCTTGATTTGAACCTTTTGTCACAAAGCGAACTGGAAGAGGTAAAACGACAAATTGAATTTATGAAAAAACACAGAGAACTTATACAGATTAAAGGTGATTTTTACAGACTTAAAAGTCCTTTTAAGGAAAATGACACTGCGTGGATTGTAGTGTCACCACAAAAAGACGAAGCTATCGCAATGTACTATCAAAGACTTAACAAAGTCAATGCGCCACGTCTTCGTTTTAAACTAAACGGACTAAATCCGAATTATCTATATGAAATAAGTTGTGATGTAAAGGAAACCGTCAGCCGACAAGGAATAGATATGCACAGAGACTATGAAATAGAAACAAAACCACAGACTTTGATTTGGCAGGCTTATGGCGATGAACTTATGAACATAGGTATTTTGATTGACAGAGACGATTTAAATAAAAAGGGCGGAGATTTTTCTTCCTTAATATATGTAATAAAAAAAGTTGAAGACAAAAAATCAAGTAAAATCAAAGTTTTGGTTAGAAAAAAAGTTAAGATTTGTCAAAATATCAAATAATCTTATAAACTTATAGATATTTTAAACGTATAATTTTATTTTACTATAAACATAGCTTTTTTTAACAATATAATAAAAATGTTGTTTATGTTTTAAAATTAGTAAACAGACAAATACTTAAAAATAAATTGTTTCAAGTATATATATCTTAATCAATAATCTTAGGATATTTTTAAATAATTACTAATAATATATGTGTTTTTCAACAAAAAGCATAATCACAAATATTTAAAAATTAATATATAAAAATTCACTTGACATTTGCTGTTATTATAAAGTATAATGCTGAATGTTGTTTTAATTTTAACTAATCAGAAATGGAGAAAATGGAAAATGAAAAAAATAACCGCAATCATTTTAAGTTGTATAATCGTTGCATCTGCAACAGGTTGCGCAAATAATGTACCAACAGAAAATTCTACACAATCAAGTGGCGCTTCAACTTCTCAATCAAACAGCGCTTCAACATCAAACACTGCTTCAACAAAATACAAAGCAGGTACATATACTGTTAAATCCCCCGGTATGAAAGGTGAAATGACAGTTGACGTAACTTTCAGTGATTCAGCTATTACAGGTATCGAAGTTAAAGACCACAAAGAGACTTTTGGTATAGGTTACGGACTTGATACAACGCCTATGGAAGTTATTCCGCAACAAATTATAGACACACAAAGTCTTGATATAGATGTTGTTACAGGCGCTACGCTTACTTCAAGATTTTTGGTAGGCGCGGTAAGCAAAGCTGTTGAACAGGCAGGTGGCGATGTTAAACCTCTTAACGAAAAAAGAGCTAGACCTGCCGCAAAGGACGAAACTTATGATGTAGATGTAGTTGTTGTAGGCGGCGGTTCAGCGGGACTTTCAGCAGCTATTGAAGCGGCAGAAAACGGCGCTGATGTTTTGATACTTGAAAAACAAGGCATAGTTGGTGGCGCTACTACACGCAGTGGCGGTAAACTGATGGCAAATGGCACAGAAACACAAAAAGCCCAAAACATCGAGGATTCAAATAAGCAAATGTTTGACTATCTTAAATCTATCGGCGGTGACTACATAAACGATGAAAAACTAAATGCTTTTGTTGAAAATTCACTGGAAACATTTAATTGGATGGTTGATATGGGTGTAAAAATCAAAGATGTTGAGCCAATACACTCATCTATTCCAACATGGCGCGTACACAATGTTGTTGGCGCAGGCGGTATGACAGACGGTCATGGCGGTCAGATTATCGTTCCAATGATGGAAAAATATAAAAAGGTTGACGGAGACATTGTATATAATGTAACTGCAAACGAACTAATAGTCAACGAAAACAAAGAAATAGTTGGTGTAAAAGGCGTTAAACCGGACGGCAGCAAAGTAACAGTTAATGCAAAATCTGTTATCCTTGCAACAGGCGGTTATGCTTCAAATAAAGAAATGATGAAAGCTTATGCTAACTTTACAGACAAATACAATACGCAAGTTCCAAAGGGTAACGTAGGTGACGGTATCACAATGGCTAATGCTGTTGGCGCTCAAATTTACCAAAACCCAAGCGTACAAGTTGTATATGTTAGCTTTACATCAGGTGTTGGTATCAATGAAGAATCAGGACTTATTGTATCGGAAGACGGTAAACGTGTGGTAAATGAATATACATATCAGTTCCACGTTGGTGATGCTCTGAGAAAAGAAAACAGCAATGTAGCATACTATATTGCAACTTCAAACGATCCAAACCCAACTGTACAGTATGCTATGACACTTGATTCTACTGTAAGCGCAAGCTCTGTTGAGGAACTTGCAAAACTTATCAATGTTGATGAAAAAACTCTTAAAGAAACAGTTGACCGTTACAATGAATTGTGCAAAAAAGGTACTGATGACGATTTCGGCAAACCTGCTGATAAGATGATAGCTGTTGAGGGTGAAAAATATTTTGCAATCCAACTAAACCCAGCTGTTACAGTTACATACAGTGGTATTGTTACTGACCTAGGTTCACACGTTCTTGATAAAGACAACAAACCAATCAAAGGTCTGTACGCGGCAGGCGAGACTGCTTTTCCGGGACTGTTCGGCACAGAATATCCGGGTTGTGGCGTAGCTATTTCTTCCGGTTCATACTATGGTCGCGTAGCCGGTGAAAATGCGGCAAAAGGTCAATAATTAAATTACAATTATAAATACTTGATTTCATAAAGAAACGGACTTTGTCTAACCCACAAAGTCCGTTTCTTTTATATCATTCCCAGTTTAATTTATAATTACCGCTTGCTCGACAAAACTTTATTTTAATATAATATCTTTCTTTGGCTTGTATTGTTAATGTACCCGTTGGATTATCTGAATTAAGAGTTAAGACTGTCTCTTTATCCTTATTTAATATAAATAAATCCACAGAACCTTCATTAATATTGCTGTCAAAAGTAAATGTAACCAATCTTGTATCATTAAATTTTAAAATACGCTTAATACTACCGCTACACCGTGTAAATTTAGCAGAACAATTTCGGTATAAATTTGCTGACCCGAAAAAATATAATGTAGATACTGTTCTTAAAGAAATATATCCGTTTATATACAGTAAATAAAACAGTAATCCAAAAAGCAAAAAAACTATTGGTAAAATTACAATGTACATTATTTAACACCTACTTCATAATATTGATATATTCATATTATTAATAATTAAATTATATTTTTTATTATGACATTTGTCAATATTAAGTACAACAATAATATTATCATCAAATATTTAATATTGATATGATTATTAAAATATTATAAGGTAGATACACAGAAAAACTATGTGTCTACCTTTTTCGTATCTTATATTAAATTTTACTTCATAAGTTTACGTATAGTTTCCACTAAATCTGATATAACTTCTTCATCACCGTTTTTTATATCTTCTACAACACAGGTACGAAGATGTTGCTCCAACAATTCTTTGTTAAAAGAATTGAGCGCTGACTGAATAGCTGATACTTGTATCAAAATATCCGTACAATACGCGTCGTTAAGCAGCATTTTTTGTACTCCTCTAACCTGTCCCTCTATTCTCTTTAATCGGTTATTAAGCCTTTTTATCTCATTTTCGGAACGGTTTTTGGTTTTATGCGAACAGCAACATTTTTCGCTCATAATTTTTTCCCCCTAAGTCTCAGAGCGTTACTTACCACAAACAGTGAGCTTAACGACATTGCAAGTCCCCCTATCATAGGAGAAAGTAAAATACCGAATGGGTAAAGAATACCACAGGCAACAGGTATTCCAAGCACATTATAGAAAAATGCCCAAAATAGATTTTGTTTTATGTTTCTTATTGTATAATTACTTAATTTTATTGCTTTGCACACATCGTCCAGATTATCTCGCATTAATACTATTTGCGCAGACTCTATTGCAATATCGCTGCCATTACCTATTGCGCAACCAATATCTGCCTGTGTAAGAGCAGGCGCGTCATTTATACCGTCACCTACCATCATTACCACATTTCCTTCATCTTGCAAAGATTTTACGACATCTGCTTTTTGTGTTGGTAATACTTCTGCAAAAACCATATCCACACCAACTTTTTGCGCAATCAAATTTGCTGTTTTTTTGTTGTCACCTGTAAGCATAACAGTCTTGATACCCATTTTTTTCAGTTTATCTATTGTTTCAACAGCATCTTCTTTTATAGTATCAGCTATTGCAATAATACTTATTACAATATTGTTTTTGGCTACAATTACAGGTGTTTTACCCTCGTTTGTTATTCTGTCTATATCTTCTTTTATGTTACTGATATTTATATTCTCTTTTTCAAACAGTTTTATATTACCGATTAAAACTACTTCATTTGTCAAAAGCGTAGCTTTTAATCCCATACCGGATATTGTTTCAAAAGTTTTTGCAACGTAATTTGCATCTAAACTCCTACTTTCTGCCTCATTGCATATTGCCTTTGAAAGTGGGTGGTTCGATAATTTTTCCAAACTTGCTGATAACATCAAAATATTGTTTTCATTTTCTCCGTTATAAGTTATTATATCCGTTACGATAGGTTTGCCTTGTGTGACAGTGCCTGTCTTATCAAAAACAGCTACCTGTGTTTTGTGCGTAGTTTCCAAAACTTCGCCATTGCGTATAAGTATTCCTTTTGATGCTCCCAGTCCTGTTCCTACTATTATAGCAGTAGGCGTTGCAAGTCCCATAGCGCATGGGCATGCTATAACAAGTACAGATGTAAATATTTTTATCGCAAAAGAAAGCGGATATCCCAAAATTAACCACACAACAAAGGCAACTACCGCAATAACCATTACTATCGGGACAAATACTCCCGCCACCTTATCGGCAACTTTCGCGATAGGCGCTTTTTTGCCTTGCGCGTCCTCAACAAATTTTATTATTTTTGCAAGCGCCGAATTTTTGTATTCTGCTGTTACTCTTACATAAAAAGTACCGTCAAGTGAAACACTGCCACCGATAACTGTACTGTCAACAGTTTTCTCTATCGGCAAACTTTCACCTGTTATCATCGCCTCGTTTACGCTTCCGTTACCTTCTGTAACTATACCGTCAAGGGGTATTTTTGCCCCTGATTTAATTAGTAATATATCCCCTACTTTTACTTCTTTTGTTTGGACTTCCTTTTGCTCGCCACTTGGCGTTATAACAATAGCTGTATCAGGTGAAAGTTGCATTAATTTTGTTATTGCGCTCTTTGTCTTTTCTTTGCTGTTCTGCTCCATATACTTACCGACAAGCACAAGCGCAACAACGATACCCGCAGACTCGTAATATAAATTATGGACATTGTGCATATTATCCGTAATTAAAAATGTCATAATTATACTGTAAATAAGAGAAGCCGTTGCGCTTACCGCAACAAGCGTATCCATATTCGGATTGCCGTGGAAAAGTGATTTATAACCGTTAATAAAGAAATTTTTACCTATTATTAATATTGGTATTGTTATTAACAGTTGCAACAAAGCAAAGTTTACAGGGTGGGTATTCATAGAAAAAATATCCGGAACATAAATATTCTTAAATAGCATTTGTCCCATTGATATATACAAAAGCAAAACGGACATAACAACGGCAACTGCAAGTTTCCACTTAAAATAGTCTGTTTCTCTATTAATTTTTTCTACGCTATCCGTTTTTTGAGTGCTTTCCGTATCAATGTGTATATTTGCGCCAAAACCCGCTTTTTCTATTTTCTTTGTAATCATTTCGGGTGACACTTGATTTTCATCATAAGTTATTGTCAGTCTATTCATAGGCAAGTTTACTTCGCTTGTATTTACTCCCGATAGTTTTCGCGTAACTTTTTCAACTGCGGTAGAGCATGCCGCGCAGTGCATTCCTGTAATATCATATATTTCTGTTTTCATTTTTTTCCTCCTTATTACGTTCGTATATTTTATATACCCCAGTGGGGTATATTTATATTACCACATTATATAAATTTGTCAATAGGTAAACTGAAATACTACTCACCGATATGAAATTTATAAACATTGACATTATTTTGAATAACTTATATAATGTTATAAATATGGTAAAATTTAACTAAACAAAAATGAAAGGGTGAGCAAATTGAAAGTAACTGCTGTAATACCCACTTTAAATCCAAATGAAAATATTTTAAAAGTCGTATCAGAATTAAAAGAAGCCGATTTCGGAAAAATTATTGTCGTAAATGACGGCAGTAATTCAGATTGTAACTATATTTTTCAAAAATTGGAAAGCGAATACGGTTGCGTTGTACTGACGCATCAAAAAAATTTTGGCAAGGGCAAGGGTATAAAAACCGCAATGGCGTATTTCCTTGAAAACCCTTGTGAAAATGTTGGAATTATAACACTTGACGATGACGGACAACACACAATAAAAGATGTTGTAAATTGCGCCAATGCGCTTATAAATAACACTGATAAACTTATTTTGGGTACACGGAATTTTAACAGTCCGAATGTTCCTTTTAAAAGTAAATGTGGCAATAAAATAACATCAAAAATATTTCAATTTGTATACGGGCTTAAAATAAGCGACACTCAAACAGGTCTGCGCGCTATGTCAAAAGACTTAATAAAAATATTTATAAGCACCGTCGGGGACAGATTTGAGTACGAAACAAATATGTTGATTGACTGTAAAGAAAATAATATTAAAATTAAAGAAGTTCAAATTGATACGGTATATATTGAGGGAAACAAAGGAACGCATTTTCGTCCTTTGCATGACTCATATATGATATACAAAAGGCTTCTTAAATTTATATTTTCTTCGGGAATATCGTTTTTGATAGATATTCTTCTTTTTACTCTTTTAATGTATTTCTTACCTATTTCTTCAATGGCTACCAAAATCTTTGCATCAACTGTTATTGCCAGAATTTCATCTTCACTGTTTAATTTTTTTGCCAATAAAAACTTAGTATTCAATAACAATAATAATTTGCCGAAAACAATAGTAAAATACTATACATTATGTATAGTACAAATGCTTGCATCGTCACTGTTGGTAAGCGGAATTTCATTTTTATTTACTTCTTCATTGGCTACTCTTTGGAAAATCATTGTTGATATTTTCTTATTTTTTTGCAGTTATAAAATTCAAGATAAATGGGTATTCTCAAAAAAAGGATAAAAAACTGATATGAACAGAATTATAAAAACCATATACCACATTCTGCTTAGCGTTATTTTTACTGTATTATGTTGTCTTATACTGATTACTTCATTGGTAACAACTGTTTTCTTTGGCCCTTCGCAAGAATACAGAGATTTGCTCGTTAATACTTTTATGGAGACCAGCGCATTAAAATTTATACCAAATATATATTTCTCAAAAGAAGAAATAGAAGAAATGACTGTTGGTAATCAAAAACAAATTAATGAATATATTGATGCTATGAACCATATAAAAATAGATATTAAACCGAAAGATAATATTTCGGATAAAGAGAAATCCGACATCATAGTCGAAAATGTAGCGGGAAGTACGTATTTGGGTAAAATTATGATAATAAAAGACCCATCGAGAATATCTCTGTACACAATTCCTGAATTTTCCGATAAAAGCCGAGGAAGACTTCTCAGCGAAGTACAAAAAGAATTAAAGGTTACAGGCGCGTTTAACGGTGGAGCTTTCTTTGACGAAAACGGGTTTGGCACAGGTGGTATGCCGAAAGGTATAGTTATTGCCAATGGAAAATTATTGAGCAACACTGCTTCGGAATATACAACACTAATAGGGTTTGATAATGAAGACAGATTGGTTTGCGAAAATATAACGGCTGAGCAAGCATTAAAAATAGGCGTACGAGACGCTGTAACATTTGGACCGGTACTCTTAAAAAACGGAGAGAAAGTACCGCAACTTGGTTCAGGCGGAGGACTAAACCCACGAACAGCGATAGGACAGTGCGCCGACGGTACGGTACTTGTACTTGTAATAGACGGTAGACAACCACATAGTCTTGGCGCTACTTTTAACGACCTAGCGCAGATTATGCTTGAATATGGGGCGGTAACTGCCGGTAACCTGGACGGAGGATCTTCGTCGATGCTTTTCCACAACGGAAAAATGATAAATTCTTTATCTTCGGCAGTTGGTGAACGTCCTATTCCTACTGCATTTATTATAAAATAATTATCTTGAAAGGATTTAATTATGCCGGAAAGTAACAATAAAAGTGAGAGTGAAATTAATAGATACTATCATAAAAAAAGATTCACTTTTGCACGGATTTGGCTGATTATATTTGTTATTGTGCTTATTATTTCTGCTTTTCTTTCAATCAGTTTATGGAAGTATCTTGCAGAAAACGAAGAGTATTCGCCGAAAAAAATCAATGATACGGTTCTTTACTACTACAAAACCAAAAACATTGAAAAAATAGTAAAACTGTCACAAGACTATATAGATGCCTTACCATATCCCGATTTATTTTGTAATAACATAGCTGATGTTATAAAAACAGATAAGATTTTCTCATATCAAACAAATTCGAACGATAATGAAATTGAATATGCTATCATTAATGACAATAAAAAAATATCTAAACTTACATTACAAAAAAGCGGTAATAAAAGTAAACATAATTTTGATGAATATATAATAAAAAGTCTTGAACACTTCCCGCAATATACATACAGTATTACGGCTCCGGAAAATTGCGATATTGTTATTGATAACATAAGTATCAATAACAAAAACAATACTGAAACTATACATTCCGAAAAAGCCTTTGAGATAATAAAAGAGCCTGTTTATAACACAATTCAATATAAAATTGAAACATTTGTACCTATAAATAATATTTATGCTGTAAGCCTTGATAAACAAATGTGTGATATTATATGGGAAAAAGGTAAATTTGACATAAAAATAAAGCGCCCCATACCTCAAAATATAAATAATGATATTCTTCGTTTAGCAGAAGAATTTATAAAAAACTATATGCCGTATATCTCCGGACGGAGCGTTAAAGGAGAAAAAACTTTATCATTTATATACCCACAAACACAATTATATAAAATTTTGGCTTCTTTTACCAATAAATGGGGAGAAGTATATAATACATCTGAATTTGAAAATATTAAAATAGATAATATCACAATGTATTCACCAAAATCATATAGCTGTGATGCGTCAGCTGAATATCACATTGTTGCGTATAACGGAATAGAAAAAGTTTTTCGATTTAGTTACAGGTTATATTGGGCACAACACAATAATACTTGGAAAATCATAAGTATGAAACATATATAAAAATCAAATACAGGAGGTTTTTATTATAAAAAGAATACTTTTTTTCGTGGTATTTCTATTATCTTTAACTTTTACAGCATTTGCGCAAGAAAATAGTGCTGAATTAATTAATATTAAAATAAATTCTGTAGATAATAATGTTATTTCAAAAATTACGGATAATAATATTTATACTTACTATAACTTTGAAAATACAGATAATTTGGAAATAAATTCTGACAGCAACAATATAAAATACATATATATTTTATGGAACAAGCCTCCTAAAACATATACTGTTGAATTTAATAATCAAAAAATAATTTGCGGTGAAAACGGTTTTTTACATGAGCTGATAAAACTTGATAATACTACTGACCGTATTAATATTACGCAACTCAAAGAAAATTCCCTTGCAGATATATTTTTTTACAGTGACGGCAAATTACCCAAAGATATACAAAACTGGCAAAAACCATATTCAAGATGTGATATTTTG
Source organism: Angelakisella sp. (assembly GCA_020024555.1). Taxonomy (GTDB): domain Bacteria; phylum Bacillota; class Clostridia; order Oscillospirales; family Ruminococcaceae; genus Angelakisella. The sequence goes on from JAHHTQ010000036.1 coordinate 12,032, forward strand.
GCTTTTCCGACACATTCTGATGATGATACACTATATATGGGAGCATTAATATCCGAATATGCCGGACGGGGTAAAAAAATACAAATAGCATATATGACAAACCACTGGAACACTGTCGACCGTCCGCACGAATTGTTAAACGGACTATGGGAGATGGGCGTATGCGCCTACCCTATTATCCCTGATTTCCCCGATTTGCATACACGCAGTTTGGAAGATGCAAAAATACTATATAATACGCAGGACTTACTGAATTATCAAATAGAAACTATACGCCGTACAAAACCATTGATTATTATCGGACATGATGAAAATGGAGAATATGGACACGGTGTGCATATTCTAAACACACTTCTGCTAAAAGACGCTATTGTTATGGCAAATGATAAAACCAAATATAGCGAGTCTTTTAATAAATATGGAAATCATTTGGTTTTAAAAACATATTTTCACTTATATCCAGAAAATCAAATTATACTTGATGTACACAAAAAATATGATTTTTTAAACGGCTTATCACCATACGAGGTTGCCAAAAATGGATTTAGCAAACATTTATCACAACATCATTGGGATTTAGCCGTACTTGATTATGGTACTGCCGATTGTCGTCTATTTGGACTATATAAATCTGAAATAGGATATGATTTTAAAACAAATGATATTTTTGAAAATCTTTATTTAAATATAAGCAAAAAATATAAAAATTTTATTGTGTACTAAATTTTTTGGTAGATTTAAGTATTTTTTAAGGGTAATAAAAAAAATACAAAAAAAGCTTGACAATTAATATAATTAGTGTTATACTTAATAAGTACTAAGCGGTACACAATAAAATATCGCGGGATGGAGCAGCTCGGTAGCTCGTCGGGCTCATAACCCGAAGGTCGTAGGTTCAAATCCTGCTCCCGCAACCAAACAAACCCTTTAAACTTCGTGTTTAAAGGGTTTTTCTTTTAATCTCAAATATCCGTAAAAACTGACTTGACCAATGTTTTGACCAATACAAATTTTAAAAAGCGATTAATCAGCTCATTTTGACAAATAAATAGAAAAAAATCGGCATGTAGAAATTCATATTTTCTGCACGCCGTAATTTTTTATATTGTTTTTTTAGATAAATTGGAAAAGATCGAACAGATTACCTCATCAAATCGTTTACTCACATTTTTTGTAGAGTCTTATCTATTTCGTGATAGATATTTTGATATTCAGCATCCGAAAGTTTTTCTTTTGGCAGCCAAAATTCATATAATTTATCCAACTCTTGTGATGGTCCCAGGATTTTTCTTACATTCTCATAGGCGAATTGATTGGCATCTAGTTCATATGGCTGTCCCATATATGCGTTAGAAAGGTAGTCCTCTGTTCCTTCTATTCTACATTCTGCCCACTCGCCATCTATTAATTTATAGCAAGTGCCATCATACATTAGAACATAAGACAAACTCTTTTGCAACAAAGAATTGAGTTGTTCTGGCTTAACATATTGCAACACATGACGTAACTCATGGAAGAGATAAAATAAAGTCTCATAGTCAGATACTTCTGACAACATAGCCGTATTAAAATACAGAGTGTTCTTAGTGACATCGAAGGTACCATTAGCGGTTTCATACCCTTCCGGCATATCAGTTGAAAAATGAATACAAAGTTGATTCTTCTCGCAAAATTCGTCAATGAGTTCTGTAATATTAAACATAAATTTCACCTCAAATTCTTTCAAAATATATTTAAAGTTATTATATTTTTAATTCACCTAACACTTTCATCTTCTTCATCTTACCACTAAAAACACAACTTGTCCATAAAATATGTCTACAAAAACACAGACTATTTTTTCTTTCAAAACACATAAGCCACCTTCACAGATGGCTTTATTATCGTATTTCTTATCTTTTATCCTACCGCATTTGTTAAAATACTACTCATCGTATTCGCTGCTTTTACTTGTGATTCTGTGGTTACATGTGTGTAAGTATCGAGTGTAAATCCTGCTGAGAAGTGTCCCAACATTCCTGATACCGTCTTTACATCTACTCCGTTTTGTAGGGCAAGCGTTGCGAATGTGTGCCTTAAATCGTGGAATCTTATCTTCGGCAGTCCTGCCCTTTTTAAAACTCTTGCTAACATATTGTTTACGCTGTCTGGAGAGATTGCTTCACCCTTTTCATTGTGGAATACAAATTCACCTATTTCTTTCGCTTTCTGTTTCTTTAAAACCTCGATTACATCGTCACCTATCAAGATTATTCGGTATGCGTTCTTGGTTTTAAGTGGTGCTTCTATCGTCTTTCCGTCTATTCGCATTACCTGTTGTCTTACTGTGATTGTTTTATTCTCAAAGTCTATGTTTTCCCACTTTAATCCTAACAGTTCTCCTCGTCTTAGTCCTGTTGCGAGGTCAAGATAATACAGCTCGAATACTCCTGATTTATCGGCTTCTGCAAACAATTGGTTTAACTGACTTTGTGTTAATGTATGCATTTCCTTTTGCTCTTGCTTTGGTAACGCACAGCTTTTCGCCACATTCATACTTATCAGTTTCTCTGTCACCGCTACGTCAAGGGCAGAAGAGATGATTTGGTTAATATTTCTTACGGTCTTAACACTCAGTCCTTTTGGCTGATTTCGGCTTTCAATTCGGTCTACTCTGCCACTTTCAAGCAGCTTTTTGTACAGCTTCTGCAAATCTAAGCTTGTCAGTTTATTCAGCTTGATTTTACCGATATTAGGCTTGATGTGGTTCTCAATATAGCCTTTATAGGTTGAATGTGAACTTGGTCTAACCTTGATTAATGCGTAGTTTTCATACCATACGTCTAACCAACTACCTACTGTGTACTTATCTGACTTCACAAAGTCTACATTCTTGCTTTCTTCAATAGCTTTTTTGAGTTTGTCTTTGACTTCTTTTTGTGTTTTACCCAAAACATTTTTGAATATCTGCTTACCTGTTTCGGGATTTTTGCCGACAGTATACATTCCTTCCCATCTGCCATCGGCTCTTTTTCTTATCGTGCCTTCTCCATTGGCTCGTCTTTTCGCCATTTTTATGCACCTCCTGTAGTACCCAACAATACCATTAAATACATAAAATAGCTATTCAGCAAATCTAACAAGAATATCTTGCTCAAATATTGCGCAATAGTCCTGATATTATTTCGTATTCTTTGTAAAGTCATTATTTATGCCTACTTACATTGTACTGTATATCAATGTTGATATTATGTGCCGTTTTTTGATATCATATAAAAACTCCAAAAAAGCTCGGCACTGCCGTGCTTTGTCCAATTGCGTGATATCACGCTTTTATCTTGTACAATAATAAACGGTGGTTGACCACTTCGAAAAAGATTGAGATTTTATCATAATTTTTCTTTTTTCTGTTTTTAATTCCCTCAAATTCTTCCAATAACTATGTTGTGGCATTATCACTCTACTCATTTTCTAAAATCGAACACAGGTGAAAATAACTGCTTACACGATCGAAATCTGTTGACTATCTATTACACATTCTCGATTTGTTTTTGATTTCTGTTTCTTGTAAAATTCTTTCTTGATAACTTCTGATGGCATCTTCTATTGGCAGTATTTTATACAAAAGGTTTCCATTGTATTTCTTGCCATCTTGCTTTATTATCGATGTTTCCTCTGTTTCAATTAAGTTCTTCTCTTTTAAAGAAATCACATATTTTCTGACAGTGTTTGTTGTCATATTTACAGCCTTTCCGATGGTTCTGTAACTTGGATAACAGGTATGTGTTTCTCTGTCTTCACAAAACATAAGATAGGCATAAACAGCTGTTTCTTCGGCTTTTAATCCTAATGCAAACACTTCGTTTGGCATTGGAAAGTAATTCTTAATTGGATCTCTTTTATGGTAATATACCCGTTTCAATATCTGCACCCCCGCTTGATTTAATGCTTTTAAGATGCTACTATTATATCAAACGTTTGTTCTGTTGTAAATAGTTAAAAATGTTACTTCCACCTTTATCACTCCATACACTTTTAAAACTTGCATTCATAAAACTAAGTATAAGTCTTATTTGTATAATGTTTTAAAAACAGAAGAATAGAAAGTGAGGTCTGATATCAACTTGGCTTTCAGATAAATCCAGTGTCAAAAATCCTTTTCTTTGTTTACTGCGACGCAATTCTTGGGGGGAGTTCACCTTTGATTGATTAACAAAAAATAGCTAAAACCTAAGTAAATCACCCTCAAAAAGTCAAGTTGTTTCTGACCAATTTATTGACCAATTCTGCAATCGCTTTAAAGTTTTTATGTGCTTAATACCACTCTTAACCTTCTGAATTTTGCCGATTTTTGTATAAAAAAGCGTTGTAAACATTGATTATAAAGGCTTTTACATAGGTACGACCTCTCATAACCCGAAGGTCGTAGGTTCAAATCCTGCTCCCGCAACCAAACAAACCCTTTAAACTTCGTGTTTAAAGGGTTTTTCTTTTAATCTCAAATATCCGTAAAAACTGACTTGACCAATGTTTTGACCAATACAAATTTTAAAAAGCGATTAATCAGCTCATTTTGACAAATAAATAGAAAAAAATCGGCATGTAGAAATTCATATTTTCTGTACGCCGAAAGTTTTTATTTTGTTTTGTAATCTATTAGAAAAATTGAATAGGTGTCACACTTTATTTCTTTTTGAATTGGTAATACCATCCTCCAAATGCAAGACCAAACACCATAGGAACAACTATGTATCCTGCAGTCACAGTGCCGTGATTCATCAGGACATAAGCTGCTCCCAAGAATGTTAGGATAATAAAAGTTATAGTAAGTACTAACAGTATATTTTTCATAAACATACTCCTTTCATTACCTGTTAAGAAATTTTACTTCTATTTACTTTTTGGATTATTGAAATTTGTCAATTTGTAAATCTCAATAAATACCCATTGGGATCTTGAATCAAGAATTCTTTTTGTTCTACGCATTTGTCGTTGACACGGTAATAAGAGATTTTCAAATCCCTATAAAGTTCCGTTTGTTCTTCTTTTAATTTCTTATATAAGTAGTCAATTTCATCTACTTCAATAGAAAAATTTACACCTTGTCCCAACGGGTATCGCATTTCACCCATATTCCATCCATCGCTGTGGATCTGCTCAAACATAAATTGACTTCCTTCAAAAGACATAAAAACGAACATATCTTCAGGTCTTTCATAGATTATTTCAAAACCTATCTTTTTATAAAATGCGATTGTTTGCCCAATATCAAAGACGGAAAGCTCAGGTATCATTTTATTAAAATTCATATTTTAAATTCTCCTTATCTGCTATATGTATTTTGATTTATCTAACATTTTTCTTTTCTCAATCTTACCACTAAAAACACAGTTTGTCTATAAACTCTTTTTATAAAATACAAAATAAAATCTAATAAAAAACACATAAGCCACCTTCACAGATGGCTTTGTTATCGTTATATTCTACTTTTTATCCTACTGCACCTGTCAGTATGCTACTCATCGTGTTCGCTGCTTTTACTTGTGATTCTGTGGTTACATGAGTGTAAGTATCAAGTGTAAATCCCGCTGAAAAGTGTCCCAACATTCCCGATACTGTTTTTACGTCAACTCCGTTTTGCAAGGCAAGTGTTGCGAATGTATGCCCTTACGGTATAATTACGACAAACCGGAAAAGCCCCGTAGAATCAAGGGTTTTGAGGTATTCAGCCTGATTTTTCATCCTTTTCCAAACTGAGAAATCAACCTGAAAAACAGTCTAATCGTAGGGGGTGTTACATTAACGACAAATAATTAGCAGAAATCTTCTCAAGACCTTTGCTTCAAAACACAACAGAATTTGGAATTTCAAGAAAGCCGTCACATTTAAGTGGCGGCTTTTTCTATATCCAAATCTGACTGTAAAGTACATGGCAACACGAACAGAAACGAGGTGATTGTTATGAACACACAAATTATCGCTATCGCCAACCAAAAGGGCGGCGTTGGCAAGACAACCACTTGTGCTAACCTGGGGATCGGTTTGGCACAGGAAGGAAAGAAAGTCCTATTGATAGACAGCGACCCACAGGGCAGCTTATCCATCAGCTTAGGCAATCCTCAACCGGACAAACTGCCCTTCACCTTATCCGATGCAATGGCAAAAATCCTTACCGACCAGCCTATCATCCCCGGCGAAGGCATCCTGCATCACCCGGAAG
>JAHHTQ010000037.1 GCA_020024555.1 Angelakisella sp.
AACTTTTTGCAAGAGAAAAAGTTTCTTTGAAATTACCTTTTTGTGCATATTTTTCCGGCAATATAGTTTTTTGACAGTCTAACAATATACAGAGTATAATGTTTTAGGAGGATATAAATTATTATGAAGAAAATATTAATATTTTTATTAACTTTTTTAATTTTATTTACTGCTTGTAAAAATATAGATGTTGAAACAAAAGAACCCTTAACTTCCGATAGTCAAATTACAGAAAATACTATAAATTCTCAAAGTTCTTCGCAACATTCTTCTTCAACTTCACAAAATATATCGAATGAAAATAGTTTAAACAAGACATTTAGTGATACTGAAATAAGAGAATTTATACAATTAGAAGATACTGAGAATTTTGTTCAATCAACAGCAGAACGTATCGGTATTTCAGAATTTCAAACGGCAGAAGAACTAAAAGAGAAAGTTGACTTTATCCAATCTTCACTAATAGATCTCTACGTTTTAAACAAAGGTATCGAAGTTGAGAATGGAAACGGATTATATCGGGTTCCAAGAACAGTTTTTAACGGATATACGTTAAATCATTATGGTATAGGGTACAGTTTAGATGAAGTTGATTTTGAATATATAGAATCAACTGATGAAATAGAATTCTATCCTGCGGGTTCCGGTGGCAAATATGTGGCAAAGATAAATTCATTTGAAATTAAAGACAATAGCGTTATTTATGAAATAAATGTTTTTGACGGCTTTGATGAAACAAGAAAAGAAAACAATATTTCGTTAACATTTGAAGTAAAGAGTGATAAAAATAATAATATGTACCTAAAAGTTATATCAAACAAAATTACAAAATAAGGTATAAAACTTTTTGGAGATTAAATATTTTATATTCAATCTCCAAATGTATTTATTTGTAATAATATAATTTAGAGGATATTGCAAGATAAATAAATTGATAATTTATATTGTTTGTCACTACGATAAAATTAAAATATTTATTATACGGTACAGTATATGAACAGATATGATAAAGCCCTCAGTTTAGCTGAGGGTTGTTTGTTTATATAAACGGCTTTTCTTATAATCTAAAACAAGACAAATACCACATTCTATCAAAATAGCAAGCAATATAAAAATTGCACAGTTCATAAAAAACTGCTTAGGTAAAACTGTTATTATTGGATCGGTTTTTGGAGAGAATACCCAATTATCTTTTCCATTGAAGAATATATTATGAAAAACAGTAAAAGCCTTATCAAAGTTTAGTGATGCTAATGCGCCAATACTCACAAAAGAGAGCATCGTAAATGCAGAACCATAAAAGAGAGCGCCTCTATTATGGTATCGATATTCCCTAAGATTGTAATGCTTTGATATAAAGTGAATTAAAACAAGTAGAAAAATACATATAAGAACACACATTAAATCAGCCTTGAATAATATTCGGACATCTGCAAAGTGAGATGCCCCACTTTCCGAGTATTTAAATACTCCTGCTGAAAATTCAGGTTTCAAACCAATGCAATAATCCATTACTTCATCGTATGATTGTTTGATTTGTTCAGCTGTAAATCCGGAGATTGACGGTAAATCCATTGCTTTTATATGTATGTAGTAAAAAGGCCTAATTAGGATAGGCAAAGATATAGAACTGGATATTATTAACAAACCAATTAAAATTGATTTGACTATCGTTATTTTATTCTTAACTTTAACTTTAACTTTCATATTACTATTCCTCACTGACGGATATGTGTTTTAACGATTGCAAGTTAGGTTTTTATATACCTTCTTACAAAATCTTTTTCAGCTCTTTTTTCATATTTTCGATTATGCGCTAATTTTGTTTTCAGAATTTTATAAGTTGTTTTTTACAACTGTATTATCGTATGGGGAGCAATTCTTTTATTTCAAAAGTACTTAGTATTTCATCAATCAATTCACTATTAAATTTATTACCTTTATATAACAATTCTATTTTGCAAATAATAATGAATAGAATAAATCGCTCACAATGGCATTAATTTCTTTTATTGGTAAAACTTTTAATCTTGCGCGTAATTTATATTATCATTATTACAATGGATTGTCAAATTCTGTATTAAAGAGTTTACTGTTTATCTATTCACAAAAATGAATGGTTATAGTATAATAAAAAATAACTATAAATATAAATTTTGGAGGAATATTATGAAGTGGATTAAGCCTTTATGTAATATCGTTATACCTGCTGTTTTATTTTATCTTGTATATAATATTGTAGGAATAATATCTGCTGTTATTATTTCTCTGGTATATAGTACTATTTCTGTTATATATTCAAAAGTTAAATATAATACAGTAAAAAATTCTCAAATAATAGGAATTATTGGTTTAGTCGGTTCGGCAACAGCTGTTATTTTTACCGGTGATGAAAAGCTATACTACCTTCCTTCAATTCTTGAAAATATGATTTTTTTGGGATTTATGATAGTTTTATCGCTCAAACGTAAAAGCGTTCTTCACTATTTGGCAAAAGATTTTAATATTGAATCACTTAAACAAGTTCCGGAGGCAAGTATGTTCAGTATCAATATTATATGGATAATTTATTTTATTTTAAAAATAATATCTAAAATTGTCGGAATTTTGTATTTGGATTTCAGAAAGTTATACTGGATTGTGTTTTTGCTTGGTGACCCAATGACAATATTAGTGATAATTCTGTCAATTATTTTGATTAGAAAAAAATGTTCCAAAAGAAATAAAAATTACTGATAAATTTTGTTTTGTTATATTAACAATACTATAAAAACAATACAAACTTTGCTTTTACTGATGACATTAAATAACAGTAAATCATAAATATCGGTAAATGATGCAGAAAATCAAAATACCGATATCATATATAATATTTGCAAATGTATCAGAAATATATCATAGGTATTTTGGAAATTGAGAGATTTAAAAGAAAATATTGTGAACATTTTTTAATGCTAAGATGTTCAAAAGCTTAAAACAGTGTCAGCACATACCCATCCAATAGTGCAATGAGAAAAAACATAATAATCGCTCTCCCAAATGCTTGTATATGCTTTTTGGGATTTTTGTACAATTCTTTTTCCGGTATTTTGGTAAAGCGAATACGCTTACTGTTTCTCCACCATAAAAGGTCAATAATTAGTAGGTCAAATAAATTTAAGCACTGCCCTATAATACTCAGACAGATGAAATTATGTCCAAAGCTGTTTTCTCTAATTGGAACGCCTAATGCAAGCAGAACAATTAGAAATAAGAAAAAATTTGATATAAACGTGGCTGACGTATTGTTTTCCTTAAATTTTCCCTGATACTCAGCAATATTCCTTATTCTGTTTTGCACCCCATCTGGATAAGACGGGTAATTTTTCAAGTTCTTATCATCTGTCCCTGTTCCCAAAAAGCACATCATAAAAAAAACAATACACAAAGATACTGTTTCGATTTCTGTAATCATCTTTCTCACTCCTCGTTAAAATTAGCCATTTGAAAATTCTCAATCTGTTTAGAATATCATACTTAATTTTAAGTTAGCTTTATCTAACCATATTCTAACACCATTTCTTCCTGTTTTCAAGATACAATATTAACTTTCCACAAATTCAGCTCTTGTTTTTGTAACCTTTGCGATATTAACGAAACTTAATAACTTTTTCTATACTTCCTAAAATCAAAACGACACGTTGAATTGAACAGGTCTACAAGAAACGGATATATACAAAATCAAGTGGTTTATGAAAAGATATAATAATAAACAAAGAATGAAAGTATCAGATAAAATAATACATAAAAAAGGGATTATTTTTGTACAGTATACGCAATTTATGGCAGTTTAAAAAAAGCAAAGTCTGTTATTTTTCAAAACATACTTGTATTAATTTATCAACAGGAGTATAATATACTCATATCTAACTTAATTCAGTTTAGGAGTAAAATTATGGTAAATGATGAAATTGTAAATTCATTCCAAATAAAACGGAATATTCTTTTAAATCCGGGACCTTCAACAACAACAGATACGGTAAAATTTGCGCAGATAGTTCCGGATATTTGTCCACGTGAAAAAGAATTTGTTTCAATGATGAAAGATATTCGTAAAAGTTTACTTAAAATAGTACATGCCGATTCAGAAAAATATACATCAGTTATATTTTGCGGTTCAGGAACAATAAACATTGATATTTGTTTAAATTCCTTGTTGCCAAAAGATAAAAAAATTTTGATAGTAAATAACGGCGCATACAGTCAACGTGCTGTTGAAATATGCGAATATTATGGATTGCCATATATTGATTTGAAATTTGCCGACAATGAATTGCCAAATTTACAGTTTGTCGAAAAAACACTAAAAGAAAATCCTGACATAGCTATTGTGCATACCACACATAACGAAACAGGTACAGGAATTTTGAACCCAATACGTGAAATAGGTGAAATTGCGCATAAGTATAATGCTGTATTCACAGTGGATACAACATCTACTTTGGCTATGCGTCCTATTGACATAGAACAAGACAATATTGATTTTTGTATGGCATCTGCTCAAAAAGGGCTTATGGCGATGACAGGAGTATCGTTTATCATTGGAAATAAAAAGTTGATAGAACAGTCAAAAGATTATCCAAAACGTTCCTACTATTGTAATTTGTTTTTACAATATGATTTTTTTGAAAAAACCGGAGAAATGCACTTCACACCGCCTGTGCAAACAATATATGCTTTAAAACAGGCTCTTGATGAATACTTCGAGGAAGGTGAAGATGAAAAATGGGCAAGACATACACGGGTATTCAACGAAATCCATAAAGAGTTAGATTTACTGGGTTTTAAAAATTACATAAAACGTGAATGGCAAGCCGGCTTGGTTGTATCTGTAATATACCCTGATGATATTGCTTGGAATTTTGAAAAAATTCATAATTATTGTTATGAAAACGGCTATACTATTTATCCCGGAAAAATTTCAAATACAAATACATTTAGATTATGTGCTTTGGGTGCAATAGACGTTGTGGATATTCAGAATTTCTTTAAGGTGTTCAGAGAGGCTTTAAAAGTAAACAATGTAGCAATACCGGTGATTTATAAGGAAGGTTAATATGAAAAATAATGACAAAAAACTTGTATATACGTGTTTTTGCACAGATATAATTCACGAGGGACATTTAAACATTATCCGTGAAGCTCAAAAATACGGACGTGTTATATTGGGAGCGTTAAGTGATAAAGCGTCCGTTTGCTACAATAAATTTCCAACTATTTCACAGGAAGACAGAGTAAAACTGTATAAAACCATTCCGGGAATAGAAAATGTGATTATTCAGGAAACCGTACATTATGATGATATCATAACAATTCTGAAACCCGATTATGTCATTCACGGTGATAATTGGAAAAATCCGCCGGAAAAAGCCATAAGAGAACACGTGGAAGAATTGTTGAATGAATATGGCGGAAAAATAATAGATGTTCCGTATACCGTAAATGACAACACAAGACGCATAGACGCGCAGTTAAGAGAAAGACTTGCTATGCCGGAATACCGAAGAAAACGTCTGAAAAAATTGCTTGGCATACGTCCTATTATAAAAGCTATTGAAGTACACAGTGGCTTGACAGGATTGATTGCGGAAAAAACAGTAGTTGATAACAATGGCGATTTGGATCAATTTGACGCTATGTGGATATCTTCACTATGCGACTCCACTGCGCGTGGAAAACCTGATATTGAACTTGTTGATATGACATCTCGTTTCCGTACGGTTGATGAAATAATGGAAGTCACAACAAAACCTATTATTTTTGACGGGGATACAGGCGGATTAATAGAACATTTCGTTTATAATGTTCGTTCTTTGGAAAGAATGGGCGTATCGGCTATTATAATAGAGGATAAAACCGGTTTGAAAAAGAACAGTCTGTTTGGAACAGATGTACCTCAACAGCAAGATACAATAGAAAACTTTTGCGCTAAAATCTCAGCGGGAAAACACGCTCAACTGACAGATAATTTTATGATTATTGCGCGTGTTGAAAGTTTAATTTTAGAATGTGGAATGGACGATGCTTTAAAGAGAGCATTGGCATACGTACAGGCAGGCGCGGACGGTATAATGATACACAGCAGAAAGAAAAATCCAGATGAAATTTTTGAGTTTTGCGAAAAATTCAGAAAAATTGACAAAAATACGCCTTTGGTTGTCGTTCCTTCATCATTCAATACCGTCACTGAACAGGAATTTGAAAATTATGGGGTAAATATAGTAATATATGCAAACCAACTAACCCGAAGCGCTTACCCAGCTATGCAAAAAACGGCGGAAGACATATTACGTTTTCATAGGGCGAAAGAAGTTGATGAACGATTAATGTCAATCAAAGATATTATATCGTTAATAGATGAAATATAACGGAGTGATGATATGCAGGTAGATAAATTAATTAAAACTATTGGCGCGGATTTTTTTACAGGAGTTCCCGACTCTCAATTAAAACCTTTGTGCAGTTATCTGTTAAATAAATATGGTATTGACGCAAATCACCATATTATTGCGGCAAACGAAGGGAATTGCGTTGCTTTGGCAGCAGGATATCATCTTGCGACAGGTCGAATTCCGGTTGTATATTTGCAAAACAGTGGTGAAGGCAATATTATTAATCCCGTAGCCTCACTTTTAAATGAAAAAGTGTATGCAATTCCGACAATATTTATTGTTGGTTGGCGTGGAGAACCCGGAATACATGATGAACCACAACATATATATCAGGGAGAAATTACTTTAAAACTCTTGGAAGATATGGATATTGCAGCTTTTGTTATTGACAAAGACACCACTGATGTTGAAATATCGGATATTATGGAAAAATATAACGTATTGCTGTCAAAAGGTAAAAGCGTTGCGTTTGTTGTCAGAAAAAATGCGCTGTCATACGATGAAAAAACAATATATCGCAATAACAATACGCTTATACGTGAAGAAATAATAACCCATATTGTTAATTGTTCTATGACAGACCCTATTATATCAACAACGGGTAAAACTTCCAGAGAACTGTTTGAAGTTCGTGAGCAGAGTGGTCAGGAGCATAAGTACGATTTTTTGACAGTTGGTTCGATGGGGCATACTTCATCAATTGCATTGGGCGTTGCAATCAATACGCCAAACCAAAAAGTATGGTGTATTGACGGTGACGGCTCTGCAATTATGCATATGGGAGCTATGGCTGTCATAGGCTCAACCGCCCCTAAAAATCTTGTTCATATAGTAATAAATAATGAAGCACACGAATCTGTTGGTGGTATGCCAACAGTCGCAACGAAAATAGATTTATGTAAAATTGCCGAAGCGTGCGGTTATGTCAACGTTTTATTTGCAGATAATATGGACGATTTGGATAAAGTTTTAAATATGGCAAAGCATAGCGATGTGTTGACATTTATAGAAATTAAATCGGCTATTGGTTCCAGAGAAAATTTAGGACGTCCAACGCAATCTACACTGGAAAATAAAAATAATTTTATGCAATATTTGCGTACTGTAAAATAAACGTGCCGATAATATATACTTATAAGCAATTTTTAAATATGTAATCACATATATTTTAATAACTTAAACCCTGTCTGTTGAATTTAACAGACAGGGTAATTTTTTTAATATAAAAATATATTTTGATATTAAAAGTAGGTGAACTTTAATTTTTTGATTTTTTTGCTATTGATTATGAAGATTAATAAGATACTTTTCGCCAATCATTAACCCAATTTCCGATAAATGTCGGAATATCGGAAAATCGTGGGAGAAATGTCGGATAATCATTTTGCGGAACATAATATACTCCATCATCTGTCAAAAGAATTTGACTGTTCTCACCTGATTTTCCGTTTAGTGAATATTGATTTTTCGCATACTCTGTATAATCTCCTTCTTCCAAAAGACCTTTCGTTTGTTTATACTTATAATAATGTCCATCTTTATCAAATACCAAATATACGCAGTCATTTGAATAAGAATTTGTAGAATAAGAACCCACCAACTGCAAATATTTTTCGGAATGTAACTTATTAAACTGAATAATATTTCCGAACAAAGAAAACAGCAAAACCGATACAATGCACAAAAAAAGTGGGACTGAAACGCTAATTTTCTTTTTCATAACTTACACACCTTCTCTCTAAAACTACCGATATATGTTAGCTTAATTTTATCACTTAAAATATTACTTGTCTATTTCAAATTTTAACAAAATTTTTGTATATAGTTATATATATTATACTGATAAATTATTTGTGTTTTTTCTGAATTCCATAGGCGTAAGCTTATAATATTTTTTAAAATATCTTATAAAGCTCTGAACGTTATTATATCCGACCTGCTCTGAAATTTCCTTGATTTTCATTTTCGGATTATTTTCCAACAGTTTTTTTGCCTCAGTCATTCTTACGTAAGTAATATACTCGTAAATGGTATATCCAGTTTCTTCTTTAAAGATATTACTTAAATATCCTACCGACAAAAATACTGTGTCTGATATTTCTTCCAAGGCGATATCTTTTTGATAATTATTTGATATATATTCAATAGTCTTTGCAACAGTAACAGAATATTGTTGCGGATTTGTATTGGCGCATTTTAAAGCATCATATATTATCTCCGTAAGTATTCCTTTTAATTCTACAATATTATTTGCATTAAAAAAGCTATTGAAGATATCTTTTTCGGAGTACTCCTGCGGAATAGTATTGCCCGAATCAATAAGAGAATGAAGTAAATCTATTGATATTTCATAGAATTTATATCTTGTATATTGTATATTATTGTTTTCGGCAATAATAGGTTCTAACAATGCGTCAAGATGTTTTGTTATGTTTTCGGTTGAAGCATTGGTTTGTATTGCTTTGATAAGCTGTTTCTTTTCCATACCTATATTTATTTCTTCAAGTGGAATATCTTGGTTTTTTTCCAGAATAATGCTGTTTTTATTATGGAAAAATTTTTGTTCCAAAAGGTGTAGTGTTTTTATATAATTAATATTCAACTTTGTTATATCATTAAATATATTACTGATTGCCCAAAAAGATTCCCTATACATATCATTAATACTTTTTTTATAGTCTTTTATCATATCAATCAATACATTGTACTCTAATTCTGTGTTAAATAGCATTATTCCCAAACTGGAAGGAGCTTTGTCTTTAAATCCAAATATTACTTCTGTTTTGGAATTTTCTGTTATAAACTTTCTTAAATTAATACACATATCATAATTATCATTTTTATTTACGCAATCTAATATTAAAATAATATAGTTTTTATACCCCATTTTTGTCTTTGTCAGTTTCAGTAATTGCTCATAATTGCTGTTATTAAATCTTTCTACCAATAAGCTTTTAAATATTTCGCTTATTAATGACGGTAGAGCTCTGTTATAATCTTCGACAGCCTTTGTTTGAATTTCGTTTAACTCATTAAATTTTTTTTCGATATATGTATATTCATTTGCAAAAGACCTGTTCATACTGTTTCCGGAAATATTTTGAACGGTATCAGTCAATCTTTTTAGTGGTTTGTAATTATTTAGGTCGATAAAATAAATAATTATATTTACCAAAACCACAACAATAATACTTACAAAAATTATTGTTTTTTTCATCAAAGAAACGTCATACATTAATTGTGTGAAATCTTTTATAATTACATAGTTTATTGGAAAATCATCGATACTGTTTTTAAATATCAGATATTCCTTATCGTCAATAGTTTTTCTAAAACTACCGTTTTCAATACTGCAAATGTAATTTGTAATATCATTGTCTTTGCTGTATTTACTGTTAGTAGTAAAAAATGTGTCATTAAACAATATACCGCTTATTGTATTTTGTTCACTGTCATTGACGAATATGTCTTTTTCAAAAATGTCTTTA
This sequence comes from Angelakisella sp., assembly GCA_020024555.1. Classification (GTDB taxonomy): domain Bacteria; phylum Bacillota; class Clostridia; order Oscillospirales; family Ruminococcaceae; genus Angelakisella. The sequence continues at coordinate 9,920 of JAHHTQ010000037.1, forward strand.
TTTAAATAAAAACTTATAAATAATGATTTTTGGTTTCCGATATGCCTAAAATGTCTGGCATAAATATATTGATTTTTTGTTTTATCAAAAGTAAAAACTATATCATTTTTCATTTCTTCCAAATATTTTGGTTTTTCATCAAAATTATATGTAGTTAAATTTGTTATGGCATAATTCATTTCACAATCAAAAAATTCTATATGTTCAATTTCCTTATTGTTCGACACAATGATATTAAAATGCTTTATAATATCCAAAATTTTCAATGGACTCGGTTTAAAATCCGATTGGGAGACCAGTGTTTGAAAAGTATAATTTTGACTTATAGAAGAGTATATCTGATTATCAATATTTTTTAATTTTTCTGAAAGTATGGTTTGTTTTTCTGTATACAACTGTTTATTAAAATCCATTAATTGATTTGTAATGTAAGTAGTAAAATAATATATACAAAACGTAGAAAAAGATACTATCAATACAATCGAAAGCAAACAATTTATAATATAGCTTTTATAAAATAGTTGACTTTTAATAAAAAACTTTTTTTTCAAAGTAAAAACTCCTTTAAAATAAAAAAATCCCTGTTTAAATAAAAATCAATCAAGGAATTTATATATTGTTTTAACAAAAAAATATATATAATACTATTTTATTTTATCATATTTGTATACACATTTCAATGCAAAATTAACATTTCTTGATATAGAGTTTATCTGAATTTTTACGGCAGATAATCCCGGACATAGATTATATATTAAATTGTGCTTATTGGGTAAAGAAACATTGCCTATTTCGACATCTAGTATTAATTTGCAGTCTTCCTTTATTATCTCTATATAATTATTATTTAATATAATTTCATCTTTTTTTCTACAAATAATGGGTAAAATAAAATCAAAATCCATATCGCATAAAATATTTGTTTTTACATTGTCTGAAACAGTGTATTCAAATTTATAATTATAATTTTTACTGTTATTATACTCATTGTTTTTATCGGCAAGTTTACCTTTTGCTTCAATTTTTTTGTTGTCAACGTTTTTAAGATTAACATTATTGTCAAAAATATTTGAGTAAATGATATTATTATCCAAAACTTCTATTCTTGGAGTCAAACATTCATGATTATTTTTTAAGCGTGGTACTTGCATATTGTTCTTTTCCTTCAATGAATATTCACTCATACTTGCGCACAGCATAACCCCATAAGAGTCATTCCACAACATACCCATAGCGCCGCCACTTGTATGCCCGGCATTGAGATAGTTCCAATCATAACCAATAATAGTTGCTGTGTATTCATCACTGTTACAAATATATGTATCTATATCTTTATAGTAATTTATATTTTTAAGCTTTTTTCTCGGTATTGTTGTATCTACATTTGTATTAATACTATATAACTTCTTATTTAAAATATTGGTTAGCACTTTTATATGTGAAAATGTATGGTGGACACAAGCCTGTTCACCTAAATCATAATAATCCCTACCACCAAACAATAAACCGTCTTTCGTACATTTCCTTAAAAGTTCAAAATGCTTTTTCGCGCATATTAAGTATTCTTCGTTATATTCTCCCATTTCCAATAGTGTCGCAAGCATACCGTCAGATGTTCTGCTGCCCCAATACGACCACTTATAATTTCTTGTGCCAAAGCTATTATCTATCGAACCATCATTAAGCATAAATTTTAATTGTTGGTTCAGTAGGGTAATGCCTGCTTTTAACATTTCTTTATTATGTGTCAGTTTTGCATAGGTAACTATCGAAGGAATTGACTCTTCTAAATTATATCCTATATCAACGGATCTGCACTTTTTGTCGCTGTACCCTGTTATTGGTCTACCCTCACCGAAATAGAACCCCTCTTCACTGATATGGGAAAGTATTTCTTTTTCCAATAACTTGGCTTTAATATGATATTTTTCTTCATCAAAATATCTGGCGCACATCTCCATTGCCAAGCAGTTTGATGTTTTATAATTTACATTACATACATCAAAAACCTCATAAGAATATAAGAATTCTGCCGCTTTTTTTATTCTTGCCGACCAAATATCAATTGTATTCTTATCTAAAATGTGTTTATGATAATGCAGTGTTTCGAGTAATTGTATAACAGTGAATACAGTTATACCTTTCCAATCTGAATCCACATCGTTATAATATGAACCATCGCTTTGCGAAACGTTATTTTCTGCCCAATCAAAGAGTAGCTTAGCAGCACCTAAATATCTTTTATCACTATCTTTGTCTGCAAGATACATAAAAGCGTAAATTGCATCAAAACATCTTCCGTGTATTTTCTTACAGGCAGGACAATATATAGCGCCATTTATTGATTTATCGTTGCAATCTGTAATTTGCAGTGAAATCAGCTTTTCTGCCCATTCTCTAAACAGTTTTTCATAATCATTCATTATTTTTCTCCTTATTGGCAATATCCTACTACTCAATATTTATTAACAAGAGCAATAGGATATTTATTAAATTATATATACTTATTATTTCCATTTAAAAAAATCATTGTGTTTTATATGATATTCTTTGCAACGCTGATATAAATTATCAACAACTGTCATATATTCTGCTTTGTTTGCAAGATTTTCCATTTCGTATGGATCATATTCAAGGTCAAATAATTCATTTTCATAGTTACTGTCTATAACATATTTATATTTTTTTGTAATGGCAGCACGTCTGATTGTTCCATACGACGGATTTCCCGAATATTGTGAATATACTGTTCTGTTGTTATCCGTAAAATCAACAATATTTACTCCTTCAAGATTATTATGCTTTATCCCCAAATTTTCAAGAATAGTTGGCACAATATCCAGATGTGAAACGACTTGACTTGATATGGAATGTTTATTATCCGGCATTTTCATTATCAGTGGTATATGTATGGCATTTTCATACATTTCCATTTTTTGATACATTTTATGTTGCCCCAGTGCTTCGCCATGGTCAGCAGTAAACACTATCATTGTTTTATCATATAACCCTTTTTCTTTTAACTTTTCAATAAGTTTACCCATAAGTTCATCGGCAAGTGTTACAAGTCCCAAATATGCTGCCCATACTTTTTTCCACTCGGTTTCGCTGATATTTTCCGCAAGTTGCGCAGGTACTCCTTTTCTTCTTGCAGACGGTTCGTTTTGGCATGGAAGATTTATGTTTTTAGGCAACTCTATTTTCTGTGGATCATACATACTGTAATAAGGCTCAGGAACTTTTAACGGCGGGTGAGGCGCCCAAAAATAAGTAAACAGAGCGAATTTTTCTTTACTGTTACAGCTTTCCAAAAATTGCATAGCATCATTATAAAAATATACATCTTTAAAAGAGCCATAATCATTTTCCCACTTAATAACCTTATGATTACTGTATACCTTATCAACAAGTTTATGTTCTATTTCTTCTTTTACACTCGTCACTTCGTCAGAGTTTCTCTCGGACATTATATTATTTTCTTTCGCCCAGAGGGTATAGTCGTCCTGATTTGAAAAAAAGGCTAAATTTTGCTCTTTGAGAAACGGTTTTATTCTAATATGGTCAACGCCTACGTGACCAACCTTAAAACCATTATCCCTTAAAATAGTATGTATAGTTGGAATTTTAGAGGCTGTAACTCCTTTCCAGTCATTAAAAACCACATGGTTTTCGGTTGGATACACACCTGTTGCAAGCGCTGTGCGGGCAGGTACGCAAAGCGGACAGGTTGTATAGGCTCGATTGTATACTCTCGCATCTTTTACTAATTTATTAAGATTTGGAGTAACTTCTCTGCCACATTGTACCATACCTATTGTATCAAACCTTTGGTGGTCGGTCATCATAAATAATATATTTTGAGCTTTTTCCATAAAATAAAAAACACCTCATTTGTTATAAAGTTTTATAATCGCAAAATATCAAAGTAAGAGAGTAATATTATATTTACTCTCTTAACCAATACTTACAATATTATTATATAGAAGTTTATACTTGAATATAAATTTAATAAAATATACTTATCCTTTTACAGAACCCATCATTACGCCTTTTGTAAAATGCTTTTGTAAGAAAGGGTATACGCATATAATAGGTAAAACAGTAATGACAATTGTTGCCATTTTAAAGTTTTCCGGATTCATAAATATATCACTACCACTGTTTAGGTCATTCGATACCATATCTATAATATTTCTCAATACCACCTGTAAAGGCCAATGTTTATCGGTATTTATATAGATTGTGGCACGTAAAAACTCATTCCAATGTTGTACGGCATAGAAAAGCGCAACAGTTGCAAGCGATGCTTTTGACAGAGGGAGAACTATTTGCGTAAGTATTCTCATTTCTCCGCAACCGTCAATCTTTGCCGCTTCTATTAAACTTTCAGGTATGCTTTTAAAGAATTTATTTAGTATAAGCAAATTATATACATTAACAGCCAATGAGAATATAAGTGACCATAAACTATCCAACAAACCACAGGCTTTTATAACCAAATAAGTAGGTATCATACCACCGCTGAACAACATAGGGAATATAACGAAGGCTGTAAAAAATTTTCTTCCCGGAAGACTTTCTCTTGACAAAGGATAGGCAAGCAGTATTGAAAGCACCATATTCACAGTTGTTCCTATGACAGTCAGAAACACAGAATTAAAAAATCCCGTATACATCATATCTTTTGTAAGGGCATATTTATATGTTTCAAGTGTAAATCCAGATGGAATTAGATATAAATTACTTACGCTCGCTTTGGAAGGGTCACTTATAGAGTACATTACCACATACCAAAAAGGATATAGCATACAAATTGATACTATTGTAAAAAATATATAATTTAGTACTGTAAGTATAGAAATTTTCTTTTTCTTTATCATGCTATACCTTCCTCTCCAAGCCACTGGCTGATTTTATTCGCGCTTGTTACAAGTATGAGCGCCACTATTGATTTAAACATATCGACAGCCGAGCTGAAACTGTAATTACCCCTACCCAAGCCTTCACGATATACAAATGTATCAAATATATCAATAGTCTCCATTGTAACGGCATTTTGAAGCACAAGTATTTGCTCAAAACCTGCATTCATTATTTTACCTATTTTTAATATAAGCATTAGTACAATAATGCTTGATATTGCAGGAAGCGTTACATGAATCATTTGTTGGAATTTATTTGCGCCGTCCATTCTTGCTGCTTCATAAAGAGTTGGATCTACCTGTGTAAGCGCCGCAAGGAAAACTATTGTGCCCCAGCCAGACTCTTTCCATATATCCGATATTATAACTACCCAAAAAATAGAGTCTTTTTGCGCCATATAGTTTACAGGCTCAATACCTGTCGCTGTAAAAAAACTGCTTATTGCGCCGGAAACCGGAGAAAGCAAATTAAGCATTATGCCACCAATAACAACCCACGACAAGAAGTGAGGTAAGTACAAAAGTGTCTGTGATATTTTTTTGAACTTAACGCATCTCATTTCGTTGAGCAGTATTGCAAGAAGTATTGGAACAGGAAAACCTATTAAAATTTTGCCGAAACTAATTTTAAGGGTATTGAATAAAACGTTTGAAAAATCAGGCGAAGACAAAACGTCCTTAAAATTTTGCCAACCTACCCATGGACTGTCCCACAATCCCGCAAATATATTGTAATCTTTAAAAGCAATTACAAGTCCGAACATTGGAAGATAGCGGAATATTATAAAATACAGAATTCCCGGAATCATCATAAAATATAAGACTTTGTGCGCGGATATTTTTTTAAACAAATTTGACTTTTTCTTTACTTTGTTTGAATTTGGAGATTTTATTGTAGTTGTCATCATCTTTCTCCCTTTCGGTAGTATATGGTTTTTCAGCAAAGTTATAAACAGTATCTATAACTTTGCTGAAAATATTTATTTCTTCTCTGCGTATGCTTTGTTTATTGCTTCTGTAAGTTTATCTCCGCCACGGGAATTCCATTCTTTAACGAACTCGTCAAATCCTGTATCTATTGGCTTTTCACCTATAATCATTTCGATATATCTGATATTTGTTATTTCAATAAGTTTTGGATAAATTGTTGTAAGTTCTTTTATAAATATGCCATCGGTTGGGTCTGCAATACTTATTGTTTTTGAATGTTCAAAAGCATCGAATAGTTCTTGTGAAGAATGTTCAAACAAAACTGTATTACCGATAAAGAATTTGTTAATATCAAGCTCTTGTGTCTTTTTATCGTCTATTAAGCGGACAAGTTTGTCACCTTCCATTTTATAGTGCTCGCCCTCTTTGCCGTATTGTGCGAATTTGTTTCCTTCTTCGGACATTAAATAATCAAGAAGTCTCATAACGGCATCAAGTTTTTCAGGATTTTTTGCTACATCTTTGGAAATAAAAGTTCTTACCCAACCTCTGTCGCTTGCCCGACGTATACCCACAGGGTTATCACAGCCACCTGTAAGTACTGTACCAACTATGTGTTCACCATTTGGATATGCTTGTTTAAACGGTGCATAATAGTTAGACCAGTTGTTTTTATCAAAAATATGAATTTTTGTTGTTCCTGCTCCGTATGTACCTGCTTTTACTTTTGCCTGCCATCTTTTTGGATCGTCTGTTACAAATTCAGGATCGATTATACCTTCTTTGTATAGCTTATTTAAAAATACAAGCGCATCTTTCATTTTTGGATCTACTGAACCGTTTACCAATTTCCCGTCTCTTTCCATCCAAAAGTTAGGTAACGCACCGAAAGCGCCGAAGATATGGTCAAACCATACATTATCTATCTTTTGATAACCACCGAAAGCAAATGTGTCATTTTTACCATTGCCATCAGGGTCTTCAAGAGCTACTTTTTTTGCAAATTCATAATATTCATCAATGGTTTTTGGTGCTTCCATACCGAATTTTTTTAACCAGTCTTCACGATATGCTATCATTGAAAGCGGATTTTGCGTATTTATACCTATTGAATATATATTACCGTCTGAATATTTCATCTTCTCCCAGATTTCTTCTGTTCTACCGTTTTTTATATTTGGATAATTATCCCAATATTTATTTATAGGAAGCAGAATTCCGGAAGACAACAACTGATTTTCCATTGTTACTGTTTCGCATTGTATAATGTCGGGTCTTTCACCAGATGAAAGCAATATATTTAATTTATTATCCAATTCTTTTGTGGGAACCTGTATAAATTTAAGTTTTGTATTTGTTGCCTTTTCTATTTCTGTTTTAACATAAGAACCGTCTACTATATTTTTGTTCGTTATAAACAGTGTTAACTCAACAGGCTTTGTTTCTCCTGAGTCGGAATTGTTTGGTGTATTGGTTGTATCTTTGCCACAACCGCTAAACATCATAGTAAGTGTACAGACTGCCAGTATAAATGCCAATATTCTTTTTTTCATTTTTCTTCCTCCCTAAAACATAATTATTTTTTAGCAACAAAAGTTTTTATATTTTTTGTTATTGCTTGTTAATCACATAATTACATTTTATTAA
>JAHHTQ010000038.1 GCA_020024555.1 Angelakisella sp.
TTGAAAAAAATTGAGTAAAACTTTTATAGACTTCGTCATTATGACGAATGACTATGCTTTTTTTACACGCTAAAATCCGTCTTATTATTTTAAGACGGATTTTTTATTATTTATTTGGATATGATTTTATTCCAACCAACAGACAACCGTCTATATATGGAATATTGTTTTCATTAAGATATTTCAGCAAATTTTCATCAGATGCTCCGGGCTGTATCACAATACATTTAAAATCTTTTTTGCATTCCTGCAAAAGTTTTAAGCCTTTTACAGGGTGAATACATAAATCTATTATGTCAATATCATCTTCAATATCATTAACAGAGCTTAGCTCTTTACCGACAGAATATACTGTATATCCATTTTCAATTAACTCATTTTTTATTTTGTACGCATATTTTTCTTCGTTTAGAGTATCGCCCAAAACAGCGAATGTTTTTTGTTTCATAATTTCCTGCATATCCATAAAGTTATATACTTCCTTTCATCTTTATTTAGAATAAGCTTTCGTACTCCATTTATTGTTGTATAAATACATTACTATTGCCATTCCTATAATTATACTGTAACCGAGTAAGCTGTATTTATCCGGTATTTGCCGAAAAAATATAAGTCCCAATATACCCGCAAATACTATTTGTGAATAATCATATACCGATATTTCCCTTGCGCTTGCATAAGTATACGCTTTTGTTACCGCAAACTGTCCCCCTGTTCCAAAAAATCCCGAAACAATCAGTATAATAACTTCTTTTAATTCCATAGGCTGAAAGTTCATTATAATCAGTGGCAAGGTTGTAATCAAAGAAAAAGATGTAAAGCAAAGTATAATCAAACTGCTGTCAACGTGATTATTGCCCAGTTTACGAACATAACTGTACGCAACACCTGCCGATACTCCTCCGAAAAAACCAATGGCTGACGGAATAAAATTAATATTGTGGAAAGAAGGACGGATAGCTATAAGCATACCCATAAACGCGCCCAAGATTATCATTAACTGTGGGAATTTAACTTTTTCTTTTAATATAAAAAAGCTGAAAATTACCGTAAAAAACGGTGACATTTTATTTAGCATCGTTGCATCTGCAAACAGTAGTTTATCCACTGCGTAAAAATTACATATAATACCGAGCGTACCAAAAAGCGAACGCATAAACAGTGATGTAGAAATGGTTTTGTTAAAATTAACTTCCGGTTTCTTCTTTAAAATAATATACAGCGCAACCCAAAAGGCTATACCGTTTCTGAAAAAAGTCTTTTGTATCGGTGGCAAATCGCCTGAAAGTTTCACAAATAAATTCATAAGAGCAAAGCACAATGCCGCGCAAAGTATGAAAAAAATACCTTTCGTTTTGTTTTCTTGATTAGACATAAAAACTCCTTAAATAATATTTAGTATAATAGATTTAATTCTTTGTGAAAAATAAATAAATCTCATTCAAAATAATTGTGCAATAAAGCAGTTACATTATATCACATCATTAATTTTTATACAAATACCAAATACAAAGATTTTTTATTGCAAATCAGTATTGTTTAATTCTCTTGCAATCTTAATTAAGCTTTCTTTCGTATTATCTGTCTTTTCATCAATAACCATTCCAAGCAATACGTTCAATGTTTTTCCTATATTTTTATTTTCTGCAAATCCTATGTTTATTAAATCTTTGCCATTAACCGCCAAATCTTTAAGAGAAAAACACGATTGTTCTTCCAATATTTCGTCAAGCATTTTTTCAAATAAATCAAGTTTTGTATATATTTCATCAAGTTCTTTATCGGTTCTGTTTTGTCCGAACAAATCATATTTTCTTAATATAATTAATTTTCTGATACTTTCGGCATTAATTTTGTTTAATAGACGTTTGATATACGATTTCTTACAAATAAAATCAATGTTATGATATAAAATTAATTGAGTTACTTTTGAAATAATATCATTACTGAATTTTAAGCTTTTAAGTATCTCTGTCGTTATTTCAGCGGATATTTGTTGATGATTACAAAAATGTCCGTTTTTGTTGTCGTCTTCTGTATAACAATGCGGTTTTCCAATATCGTGAAACAACACAGCCAATCTGATTATAATATCAGTATCCATAAAAATATCGCTTTCATACTCCATACAATGCAAAGTATGCTCCCATACGTCATATTTATGATATTTGTTATTTTGCTTAAAACCTATCATAACTTCAATTTGCGGAATAAACACAGAGAACACTTCCGCAAATTCTCTGAATATTTCCGCACCGCAATTTCTACTCATAAGTATCTTACAAAGTTCAGTATTTATGCGTTCCACAGATATATTTTTCAGTAGGGCTTTATTATCAAAAATTGCTTTCTTTGTTTCGCTGTCAATATTAAACTTAAATTGAGCGGAAAAACGCAAAGCGCGAAGTATCCGTAATGCGTCTTCTGTAAATCTTTGATTGGGATTACCTACACAGCTTATGGTCTTTGTATCAATACTCTTTGTCCCTCCAAAAATGTCAACTATATTTGTTTTTGGACTGTATGCCATTGCATTCATAGTAAAGTCACGTCTTTTTAAATCTTCTGATAAATTTTGTTCAAAGCAAACTTCCGTTGGGTGTCTGCTGTCTGTATAACCGCTTTCGGTGCGGTAGGTTGTTATTTCATATTGGTTATTGTTTATAACTACCGCTATTGTTCCGAATTTTTTTCCAAGTTCTATAAGGTTATAGTCTTTACCGAAAATTTTTATAACCTCATCGGGTTTTGCATTTGTTGTTATATCCCAATCGTGCGGAATTTTGCCCATATACATATCACGCACACAGCCGCCGACAAGATATGCCTCATATCCGTTATCATATAAAGTATTGAGTATAACTGTCGCCTCAGGTGGTATTAAAGAACTATCATACGCATTAATCGTTATCACCCCACTTGTAAATTTAAATATTTTTAATATTATACTATAAATATAAAATAAATAAAATACTAAGCCTTAATAAATCGAAAAGCTTTATTATATGGTTATAGTAACAAAGTATCTATAAAAAATAAAAGGTGGCTGTTACAGTCACCTCTTATAAAAAATTATTTATTTAATTAGCCAAGCATACTCAATAAGTCGCACACTTTTGCGGAATACTCGGACGGATTTTCTATTGCTACGCCCTCAACGATAAGCGCCTGTGTATATAGCACATCTGTAAGTTCTTTTAGTTTGTCTTTATCACTGTCATTTAGTTTTTGCAGTAAAGCGAATATCTTGTGATTAGGATTAATTTCAAGAACACGTTTTGCTTTAACAGAGTTATCCTGTGGCATTTGGTTAAGTACTTTTTCCATTTCAAGTGAAATATTGCCATCTGTTGTTATACAAACAGCGTGGTTTTTCAAACGGTTTGAAATACGTATACTGTTCACCTTGTCACCAAGAGCAAGTTGCATTTCTTCAAGCAAAGGCTTATTTTCTTCTGTCAATTTTTCAGTAGCTTTTTTCTCGTCTTCCGTATCTATATTAAAGTCGCCGTCTTGAATTGATTTAAAGCCTTTTTCCTTATATTTATCAAGAATTTTTATGCAAAATTCATCAACATCTTCTGTTAAATACAATATTTCAAAGCCTTTTTCAAGTACAAATTCCGTTTGTGGCAAGTTCTTGCAACGAGTGATATTTTCACCTGTTACATAGTAAATATCGTTTTGGTCAGGTTTCATACGGGAGATATATTCGTCAAGAGTAACAAGTTTTTCTTCATAAGAAGATGTAAACAAAAGTAAATCTTGAAGTTTCTCTTTATTCATACCAAAACTGTCGTAAGCGCCGAATTTTATTTGTCTGCCGAAACTTGACCAAAATGTCTCATATTTTTCACGTTTATTGTTACAGATAGATTTTAGTTCAGACAGAATTTTCTTTTCTATATTTTTTGCAATAATTGTAAGTTGTCTGTCGTGTTGCAACATTTCACGTGAGATATTGAGCGACAAATCTTGACTGTCCACAAGTCCGCGTACAAAAGCGAGATAGTCAGGCAACAAATCACTGCATTTATCCATAATAAGAACACCGTTACTGTATAGTTGAAGTCCCTTTTGGAATTCTTTTGTATAGTAGTCGTATGGCGCACGTGTTGGTATAAACATCAGCGCGTCGTATGTTGCTGTGCCTTCTGTTTTTGTGTGTATTGTTGCTATTGGGTCTTCGTAATCATAGAATTTGTTTTTATAGAACTCTTTGTATTCTTCTTCTTTTATTTCGGATTTATTTTTTCTCCATAAAGGAAGCATAGTATTAAGAGTTTCTATCTCTGTATATGTTTCATATTCATCGCTGTCTTCTTTTTTGCGACTCTTTTCTACCGGCATTTTAATCGGATAGTGTATATAGTCGCTGTAACGTTTAATAAGCGATGATATTCTGTAACTGTCAAGATACTCACTGTATCTTTCTTCGTCTGTATCCTCTTTTATATAGAGAACGATTGTCGTGCCAACTTCGTCTCTCTCGGCTGTTTCTATTTCGTAACCCTCTACGCCTTCGGAAGTCCACCGATAAGCTGTTTGACTACCAAAAGCTTTTGATGTGACGGTTACTTTCTTTGCTACCATAAACGCAGAATAAAAACCTACGCCAAATTGACCTATAACACTGATATCTTCCGGTTGTTCATTTTCGTTTTTGAATGCCAAAGAACCGCTCTTCGCTATTGTGCCAAGATTATTTTCGAGTTCTTCTTTTGTCATACCGATACCGTTATCTGTAATAGTAACAGTACGGGCATCTTTATCTACTGCTATATTAATTTCAAAATCATCACGCGAAAGTTTTATACTGTCATCAGTAAGTGATTTAAAGTACATTTTATCAATAGCGTCGCTTGCATTTGATATAAGTTCGCGTAAAAAGATTTCTTTATGTGTGTAAATTGAGCCAATCATAAGCTCTAACAGTCGTTTTGACTCTGCCTTAAATTCTTGCATAGCCATTATATGAACACCTCTTATATTTTTATTATTAGCACTCTTTTATGTTGAGTGCTAATATAGTATAGCAGATAGTTATATAAAAATCAATACTTGTAATATTTTATTTACAGTTATTTTAAAAAACACATCACAATTAGTAAAAAACACTGTAATAATAATTAATTTTTTAAATTTGAATTTAACTGTTTTTTGAAATATTAATATAATTTGCAATTAACCCATTATATATAAAAAAAATAGAAAGAGCGCAATCATATTTTGCCGATTGCGTCCAATCTATTTTTAAAAAATATAATTTATAGCCTTTAACAAAAGGCATTGCAGAAATTATATGACTATATTCTTATATTAAGTTTATGTCCAAAGTTAGGTGTTGCCGATTGCATCATTTCTACAAGTTGTTGACCTGTTTGTTTTTGCAAATCCATTACTTTGCTAGCCATACGAATACTTACTGCCTGCATTGTTTGCGCTGATTTCATTGATATACTTGCTGCTGCTACGTCCATACTTTCGCACCTCCAAATTTTATTTGTTTATGTAAAAATATTTACATAATAATCATATCGGCATATTTTTCCAAGAATTAATAGAATTTATATATTTTTAAACAACATACCTAAAAAAATATTTTTAAAAATAATATTTTTATATAAAAATACATATTTAAAATTTTTTATTGACATAATACAACTTTTTATCTATACTAATTCTATAAAAAGCGATGAAGGTAAGAGTAGATTTCAGGAGACGTTAAAGAGAGTTTCGGGTTGGTGTGACGAAATACAAAAGCTGATTTTGAAGATGGTACCGGAGCTGTATGGCTGAATATGTCAAATGATATTTTAAGTTATGCTGGGTGTGCCCATTACAGCACAGAGTGATAACCAAAAGTCACTTGTTAAGGCAATTACTGTGAGGTAGTTGTGAATTAAGGTGGTAACACGAAGTTTTTTATAGCTTTCGTCCTTAAAAAAATAAGGGCGAAGGCTTTTTTTATACCTTTGTCCAAATAATGATTAAAAAAGGAAAAGGAGCAAAATTTTTATGGAGAAAAAAATTAAAGCAAACGCGTGGGGACTTCTTCCCATAGCAATATTCTTGGTTTTCTATTTAGGGCTTGGCATACTTTTTGAGTATGGTCTTGGTATAAAAATGGGTTTTTACGATATCCCGATAGTTGTCGGCTTTTTGATAGCCATTTTGGTTGCATGCCTGCAAAACCGTTCTGTTTCGTTTGAAGAAAAATTGACGGTTATGGCAAGCGGTGTCGGTGACAAAAATATTATAACTATGATACTTATATTTTTGGCATCCGGTCTTTTTGTAGGAGTTACAGGAAGAAGCAGCGCCGAATCGGTAGCATATTTTATGTTTTCAATAGCGCCTGCAAAAATGGCTCCTATTGTTCTGTTTATTGTAGCTTGCGTAGTATCTATTGCAATGGGTACTTCCACAGGAACAATTACACTTATTACACCGATAGCGATTGCCGTTTCCGAAGTTTCGGGATTTTCTTTGCCACTGTGTATAGGTACAGTCGCCGGTGGCGCAATGTTCGGAGATAATCTTTCATTTATATCGGATACAACCATTGCGGCTTGCACAACACAAGGCTGCGCTATGAAAGACAAATTCAAAACAAACTTTAAAATAGCCTTTCCCGCGGCAATAGTATCGCTTATATTAATCGGAATTTTGTCAATGAATGTCGATACGGTTGAAAAAGCTGTCGGTGAATACAATATATTTTTGTTTATCCCATATCTATTGGTACTTATCTTTGGTATAATTGGTATAAATGTATTCGTGGTTTTGATAATAGGAATAATCGCAGGTATAATTACTTCTCTTGCTGTTGGCGTAATTACGCCTATGACAATACTTACATCTATGCGTTCGGGTATAGAGGGAATGTATGAAACAATACTTGTTGCAGTACTTGTTTCGGCGCTATGCGGACTTATTAAAAATAACGGCGGATTTGAAGCGTTGCTGGGCTTTGTCAAAAAATACTGCAAGAGTAACAAAAGCGGTCAATTCGGAATGGGACTACTTGTTGGCGCTATGGATATAGCTACCGCAAACAATACGGTTGCTATCGTTATTGCAGGTCCCATTGCAAAAGATATGAGCAAAGACTATAATATTTCTCCGCAACAATCAGCGTCAATACTCGATACTTTTTCCTGTGTATTCCAGATTATTCTGCCTTATGGAGCGCAAATGTTGCTCGCTGTTTCAGCCGCGACTGTTTTGGGATATACAGTATCACCATTCGCGATAATGCCATATCTGTTCTATCCTCTTTTGCTTGGTGTATTTGTGGTATTGTCAATCGTATTTTCAAAAGAAAAAACAACAGAGGGTAAATAAATATGAGTACTTTTAATGGGAATAGAATAGTAATATCAGGAACAAACAGCGGTAGCGGTAAGACAACAGTCACTTGCGCAATATTGAAGTGTCTGCAAAAAAAAGGACATAATATAACCGCATATAAATGTGGGCCTGACTATATTGACCCTATGTTTCACAGAAACATAACAAATATTCCCACACTCAATCTCGACAACTTTTTTTGCGACGAAAATACAATAAAAAATATTTTTGTCACAAATTCCAAAAATACGGATATATCTGTAATAGAAGGTGTTATGGGGTACTATGACGGGCTATCGTTTGACAGCTCGGACTGCTCAACATACAGAATAGCCGATATACTGAATGCAAATACTGTTCTTGTAATAAATGCGCGTGGTATGGCTTATTCCGTAAATGCAGTTATATGTGGATTTTTGTCACTAAAAGAAAATTCACATATAAAAGGTATAATACTTAATAATATAACAGAAAAGAGCTATGAGCAAATAAAACTATCGGTAGAAAAGACTTTTCCGAAGTGTAAGTGTCTTGGATATTTACCCCCGCTGCCAAAAGAACTTATCATTGAAAGCAGGCATTTGGGACTTGTTACGGCAAGCGAAATAACAGAATTAAATCAAAAAATGGATAAGTTATGTGAAATTGCGCGCACTACGCTTGATATAGACGGAATTTACAGTCTTTCAAAAGACAGCGATAGCTTTTTATATGAAGAAAACACAACATCTTATGAAAAATTTGATGTAAATGTAGCTGTTGCCCGTGATAATGCCTTTTGCTTCTATTATGAAGAAAATATACAGGTTCTTAAAAATTTCGGCGCAAATATTAAATATTTCAGTCCCCTCTCCGATAAGACTTTGCCAAATGATACAGACGCAATATATATCGGCGGAGGATATCCGGAACTATACAAAGAAAAATTATCACAAAACAAAACAATGCTTGAAAGCATAAAAAGCGCGCTTTTACACAAAATACCCTGTATTGCCGAATGCGGTGGTTTTATGTATCTGAATAAAGAAATAGAAAGCGTGCCACTGGTTGCTTTTTTCGGCGGCGCTTGTGAGAATAACAAAAGACTGCTGAACTTTGGCTACAAAAATATTGTTTCACTTAATGATAACCTTTTGCTAAATACTGGTGAGAGCATAAAGGGACACGAATTTCACTATTACGGTTGCAGTGATGTTGGAAATAATTGTATTTGCAGAAAAAACAGTGGTTTGGAAAATCGTGCGATATTTGCAAACGAGCATATTTTTGCAGGTTTCCCACACCTGTATTTTGCATCGAATACAAACGCCATACGAAAATTTATGCATAAAGCAAAAGAATATAAAGACGGGGTGAAGAGATGATACACATATATTGCGGTGACGGAAAAGGTAAGACAACTTGCGCGGTAGGGCTTGCCATAAGAATGCTTGGAGCAAATAAAAAAGTCCTTTTTGCGCAATTTTTTAAAGACGGAAGCAGCAGTGAAGTAGAAATTTTGCGAAGTTTTGACAATTTGAAATATATATGCGCAAATTCACCGTCTATCAAACGTTTTGCGAATATGACAGACGAAGAAAAAGCGAAAGCAAATTCATATTACAGAGAATTATTACAAGATGTAATACAAAAAAGTGAATATTATGATTTAATTGTCCTTGACGAAATATTATCAACATTAAATTATAATATGGTTGATAAAGATATACTGCTGAACTTTTTGAATACAAATAAATCCACAAAAGAGATAGTACTTACAGGCAGAAATCCAAATGACGCATTAATAGAACTTGCTGATTATGTATCGGAAATCAAAAAAGTGAAACACCATTTTGATAATGGCGTAACGGCAAGAAAGGGTATAGAATACTGAAAATAAATAAGGAGCGGTTAAAATAAACTTTTAACTGCCCTTTTTTATATCAAATAAGCGTTATTTTTTTCAAGTTCTTTTATATAACAGTCTTTTAATATATCAAACGTATCCGCTGTTATTTTATCATACCCTTTCATAGAAAATATATATTTATCATTATATAATAAAATGTATACTAAAAAAACAAAAACAGTGAATAGGATAATATCTGTAAGTTACCTTAACAGAATATATCTTCTATTCACTGTTTTTTATATGTCTAAATTATATTAAAGTTGTCGATGAAACTTTTTGCAAAAGAAAAAGTTTCTTTGAAATTACACCCTTTGGGCATATTTTTCTGGCAAAAAAGGTATATTCATTCGTCATAATGACGAAGTCTATAAAAGTTTTAGTCAATTTTTTTCAAAAAATTGCGGTTCTTAGGCAGCGCCTAAGACGTTTTCCGCAGAAAACGGAACGCTTTTGCCGTGCAAGCGCATTTTTGAAGGTGAATTTTGGCATTTATGCCAAAAGAGGAAACTTTTTGCAAGAGAAAAAGTTTCTTTGTAATTACACCATTTGCGCATATTTTTTTGACAGTTTGAAGGGAGAATTATTATATTCTCCCTTTTCTATAAGTACTTTTAAAATTACCTGTTGTTTTATTGCCCTTATTAATAGGGATTATTTTCTATAATTATGGTTGTTTACCGATATATGCAAGTATACCACCGTCAACATATAGGATATGACCGTTTACAAAGTCAGAAGCCTCACTTGCAAGGAATACAGCAGGTCCTTCCAAATCTTCCGTTGTACCCCAACGGGCAGCAGGAGTTTTTGCAATAATGAAGCTGTCGAATGGGTGACGGCTACCGTCCGGTTGAGTCTCACGCAAAGGAGCTGTTTGCGGTGTTGCAATGTAACCTGGGCCTATACCGTTACATTGAATATTAAATTCACCGTATTCTGATGCAATATTTTTTGTAAGCATTTTCAGACCGCCTTTTGCAGCAGCGTAAGCAGAAACTGTTTCACGGCCTAGCTCGCTCATCATTGAACAAATGTTAATTATTTTACCGTGACCTTTTTTTATCATTGACGGAATGACAGCTTTTGCGCAGATAAATGGCGCGTTTAGGTCAATATCAATAACTTTACGGAAATCAGTGGCGCTCATCTCTGTCATTGGTACACGTCTTATGATACCTGCATTGTTTACAAGTATATCTACAACGCCAACTTCTTTTTCTATTCTCTCTACAAGAGCGTTTATAGCGTCTTCGTCTGTAACGTCACACACATAACCATGAGCGTTTATACCCTCCGCCTTGTATGATTGCATACCTTTTGCCACAAGCTCTTCATTAATATCGTTAAATACGATTGTAGCGCCTGCGTTTGCATAAGCCTTAGCAATGGCAAAACCTATACCGTAAGATGCGCCCGTTACCCAAGCAATTTTATTTTCAAGTGAAAAATTAACCATTTGTATATTCTCCTTTTTATTTATTTTTTTTATAATTTATTATTTAAGCTCTGTCGTTGCGATAGCGTCCATATCATCAAATGCTTGATTTTCGCCACCCATTGCCCAAATAAATGTGTAGTTAGACGTACCTGCTCCTGCGTGTATGCTCCATGACGGGCTTATAACAGCCTGTTCGTTTTGCATTACAATGTGACGTGTTTCGTTACCTTCACCCATCATATGAAATACTACGTTGTTTTCAGGAATTTCAAAATATGTATATATTTCCATTCTTCTTTCGTGCGTGTGGCAAGGCATTGTGTTCCATACGCTACCCGGTTCCAGTACCGTCATACCCATTGACAGTTGACAGGTTTTCAGTACATCAGGGTGTATAAATTGGTTGATTACACGTTTGTTTGATGTTTCCATAGAACCCAAAGGCTTTTTGGCTGCATCTTCTATTTTGATTAACTTTGTCTCATAACTGCAATGAGCAGGGGCGGAAACCATATAGAATTTTGCCGGGTTATTTGCATCGTCACTTGTGAAAGTAACTTCTTTTGCTCCACGTGTAATGTATAGACAGTCTTTGTAGCCCAGTTCATAAACAGTACCGTCCACTGTAACTTTACCTGCGCCTCCGATATTAAACATACCCACTTCCCGTCTTTCAAGGAAGAAGTTTGTACCGAAGTTTGCCCAAACATCAATACCTTTATCAATGCTTACTGTCTCTGTTGTTGGCATACAACCCAAAGTAACCATTCTGTCAACGTGGCTGTAAACTGCTACAACTTGGTTGGCAACATACAAATTTTCTATTAAAAATTCATTTCTTATTTCTTCTGTCGTATAGCGTTTGAAATCATTTTGATTTGCTGAATAACGAATATCCATATAAGTATCTCCTTTTTAAAAAGTGTTTTATATAAATTTTACATTTTAAACTTATTTAGCCTCTGTTCCCCACGCTTCTATTTGCGTAAGAGCGGGGAATGGAGAAGGGTCATTTTCATCTTTTTTCATTTCACACATAGTAATAGTCGTAATTCCTTTTTTTACTATACTAAAATGTTGACGTTCCGCTGTTTTGATAAAATCAACTGTTTCTTGTGTGCCGTCAGAGAATTTAAGCGTAGCCTTGCGCCACCAGTTGTCATGTGGGAAATCTGCGCGATTTGTTATAACAACTTCATCAATATCAACTTTTCTTCCGAAATCTATTGTTATCTCCGCATCGTCTTGGCGGTTTATTCCCCAACTTTGATAAGGATATGCGCCGTGATTACAGTTTGCATAGACACCGTCTATTGCGTTTCTTGATGCGAATACCGCTTCGTTACGTGTTTCAACATTTGCAAATGAATGTGGGAACAGTCCACTGTTTTTGTGATGGTCATATACATTTAAACACAAATTTTTTCTTTGCGCTATTTCAGCTTCTGTTGCAATTCTTACAGTCAAAAAATGTCTGTCAAAAGTAAAACATTTTGGAGAATAGCTGACTTTATTTTCAGCAAAAGGTATCGGTAAAATATATTCACCTGCGCAATAAGCAAAAGTAGGCGCAAAACTGTCTTCAAGCTCCACTACCAAAAACTTTGGTTCATCGGTTGTCAGCTTTATTATATCGCCCTCCACATACTCCGCATTATAAAAAAGCTCAACTTTGGTTTCACCTTCTGCAAAAGATTTAATTTCATTTTCATTAAGAATTTCTATTTTTATTGACACAATCAATTTCTCCTTAATTTATAATTGTATACACATTATAACACTTATATTTTAATAGTGCAATAGATTTAAAATCAATTTAACTATATTTGTATACAAAATTTTGCCACTATAATTTATGCAATTTTACAGTTATTATTATTTTGAAAATTAAGACCCCGATTTATTAAATACATACTTTGTTTATTTAACAGTTAAAAATTATATAATAAATATAAATAAAACTTATAAAAAGGCTTTTTTTAGTTGACTTTATAGAAAACATATTCTATAATCAGAATATATTACACAATTACAAAATGGGGGACATATCATGGAGACATATTCTTGTGAGCAAATCTATGACATTATAGAAAATGAAATACTGACACTTAAAATCGAACCCGGAGAAGTTTTAAACGAAAATATGTTGTGTAATCGTTTTTCAGTTTCCAGAACGCCTGTAAGGACAGTTTTACAAAGATTACAGGAAAATGGTTTGTTGGAAATTCGCCCATATAAAGGCGCTTTTGTCAAATTATTAAATTTTGATATTATTAATCAGTTAATATATCAACGTGTGGCTGTTGAAAGTATGATTTTAAAAGACTTCATTATGATAGCGACACCCGCGGATATTGAACGTGTAAGATTTTCTTTTGAAAAAATCGAGCAATACGCAAAAGACGAAAATTGCAACATTAAAAAATTTTCTGAACTGGATAGTGAAATGCATAAAATATGGTTTAAGTCTATGCGAAAGATGTATTTATTCGATACTCTCCAAAATGATAAAACAGACTATCTACGTTTTAGAATGATGGACATATACAGATATGAAAGCATTACCGAAATAGTTGAAGAACATAGGAAAATACTTGAAACAATAGAAAATGCCGATATTGACAATATCGTTCCACTTATCAGACAGCATTTATACGGTAACATTCGCCGTATGGGTAAGGATATATTTACAGTGTATGCGCATTACTTCTCAGATTTAAATAAAGCAGAACAAGAATAAAACTGAAATGTATACATATAAACACAGGGAGATATATGAAAAATACCATATATCTCCCTGTGTTATATTTTATAAATTATTTATGTTTTTCGTAAATATATATAAATTGCTTTGCAAATATAATATTTTTATGATATAATATTATAAAATGTGTTAATACGATAACAATCTACTTGTAATATATAAAAACTACGAAAGGAAAATATCAATGAAAAAGTGGTTTACATCAAAAGAAGTAAGAAAAATTACATTTGTTATATTTATTTTATGTATGGCTGTAATTACCCAAATTATAGGATTTAAATATTTAAATAAAAAATTATATACCATATCACTGGAAAACGGGACACAACAAATAGAAGAACTGTCTTTATATGTAGAAAAAAACTTTCAATTAAAACTTGAACAGTATATACATATACTTAAAACAACGGAACTTCAACTTGAAAAAGAAGAAAATATATTTACGCCTGATGTGATAATAAAAATCAAAGAAATGCGTGATAATTCCGATTTCAAATTTGTAGGTATATCTGACCTAAACGGAAAAGGTAAAAATGCGTCGGGAAATGACTACGATATTTCATACGAACATCTACGGGAAAATATAGAGAATGATGAAGTCTATATTTCAAATGTATTGAGGTATGAAGATGAACCACTTCTTTTTATCGCTGTACCACTTAAAATCAATAATAAAATTTCCGGAATTTTTTGGGGTAAGTTACCTCTTAAAAAAATTATGTGGATTAGCGACCTTAACAATAATACTTATAAATCTTTTCATATAATTGATGACGAAGGCTGTTTCCTGTTTTCTTCAAACTCTAAATATATTTTTTATGAATCAATGGATACCAATGTACAAACAATATGGGAAAGATTAGATGATTGTCAATATCAAAAAGAATATTCTGCGCAGGAAATTAAAGAAAAAGTAAAAAACGGAGAGAGCGGAAGATTCTATTGCGAGATTGAAGGTCAAGGAAAATATGTCAGCTTCCGCCCACTGAAAATAAATAATTGGTATTTATTCTCCGTACAAATTTCAAATGAACTTATTGACTATCTAAAACAAGCCCATAAAATTGTAACGAACTTCTTTGTGACACTTAGCATTACTTTATTGATTATCTTCTGCGTTATTTACAATGTAATATATTCTATGTATAGAAATACTGAAAAACAATATCAGGAACTGCAAACAATCAACGGAATGTTTCAGGCAATCCTTGAAAAAAACAATAATATTCCATTTGCTGTTGACACAAAACTCAAACAGGTTATTTTATATGAATATCCACAAAAAGGAACTGTCCGCCACTATTCGTTTGCTGATATACATCCTAACATATTGCTAAAAAGCGGAGCTTTGGATACAGAAAATTTCAAAGAATACAAAAAACTGTATCAAAATGTAATGATATACGGAAAGTCATACAAGTCCACAGTACTCTTTGCGCGGGTTAATGGTATAAAACAATGGATACGTTTAACTTTTCTTTCCAATTTTCAAAACGATATGGGACAAATTATCGGTGTAATGGAAGGCTATAACGAACAAAAAGAAAAAGAAATACAAATTGAAAATCATCTTGATGCCATTAAGAAAATAGAAGAAAAATCACAAACAGATTTTCTTACAAAACTATACAACCGAGAAACCTTTATAGAAAAAGTTCAAATTGCAATCGAAAATAATAAAAATAATATGCAAATATGCGCGTTTTTAATTTTGGACTTGGACCATTTCAAAGAAGTAAATGACTGTATGGGACACGCTATGGGGGATATGGTTTTACAGGAAACCGCAAAAAAAATACAAAATTTTTTCCGTAAGGAAGACATTGTCGCCCGTCTTGGTGGCGATGAATTTATAATTTTTGCGCAAAATATACGTGATATACATGCATTTGAAACACGTATCACAGAATTAAACAATCTTCTGTGCGCAACTTATCAAAAAGACGGTAAAATCGTTAAAGTAAGTTCATCAATCGGCATTGTTCTCACTGATACAAATCATATAGACTTTGATACGCTTTACGAAAAAGCGGATCAGGCTCTATATAGAGTAAAAGAATCCGGTCGAAACAGCTATCAATTATATTATAAAAACAATGATAATAACCGGCAGTTAAACCAATAACTACATTATGCAATAAATAACCCCTTTATGCGCAATACGAAAAGTTTTTTTCATACTACGCATACAGGGGTTTTATTAAGCTTATATTTTTCGTACTGATAAAAGATAAACTCTAAATCAAACTTCTTCAACTTCTGTTGTTTTATCTTTTTTGTCTGTTTTAACCAATTGTTCTTTGTTTGACATTCCGCCAAAAATTGTCATAAACAAAATTTTTAAATCAAGCAACCATGTCCAATTTTCTATGTACCAAATATCGTATTTTATTCTGTCCTCTATACTTGTATCTCCGCGAAAACCATTTACCTGCGCCCAACCTGTTATACCCGGACGCACCTGCTGACGTACCAGATATAGCGGTATTTCTTCCTTAAAATGTTCAACATGATGAGGAATTTCGGGACGTGGTCCGACAATACTCATAGAATTAAAAAGTACGTTAAAAAGTTGTGGTAATTCATCACAACTATATTTTCTGATTAATGCGCCAAACTTTGTTTTACGCGGGTCATTGTCTGTTGTCCATGCGGTATTTTCTTTATCTGTTATTCGCATACTGCGGAACTTATACATAGTAAATGGCTTTTTATTAAGACCTATTCTTTTTTGTTTAAACAAAATAGGCCCCGGACTTGACAGTTTTACGCCTATTGCTATTATCAGCATAAGTGGTGATGTCAATATAATTGCCGCTAAACTTACCAATATATCAAATGCTCTTTTATAAAAAGCATTAAACGGATTATCAAGAGGTATTGAACGAATATTTATAAGCTTTGTATTGCCTACTACATAAACAGATGGGTGAGAAGGTATATAGTCATTATAAAAAGGTATTATATTTGTGCGTACGCCTTGTTTTTCACAAGCTGAAATTACCATTTTCATATAAATATTTTCATGTGGTTCAAGCGCTATAACTACTTCATCTACTTCGTTATTTTCAAGTATATCACTCAAATTTTCATACGAGCCCAGTTGCTTTCCCAAATTTTCTTTACTTACTTTGGAAACGTATCCTGCTATTTTAAAGCCCAAATGCGCTTCTTTTTCAACAGATTTTTTGTATTCAAACGCAAGATGTCCGTTTCCGACAATAACTATATGCTTTATGTTATAACCTTTTTTTCTGTAATACCGCAGTACCATACGTAATATAATACGTTTAGTTACAATCACTGCCGTTGATATACAATAAAATATAAATAACATCAAACGTGAGAAATCAGTATAACGCAGTACGTATAAAATGCTCGCAAGCATCAGAAAACATACAGTATTTACAAAAATTATAAGCACCACTTCTTTTGCTAATTGCAGGACTCTTTGTGACCTATATAATTTTGTAAAGGCATAAGTTATTATTAAGAAACACGAAAAAATAGCGATTAACGACAGGTATTTTTTGTTAAACGCAAGTTCCAGATTGGGATTGTCACCATACATAAATCCTACACGGATAAGTCCGGCTATGACATACGATAAAAAAATCAATACATAATCTGATATTACATTTATCGCATTAAATGTTTTTTGGTATTTTTTAATCATATAAATTCTCCATAAATCCTATTTATAACAATATACCCTACTTATCACGTTTATCAAATTTGTAT
>JAHHTQ010000039.1 GCA_020024555.1 Angelakisella sp.
TTTATAAACTATTTACAAAAAATACATTTATGCTATAATAATATTAGTATAATACTATAATAAGTCTATTATAATATTAATATAAAATAACTACGTTAGGAGAAAAATTTATGTTGCAAACAAAACTCGGTATATCTGTAGGGCTTATGGCGGCTCTGACTTATCTTTTATGCTTTTTTTCAAACTACACAACAATCATTATATTAATCGGATATATATTTTTGTGTGAAGAAAATAAGTGGCTCAAAAAAACTGCTTTTAAAGCATTTACAATAACAGTTTGCTTTTCACTTCTATTTGTTTTTACAGGTATATTCCCACAAATATTAAATTTCTTCAACATTCTGAATATAGGTTTTAGCCTATCAAAAATAGGTCAATTACATATTTTTATTAATGGCGTACTATCTGCTGCAAAAGCTATATTGTTCATACTGCTTGCTTTTTTTGCTGTTAACCAAAAGACTATACCTATACCACCAATAGATGACTTTGTTGACAAACATATCGAGTGATGAGTACCACAAAATAAGGAGATGTTTTTATGGATATATTTGATAAACTGGAACAGACAGGCAAAGATTTTGTTGCATCTGTAAAAGGTATAACAGATACAGGCGCGATTAAAATTAAAATTGTAGAGAGAGAAAAACAGATAGAAAAAATGTATGCTCTTATCGGGAAAAAATATATTTCACTCGCCGGAGAAAATCCCGCTCCCGAACTTGCAGCCGAGATTAATGAACTGAAAAAACAGATTAAAAAGCTAAACGAACTTAAACAAGAAATTAATTCAAACAATAATATTGTTAATTGTCCAAAATGCAAAATGCCATGCGAAAAATATGTGATTTATTGCCCGCACTGCGGAAATAAAATGTAATTAAAAAAATTTTTTAAATCAGCAAAAGAAGTATACGATATATGTGACAAGAGTTCTAATAAGCTACACGTACAGAATATAACACAGCTTCAAGAATATAAAGATAAAATAATTTACTTTTAAAGTACAGTATCATTTTTAACAACAAGAATGATACTGTACTTTTTTTCGCTATATAAATCAAATTTTATATTTTGGATAAAACAAAAAGAAGTATGCACTTATGAATAATAAATACATACTTCTTTAAATTATAAATTAACTAAGATAATATTAAATTAATATTAGCCAACTGATTCCATATGTTTGATAAGCATTAGAAGTTTGTTTGAGTAACCCCACTCGTTATCATACCATGAAACAAGTTTTACAAAGTTTTCATTTAGCATAATACCAGCTTTTGCATCGAAGATTGACGTTCTAGCATCTGAATAGAAGTCAGAAGAAACAACTTCTTCATCTGTGTAGCCAAGGATACCTTTTAGCTCACCTTCTGAAGCTTCTTTTACAGCTTTACAAATTTCTTCGTAAGTTGTAGATTTTTCCAAACGGCATGTTAGGTCAACAACTGATACGTCAAGTGTAGGAACACGGAAAGCCATACCTGTTAGTTTGCCTTTCATTTCCGGGATAACCAAAGCGCAAGCCTTAGCAGCACCTGTTGATGAAGGAATGATGTTGCCGGCAGCAGCACGTCCGCCTCTCCAGTCTTTGTTTGAAGGAGCGTCAACTGTTTTTTGTGTACCTGTTGTTGAGTGAACTGTTGTCATTAGACCTTCAACAATACCGAATTTCTCGTGAATAACTTTTGTTAGAGGAGCTAGACAGTTTGTTGTACAAGAAGCGTTTGAAACAACTTTCATATCGCTTGTGTATTTATTGTGGTTAACACCCATAACGAATGTTGGTGTTTCAGCATCTTTTGCAGGAGCTGAGATAACAACTTTCTCTGCGCCGCCAGCGATGTGAGCCATAGCTTTTTCTGTTGTTGTGAAAACACCTGTTGACTCAACAACATATTTAACGCCTACTTTACCCCAAGGAATATTTGCAGGATCTTTCTCATTGAAAACGATAACTTCTTTACCGTTTACCATAAATTTACCGTCTTTGCCCTCAGCAACGCCATCAAAACGTCCATGTATTGTATCGTATTTTGTCATGTAAGCCATGTACTCTGTATCGATGAATGGATCGTTTACTGCTACTACTTCAAATACATCAGGTTGAGCGATAGCTGCGCGGAAAACAAGTCTTCCTATACGGCCAAAACCATTAATACCAATTTTAATTGCCATAATTTTATATCTCCTTTAAGGTTTATGTATTACTGACAGAAATATAATTTCTGCCGATAGTTCTATTCTACAACAAATATGTAAAAATCACAAGTAGTTGAGATTTATTTAACATATTTTTTAATATTATTGTATAATATTACTAATAATTTAATTTATATATTTAAAATTTATGCATATTAACAATAAATCGTATACTTTAAAATCTAATCTTTTAAAATTCAATAACTCACTTGACAAAAAAAACTATCTGTTGCAAAATATTTTATAAGGAGTGATTATATGAAAAAAACATTTGCAAAAATTATTACTTTATTTCTTTTTTTTATAGCGTTTTCATTTGATGTAAATGCGCAAAACTCTTGTGATTTTTATGATAAAATAGAATACTATATTAACTCACCAAACACCATATCGCTGAAAACAACCGGTGAAACAGTAAAAAAAATCGAATTGGTTGTAAATATGCCGAAAGATTATACTTGTAATGACGCAAAACACAATCATAATAATCCTTCGATAAAAAATATGGAATGGTCGGTTTTGAGTACGGATAATTCAACTGAAAAATCAGGTGTCTATATTGACAGTGACGGTACGCTTCACGCTATTAACAATGCTATTGAAAAATCAGAATATTTTGACATTATATGTAAATTTTCAGTCGATGATACCGTGTTGTCAACACAACAAACTGTTTATATCAAAAAAACAGAAAAGCCCGAAACTTCTGACAGTATGCCTGAAACAGAATATGGATTATGGGAAGATATTTTGCATAAAATAGAACGCACAAAAGAGCGATATATTAAAGAAGATATTGTCGGTGACACGGATATGCCGTCAAAAGTACACAACGCTCTTTATCGTACCGATAAAAAACTGGAACTATACGTAGGAAACGATTTCTATTATATCATAGACGGAAAAACACTTCGTAGAGCGCCCAATAATATCGCATATATTCCCTTGGCTCTCTTTGAATACAAGGACAAATACATTAATTCTTTTTTTGACAATAACAGTATAAGTATTTTTGATATAGAAAACAATAAAAATTTCAGTGGTACTTATCATTTAAGAAAAGATTTACCTACATTTGAATATGTGGACAAAACTTTGCATCTCTATAAATTCTA
The DNA here is from genome assembly GCA_020024555.1 of Angelakisella sp. Classification (GTDB taxonomy): domain Bacteria; phylum Bacillota; class Clostridia; order Oscillospirales; family Ruminococcaceae; genus Angelakisella. Next base: position 3,321 of record JAHHTQ010000039.1, read on the forward strand.
TAACGATAAGATTTATTTTTTGCAAAGTAAAAAAGCTGATAACAAAGGTGATGTCGTTTTTGACATTTATGACGGCGGTACATACGTCATAACTCCCTATAAGACAGATGATAATCATACTTCTTTAAACCCATCAGGCTCATCGTCTCATCAGTCATCTTCTTTTATATCTTCTTCTACATCATCGTCTATATCTTCTATACCATCTTCCTCTTATTCGGAAAGTTTCCCCGATACACAGGCAACTTCTACTGAAAATATCACTTCATCTTCATCGAAAGAAAACAGCATTCAAAGTGAAGAAAAACATTCTGTCGGTTCTTCTTTTGATAGCGAACCTAACTCAAACAATAATAAAACATCGCTACTTACGGTTATGTTCACAATTATAATTATACTTTCAATCATAATCATTTTACTTTTACTTGCGCTGTATCATAAAAAATAAGAATAATACTTTCCTTTTTTGAATATAAAATATTAAACAAGTGAACAAGAAGGGAAAGTGATTTTATTATGGAAACCAATATAGAAAAAGTTTCATTATGCTCAGGGGAATTGATACTGGATACTACTTTTGAACAACCTATTGATTGTGACGCTCTCTTGCCGGACTATTGTCCCGATATGGTCAGAGTCCTTAAATGTTGTGTTAATCCCATTGTATCAAACAGCCAAATTAAAGGTACAACACTGGATATTGAGGGCATAGCAGAGGTAAAAGTATATTACATAGGCAGTGTGGAAGGAGTATACAAAGCAGAATACAAAATCCCATTTGCAAAGAGTGTCGATATAAAAAAATCGTGTACGGAATACAGTGTAAATACCGGCTCATTTGTGGTATATATTAATTGTCGCGCTGTTAATCAACGCAGACTCGATATTCGGGGAGCTATCGGTATTAATGTCCAAGTTATCTCTATTTATAAAGACGACGCCGTAACCGACGCAAACGCAGACGGACTCCACCTACTGAAAGAAAAAGTAAACGTAGGTGAACTTTTGCCGGATATAGCAATACAGCTACGCACTAACGAGGAGATTGAGCAAATATACGGTAAACCACTGATAAAAGATATACTACGGGTAGATGCGATATCAAAGGTTATTGACCAAATAGTTGAACAAGACAAAATCAATATTCGCGGAGAAATATATCTCAAAGTATTTTATCGTTCGCAAGATGACACATACGACAAAATGGAGTTCACTGTACCGATGAACGGTATGATGAATATTGACAATACAAATCAAAATATTAAATATCAGCTTATAGATAAAGTTTTAATGGCGAAATGCGAGCTAAAAAATGACGGTACAAACAATATGGAAATTGATGTAATTACAGAAATAAAATGTTGTATGTATGCGCAAAACAGTATTGATATTTGCAAAGATTGTTACTCCACAAAATATCAATATAACTTTAACACAAAGCCTATTAAAACCATAAAAGCTGATGAAATGCTGAATAAAGAACTTCTTAAACGTGAAATAATGGAACTGCCTGAGGATATAAAGACAGTTTTGGACTTGTGGTGCGACAACTTAAAAGTAGATACTGAACAAAAACCGGACGGTATAGATATAGTTGCCAAAATGAATATCTGTATGTTTGCGGTAATTCAAGATGACGAAATATATTATTATGAAAAACCGATAGAAATACGTGAGCCACTGCTATCGGGCGATGAAAAAGTAAATATTATGCCATCATATAAAGTTTTGAGCTGTGACTACAACATCAATAACGAAAATTCAATAGAAGTAAGACTCGAAATAGAATACAAAACCATTTTGTATAAAGAAAAGAATGTCAATGCGGTTACATCAATAGAAATTGATGAGCAAACTCCTCTCGAAAACACTATATCCAAAGGATTATATATCTACTATCCTGACAAAAAAGAAACTATATGGGATATAGCGAAAAAATATAATACGTCACCTGAGGTTATTGCAGAAGAAAATGATATTGATAATGAACCGAATATAATAATAATCCCTGTAAAATAAGAAATATTATAATATTACTATTGAAATAACAAATTATTTTTGTTATTATTATTATCGGAGGCATTTTACGACAAATTTTGTCCCTCAATATCTGCCGGAAGGTTAAGGAGACTATCAAATGGAAATAACAATGAGATTAATACGGAAAAATGATATTAGCGTTTTAATTGATATTTGTAACAGCGTAATAGAATCAAATCCAATGAGTTTGGATATTGATATTAAAACTGAAAATTTTATATTAAAAAAACTATCCAGACACAGTAAACGCTACCCAATATATATTGGTGAAACAGATAGTAAACCTGTATGTTGGCTAAGTTTTAAAAGGTTTGATGAAGATTATCCATTTGATAACGTTGCTGTTTTGGAAATGTGCATAGACAACCGCATATATATGGAGGGACTGGAAAAATCCCTTGTTTCTTTCGCTGAGCAACAGGCAGAGACTCTTGGCTATACAAAGGTAATTACTTATATAATAAATACAAATCAACCGCTAATCAAGATATTCAGATCAGCAGGTTACCGAGATGTCGGTATACTGAAAAAACACGGCTACAAAAAAGGCGCATTGGTAGACTTTATAATGCTTGAAAAAATTATCAATACCAAAATAGATGATGTAAATAAATATTACCGTGAGAATTATGATTTTTATGACGAGTATTTCACCACAAAAGAAAACAGTGAGACTGAACGAATGACACAAGCCGGAATGGTTCGTTCCCCTGACGACCCATATAAATGGTATTTCCCTATGGAAGAAAAAAACTAAATAAACAATAAAACCAAGCCTACTAAGCGTTAATCCTCAAAATTAAACGTTTAGTAGGCTTTTTTATAACTAATTTTGTAATATTTATATTAATTTTTTATATTGATTTAATAATATATTTTGTGTATAATGTTATCTATGCGTTTTTTTTAAATCAATATAAAAAGAAGGGATATCAATGAAAGTTGAAAATACTTTAATGACTGTCGGAAACATACAGTCAAAAATGGTAAAATTTGCAATTCCCATATTTTTCGGTAGCCTTTTCCAACAACTGTATAATATGGTTGACGCCATTGTTGTGGGTAATTATTTGGGACAGAACGCCCTTGCGGCAGTTACTTCTACCGGCTCACTGATTTTCTTGCTTGTTGGCTTTTTCGGAGGTATGTTTAGCGGCGCGGGAATTGTAATATCAAAATACTTTGGCGCAGAGGACAGTGAAAACACAAAAATATCGGTTGGTACTGCTGTCTCTTTCGGATTTATCGCAGGTATGGTTTTAACCCTTATAGGCACACTGTTCACTCCATATATCCTAAAACTTATGGGCACACCGACGGAAGTATTTGCAGATGCAACAGATTATGTGCGTACATATTTTATGGGTATAATCTTTATTGCTTTATATAATACCGCAAGCGGTATTTTTCAGGCTATCGGCGACAGCAAACGCCCGCTTTATTATCTTATAATTTCATCAATAGTAAATATCATTCTTGATATTATATTTGTTAAAGACTTTAATATGGGAGTAAAAGGCGCTGCGTTGGCAACAATTATCGCTCAGGCAATAAGCACAATTCTTGCGTTTATAAGACTTAGCAGAGTAAATGCCGATTACAGAGTAACGCCTAAAATCATTTGTATTGACAGAGACAAACTTTCGCAAATGTTGAGAATTGGGTTGCCCTCAGGCGTGCAAAACTCAGTTATAGCATTTGCGAACGTTGTCGTTCAGTCCAGTGTAAACGCCTTCGGCTCGGCGGCAATGGCAGGTTATGGCGCTTATGCAAAAATAGAAGGTTTTGCCTTTATTCCTATAAATGCTTTTACAAGCGCAATTACCACTTTCATTAGCCAAAACCTAGGCGCGCACAATACAGACAGGGCAAAAAAGGGCGCAAAATTCGGAATTATATTCTCCTGTGTCTTGGCTGAAATCATTGGCGTAGTCTTTGTTTTATTGGCTCCGCAACTTATCGGAATATTCGGTAATGATCCGAATATTATAGCTATCGGCGCAAGAAAAGCTTATATAAACGCCCTATTTTATTTTCTGTTATCCTACTCGCACTGTATAGCGAGCGTTTTGCGTGGCGCGGGTAAATCAAGCATTCCTATGTTTATAATGCTTGGTTGCTGGTGCATAATACGTGTTCTTTACATTAAAATCTTTACAGCAATTATACCGTCAATAGATGTTATATTTTGGGCGTATCCGTTAACTTGGTTTTTAAGCTCTGTCCTGTTTTGGTTCTACTACAAAAAGTCGAATTGGTTGGAATAGCGTAGCTTATTTATCTAAATATTTTAAAAACTCTGCGCAACCCAATACAACATCTTTGTATGTAGTATTAAAATCACCTGTATACCATGGGTCTGCAATATCTCTATCCATACCTGCAAATTCAAGCAAGGTATGGATTTTTTTATTTTTATCATCACCCACAATTCTTTTAAGATTACGGATATTGTTTAAATCCATACATATCAAATAATCATAGTATTCATAGTCTTTTTTTGTTACCTGTCTTGCCTCTCTTTTATGAAAAGGTATTCCCTTTTCCTTTAATACAGCCTTTGTGCCATAGTGTATGTCGTTTCCTATTTCTTCACGGCTGGTAGCGCATGAGGCTATTTCAAATTCACTGCCTATCCCTTTTTCGTTTACCATATATCTTAAAACAAACTCCGCCATAGGACTTCGGCAAATATTCCCGTGGCAAATCATTAAAACCTTTGTCATTTCTGTTTCTCCTTATTAAATTTCAAAATTCGGTTTAAAACAATCCATTTTTTCAAGTTTAAACAGATTTTTTTCGTGTAGACTGTCTATTCTTGCTTTTTTCTCTGAATCCTCGCAAATACCTGTTCTTATATATTTATCAAGCATAGCATAAGTAAAACCTAAATTTTCTTCATCTGTCTTTCCGCATAATCCGTCAATAGGCACTTTGTCAACAAGTACATCAGGCAAACCTAAAAATCTGCCTATTTCCTTTACTTCGGTAACAGTAAAATATGACAATGGACTAAAATCACCTACACTGTCACCATATCGTGTCGAATAGCCTACCCAATCCTCTGATAAATTGCAAGTATTCGCAACTCTGCCATTAACCGATTGAGAGACCGCATATAACATTGTCATTCTCAGTCTTGGCGACAAATTTACAACTGTCATATCGCTTATTTTATCAAAATGTTTATTTAATTGTTTTATTGTTGCGTTATACATATCTTCAATGTTTACAGTAATACTCTTGATATCCAAACTCTTTACAAGTAACTCTGCCATATCAATATCGGCTTGCGCGCCTTTTGGCATTAATACTCCGATTACTCTGTCTTTACCCAGCGCCTTTACGCAAAGAGCCGCCACAACAGAACTGTCCTTACCACCGGATATTCCTACAACCGCATTGCAGTCCTTACCGTTTTTCTCAAACCATTCTTTTATCCAACTTACAATTTCATTTGTCGCTTTTTCCGCATTAAACATTGTTTTATTCCTCCGTTTATTATATGTTATAATATTTTTAACAAAAGTCACATTAAACAAGTATTATTCCTGTTCAATGTGACTTTTTAGGTTACTTTTCACACTCTATTACTGATAGCACAGTACATTCTGTATTAAAATATTCTTTCAGTGAGTTCATTATATCATCTATTTGTATTGTTTTAATAAATTCCAAAATATCAAAAATATTGTCTATATTATAAACCTGTCCACGCTTTAACATAGAAAGGACACCGGATAAATTGGTAAAACGCAAAATAAAATCTGCATAAGTCATCTTTTTGATACATTCAAACAACTCTTTTTCCTCATCTGTAAAACCGTTTTTCACCGTATCGTTAATTTTTTCAGTTATCTCGCTATATATGGATTTATAATCACTGCTTTCTCCACCCAAGATAATAAAATTGAAATTCTTACCCTGTTCAACGTCAACATACATTGAAGAATTTATATAATTCTTTTTACGGAAGATTTCATCTAGTTTTGATACGTTTCCGCAAAGTAATTCCGCTGTCATTTCGTTCAAAATTTCCTGTTTATAGGCATTAATTCCGCTGATTACTTTATTCTTAAAACCTATTTTGAACATAGGTTTACTTATCGGTTGTTTTTCACAAATATACCTGTCTTTTACTTCAATGGGCTCATCATTGTATTTAACCTGAAAATTCGGCATAGGTACATCTGTCAGCATTTTATCGGCAGTTTGAAAAATTACGTTTTCATCAAAATTACCTGTTACAAAAAGGGTTATGTTATGCAAATTATAAAAAGTTTTATAGCAGTCATATAACATTTGTGGCGTAATATTTTGTATAGACTCAACAGTACCGCCTATATCATCACGCATTTCGCTGTTATGATACATACATTTAAGTAGATTTTTTTGACATATCCATTCTGCGTCATTGTCATACATCAGCAATTCATTCGCTATAATATCCATTTCTTTTTCTACTGTCTTATCAGTAAAATATGAGGTAATTGTCTGTTCAAATAAAACTTCAAGCGCTTCTTTAAAGTTATCTGTGCAAGAAAAAGTGTATTCAGTATAATCATAAGATGTATAGGCATTTGCAAAAGCGCCAAATGCCGAATATTTATCAAACGTATCTCCTTCTTCGCTTTCAAACATCTTGTGTTCAAGAAAGTGCGCTATACCCGCCGGTACTTCTTTATAAGTTTTACCGTTGTCCAGCGTATACTTTGTGTCAACCGAACCGTAATTTACGCTCAATCTCACAAATACGCCTGTATAATCAGGCATATTGCAAGTAACTATCTTTAATCCGGAAGAATGAACGGTTTGCTTGTAGGTAAGGTTTAAAATATCACTGCTAACTATGTTATTTGACATTTGAGTCCCTCCCCTTTAAAAAATATACACTTTGTAAATGCGTATTCTTGGCAACATTTACTATCTGTTCTTTTGTTATACTGTTTACTATATCCATTTCCTGCTTAATAGTAATATAGTCATCTTCAAGTATTCGCATTAAGTACCAATTTTCTACTCCGCCAACACTGTCCGTCATTCTTGAAAGAACACTGTTATAGGCAAGTTTAACACAATTAATATCATCTTCGCCAAACTCACCGTTTTGCATAGCTTGTAGCTCACGAAGTATTGATGTTTCAGCCTGCTCTTTGTTTTTTTCTTCTATTGCGGTATCCACAAAAATAACATTTGTCGCATTTTTGTAGCTTGCGCCGCAATAATAACAAAGACTCTCTTTTTCACGTACATTTTTAAATAACTTTGAATTCGGCATTCCACCAAATATCTTAGCCATAAAATTAGCCGCTTTTTTCGTTACATAATCTTTTTTAATATCGCACACAAAGCCCATTGATAAATTAGCCTGAGTTATATTTTGTTCTTCCGTCTTTCTCTTTACATAACTGTATGGCACAGTTATTTCTTTCAGTTCTACGCTTTGAGAATGTCGAACCTTACTTTCAAGTTTGTTTAAAATTGAGTTTTTGGCAATATCAGGACTGCCACTGCCTATAAACATAACTTCTATTTGCGCAGTGTCAATTATTTTTTTATAGCACTCATAGGCTGACTGCGGTGTTATATCTGCTATTTGTGAAAGTGAACCGTAAATGTCAATATTTACGTCTACATCTTCATAGACCATTCTTTTACACTGTCTTGACGCAAATAAAATCTTGTCGTTTATCTCGCTTTCAACCAATTCTTTTAAAACTTCTTTACCGACTTCTGTCTCTGTCTTATCAAATCCACCGTCACTAATCAGCGGATTGAAAATTAATTCCATAAGTAGCTCAACACAGTCTTCGGTAAGATTTTCATTGTTTATTGCAAATCTGTCATCTAAATAATTCAGAAAAAATCCTATCATTTGACGGTTTTTGTATTGAAGTATATAGGAATCAATATCAGCGCCATATAAATTATAAAGTTCCTTTTGAACCAATGTATTGGTAGGATATTTTGCTGAACTCTTTTTTAATATTTCCGTAAGTACGGCGGTATTGGCTGTATTTTCTTTGTCTTCTTTAAATGATAAATATATTGACAGTCTGTTAAACTTAAATTTATCATCTACATAATACGAAAAAAATGTATTGTCACATAATTTTTCACGAGTAAATTGTTTGTAATTTATACTCATTTATATTTATTTTTCCTCCGATTTTATAATTTGTTTTTAATCCAACGTTCTCTTTTGTAATAAAACAAAAACATAATTGAAGTAATAGACCACGTTATAGGGTAACTATAACAAACGGACTCTATTGTTCCAAAATACGGAACACCAAAATATATCCACAGTATACGTAGCACGCATACGCCGAATATTGTCATAATTGTCGGAATTAACGTATCGCCTACTGCGCGAAGCACTCCTGACAGAATTTCAATTAAAATATATGCAATATAGAACGGAACTAAGATTTTAATTATAACCAAGCCTATTTCTATAACTTCCGCATCTGATACAAACATTTTCATAAGCGGAATTGCAAAGAAATATATCCCCACACTCATAACAACTGTACAAACAGCTACTATAACTGTACATATTGTAACACTCTTTTTCAATCTGTCAATTTTACCGGCACCGTAATTTTGACCGGCAAACGTAGTTATCGCTATACCAAACGAGCTTACCATCGACCAGAATATTGCATCGATTTTTCCGTAAGCAGTCCATGCGGCAACCGTATTTGTTCCGAAAACATTTACCGCAGATTGTATTATTATATTTGATACGGAATACAGTATCGACTGAAAACCGGCAGGTATGCCAATATAAAATATTTTTTTAAGCATTTTTCTTTCAAGAGACAGTTTCTTGAAAGAAAATCTGTAATCATACGGCAAATTGTAAAGTGAAAGTATGATGAGAACAGCGCTGGCAACCTGTGAAATAACAGTTGCATAGGCAACACCCTCAACTCCCATATTAAACTTAACAACGAAAACTATATCAAGAACAATATTTACAATGCTGGATACGATAAGGAAATAGAGCGGTCTTTTTGTGTCTCCCATTGAACGCAAAATTGCAGAACCCATATTGTATATCAGATTAAATATCGTACCTGAATAATAAATTACCATATAGCGCACAGAAAGCTCCAATATATCTTCGGGAGTTCCCATAGCTACAAGCATAGGTCTCGCAGTTAATATCCCCACAACAGTAAGAAGCGCACTTGCAATTAATGATATGGTCATTGACAGTTGTATCGCTTTTTGGGTTCGCTCGGCATCTCCGCTGCCATAGTACTGGGAAATTATAACGCCCGCACCCGATGCCATACCCACAAAAAAGCCTATCAATAAATTGATAACAGTAGACGCCGGCCCACCAACAGCGGCAAGAGCCTCTTTCCCCACATAGTTACCTACAATCAGCGCATCTATGGTATTATAGAATTGCTGAAAAATTGTGCCCAAAAATATGGGATAGAAAAGATTTAATATTTGAATGGCAATACTACCTTCCAAAATACTGTTTTTGGTAACTTCTCCTAAAACTTTATTCTTTTTCGTTAAGTTTAACATTTTACACCCCCTTACGATAAAATTTTGTATACAGAAAAATATGCAAGCTACAATATTCTACCTTTTTTATAAATCAAAAGCAATAGTTTTTTATATTTTGATATAAAATTTTATAATAATTATTATTCGATTGATTAAATATTATTCTTAATTTCTGCCGTATAAGTTAAAAGTTGTAAGACACTTTTAAAACTAAATGTCTTACATATTTTATCTATATATACATCACCCTGCCATGTAGAATTACAGCGGGAATGAATATTGATTCTCGCTGTAAACAATTCGCCTTTTTTATCAAAAAAACTAAAATCAGGTTTATTTTTATTAACAGTAAATTCTTGATGTTCTTCTTCTTTACCTATAAATTTTCTCAACTGATTGCTTCTTTGCGTAAATCCGTTTTCATCAAGAAAAGTATCGATTTGAAGCAATAAATCGATTGTGGACTTAAATTTAACCGGTTTATCAAGATAGGCATTATACCATTCCCCGTATACCTCGCAATTATTTTTTCCGTTTATTAAAATTAAAAATACATTTGCATCTGTAAGTGTTGGCGTAGTAGTCTTGAACATTTTTATCTCCTTATTTTTATTCAATTACTATACATTTATAGTAAAATAATTGTAAATTTTTGTACAAAAGATATTGCAAAAATAATAATTTATGATAAAATATTATAGTTATTTTAATCTGACTTTAATACTGCTTGCAATTATAAAAATTATATGACTTTTTTTTCAAAAAGTAAATATCAAAATATAATTATTGCAAAATTTTCAGATAAATTATTGTATACAAAAAATATCATCAAAATTTTATTTTCATTTTTAAAAATTTTTGTTCTTTTTTTATATAATATGTGATATAATATATGTAATTCTTGTATTTATGTTTATTCTCTTAAAAATAGGAGGGCTTTTTATAATAGAACAAATTTTAAATATCGAACGAATGGAACACGCGCTTACTCTTTTCGGTAATTGTGATGAAAATATACACATCTTGGAAAAACACTACTCAGTAAATGTTATTTTCAGAGGCACAGATATAAAAATCAGCGGTGAGCCCGAAAAGGTTATGCTCGCAAGCAAAACACTGAATATTCTTTTGGCATCAATCGAACGTGGAGAGACACTTAACGAACAAAATATCAGCTATGTCATTTCATTGGTCGATGACGGTAAGGAAGACGAAGCCAAAAACTATAACCGAGATGTTATCTGTATTACAAGCAAAGGGAAACCTTTGAAAGCAAAAACAATCGGTCAGCAAAACTATATTCAAAAAATTGCCGACAATATTATAACTCTCGGCGTAGGACCTGCCGGTACAGGAAAAACCTATCTTGCTGTTGCTATGGCGGTCAAAGCTTTCCGCGCGCACGAAATCAACAGAATAATCCTTACACGTCCAGCAGTTGAAGCCGGCGAAAAATTAGGTTTTTTGCCCGGTGATTTGCAAAACAAAGTAGACCCCTATTTACGTCCTCTTTATGACGCTCTTTTTGATATGCTTGGCGCGGAAAACTTCCAACGATATCAGGAAAAAGGTAACATAGAAGTAGCACCACTTGCCTATATGCGTGGCAGAACGCTTGATGACAGCTTTATTATCCTTGATGAAGCGCAAAACGCCACTTGCGAACAAATGAAAATGTTTTTGACAAGACTTGGCTTTAATTCAAAAATGGTTATAACAGGTGACGTTACGCAAATAGATTTGCCTTATGACAAGCGTTCGGGCTTAATTGAGGCAACAAAGATATTAAAAGACATAGAAGATATTTCTATTTGCTATTTTACCGAAAAAGACGTTGTACGTCATCGCCTTGTACAAGACATCATAAAAGCTTATGAAAAAGCTACTGAAAACAAAAAGACAACTACCAAAACAAAGAATGACAGAAAATAAAAGGGGGATATAGAAAAATGAACAAAGTTAAAGTGCAAATTTCAAACAGACAAAAAGATATAAAAATTCCTGCCGGAATAAGACTACTTATCCGTCGCTGTTGTATAGCTGTTCTAAAACACGAAAATTTTGACGGTGATGCCGAAGTTAGCGTAAGCTTTATTAATGATAAAGAAATAAAAGAACTAAATGCTCTTTACAGAAACAAAGATATAGAAACTGATGTTCTCTCTTTCCCTTTGGGAGATAACGGTGTATATGATACTAATAACGAAACAGGAGCAAAAGAGCTCGGTGACATCGTTATATCTGTTGAGAGAGCCGTTGCGCAGGCAAATATGTACGGACATACTTTGCAAAGAGAAATCGGATTTTTAACCGTACACTCTATGTTGCATTTACTGGGATATGACCACGAAACAAACGGTCTTGAAGCAAGAATAATGAGAGAAAAAGAAGAAGAAATTTTGTCTAAACTCGGTCTTAAAAGAGACATATCCTACACAACAGAAGAAAATATTTAAAAAAACAGGAGAGAAAACTATTGACAAAAGAATTTATATTTGATACAACACTATATGGAAATCAAAAATCTGCTTTTATTGCTCTTGTCGGTAAACCAAACGTTGGCAAAAGCTCTCTTTTGAACAGACTTGTCGGTGAAAAACTTGCCATTGTTACAGATAAACCACAGACAACCAGAACACGCATTACAGGTGTCCTTACTGTTGAAGAAACACAACTTGTATTTCTTGATACCCCCGGTATGCACAAACCAAAAAATGCGTTAAGCAAAAAAATGATAGAAAGCATTAACGAGACTGTTTCCGATGTTGATTTGGCTGTTCTTGTGGTTGAACCCACAGGAAATCTTACACGTGCCGAAGAAGGTTTGATAGAAGATTTTAAAAATCGTCGCTTAAATGCGATTGCTGTACTCAATAAGATTGATTTGATACAAGATAAAACTCAAATTTTAGAAAAAATGCAATTACTTAACGATAAATTCCATTTTGACGCAATAGTACCTGTTAGCGCTTTGACAGGCGAAGGAATAGACGAACTTATGAAGGTATTTATGGATTCTGCTGTCCAAAGTCCGCACTACTTCCCCGACGATACGCTGACAGAACAACCCGAAAAAGTAATTTGCGCAGAACTTATAAGAGAAAAAATACTTATAAATATGCGTGACGAAATCCCACACGGTGTTGCGGTTGTTATTGAAAGTATGAAAGAACGTCAAGACAAGCCACTTATGGATATGGAAGCAATGATATATTGCGAACGCAAAAGCCATAAGGGTATGATCATCGGTAAAGGTGGAGCAATGCTGAAAAATATTGCTACACAGGCTCGTCAGGAAATGGAACAATTTTTGGATATTAAAATTAACTTACAATGTCGGGTAAAAGTTAAAGAAGATTGGAGAAACGAAGAAAATCTTATCCGTTCATTCTTCCCAAAATCTCCGACATAAATTATGATAATATGATTGTCTGTATCTTTTTATTGGTTCAGACAATCTTGTATATGCGTTTGTGATGTAATGGATAGCATAATGGCCTCCGACGCCATATATTCGGGTTCGATTCCCGACAAGCGTGCCAGTCGAGTACCTCGACACGTGGGACGTGAGCAAAATTTTTGTTCACGTCTTTTTTTATGCTCTCACGTCATAAAAAGAGTAAAATCATACCCACTATCTACCCAAAATTACTTTAAATTTTACAGTACTATCCAAAACAAGTAAAAAAACTCTCCTTTCAGTATCATCTGAGCGAAAGCGAATGATACTGAAAAAAAGATTAAATTACCCATTACACAATGGTAGGTGAACAAAACTTATCTGATGTATCATTCGAGCGAAAGCGAGTGATACATCACAATATAAATTATGACAATAACCAAACTATAAAAAAGG
>JAHHTQ010000004.1 GCA_020024555.1 Angelakisella sp.
TAAATAACTACTATACATTTTCTACATAAAAAGATATTTTTGACACATACTATAACTGATTTAGAAAAAATTTATTATATAATAAAAAAAAGAGAGGCATTTTACAAATGAATGATATAGAGGTACTCAAAGAGATATTTAAAAACAGTAGTACTGCTGTTTATTCTATGCAAAAAATTTGTGACAAAATAGATGAGAAAGCTTTTTACGACCTGATATGCGAACAAAAAAACAATACGCAAAAGATTGTTGACGAAAGCGAACAAATGCTTATAAAATCAAACGAAAAACCGGAAGAAATTGATTTAATAACAAAAGGCAGTATAAATTCAGGTATTATGATAAAAACTTTCACAGACTGTTCTTCCTCAAATATCGCAGATATATTGATACAGGGAAACAGTATGGGTATTAATGAATTACGGAAAGTTATGAATTCAGCGGTAATTGAAAACCCACAAATAAGCAGACTTGCAAACGAACTGATATCTTTACAGGAGAGCAATATTCAAAGACTGAAAAACTATTTATAAGAAATAATGAGTATAAAAAAATCCAAAACCCAATCAATAACAGGTTTTGGATTTTTTATGTATTAATTTAAAATTGCTGCTTTTACAAGTTGTTTGCGAATAATTTCACCAATAATTGCCGCAACTATTATTTTTATTAAATCTGCAATAACAAACGGAACTACGCAAATCATCAGTGATTTTAAAAATGTTGTGTTTTGTTGATACGAAAACCATACTGTTCCAAATAAATAATCGATTAATGTTCCAAGTATCATACCCAAAATATACATTTTTATGTTGCCTTTATATTTTGATATAAATACCCCGCTTATTAATATCATAAATATAAAGCCTACCAAGTATCCGCCTGTCGGTCCTGCTATATATGCCACGCCTGCATTGAAACTTGCGAAAACAGGCAAACCAAACGCACCCAACAATAAATATACTATACAACTTAATATTGCCAATTTTCCACCAAGCAATACAGTCGAAAGATGCATTGCAAATATTACCAACGAAATCGGCACCGGACCTATCGGTATGCTAAACGGTGCTATTACACATATTAACGCCGACATAAGAGCTACTAGGGTAAGTTCTTTTACAGAAATTTTTTTCATTTTATCTATTTCCTTTTTTATATAATTTATTATATTGCAATTATATAACTAAAAAAAGATATTGTCAACTATAAATTTTAATTAAGTTTACAATATATCTTTCTGTACGTTTATCATTGTTGCATAACATAAAATATCTTTGCCATAATAAGTTTGTAATTTATTAATTGTACTTTGCAGTTTCTCCTTCTTCAAAATTTTTGTATTGTCTGCAAAAATATTTTGCTGAATGGGATTATTGACATCTTGCAAATTTATACCCCTGACTGTAATCGACCGTATGGGATTATCAAAATTATAGTGTGAACAAAAATAATTATATGCGCTGTTTGCAATTTCAAATGAACTTTGTGTAGGTTCGGGAAGTATAAACTGATATTGACTTGTCTTAAATTTATTGTCTTTTATACTAATCTGGACACCGCATGCACATAAATTATGCTTATATAGGTTTTGACCAACTTGCAGCGATAAATAATTTATTAATTTATGAACACTACTGTTTGTTTCCAAGTCTTTTTTGGCTGTCATTCCCCTGCCTATACTTTTTATCGCATCATATTGAGTTATACATTTAACTTCTGTATTATCCAAACCATTCGCATATTCCCATAAATTTTTCCCTGCTATTCCCAATAAATTATAAAGAATATTCGGAGAGGTTTTCGCTATATCGCCTATTGTTTTTACTCCGTATTTTAATAACTGTTTATATGTTGATTTTCCGACAAACAATAAATCAGACGCAGGCAGTGACCATATCTTCTCTTTAAAATTAAACGGAGTTATAACAGTAACAGCATCAGGCTTTTTTATATCACTGCCAAGTTTTGCAAAAACTTTATTATACGATACACCTATGCTCACGGTAACCCCTAATTCTTGTTTTACTCTGTTCCTTATATCATTGGCTATATCAAGAGCATTACCCATAATGCCTATACTCCCCGTTATGTCAAGCCAACACTCATCTATACCAAAAGGCTCTACATAGTCTGTATATTGTAAATATATATCACGTACTTTTTTTGAATACTCCTCATATAAATTAAAATGCGGACTTACCAAAACTATATTTGGACAAATACTCTTTGCCTCCCAATTCGTCATACCTGTTTTTACACCAAGTTTTTTTGCTTTTTCCGACCTTGCCAAAACCACACCATGTCTTTTTTCCACATTTCCGCATACAACAACAGGAAAATTCTTTAAAACAGGATTTACAGCTATCTCTACCGAAGCATAAAAAGAATTTAAATCACTATGTAGTATTATTCTACTCATTACAATCACCCATAATCCAATTAATAAACAAACGTTCTTTGTAAGTATATTATACAGAACATCTGTTCGCAAGTCAAGAGTAAAAAATAACCACTGTACAAAAAATACAGCAGTTATCATTATAAAACAATATATTTAATATCTATCCATATTTTTTATTGCATTTTCAACGGCTGTACCCATTGAATTATCAGCATTTTTAAGAAATTCTATTACTCTTTTCTGTGCTTGAGGTTTTGCTTTTATAAGTGAGAGTGATATATTTTCAATAAAGTTTTTTCTTTCATTTTGATTAAATGAACGGTATTTTTCGCCTGCCTGTGTAAAGTCATCTGTTTTATCTATGGTTGCACGTTTTATTGTGCCTTCTACATTAATAACAGGTTCAGAATTTTCCAGACAAACATAAGGTTGATTGTTATTAAGAGCATTTGGTGAGTAATTAATCTCATTTGTGGTTTTGTAGTACTCTGCCTGTCCATCGGCTTGATGATTATTTACTTTCATATATGGTCTGTTGCTTTGAAGTTGCATAAAATTAGTGCCCAATCTGTGCATATGCGTATCATTATATGAAAATAGTCTGCCTTGCAATAGCTTATCCTCCGAAACACCTATACCATTAACTATATGCGCAGGTGAAAATGCCGCTTGCTCTATCTGTAAATAGAAGTCATAGGGATTTTTGTTTAATGTCATCATTCCTATCGGAATCAGAGGAAAATCTTTTTCGTCCCATACCTTAGTTGCATCAAGTGGATTATACGAAAGCTTATCTGCCATATCCCTTTCCATTAATTGCACATTTAACTCATATCTCGGGTACTCTCCCCTATTAATAGCATTCAGTAAATCTTCTTTCGCAACATTCGGATTTGCGCCTGCCAAAAACTCCGCCTCTACTCTGTCAATGGTTTTAAGCCCTTGCATTGTTTTCCAGTGGTATTTTACATAACATACCTTGCCCTCTCTGTTTATCCATGAATAAGTATTTACGCTGAAACCGTTTGTGTGTCTGTAACTTTTAATAGTGCCGTTATCGGAATACAACCATATAAGCATATGCGTAGCTTCCGGAGTAAAAGAAATAAAATCCCAAAACCTTTCATCGCTTTGAATATTCGTATCAGGGGTAGGTTTTAAAGAATGTATTAAATCCGGAAATTTTATAGCATCTCTTATAAAAAATACAGGTATATTATTTCCCACTAAATCATAATTTCCGTCTTCCGTATAAAATTTTACCGCAAAACCACGGGGATCTCTTGCTGTATCAGCCGAACCTTTTGACCCTATAACTGTTGAAAATCTTGCAAGAACAGGTGTCTCTTTTCCCTGTGTATTCAAAAAACTTGCCATTGTATATTTTTCCATTGAGCGATAGCATTTAAATACGCCGAAAGCTCCTGTTCCGTTTGCGTGTACTACTCTTTCCGGTATCCTTTCCCTGTCAAAACGACTTAATTTATCAAGCAGATGCAAATCTTGAAGCAATACAGGTCCGTTTGTTCCTACTGTCAGCGAATTTGCGTCACCGTCAATCGCCTTTCCCCAAGAAGTAGTATATGTGGTATTATTGGAACATCTTTCTTTTGATACTTCGTTTGATGTGGACAGATTATCAAATTCTTTGTTTTCTTGACTTGTATTTTTCTCATTACAATTTATTTTTCTTACATCTTTTGCTCTATTTGTATTATTATTTTGATAATAATTATTCCCATTATAGTACATTTCAATTACCTCCCTTTAAAAAAATAGATAAATTAGTAGATAATAATTATATAAAATGATATAATTATACAGTATTATTAAAATATAAACGGAGTTGATATAATATGAAAATTTTTAGAATATCGGAACTGGACGCCCCGCAACTACTAAAAGATTATCTTTCCTATATGCTTACCATTCGTGGACGTTCGCAACGCACCGTTAACGGATACTATATAGACATAAGATTTTTTTTGAGATTTATAAGGGCAATATCCGAAAATCTCAGTTTCGATGAAAAAAATCTAAATAATATAAAAATATCGGATATGAGTGAAGACCTTATTTTAAACGTTACTCTTACCGATGCCTTCGATTTTTTAAACTTTACCATTACGGAAAATGAAAATAACGCAAATACACGTTCACGTAAAGTTTCAAGTATACGTGGCTTCTATAAATACATAACGGAAAAGACCAACAAACTCTCTGCAAATCCACTTGAAAATTTGGAAGCGCCAAAAAAGAAAATATCTCTGCCTAAATATCTCTCATTAGAAGACAGTCTGTCACTGTTAAATAATATAAACGGCAATTTTTATGAACGGGACTATGCAATTATAACTTTCTTTTTAAACTGCGGTATGCGTGTATCGGAGCTTGTTGATATAAAACTGCAAAGTTTCCAAGATGAAAATAAATTAAGACTACTGGGCAAAGGTAACAAAGAACGGATAGTATATCTCAATGACGCCTGTTTAGATGCAAAACGCAAATATGATATTGTTCGCAAAGAACAATTAAAAGATAAAAAATGTGACTATTACTTTTTATCAAGAAACGGTACAAAATTGACTACAAGACGAATAGAACAGTTACTCGCCAATCATCTTAAATCTGCCGGACTCAGTGACAAAGGAATTTCACCGCATAAATTAAGACATACGGCGGCAACTCTTATGTATCAATACGGTAATGTCGATATACGCGTATTACAAGAAATTTTAGGACACGTCAACTTGAACACAACAGAGATATATACGCACGTATCCGGTGAACAGCTTGAAAAAGCTATACAATCATCACCTCTTTCAAATGTCCGCAATAATAAAAATAACGGGGGTTAATATATAAAAATATAGACACCTATTTCGGTTATGAATACCATTAAACATAAAACCAAATATCCAAGTATCGAAAGTCCTTTTTTATTGGCAATTATACTTTGATTTTTCTTTCCGTATATTTGTATGGTTTTATATACAACACCATTATAAATACACATATAAAGTATGCTGTGAATAATTGCAGGTATATATACGCCTAAAATGAGATACATAATATGCTCCCCATTAAAATATATCATCAATGTAGTTACCCATACGCCTACATAAACACCGTAAAATATCGGCAAAATATTGATTAAAATATTACCTATTTTACAATATAAACATATATACACAAGTAAGAACAGCAGTAAAAATTGCCATAAATACTCACTTACCAAAAGTATGGTATTTCCGCTTATTTTGGTTTTGTAAGCATTTACTATTACCGCAACTACAACTGTTGAGGCATCTAAATTCGATAATATAAATTTTGTGCCTATGCAAAGTCCTATTGTAAATATAACTAAGTACATTAAGATATATTTGCTTTTACTTAAATAATTACTTTGCATAGTATTTCCAAATATTTTTTTTCTTCCCATAATATACAAATCCCCCTTTAATTTCAAAATATGAATTAAAGAGGGATTTTATTACTGTTATTTATAATTATTAAAAATTATTTTGATATGTCTGTATCTTTTTTGGAAAACCAATAAGATATACCTATACCCAAAATAAATACTATAATTGCAATTACTAAATCCAATCCGCCAACATAGGCGTTTTCAGCGCTGATTTTAAATAATATAGTCGGAATAGAACCTACCATAAATCCAAGTATCGCAAAATATGTTGCATTCGGAAACTTTTGTATAAGTTTATCTATTATTGCCGAGCCGAACACGATACCGATAGCAACACCGATAGCAACAGGTATAAGAACGATTATATTAAATTCGGAGATAGCTGTTGTAACTGTCTCATAAGCTCCCAAAAGAAGCATAACAAAACTACCCGAAATACCCGGTATTATCATACAAAAAGCGGATATTGCGCTATATACAATCAATTTAACAAATGAAGATATATTTATTGCGCGAATTACCTGTGATTCTTCCGACGGTAATATAAAAATCATAGCTATCATTATACCCGCTGTTATAAGCATTGGTATAATTTGCAATATATTAAACTTTTGCTCAACTGATTTTTTATATATCATTGGGAAACTTCCAACAATAATACCCATAAAGAAAAAGTTAATAGCCATATAGTGATGTTGCAACAAATAATTGATAGCACCTGCAAACAAAAGTATACCAACACCGGCACCTGCCACAATCGGCAATAAAAATGTTACACTCTTTTTAAACTCTTTCCAAAAAAATCCGATAGCGTGCATAATTTTATCAAAAACTTTGCAAATAACCATCATTGTGCCACCACTGACACCCGGTATTATATTTGCGACACCGACAATCATACCAATAAAAAAATTTTTAATATGTTCGTTTAAATTCATTGCCTGCTCCTTACTCTATATAAAAATTAGTACAAATAATTTGATACTCTGACTTTGTCATAGATTTTATCTTCAACAAATCTTCAAATTTTCTTATCTTTTTTTGATATTTTCTAAGATTTACTATTCTTTTTGCAGTATCTTCCGTAATTCCTTCAATTTGCAAAATATCTTCTTT
The DNA here is from genome assembly GCA_020024555.1 of Angelakisella sp. Lineage (GTDB taxonomy): Bacteria > Bacillota > Clostridia > Oscillospirales > Ruminococcaceae > Angelakisella. Next base: position 6,948 of record JAHHTQ010000004.1, read on the forward strand.
TGAAGCCAAATTAATATTAATCATTGTAGCTTTTAAAAAGTTCTCAATTTCCTTATCATCAGATATAACAACTTTTCTGTCTATTTCATTTGCATTTTCAAAAAAAGTAGTTTTCGTTGCCATTCCTATATCAAAGAACTGTAATTTAAATATAAAAACTATGATTACAGTAATCAATAAGCACAAAAAAAGAGTTGATAAAATATTTTTTGCTTTCACTTTAAATTACTCCAATGATAACTTTGCCAGTAAATCTTTAAAATATTCAGGCAAATCAGATGTAAAACTTAAATGTTCCTGTGTTATTGGGTGTACAAAACCAATATGACGCGCGTGCAAACATTGTCCCATTGTATTCTTTAAGTCATTCTTAAAAGTACAATAAACATCATCTCCCGCAACGGGGTGTCCTTTGTACGCCATATGTACACGAATTTGATGTGTTCTTCCTGTTTCCAAAGTACATTCAACGTATGAAAAACCTTTTGAGGAGGACAAAACTTTTATATGCGTAACGGCATTTCTTGAATTTAAAGTTGTCACACACATTTTTTTGCGGTCACGAGGGTTTCTTCCGATAGGCGCATCAATGGTAAAACTGTCCTCTTTGAACGAACCATGAACTATTGCGCTGTATTTTCTCTCAAAAGAATGTGTCTTTATCTGTTCGGCAAGACCTCTATGCGCAACATCGTTTTTTGCTACAATCAATAAGCCTGATGTATTTTTATCTATCCTATGCACTATCCCTGGTCTTATAACACCGTTTATACCGGACAGAGAACCTTTACAGTGATACAGCAATGCATTAACAAGCGTGCCTGTATAATTTCCCACCGCCGGATGAACTACCATTCCTTTTGGTTTATTCACAACCAACAAATCATTATCCTCATAGACAATATCAAGAGGTATGTTTTCAGGTAAAATTTCCGTTTCCTGTGGTTCATCTTCTGTTATTACTATTCTGTCGCCCAATTTAAACTTAGTATTTTTTTGTACTATGTTGTCATTAATGGATATTTTACCATTTTGACACAGTAATTGTATTTGCGAACGCGAAAATTGAGGAAAAGCAACAGATAATAATTTATCCAGTCGCTCTCCCAACATACTTTCTTCGATTATTAGTATATGTTCCATATATTTCCTTGTATAATTTATTATTTTTCGTTATCCGAATTATCCATAGATATTGTTTCACCACTGAGATTATCGACAAATTCTATTTTTTCTTTCTCATCGTTGGATTTATCAAAGAAAAACATATATATAAACAGTAGTATTGTACCGCAAACTACGCACATATCTGCAAAATTGAATATCGGAAAATTTATAGGTTCAAAATAAATATAATCCACAACATATCCTTTTGCTACTCTGTCTATTAAATTACCTATACCCCCCGCTATTATTAACATCAAAGAAGTATTAAGAATAGGTTTGTTAAATTTTTTATTAAATAATATATAGATAAGCGCAATTATCATAAGTGATGTAAATATTATCAAGAACCACTTTTTTTGTTGTAATATGCCAAACGCAGCTCCAAAATTTTCGTGATAATGTAGCGATAAAACATTTTTAATGATGTCTATATGTGTTATTGGCTTTAAAGAATTAACAGCCCATACTTTTATAAAATAATCCGCTAAAACAAGTAGCCCCGCTCCCAATAAATATAAAAATCCTGTCATTATATACTCCTGCTAAATTTAATATATCTTAGACTCAATAGGTCAATTTCTGCTCATCTTCTTCGGATTCATCACTAAATAAATCCATTTGCTTTGCATTAATATCTTCCAAATCAATATCATCTAAAAACATATTATAGTCATCATCTTCATTCAAAACAACAGATGTCTCTATTTGTTCACATATCAAAGTATCAAATAATTTCTTTTCTGTGGGACTGTCTGTTTTTGTTTCATTTGCTGTGTCGTCTGTAACTTCTGTTTCTTCTATCTCTACATTCTCAGTATCTTTTAGCTCTGTAATATCGTTATCGGACACATCGTCATCATCTGTTGACGGTTGTTCTGCATCATTAAGATTTTCAGATAAACAGTTATTTGCGTCTGAATTTTCGGTTTTTGAAATATCTTCTTGTGTATCATTTACAGTGGATTTTTCTTCAAAATCATTTTCAGAATTTTGTGATTCTGTAAATGTGTGTTCAATATTACTGTCACTTTCATCTTTTTGCAAATTATCATCATTTAAAGAAGTGTCTGTTTCATTGTCATTTTGCTGACTTGTTTCTGAATTTACTGAACTTTCTGAATTTTCTGAATTTACCGAACTTTCCGCATTTTCATCACTGTTCATCAATGTTTCATAATGCTTAATCCTGTTTAGGTAAAACTCATCATCTTTTATATATGACAAATCTTCATCGGTGTTTTCACTGTTTTCAAAAATATCACTTTGATTATTGATATCTTCGTCAGTATGATTGTTTTTAGGCGCGTCCGGTTCTTCCGGTATTTGCTGCAAAATTTCCAAATGTTGTTTATATAAAACCAATAGGTTATTTTTGAATTTTGAAACTTCATCTTTTGTTCGGTTGTACTCATATTCTTTTTGCAGTTTTTTGGATTCAACACCATCAAGTATATCGTTTGCTTTTTTGGTTGCATCGGCTATTATTTCATCAGCCTGTACTTTTGCTTTATGAATTAAAGAATCGCCCAATTTTTGTGAACCGATAAGCGCTTGTCTGATTGTATTTTCATCATCTTTATAACTCTTTAATTCTGCCTGTGTTTTTTCCAAAGTCTCAGTTAGCTTTATATTTTCTTTTTCAAATTCTTTTAATAATTCAATAGCAGCGTCAACAAATATATCAACATCTGTTGTTTTATATCCAAAAGCCATAGATTTTCCAAACTCAACATCTAAAAAACCATTTGGTATTAACATAATAAATTCACCTCATACATATTTTTTAAAAACTACTTTCAGTCTATCTTTTTTTGTTGCACCATCATTATTGTCATATATAAACTTACCAAAACCACGAATAGTTATCTTGTCACCTATATTGATAATTTTATCATTATCATATACTTCTATACCGTTAATAAACACTTTACCACTTTTAATTAATAAAGCGCTTTTTGTTCTGGAAACATTTGCAAGAGATGATACAACACAGTCTAAACGCATAGATGTAATTGTTCTGTTTATTGTCTCATAATGTTTTTCTATTGTTATATCACTACCGTCTATTACAGAGAGCGACACACCAATACCACCTATTTTACTGACTTGTGAAAGAATAATCGGCGATATATTTTTCTGTACAAATACAACAGTACAACCTTCTTCAATAATAATATCTCCAACTACTTCTCTTTTTAAGCCTTGTGACAATATAGTTCCTAAAAAATCTTTATGCTGTAATTTATAGTTTTTATTGTATATAAATTTTATTGCTTCTATTGGAAAATCATCATTTACATAATATTCATACGGAAATAATCCCAAATACTTTCTTTCACAATTTTCAGAGCCACCCCAAAAAGAATAAAAAATATTTTTATTATTCTTTATTCTTTCTGTAAGTATATCCTGTTCAGTATCAGATAAAAAGCCCAAAAAAAACGGTCGGTTTTTATTTGTACAAATCTCTATACCATCATTAAGTTTTGCTATCAGTAAATCAATAGTACTTTTCATCTACACCGTTTTGAGTTCTTGATGAAGAATCATCATCTTCTGTCAAACCTTCGCCTATAAGACCAACCGTATCAGGTGTCATAACAAACGTTGTGTTTGACGCTTTCTTTATTGTTGCGCCATCTGCATAAGCAACACCGCTCAAAAAATCTACCATTCGGCGTCTTACATCTTGTGAAAGTGAATCTGTATTTATAACAATAGTTTTCTTTGCGAGCATACTGTCAGCAATATCACTTGCATCTTCAAATCTTTCGGGTTTAACCAAAACTACTTGTGGAATAGCAGGTTGTTGATCATTCTTTTGTTCATTATTATTTCCAAACATTGATGAATGATATGAATTGTTATCAAAAGCTCCCAAACCATTTAAACCATTTAAACCATTAATATTTTCCATAACACTATCATTCTCCTTTTTATTATTGTTAAATGTATTAAAATTATCTGTAAAAATAACTTTATTTTCATTTGTATTGTACTCATCGTATTCGTCAAAATTATTTACTTCATCTATGTTATTGTCAGAATTATTGTCTGAAAATTCCTCTTTGGATATTTCATCTTCCTCCTCTTCCAAAAAGTCTTCTTCCAATGGACTCATTCCCATAAATTTCTTAAATCCCTCAACAAAAGCCATTTTCTTCCTCCTAATGAAAAATTATATTAATTTTCCTATTTTTTAACAAAATAAAAGTAATCATTTATATTATCTACTTTTTTATAGAGTATGTCAATATATTTTTATATTTTTATACTTTTTTAAAAAATATATCAATAAAGAAATGAACGATTAACAATTTCTACGCTCTATCTTAATTCTTTACCGTCATACATATTGTTTCCTTTTACAATTATCTCGTTAAATATATTTAAATAGTCATTGTCTGTATAATTTATCTTACTCAAATAAAAATCGGGACCACGGTAGATTATATCCACTTTTTTAAATTCCACTGAAACTTTTCCGACAACATAGACACCCTGTTGACCGTCAATTATTCTAAGCGCCTTGTCACTGAACCTTATACCGCTGAAATCTTGAAAACCTATGTTGATAGATGCTTTTCGGTTTCCGACAGCCTGCGGAATAATGTCATTTGACTTTATTATAACAATGCTCTTTTCGTTTTCTGCATCATTGATTGTATTTACTACCTTACCAGTTATCACTTTGCTTTTATCACTTGAAAAAGTCATATTCAATTTTTTGTTAGACATAAAAAGCCTTGAAATATAATATGGAACTTCGGTTACATAATACCAATTAATACTATTAATATTTTTACCAAAACTGTTTTCTTTTTGCGGGTATTCTTCATTCATTAATTCGTGATATTTTTCAAAACCGATATCTTTTAAAATTTCAGGCTTCAAAATATCTTCATAACCATCGACATAAGAAGTAAATATACCTCTAAAATCCGCTGTATGTGTGTTATATTCAATATTTTGCTGAGTAAAATTTTCAAGCTCTGTTTTTACTTCCGAAAAATCCACCTTATTACCTACTGCAATTTTTGAATTTAAAATAGAACTTGCCATATTTGTTTCTATTTCAATCAAGTCATCAGTGCTGTTTTTGTCTTTTAAGAGCATAAACGGTTTCATAGATTCTATTATATCTTGATTTAAAGAACTTACGTCTTTTATAACCTGCTTTTCGCCCTTCTCTAAATTTTGTATTTCTTTATAAACTTCTTTTACCTTATCTATTTCTTTATCTATCAATAAATACTCTTCGTTTGAATATTCCTTTGCAACAACGGTTGTCGGCAAAACTTTTGTGCCGTCATCAACAATATAAGATAAATAACCATTATAATTCTTCACATATTCTTTTTCATCACGGATAATTATTCCTTGTGTGGCGTATTCATTTGCCACTTCAAATACATAAGGTAGCTCTGTTTTATAATCCTGCTTGTAAAAGCGAAGTGCAAGTGAAATAATGTAAGCTATAAAAAACAATAACAAAAGTGATGATATTATCATATTTGCCTTACTGTTCATTTTGCACCTCCCCTGTAAATTTTAATTATAAACCGTAACTTTTAATCAAATCTTCTATATTTTCAAGCATATCTTCATACGAAGCGTATTCATCAACATAAAACCAATTAATATTTTTCTCTTTTTTAAACCATGTTATTTGACGTTTGGCATAATGTCTGCTATTGATTTTTATTGTCTCCAATGCCTCATCAAGAGATATTTCATTATTAAAATATGGTATCAGTTCTTTATACCCTATCGCCTGTATGGCTGTTTTTGATAATGGCATTTTCAGAACTTCCTTCGCCTCATCTAAAAGACCGTCTTTCACCATAATATCCACTCTGCTGTTTATTCTTTCATAAAGAGTATCTTTATTTTTGTATGTAATTCCTATTACTATCGGCAAATACGGCGACGGTAGTACACGGGAATTAATATTTTGTTCTTCTACTGTCTTACCTGTTGTGTGATTTATCTCCAATGCGCGAATTACTCTTTTAACATTGTTTTTATGAATGTTTTGAGCGGCTATCGGGTCAACTTCCTTTAAAAGATTGTGTAATTCTTCATTACCCTTTTCTTCGGCAAGTTTAAAAAGTTTCGCGCAATATTCTTCATCTCTTTTTTGTTCCTCAAAAACAATATTTTCCAAAAAAGAACGTATATAAAGACCTGTACCTCCTGCTATTACAGAAAGCTTCCCCCTAGCGTCTATATCATTTACAGCATTTTTTGTAAGTTCTGTAAATTCCGCTACCGAAAAATCTTCCCAAGGCTCTTTTATATCTATCAAATGATGCTTTACTTTTGCTTGTTCTTCTTTCGTTGCCTTTGCAGTCGCTATCGACATCTTTTTATATAGTTGCATTGAGTCGCCTGATATAACTTCACCGTTAAATATTTTGCAAATATCTATTGCAAGTCTCGTCTTTCCTGATGCAGTCGGACCTACAACTGCCACTACCGGTATTTTATTATCTATTATGCTAATTTCCCCCAATCTTTTACAATGAACCAAGTCTACCAAACATTTTTTCTATATCATGCTTCGATAATTCTATTATTATAGGTCTTCCGTGTGGGCAATGCCTTACATTTGGATTACCAAACAAATCATTTAATAATTTTTTGTGTTCTTCCGCCGAATTTAATTGACCGCCTTTTATTGCCGCTTTGCACGCCATAGAATGAAATAAATCTTCAACCTTATCCGTAAGCTTCGATATTCCGCCTACCAATAACTTAGACGCTATCTCAAATATTGTGTCTTCTACATCACCTATATTATAAATAGCAGGTATTTCTCTGACAATAACATTCCCGTCACCGAAATCCTCCACACCAAAACCGAATTTCAAAAACACATCACAGTTATTTATTATCACATCATATATTTCTTTTTGACAATGTATAATCTGTGGCAAAAGTAACATCTGCGTATTTAAACCATTTTTATTATAATCAAACTTTATCTTTTCGTATAACAGCCTTTCGTGCGCAGCGTGCTTATCTATCAACAGTAATTTATCATCATATTTTGCTATAATATATGTATTGAATATTTCGCCTATATAGTCATAAACCAAATTATCAATATTTTTTTCTTGCTTTTCATAGGCTACTGTATTTACAGGTTTTTTCTCAACAAATGGATTAAATTGCTCAATTTTTTTTGTTGTCTTTTTTGGTGGGATAAATAAAATAGGTTCTTCGGTTATATCTGTTTTTTCTTTTTTATGTTCAGCCTCAAACTCAATTTTTTCTTTAACAAAATTATCTTTTATTACTGTGTCATTTTTTTCTTGTTTTCTTGCGTTATTACCGAAAGTATCTTTGCCAATATTTGTAAAAAGTTGTTGTCTGTACATCTCCGTGGTGTAAGACGACTCCAACATTTCGCTTTTATTCTTTTCAGGCTTAATCAATTCCTGATACTTTTGCGCGGTTATGCTCTGCTGTTCGCCTAAATCTTCACTATGCGTAAGATTGAAATAATTAATTTTACTCTTTACTTTTTCACTTGCAATATCGCTAAAATTAACTGTTTGTCTTAAATTTAAAAGGGTATCGTATACAGCCGAATACACACTGCTGAAAATTACTCTTTCATCAGTAAGCTTAACTTCGAGCTTTGCCGGGTGTACATTGACATCTATCATATCGTTTGGCATAGTAATATTTAAAACACAAATCGGATATTTTCCCACCATAATTTGCGTTTTGTAAGCTTCTTCAAGGGCTGTTGTGGCTGTAACACATCTTACATATCTGCCATTAACAAAAAACATCTCCATATTTCTCGATGCCTTTGAACTTTCGGGTTTTCCGATAAATCCATAAACGCTGATTCCATTATTCGAATACTTGACTTCTACCATACTTTGCCCTATTTCTCTGCCATAGACAGAATATATTGTGGAAAGCAAATTTCCGTCACCGTTTGTATGTAGCTTTTTTTGTCCTTCACGTATAAATCTGAATGATATTTCAGGGTGACTCAGCGCCAATCTGTCCATTAAACCGGCTATCGCATTTCCCTCTGTCAAATCCTTTTTTAAAAACTTCATTCGCGCAGGGATATTATAAAATAAATCTCGGATACTTATCGTTGTCCCATAAGAACCGCCATATTCCATAACTTCGCCTATGACGCCACCCTCAACAACAATCCTGTTTGCAAGTTCATCGTCCTGTGTCCGTGTTACAAGTTCTACTTTGCTGACTGCCGATATTGACGCAAGCGCCTCTCCCCTAAATCCCAATGTGCCTATATTATATATATCATCTTTTGTTTTTACCTTGCTTGTGGCATGACGCAAAAAAGCAATGGGTAAATCAGACTTTTCTATTCCGCAACCATTATCGCTTATTCTCATAAGACGAATACCACCGTTTTTTATTTCCACGGTAATACTGGTTGCGCTTGCATCTATTGAATTTTCCACAAGTTCTTTAATAACCGAACTCGGCCGCTCTACAACTTCGCCTGCCGCTATAAGCTCCGCAATATTTTTATCAAGTACTTGTATTTTACCCATTGTTTTCACCTCTTTCTATTTCAAATAATTTAATTTACAATCTTTTTTAATTCATATAACAAGTCTTGTGCCTGTCTCGGTGTCATCTCGTCAATATTTATTTCCCTTATCCTTTTCTTTAATAATTCAGCTGTATCATCAACAAAAGTAAGTTGCTGAATTGTCTCTTTTTTCTCTTTTTTTATAGGTTTTACTTTTCCGTCTGTCTCTATTTGCTTTAATATCTCATAAGCGCGCGTAACAACCCATTTAGGCACGCCTGCAAGTTTGGAAACCTCTATACCGTAACTTTCATCAGCGCCACCGGGCAATATTCTTCTCAAAAATATAATATCATCAGAACGCTTTATTGCCGCTATATTATAATTTTTAATGCAAGAATACAGCTCGCTGAGTTCCGTCAATTCGTGATAATGCGTTGCAAAAAGCGTCTTTGCGCCAAGTTTATTTTTATCAGCGATATACTCAATAACTGCTCTTGCAATACTCATTCCGTCAAAGGTAGATGTTCCTCTGCCTATTTCATCAAGAATAAGCAAGCTCTTTGAAGTCGCGTTATTCAGTATTTGCGCAACCTCGTTCATTTCAACCATAAATGTAGATTGTCCTGTTGACAGGTCATCTGATGCGCCGACACGGGTAAACACAGCATCAACAATACCTATTTTTGCATATTTTGCAGGAACGAAGCACCCTATTTGCGCCATTATGGTTATAAGCGCTGTCTGACGTATATATGTCGACTTACCCGCCATATTCGGCCCTGTTATTATCGCTACTATATCTTGATTACAATTTAGCTTCGTATCATTTGCAACAAAGGTGGTATCTTTAAGCAGTTTTTCCACTACCGGATGTCGACCGTCATTTATTATTATATCATCAGAATTATCCATAATAGGTCGAACATAGTCGTTTTCCATTGAAACTATCGCAAAAGAACAAAATACATCAAGCAAAGCCACTGCTTCCGCCGTTCTTTGTATTCTTTCAAGTTCTTTTGCGACCAATGAGCGAATTTCTTCAAACAGTCTGGCCTCCAAAACAACTATTTTTTGTTGAGCAGTCAAAACTTTACCCTCTAACTCTTTTAATTCTTCTGTTATGTATCTCTCGTTATTTGCAAGCGTTTGCTTACGTATATAAGTATTTGGTACTTGCTCTGCGCTTGCTTTTGACACTTCTATGTAATAACCAAAGACACGGTTATATCCTATTTTTAAGTTCTTTATACCTGTCTTTTCTTTTTCCTCCGCCTCTTTTTGCGCTATTATCTCTTTTATATGTTCGGAGAAAAATCTAAGTTCGTCAAGTTCACTGTTGTAACCCTCTTTTATAACACCACCGTCACGTATTGTCATTGGTGGCGCTTCTTTGATTGAATTTTCAATCAAACCTGTAATATCTTCCAGCTTATCAAGATTTTGCTCAATCAAACACAAAAACTGTGACTGTACGTTTTGCATATAATTTTTAAGTTCGGGTATTTTTTTCAGTCCGGTCGCAAGCGCCGACAAATCTCTCGGTGACGGATTACCGTAAACTACCCTTGTCATAAGTCTTTCTATATCAAATATACCTGTCAAAGAATAGGTTAAATCCGAAAGCAAAATACTGTTTTGCGTAAGCTCGTCAACGGCATTCAGCCTCTTTTCTATTTCAATCAAATTAAGTAAGGGTTGCAAAATTATAGAACGGATTTTTCGCTTACCCATAGCTGTCTTTGTTTTGTCAAGTACCCAAAGAAGCGTTCCTCTCTTTTCACGTTGGCGCATAGTTTCGCAAAGTTCAAGATTTCGTCTTGCTGTAATGTCAAGTAGCATATACTGTTTGTCACTGTATATAGTTACATTTTGTATACGTGAAAGTCCAACCCTCTGTGTTTTCGCAAGATAAATAAACAGTCCGCCAAGCGCCGAAACAGCGTACGGCATATTTTCAAGAGACAACTCACTCAAACTATCCTTGTCAAAATGTCTCAGCACTGTATATTCAGCCATTTTATACTCAAATGAATCTTCTTCTCCCAAATCGGCTGTACAGGCAATTTTTTCTTTCAGAAAGGTGGCTATTTCTTTTTTATCCAAAAATTCAGTATTGAAAATAAGTTCTTTTGGCATACATCTGACAAGCTCGTTTTTCAGTCTATTGTCTCCGTCTTCCAAAAATTCCGTTACAACCAGCTCACCTGTCGAAATATCGGCAAAACACACACCATATTTATTTTCATTAATATACAGCGAACAAATATAATTATTGGTATCTTCGCTGAGAATATTGCTCTCAATTAACGTACCGGGCGTAATTACACGAACAACATCTCGGCGAACCATTCCCTTTGCGGTGGCAGGGTCTTCCATTTGTTCGCAAATTGCAACTTTATATCCTTTTTTTATGAGTTTTGCAATATATGTATCTACACTGTGATACGGCACACCACACATTGGAGCGCGTTCTTCGAGTCCACAGTCTCTGCCTGTCAAGGTAAGCTCCAATTCTTTTGAAACCAATACCGCATCATCAAAAAACATCTCATAAAAATCACCTAAACGATAAAAGAGCAAACTTCCTTTATTTTCTTCTTTTATCTCACAATATTGTTTCATCATCGGTGATAATTTTTCTTTATCAATATTCGCCAGTGTCAACATCAGCAAAATCCTTTCAATTAATAGTCATTTGTAAAATATAATAAGATTTATTTAAAATATGCTAAAATCATATTAAATTAGTGTATTTTAAATATATCTTATAAATACATATATCTAACCCCCTATTATATATAAGAGGTTAGATATAAACTTAAATCTTAAAAAATCAGTGACAACCACCGCAAGTGCCGCAGCTGCCTGTGCAAGTACTTTGTGTTACTTCGTATGGATTTTCACCATTTGCAGATGCAAGAATAATCTCATTTACAAAAGAAAGTGTTCTGTTTAATTCTTCTTTTGTTGAGTTGAATGCGCGCATATTTGCGTTATCCATTATTTTAGCATACAAATCTTTAATTTTGTTGTTATGCGCATCTACTTTTTCTTGATTCTTGTCATCTTTTTGCATTTCCTGACTTAGCGCCACTTTTTCAAGATTAAATTGAGAAATAATCTCATTTAGTTCAGCATCATCTTCCATTGTTCTTGTAGCTGTTTGAAAAGCTATATACTCATCTGATTGTTGTAGAATTTCTCCCAATTTTCTTGCTTGTTCAATTACGTCCATTATTTTATTCCTCCATTAAAATATATTTATTTATTAAAAAGCATTAAATTTTTGTATAAAACAAAAATTGTAAGATTGCTGATTAAACAATTTTGCCTAAAAGCAGAGTTCTCTTTGCGCTTGTTATAAGCACATCGACAAATCTTCCTTTTAATGTTTTGTCTCCGTTTTCTATTTCTATCAGTATTCCACCACTGTCCCGTCCCAATACTGAATTTCTTTCGGTATTGTATGTATCCACCAATACTCTGAGCGTTTTGTCAACATAGCTTTGCATTTTTTCTACAATTATTTCGTTTTGGATACTCAAAAGCTCACACATTCTGTCGGATTTCTCTTTGTCCGTAACAGAATCATCAAGCTTTGCCGCAACAGTGCCTGTCCGCTTTGAATATATAAATGAAAATACAGTATCAAATCTAGCCTTTCTTAATGCGCTGAGGGTATCTTCAAAATCTTCACGGGTTTCGTTCGGAAAACCTACTATTATATCAGTTGAAAGAGTAGCATTCGGTATCTTCTCTTTCACATAGTCCACCAGAGACATAAAATGTTCAATAGTGTACTTTCTGTTCATCACTTTTAATATACTGTTACTTCCGCTTTGCATAGGTAGATGTATGTGTTTTTCTATTTTGTCGCAAGCGGCAACAGTGTCAATTAATTCCTTTGAGCAGTCCTTTGGGTGACTTGACATAAATCTAACCCAAAATTCACCTTTAATAGCATTTATCTTCTTCAAAAGAGTAGGAAAATCAATATCGTTTTCAAGACCTTTACCATAAGAATTGACATTTTCGCCCAGTAACATAATCTCTTTGTAGCCTTGTTTAACCAAATTCTCTATTTCTTCAAGAATTTCACTGCTAGCTCTGCTTCTCTCTCGACCTCTGACATACGGCACTATACAATATGAGCAAAAATTGTCACAGCCATACATTATTGAGACATTTGCCTTTATCTTATCGTCACGATAGACAGGTATGTTTTCTATAATGTCAGATTTTTCTGTTATAGGTTCAAGCTCAACATACTTTTTGTTATTGCTTAGTTTATCATACAGAAGTTTCGGCAAAATATCAAAAGCATTCGAACCCATAATTAAATCCACATAGGGATAACTTTTCTGTATGCGTTTTTTAACATCGTCCTGCTCGGTCATACAACCTGCAATTCCTATTATAAGTTGCTTGTTTTGTTTTTTCAGCGCCTTTAAAACTCCGACATTACCGAATACTCTGTCTTCGGCATTTTCACGAACAGCGCAAGTATTGTATAGTATTACATCGGCTTCTTCTAATACATCAGTCGCTATATATCCCATATCCACAAGTATGCCTTTGAGTTTTTCTCCGTCCGATACGCTTTGCAAACAACCATAGGAATGTACATAAACCTTTGCTTTTTTATCTTTATAAAATACAGAAAAATTGTCCTTAATTAATTCTGTATAGTGTGTTACATCATTTAATTTGTCATAAATCTTAAACTTTCCGTTTGACAAAAATTTTTCCTCCATTATTTAATAAATATATTGTATCATAAAAAATTTCTTTTTCAATTATTTTTTTATAATCAAAATATAACTTTATATAAATTTATAATAAACTATTTGTTAAGATAGTTATAATACTGATATATTTACATATATCAGTTATAATATATTAAACTGCATTGATTAACATTTCTTCTGCTGTTGCAAGCGCAAATTCGGTAATATTTTCACCTACATTTATACGGGCAAGCTCCGCTATTCTATCCTTATATTCCAAAGCGACAACATGGGTGTATGTTCTTTCGTTTGATACATCTTTGTATATTTTAAAATGAGTATTGCCGTAAGCCGCCACTTGCGCAAGGTGTGTTACGCAAATTATTTGACGATTTTTTGAAACCTGTGACAATTTAGAACCTATTTTGTTTGCGGCGCGTCCGCTGACACCTGTATCAATTTCGTCAAAAATAATTGTTCCTATGTCATCTTTATCCGCCAAAACATTTTTTATAGCAAGCATTATCCTCGAAAGCTCACCGCCTGAGGCTATCTTTGAAAGTGGTTTTGGCGTCTCACCGACATTTGCGGAAATGAGCAGTTGCATATCATCTTGACCGTTTAAAGACAAAGATTTTTTCTCATAACTATAAGAAAGCTTAACATTTGGCATATCCAAAAAGCTTAGTTCTTTGCCGATTAAATCAACCAATCTTTTAGCGCACAGCTTACGTTTATCGGTAAGGGTATCTGCAAGCTCCTGCGCCTGTCTTAAAAGCTCTTTTTCTTCTTCTTGCAGTTTTTCCCGTTTTTCATCGGAAAAAACCAAATCATTAAGTTCTATTTCCGCTTTTTCGCAATAGTTTAGTATATCTGTAACAGTATCGCCGTATTTCTTTTTCAGTCTGTCTATCTGGTCAAGTCTACTTTCTATTTTATCAAGCATTCGTGGGTCAAATTGCTGTTCGTCCAAAAAATCACGTGACATAATAGACATTTCTTCCAAGTCATACTTAAATTCATTGATTTTTGCTGAATATTCTTCAAATCCATCTACAAATTCACTTGCAGTGTTGATAAAATCTTCCAGTGTTGAAAGCTGTCCCAATATTCCGTCATAATCGTCATTACCATTCAGTATATTATAGGCGCCACCAAGAGCCTCGCTTATTTCTTCGCTGTTTCTTATTATTTCTCTTTGAGAAACAAGCTCGTCGTCCTCCCCGTCAGTAAGTTTTGCCTTAGTTATCTCATCAATTTGATATCTAAGTATGTCTTGACGTTGCAACTTTAAACTTTCATTCATTTTAAGTCTTTCAATTTCTGCCCGCACACTGCACAGTTTATCGTAAACTTCTCTATATGTTGCAATATCACTATGCAATTCGCCGAAATTATCAACAAAACTCAAATGCCTTTCCGGAGAAAGTAACTCTCTGCTGTCGTGTTGACCATGAATGTCAATTAACAATTCCGCTATTTCTCTTAATAATGAAATATTTGCAGGTCTGCCGTTTATTTTTACTGTACTCTTTGAATCGGTAAATATCTCGCGTGATACCACTATCTGTCCGTCTTCCACACTGTAACCCAAAAACTCTATTTTATTCACAATACTTTCCGGTATGTCTGTAAAAGATGCGACAACGAGAGCTTTTTTCTCTCCCTGTCTTATCATTTCTTTATATATTTTCCCACCCAAAACAGCATTGATAGCATTTATCAGTATCGTTTTACCTGCTCCTGTTTCGCCTGTAAAAACATTAAAACCTTCCGTAAAATCAATAGTTACTTTTTGTATTACAGCTATATTCTCTATATGTAATTGTGATAACACAAAATTCCCCCATTCAATATAAAAACTATTTTTTAAAAAAACAGTTTTAATCATCACTTACCGATAATATCTTTTATATTTTCAGCAAAACTCCTTGCGTGATTTTCCGTACGCAATAGCATAAATATAGTATCATCACCTGCTATTGTTCCAAGCAGTCCGTCCCACGATTCATTGTCAATGGACGCGCAAACAGCATTCGCCATACCGGAATAGCATTTTATAACAACAAAATTACCTGCCCAATCAATACTTTTTATTGATTCCATAAATATTGAATTCAATTTTACAGGCATAGCTTGTTTTATCGCAATATTATTATGCGTATAGTAATATTCGCCTGTCGGCAACAAAGTTTTGATTATTCTAAGCTCTTTTATATCACGTGAAACAGTAGCCTGTGTAACATTGTAGCCACTTACTTTTAGATATTCCAGTAATTGCTCCTGAGTTGTTACTATATGACTGTCTATTATCTCCAACAATTTTTCTTGTCTTTTGTTTTTCACAATTAACCCCTCTGTTTAATCTTCTCTGACAATATTTGAAAAAACTCTTTGTCTCTGAAATTAATAAATCCCACTTTTTGTTTTGAACCTTTAATCCTGATTGTTGTACCTTTTGGCACTACTATTTTTTCGCCTCCATCTGCCATTAATATTACATCTTTATGTGATATAAATTTCACTTCACGTCTGTCGCTGAATATCATAGGCTTTGATGATATTGTATGTGGGCAAATAGGCACCATATTTATTACATTTAAGAGCGGGTCTACCACTACTCCGCCTGCCGATAGGTTATACGCTGTTGAGCCTGTCGCGCTCGAAAAAATAATTCCGTCGGCGCGGCATTTATCTATACAGAAATTGTCACTGTATATTTCAAAATCAATAACATTATCTTCTTCGCTTTTTCTCAAAACAATTTCGTTTATCGCAAATTCTACATACGGAATAGAACTTTTATTCAAATACACGGATATTCCGCTTCTGTATGTAACATCGTAATAACCACAGATTAATTTGTTGATGTAAAAATCCAAATCCTCAGGCTCAACCTGTGTCAAAAAGCCTAAGTTTCCTGTATTAATACCCAAAATAGCTTTATTGAATTTAGCTCCCAAATGCGCCGAACGCATCATTGTGCCGTCTCCGCCGACAGATATTATTATATCAGATGTTTTTAATTCTTCTATTGCAGAATGTTTTTCTTTGAGCATAGCTATATAAAAATTTTGTATAAGTGTTTCATCAAAGAAAAAATCTTGTGGCAAGATATAATACTCACAATTTGACTTTTTAAATAAACTAACCAAACGTTCTAATATGCTGTCCGTATTTTTTTTAATATAATTCGGAATTATAAAAACTTTCATAATATACGCTACCCGCTTTTCAAAATATATTATAAATCTAATGTGCTATGAGATAATTTTACAACTGTATCGAAATCTTCGTCTGTGATATTTGTACCTTCATCAGCTTTTGTAATATACATCAAATATTCGATATTACCCTCAGGACCTTTTATCGGAGAAAAAGTAAGCCCCGAAACAAAAAATTCTTGCTCTCTCGCAAAAGTAACAACTTTCTCTATAACGTCTCGATGCACTTGCGGATCACGTACAACACCTTTTTTCCCAACAAGCCCCTTGCCTGCCTCAAACTGCGGTTTGACAAGACATACTGCCTTTCCGTTTTCTGTAAGCAATCTATGCACCACCGGCAAAACAAGCGTAAGTGAAATAAAAGACACATCAACCGAAATAAAGTCTATCTTATCGGGTATCTGCTCATCTGTAACGTATCTTATATTCGTTCTTTCAAGATTTACAACTCTTTCATCTGTTCTGAGCTTCCATGCAAGCTGACCATAACCTACATCTATTGAGTAAACCTTGCTTGCGCCTTTTTGCAACATACAATCAGTAAAACCTCCTGTTGATGCGCCAATATCCGCGCAAACAGTATTCTGCAAATCTATCGGAAATAAATCCATAGCTTTTACAAGCTTATATCCACCACGACTTACAAATGGGCATTTTTCGGCGCGTACTTCTATCTTGTCCAAATCTTCATCAACAAGCATTCCCGCCTTGTCAGCCTTTTGCCCATTTACATATACATCGCCGGACATTATTACTGCCTTTGCCTTGTCTCTGCCTGTAATATAGCCTTTTTCTACAACAACTAAATCCAATCTTTTTTTCAATTCTAATTTACCTATCCTTTTATTACAAGAAATTTACACTATTGGCATAAATGATGCAACCAATATGCCGACTATCGCGCCACCAAGTACTTCCAGTGGCGTATGTCCCAAAAATTCTTTCAGTTCTTTATGTTCCGTTATATTTTCAGTTGTCTCATCAAATTCTTCTTCTATTTCTTCATTCAGATACTCAAAAATTTTACTTATATCTTTAAAGCTGAATATCATTTTATTAAGTACTTTTGCCTGCTCACCTGCCGCTCGGCGTACACCCATAGCATCGTATATAACAACTGCCGCAAAAGCCATACTGAGCGCAAATAGCGGTGAACTGAAACCTTCAAGTTTTGCCATTGCAACAGTGATTGAAACAACCAATGCCGTATGTGAGCTGGGCATACCACCTGCCCCCACCAAACGCTCGGGGATAAATGCTTTGTATTTAATAAATGCAAATAATGTTTTTAAAATTTGTGCAACACACCAACTCACAAAACCAACATTTATTATATAGTTACTTGTTATCAATTTTAAAAACTGCAACATTAACACTCCTACTTTTATTATTCCGAAAATATCCCTTAAAGAGTTATTTTCTTCTGTCAATAATTTTTTCCGCAAGTTCCTTCAAGAAATATTCTTTTTCTTTTATAACATCTATATTATAGAGATTATCCACTGCTTTTGCGATAAGCTGTGTGGCTAATTCCCTTGATTTTTCATATCCGTATTTTGTTACAAATGTTGTCTTGTTATTTTTACTGTCACTGTTTATCGGTTTTCCGAGTTCTTCCTCATTAGCAGTAACGTCAAGCATATCATCTGTTATTTGAAATGCCAGTCCTACATTTTCGGCATACTCTTGCATTTTTTTATAATCATCATCTGAACAGTTGCCAAGTATACAGCCCATTCCAACAGCGGCTTTTATCAGTGCGCCTGTCTTTAATCTATGCAGTGTTGTCAAAATTTCAATGGAAATATCTTTGTTTTCGCTCTCCAAATCTATTTGCTGACCACCTATCATTCCATAAGCACCCGCAGAATTTGATAAAAGCTTTATCAGTTTTACTTTTTTATCAGATGAAATATTTGCGTCTGATATTTTTTCAAAGGCAAGGGTCAATAGCGCGTCACCCGCAAGCAAAGCTGTTGCCTCATCAAACGCCTTATGGCATGACGGCATACCTCTGCGAAAATCGTCATTATCCATACACGGTAAATCGTCATGGATAAGTGAGTATGCGTGTACCATTTCTATCGCGGCTGCCACAGGCAGTGATGTTTCCATATCGCTACCGAAAATTTCCGCGCAGTGCATAACCAATATGCCACGAAGTCTTTTTCCTCCATTCATAATACTGTATTCCATAGCTGACAGTACCGTTTGTTGAAGGACTTTTTCCTGTTCAAAAACACTTTTAATATATTTTTCCAGTTTTTGTTTATATATTGTATATTGTTCTAAATATGCCACCATATCCTCCAAAGCTATATTTAATCAACGATTTTGTGTTGCTCAATAATCTGTTTTGCATCATTAATTTTATCAAGGCAGTTTTGCGCAAGCTTTACGCCGTTTGTATATAGGTTTAATGACTCATCAAGCGATATTCCGCTTTCACCCATTTTCTTTACGATATTTTCAAGATTTATAATCATATCTTCTATATTGGTTTTTTCTTCGGTTTCTTCAAGCGCAATATCTATTATTTTGTTTTCGTGCATAATCTTTTTAAACCTCCATTACATTGATATCAATAACTTTCGATTTTATTTCACCGTCTGCAAATTTAGTTACAATTATATCATCAACCGATAGTGAATTACAGCCGACTAAAATGTTATCACCGCTTTTTGTTATTGAGTAACCCTTTTTGAGTATATTCAAAGGATTAAGTATCTCCAATCGCTCAGTAAGATTTTCTACCCTTGATATTGTTGCGGTTAATTTATCTTGTAATCTATATTCTAAACTTTTTTGTAAAAAAGCAAGTTTTTGCTCGTTTTTTTCCAATTTATTTATTACCGACATACCAAATACTTGATTTTGCAAAGATTTAACCTCTGCCTCTGCCAGTTTATACTTTGCAAGGGTTCTGTCCTTTAATCTGCTTACTAAATCCTCTACCAAATCTTTATATCTGTCGGAACTGTTGCAAATTACGGCGCAGGCTGCCGTTGGTGTGGCGGCTCGCGCATCGGCAACCAAATCCAGAATAGTTGTGTCTATTTCGTGTCCCACTGCGGAAACAACAGGATATCTAAATTCCGATATTCTTCTTGCCAATTTTTCATCGTTAAACGGACTTAAATCATCACTTGAACCGCCGCCACGTGCAATAATATAACTTTCACACAAATTTTCTTTTTCGGCAAAATCCAAAGCCTTTATTATAGTTTCAGCAGATTTATCTCCCTGCATAACCGCAGGATATACTATTATTTTAACAAGCGGATTTCGTATAGCCATTGTAGCTATTATATCTTGCAGCGCCGCACCCTCAGGCGAAGTAATAACGCCGATTGTCTTCGGAAATTCACAAAATGACAATTTTCTCTCACTTTTAAAGAGTCCTTCGTCCATTAATTTCTTTTTTAGTTCGTCAAGTGTCGTTTTCTTTTCCCCGCTACCCTTATGGTGTATATCATAGGCTATCACTTGTATTGTGCTGTCTTTTTCATAAACAGTGACGTTACCGCGAATGAGAATACTGTCACCTTTTTTTATTTCTTTTTTGAGTTGTGAGGCATATTTATTAAACATTACGCATTTTATTGTCGATGTCCCGTCGGTAACAGTAAAATACAAATGTCCGCTATATGAACGAAAAGCCAAATCCGCAACCTCACCTGTTAAAAAAACATCATTGAGTACTTTTTGCTCATCTAACAAAGACTTAACAAATCTTAGCAGTTGAGATACTGTAATCATAGGAGAATTCAAAATAGCACATACCTCCATAAAAAAATAGTAGCACAAAATAAAACTATGTTATTTTAACATAATTTGTGTGCTACAAAAATATTTTATTCAAAAGTATTATTCTTTATTGTTTTCCGTATCTATCGCCATACTTCTGACATAACCACCCAGCACACCGTTTATGTACGAGGGGTCTTCTTCTCCACCGTAAATTTTGGCAAGTTCTACCGCCTCATTTATTGCCACAGGTTCTTCTACTTCTTTGACAAATGTTATTTCAGCTATTGCCAAACGAAGTATAGCCAGTGATACTTTTGACAGTCTGTCTATCTTCCACTTCACACTGTGTTTTGTTATTATATCATCTATTTCGTATAAATGCTCTTGTACTGCCCTTACAACAGAAAGTGCATACTCGTCTGCTTCCAAATCTCTTGAATCAGATGCACCGGCAAGCAAATCCTCCAACGGCAAATTTTGAAAACTTTTCTCAAAAATCAGTGAAAATGCTTGTTGTCTCGCTTCTCTTCTTGTTATCATACTTTCGTTTACCTATCCTTATTAAACTTCCTAATTATTACAAAAAACAAAGTATCTACCTTCACTGATATAAAGTGAAGGCTTGACACTTTATCTTATATTGTTTATATATTTTTCGATTATTATTGTAAAAGACCGGCAACACAGATATTAACATCTGATACGACTATTCCTGTCATATTTTGTATAGACTCTTTAACAACTGACTGCAATTTTTTTGCAAATGCTCTGATATTTACATCTTCTCCTATAAGAAGTCTTACGTTCACCTTTGCAACACCGTCTTTTATCTCTACACTTACAGGTTTAATACTTTGTTTTTCTATAAGTGATACCAAATTTGACTTTACAGATACCGGCTCCAAAGAAACCAGCTCGCCTAAATCTTTTATTGAATATTCAACAATAGAAGATACTACCTCATAAGAAATCTTTAAATTACCCTTTGCTTTTGTTTTTTCTTGCATATTAAATACCTCCTAAAAGTATATGTATTTTACTACCTTACTCTTATTATACCATTTTTTTTGAAAGACACAACTATTTTATTTCAATTATTGAAATTTTTTCATTTGGTATTGTAATTTCTCCCAAAATTACATCTTTTATTTGTAAAACTTCACTATCTGTTAAATTGTCGCTCTTTACAAGAACATCTATTTTTTCGGGTTCAAGATAAACCATACATTCATTGAAGCCTTTTGCTTTTATAAGATTTTCTATCTTGCTTTCTTTCTCAATGGATTTCGCTAAGTTTGTAGCTTCCATTGTAAGCTTTTTTAATTCCGCTGTACTCAAATTTGCATCTTCCAGCATATATTTCATAGCTTCAACAGCCTCATCACGTGATTTTGTTCTTGATAACTTTGCTTCGGCAAAATAAGCCTCGCCATAGTTTGCGGGTTCATCTTCTTTTGTTGATAAATTTTCGTTTGATGTCTGTGTATTTTGCACTTGTACAGTGCCTTCTTCCATAATAACACCGTCATTGTGTTTTACGTACTCCCAGTTTAGATATACTGCCAAACTAAGTGTTAAGATTAAAGCTGATAATATAATGTGTTTTTTGGATAAAATCACGTTTATTTTTGGTTTTTTCATAAATTTCCCTCCACAATAATATTAATTTTGCGGATACATAAACATTAATATTATCCGCTTTTCATTATATAATATTATTTATCAGAGAAAAATATGACTGTTATTTTTTCTTCTTGCCTGCGTTTTTGCCGTTTTTGGTTTTCTTCTTTACAGAATATCCAAAAGTTCCTATACTTTCACCTATCTTATAGTATTGTCCATGCGCAAACGCAATAGGCTTACTTCTATTAAAACATAACTTTCCTGTTTTATCAAGTAAATCTTCATCAACATTCACACTGACAATATCAGCCAAAAACATATCGTGCGAACCCAGTTTTATTTTATCGGTAACTCTACATTCCAAATTTATCGGGCTTTCCAAAAGCATAGGGGCTGATACGTTCGGCGCTTGTTCCGGCGTCAAATTCATTTCTTTAAATTTATTCATATTTCTGCCCGAACGAACTCCGCAAAAATCAACTGCTCTGACTAATTTTTCGGTGGGAATATTTATTACAAATTCACCGCTTTTTTCAATCAGCTCATAAGAATACCTTTCGGGACGTACGGATATATATGTTTTCGGTGGTATTGTATTTATAATACCTGTCCATGCAACAGTAAATATATTAGGATTTTCCACTGTTCCGCAAGTTATAAGTGTAGGTGGAATAGGTCCCAATAGAGTACTGCCTCGCCATACTTGTTTTGACATTATTATAATATTCTCCCTTTCTGTTATTTTGCCAAAATTTATTTTTATAAAGATATGTATAATAGCAATATAAATGCCCATAATATTATTACTGATTTACAAATTTTATTTATGCGTTTGCTTTTTGTAAATCAAACCAAGCCTTTAAAGTATTATCTTTAAAGGCTGTTTTTTTATTATTTGCCACCAAATGAAAGTTGTTCTGCCTGTTCTTTTATTACCGTTCCCACTGCCGGCAAATTCTTTGTACGAAGTCTGTGTTCACCATCAATACTTCCGCCTGTATATGTTTTTGCAGAAAGTATCCTTATACCGCTTTTCATTGTCATTGCCTGTATGCCCTGTGTGTCTTTTGTTGTCTTGACGCTGACCATAGCGGTATTTACAATCAAATTTCTGTTTGCGCTTGAAGTTAATAAAATTTCCTTTTCTTTACGTATGCAATCTATATATACAAGCGGAGATTTTACAGAATATGCTTTTATTAGTTTTTTACGATTGTTTACTGTTTGATATGAAGACAGAGTAACCCTTGCTATCTTTCCGTTTTCAAAAACAAACAGCATATCTCCCGCATAGTCAGATGTTACAAGCATATATATAGGCGCTTCATCAGTATCCATACCAAGCTTTGACGGTAGATATTCACCCAACACACTCGCCTTTGTGTCCTCAAATTCAAATGCGCGGGTTTTATATACCTGTCCCATATTCGTAAAGAACAAAATATGCACATCATTTTGACTGTCTACTTCTGTTATAATCTCATCACCGTCTTTTAGCTTATGCTCGCCCGACATTCTGTACGACAACGGAGTAATCTTTTTAAAATATCCGTCTTTTGTAAAGAAAAGTTTTACAGGATAGTTTTGTATCTTTTCCTCTTCACTCTCCACAGAATCATCAAAGTCATATACTATCTCTGTCTTTCTCTCCTGTCCAAAGTTCTTTGCAACAGCTTTCAGTTGTTCGATAATTATTTTGTCTATCTTTGATTTACTGTTAAGCGTATCTTCCATTTCTGCTATTTCATCACGTAAGGACTCTATTTCATCTGTGCGTTTTAATATATATTCTCTGTTTAATTGACGGAGTTTTATTTCCGATACAAATTCAGCTTGCTTTTCATCAATGCCGAAACCAATCATCAAATTTGGCAATACATCTTGTTCTTCTTCCGTCTCTCTTATTATCTTGATTGCCTTATCTATATCTAAGAGTATTTTTTTAAGTCCTTTTAATAGGTGTAACTTCTCCTTTTTCTTTTCAAGGTCAAAGGCTATGCCACGTTTTACGCAACCACGTCTAAACTCTGTCCACTCATCAAGAATCGTACCAACACCCATTACTTGCGGAGTACCACCGATAAGCACATTGAAATTACAGGAAAAAGTAGCCTCCAAACCTGTGTTTTTATATAGTTTTTGCATTAGTTTGTCTGCGTCGACGCCACGTTTTAGGTCTATTGTCAGTTTTAAACCGGATAAATCCGTTTCGTCTCTTACATCAACGATTTCCCGAATTTTACCGCTCTTTACTTGGTCAACAATCTTATCTACTATAACTTCTATTGTTGAAGTAGGTGGGATTTCCGTAATATCAATGCAGTTGTTCGCCCTATCATAGATATATTTGCTGCGAATACGAACCGTACCTTTACCTGTTGAGTAAATTTTATTCAGTTCATCTTCATCGTAAAGCAGATATCCGCCACTTGCAAAATCAGGGGCTTTTAATGTGTCAAGTATAACAGCATCGGGATTTTTTATTCTCGCTATTGTCGTATTGCAAAGTTCTTTTAAATTAAATGATGCTATATTACTCGCCATACCTACCGCTATACCTGTATTTATATTTGCAAGTATTGTCGGAAATGTTACAGGGAGCAGCGACGGCTCTTTCATTGTGCTGTCATAATTATCTACAAAATCTACTGTATCCTTGTCTATATCCGAAAATATCTGTGCGCATATTTTTTCAAGTTTCGCCTCTGTATAACGAGATGCGGCAAACGCCATATCCCGTGAATAAGACTTACCGAAGTTACCCTTACTATCGACAAAGGGGCAAAGAAGCGCGTCATAACCCCTTGAAAGTCTTACCATAGTTTCATAAATAGACATATCGCCATGCGGATTTAAGCGCATAGTCTGTCCGACAATATTTGCAGATTTTATTCTGTTTCCGTTAAGTAGCCCCATTTTATACATAGTATAAAGTATTTTTCTGTGCGAAGGCTTAAAACCGTCTATTTCCGGAATAGCGCGTGACACTATGACGCTCATAGCATAGGGCATATAGTTTGTTTTCAAAGTGTCCGCTATCGGTTGCTCTATTACCAGTCCGGCATTTTCAATATATCCTGACAGTGCATTTTTCTTTGCACTTTTATCGCTGTCTGTTGTTTTTTTTGCCACAGTTTTTCCTCCTCCATTCCGCCAAAAAGATTTTTAATAATATTTCACTGTCTCCTGTAAGAGTAACAGCGCTGTTTTAACTGCCACTTTTCTTATTTCGTCACGACTCTCGTTTCCTTGCAACTGTTTGCTTAATTCAACTGTCTTTTTAAAATTTTCGCTGTAAACCGAAACATAAACCATACCCACCGGCTTATTTTCCGATGGATTTGGTCCTGCGTTTCCGGTAACGGCAACACCTATTTTTACATTCATTTTTTCACATATATTGCGCGCCATTTCCTCAGCCGTTTCCTGTGATATTGCCGAATATTCTTCCAGTGTTTCTTTTTTTACACCCAAAATTTTATTTTTGATTTCGTTATTATACGTTACCATTCCACCGTAAAATATTGCTGAAACACCCGAAACCTGTGTAACTGTTGCTGAAATTAAACCACCCGTACAGCTTTCCGCTGTTGCAAAGGTAAGCCCTTTTTCTCTTAATAAAAATACTGTTTCTTCTGCTAATTTTTTCACTTAATATCACCTTTGTTTTATGAAATATCGGCTTTTTCCAAATACATTCCGCCATATTTTGAAATATAGTCTTTTCTTCCCTGTAAATTATCGCCAAGCAAAATATCAAATATTTCGGTAGTTGTAGCTACGTCATTCGGCGTAACTTTTATAAGGCGACGTGTCTTTGGATTCATTGTTGTAAGCCACATCATTTCAGGCTCATTTTCGCCCAAACCTTTTGAACGTTGCAAAGTATACTTTTGATTTTTAAGCTTCGCGCATATTTCTTCTTTCTCTTTTTGGTCATAGGCAAAATAAGTATTGTCCTTTGTTGTTATCTCGTAAAGAGGAGATTCCGCAATATATACATAACCCTTTTCTATAAGCGTAGGCGTCAGTCTATACAACATTGTAAGTATCAATGTTCTAATCTGAAATCCGTCAACATCGGCATCGGTACATATTACTATCTTGTTCCAACGCAGTCCGTCCAAATCAAAAGAATTAAGTTCCTTGTTTGCTTTTGATTTTACTTCCACACCGCAACCCATTACTTTAAGTAAATCTGTTATAATATCATTTTTAAATATCTTGTCATAATCAGTCTTTAAACAGTTAAGTATCTTTCCCCTTACAGGCATAATGCCCTGAAATTCCGAATCTCTGCCAAGTTTGCAAGAGCCAAGAGCCGAATCACCCTCAACTATATACAGTTCTCTGCGAGACGTATCCTTTGTTCTGCAATCTACAAACTTTTGCACTCTGTTTGATAAATCAATATTACCCGCAAGTTTCTTTTTTAAATTTAAACGGGTTTTTTCGGCATTTTCACGACTGCGTTTATTAATAAGCACTTGCTCGGCTATTCTGTTTGCGTCATCTGGATTTTCAACAAAATAAACTTCTAACTGATGTTTTAAAAATTCAGTCATACATTCGTATATAAATTTATTTGTAATTGACTTCTTTGTCTGATTTTCATAAGAAGTCTGTGTCGAAAATGATGATGAAACAAGAATTAAGCAGTCTTCTATATCCTGATAAGTTATCTTTGATTCATTTTTAAGATACTTATTTCCTTGTTTTAGGTATCTGTCTATTTGATAAACTGTGGCAATTTTAACCGCGCGCTCGGGGCTGCCGCCATACTCCAAATGACTGGAATTATGATAATACTCCGTTATATGAAATTTATTTGAAAAACAGAGCGCTACATTCAAAAGTACTTTATAGTCATCTTTATCTTCTCTGTCTCGTCCCTCTCGTTCTCCCGACCACATCTGAACCGGCGACAGCATTTCTCCCTGCGCAAGTTCAGAACAGTAGTCCTCAATGCCTCTTTCATAATAAAATACTTCTTCTGTTTTTTCTCCATTGTCATCTTCAAATGACAAAACAAGTTGCAAACCATTATTGACAACGGCTTGCTTTTTCATTACATCAACAAAATAATCCTTTTTTATGTCTATATCGGTAAACACATCGAGATCGGGTTTCCAACGGATTTTTGTACCTGTTTGCTTATCATTTGTCTTTTGCTTTTGCAGTCCGCCGACGTTTTCACCTTTTTCAAAGCGCAAATTATATCTATAACCGTCACGTATAACTTCAACGTCCATATATTCAGACGAATACTGCGTTGCGCATAGACCAAGTCCGTTTAGTCCCAATGAGAACTCATAGCTATCCGCACCTTTTGAATACTTACCGCCCGCGTATAGCTCGCAAAAAACAAGTTCCCAGTTATACTTTTGCTCATTATTATTAAAATCTACCGGACAACCGCGTCCGAAATCCTGTATTTGTATAGAACCGTCTTTTAATCGGCTCACAATAATTTTATCCCCATAACCTTGTCTTGCCTCATCAATAGAGTTTGACAATATTTCAAATACAGAATGCTGACAACCCTCTATGCCGTCTGAACCAAATATTACACCGGGTCTTTTCCGTACTCGGTCAGCGCCTTTTAATGAGGATATGCTCTCATTATCATATTTTGCTTTTGACTTTGCTGTCATCTGCCCAAACAACTCCTTGATTTATATTATTAAATAAAAGTATTGATTTTCCCAAACCCGAAAAACCTATAACCGCTATTTTCACACTGTCTTCTTTTTAAAAAAACATATAGTATAGATTATGACGGTATATAATGCTTTTGTCAAGTGAAAAAAGTCAAAATATACCGTTATTTTACTTATTTATTTAAAATATGCTTTTTTAGGTACTCGCCTGTATATGATTTTTCGCACTTCATCATAGCTTCGGGCGTACCGCTAAATACGACTTTACCACCTTTGTCGCCACCCTCCGGACCTAAGTCGATTATATAATCGGAAGTTTTTATTATATCCATATTATGTTCGATAACAATAACCGTATTACCATTATCCACAAATTTTTGCAAAACTTCAATCAATTTTTTGACGTCTGCCGAGTGTAGTCCTGTCGTAGGTTCATCAAGCACATACAGTGTCTTACCTGTATTTCTCTTGGATAATTCCGTTGCAAGCTTAACTCTTTGCGCCTCGCCACCCGAAAGAGTTGTTGCAGGTTGTCCTATTTTTATATATCCAAGTCCCACATCATAAAGTGTCTGTAATTTTCTCTTTATCTTAGGGTGATTTTCAAAAAATTCAAGTCCCTCCTCAACTGTCATTTCCAAAACTTCGTGTATGTTTTTACCTTTAAACTTAATTTCAAGCGTTTCACGGTTATATCTCTTACCCTTACACACTTCACAAGGCACAAAGACATCAGGCAAAAAGTGCATTTCAATTTTGAGCATACCATCGCCCTCGCAAAATTCACATCTTCCGCCTTTTACATTAAATGAAAATCTGCCTGCCTTATATCCACGCATCTTCGCATCATTTGTTGAAGCGAAAAGTTCTCGTATATCATTAAACGCGCCTGTGTATGTTGCCGGATTTGAACGTGGTGTTCTGCCTATCGGTGACTGGTCAATACTGATTATTTTGTCAATATTTTCTATACCATCAATAGATTTAAACTTACCGGGACGTTCCCTTGAACTGTTTATAATTTGATTTAACCCTTTTAATAATACTTCATTTACAAGTGAGCTTTTACCTGAACCTGAAACACCTGTTACCGATAAAAACGTACCAAGCGGAAACTTTACATTTATATTTTTAAGATTATTTTCGGTTGCGCCTTTTACAGTTATAAATTCACCGTTACCTTTTCTGCGGGCTTTCGGCATTGGTATAGTCTCTTTTCCGCTCAAAAATCTACCTGTAACCGAAGCTTCACAGTTTAGAATATCTTGTGGAGTACCTGCGAAAATAATATTTCCGCCGTGTACGCCTGCGCCCGGACCAACATCTACGATAAAATCCGACGCGCGCATTGTGTCATCATCATGTTCAACAACAATTACGGTATTCCCCAAATCCCGCAAATGTTTAAGTGTGGATATCAGCCTGTCGTTATCTCTCTGATGTAGTCCGATACTCGGCTCGTCAAGGATATACAGCACCCCCACAAGTGATGAACCTATTTGTGTTGCCAGTCTTATTCTTTGGCTCTCGCCACCCGAAAGAGTACCTGCCGAACGGGACATTGTAAGATATTCAAGCCCCACATTTTTCAAAAATCCAAGACGTTCTCTTATTTCTTTCAATATTCTTTCGGCAATCAGCTTTTCTGTCTCGCTAAGCGTCAAAGTTTCAAAGAAATCTATGGCATCATTAACCGACATATCGCAAACATCGGCAATATTTTTGTCACCAACCGTAACGGAAAGCACTATATCCTTTAATCTCTTTCCTTTACAAGCAGGACACATTTCCTGTGACATATAATTTGATATTTCGTATCTGGCATATTCACTTGATGACTCTTTGTATCGTCTTTCAAGATTATTTACAACACCCTCAAAAGCATCGTAATATTTTGTGCGTGTTGTTCCTACTTCCCGCACCATTTCAAATTTCTCGCCATTTGTACCGAACATTATAATATCAAATTTGTCTTTCGGCATATCTTTTACGGGAATATCAAGCGGAACACCATAGGTCTTCGCCAAGCCGTCAAAATACATTTTCGCAATACTTCCGTCGGCATAACCCCAACCGGAAGCGCGTATCGCGCCATCTTTTATTGACAGGTTTCTGTCTCTTACAATCAAGTCCGGATCTACTTTTTGAAAAACCCCGAGACCTGTGCATTTATCACACGCGCCCTGCGGACTGTTAAAAGAAAACATACGTGGAGATAAATCTTCTATCGCGACACCATGCTCGGGACAAGCATAATTTTGTGAAAACAGCATTTCTTCTCCGCCTATTACGTCAATCAGCACAAGCCCACCTGTCAGATTGAGCGCTATTTCAAGAGAGTCTGTCAGTCTCGACTGTATATCATCTTTCATAACAAGTCTGTCAATGACAATTTCTATTGTATGCTTCTTATTCTTTTCAAGCTTTATTTCTTCGCTCAAATCATACATATTGCCGTCAACCCGCACACGCACAAAGCCGGAACGACGCGCGGAATCAAATTCTTTTGAGTGTTCGCCTTTTCGCTGTCTGACTACCGGCGCAAGCACTTGAAATTTTGTTCCCTGTGGCAGCTCCATTATTCTATCAACCATTTGGTCAACCGTCTGCTGTTTTATCTCTCTGCCACATATAGGACAATGCGGGACGCCAACCCTTGCAAAAAGTAGCCTTAAATAATCATATATCTCTGTAACTGTGCCAACAGTCGAACGTGGATTTTTTGAAGTTGTCTTTTGGTCTATCGATATTGCGGGTGAAAGTCCCTCGATATAATCGACATCTGGCTTATCCATTTGCCCCAAAAACTGACGGGCGTACGAAGATAAGCTTTCCACATATCGTCTCTGTCCGTCTGCGTATATTGTGTCAAAAGCAAGAGAAGTTTTGCCGGAACCCGAAAGCCCTGTAAACACGATAAGCTTATCCCTCGGCAATTCCAAATCTATATTTTTTAGGTTATTTTCCCTAGCTCCCTTTATAATGATTTTATCTTTTGTCATATTTTTCTCCCTAATAAATAACTACTTTTGTTTTTTAAGTTTTTCTATCTCATCACGCAAAAACGCCGCATGTTCAAATTCAAGTAATTTTGCCGCATTTTTCATCTCATTCGTGAGTTTTATTATCATAGCATCTTTCTCTTTCGGTGACATTTTCTTTGTCTTTTTGTTGCCCTTTTCATCTACCGATATTTCAAGCAAATCTCTGATTTCTTTATGAATGGATTTTGGCACTATTCCGTTTTCTGCATTGTATTTCTCTTGAATGGCGCGTCGGCGGTTTGTCTCGCTTATCGCTCTCTCCATAGAATTGGTTACCATATCCGCATACATAATTACAGTACCGTGGTCATTACGCGCCGCGCGTCCGATAGTCTGCACAAGCGAAGACTCTGAACGCAAAAATCCTTCTTTATCGGCATCAAGAATTGCCACAAGCGAAACTTCGGGAATATCCAGTCCTTCTCTAAGTAGGTTAATACCGACAAGCACATCTATCTCACCCATTCGCAAGTCACGTATAATTTCCATTCGCTCCATTGTATCTATATCGTGGTGCATATATTTAACTTTTATACCGACTTTTATAAAATAATCAGTCAAATCTTCCGCCATTTTCTTTGTAAGAGTTGTAACAAGCACTCTCTCTTTTAAATCAACACGTTTATTTATTTCCGATATTAAATCATCAATCTGCCCCTCTACTTTTCTGACATCAATTTTGGGGTCAAGCAGTCCTGTGGGACGTATAATCTGTTCAACAATATTTGAACTTCTGTCTTTTTCATAATTTTGCGGAGTGGCGCTTACATATATAATTTGATTGATTTTATCTGTAAATTCATCAAAATTGAGCGGTCTGTTGTCCAAAGCTGACGGCAAACGGAAACCGTATTCGATAAGGTTTGTTTTGCGCGCCTTATCGCCTCCGTACATTCCGCGAACCTGTGGCAAAGTGACGTGTGACTCATCAACAAACATAAGATAATCATCAGGGAAATAGTCAAGGAGAGTAAAAGGTGTGCTGCCCGCAGGTCTGCGTGACAAAACACGTGAATAGTTTTCTATTCCGGAACAAAAACCCACTTCCAAAAGCATTTCTATATCATAGTTTGTACGTTCCGCTATTCTCTGCGCCTCAATAAACTTTCCGTTTTCGGTAAAGTATTTGACTCTTTCGTCGCACTCCTGTCTTAAATCTGCAATAGCTTCCAACAGCTGTTCATGCGGTGTTATATAGTGCGATGCGGGATATACGGCAATATGTGAAACAAAATTTTTCACTTCACCTGTGACAACGTTTATTTCCGATATTCTGTCTATTTCGTCACCAAAAAACTCTATTCTAAACGCAACATCTGATGAATATGCCGGATATATCTCCAACACATCGCCACGCACACGAAACTTATTTCTTGCAAAAGCAATATCATTTCTTTCATATTGCAATTCCACAAGTTTTTTCATAACTTCATTACGCTCCTTTGTCATACCAACACGTAACGAAAGTATCATATTTTTATAGTCTATCGGGTTACCAAGTGTATATATGCACGATACGCTCGCAACTATTATAACATCTCGCCTTTCGCTAAGCGACGCTGTCGCCGAGTGGCGAAGTCTGTCTATCTCCTCATTGATTGCGCTGTCTTTTTCAATATAGGTATCCGTTGAGGCAATATACGCTTCCGGCTGATAGTAGTCATAGTATGATACAAAATATTCCACTGCATTTTCCGGAAAAAACTCACGGAACTCGGAACACAACTGCGCCGCAAGTGTTTTATTATGCGCGAGTATAAGGGTTGGTTTATTGGTTTTCGCTATAATATTTGCCATAGTAAAAGTCTTTCCCGAACCTGTTACACCCAAAAGCGTCTGTTCTTTTTCTCCGTTCAAAACACCTTTTGACAGAGACTCTATCGCTTGCGGTTGGTCACCCGTTGGTTTATATGATGAATGTAATATGAATTGTTCAGCCATTTTTGCCTCCTAATCTATACAATACTTTGAATATATCTACACAATTTAAAATACTGTATTTTTTAAATACTGCCGAATATTTTACTGTATATAAAACCAAAATATCAAATATTGTTTATTAATTGTATAACGCATATTTGCATATAAATCTATATAATTATTATAGACAATCACATTATAACATATAATTTTAAAAATAAAAAGAGTTTTACGAAAATTTGTTCTTATGTTTTCTAAAAAAATAAAGATAACCTCAATATCAGTTATCTTTATTTTAAAATTAATCGTGTTTGATAGCTTCCAAAGCTGAAATTTTAACCGCTCTGTTTGCAGGCAAAAATCCGAAGATGACACCTATCAAAATAGAGAACAGTAACGCAAAGCCAACAAGCCACAGTGGAATTACTGAAATTTGCCGTCCCATACCCTCAGCCATAAAATAATTTATTGCAAAAGAGATGATATAGCTGAATACGACACCTATCAAGCCTCCCAAAAAGCCTATCATACCGGCTTCTATAAGGAACATTGTACGGATATTTTTCAGCTCTGCGCCTATAACTTTCATTATGCCGATTTCTTTTGTACGTTCGATAATTGACATAACCATTGTGTTCGCTATACCGATAGCCGCAACAAAGAGTGAAATAGCCGCAAGTCCACCCAAAACCATCTGTATCATACGTGACTGTTCCTGCATACTTTCACGCATACTTTCCATACTGTTACAGTAAAAGCCCATTTTTTCAATTTCTTTTTGTACTGGCAAAACATCTTCTATTGTGTTGCATTTTACGCGCACATTATCAAATTTAATTTCGACTTTCCTCTTTACGCCAGCCATTTTGTTATATTTTTCCATTAATAATTTTAAATCATTAATATCCATAATTACGGCATTTCTTAGTTCCCAATCATTCTCTTTTTCCTTCAAAACACCTTTGATTATCGGAGTTATTTCAAAAAACTTGTCAGGGTCTTTTTCTTCGTCTTTTTTGGGAAGAGCCTGATACATTACCATTTTTTGCTTTAATATATCAAAAAACGGCTCATCTATCGTACCGTCTTCTTTTGGCCACGGCTCACGTCTGTCACCTTTTCCCGGTCTTCGTTTCGTATCGATAAATCTATACGAAAATCCCGAGCCTACGACAACGGTAAACGGTTTGTCATTTTCCGCAAACATATGTCCTTTGTCAATGCTGTATCCCATATCTTCCAAAGCGTCGGCATATACGCCGATAATATTAATTCTGCTTCTGTCTTGATATTTTTCATCGTTTGTTTTTGGTCGTCTGGTATTATATCTCTCGTCTTCGGTTCTCATATTAAATTCCATATCATATACCTGCCAAAACGGAGTTACTCCCTGCACGCCTTTGAGAGTCTTAAAAGATGCTATGGTTTTGTCATCAAGCGTTACATCTTCTTTACCACCCCATGCCATTACTTCGATAAGGGTAAGGTCGCCCATACCTTCAAGCATACTGTCAAAGTATTGCTCCAAACCGATACCTATGGAAATCATAACAAGAATAGCACATACACCAATAACTACACCCAGTGCTGTAAGAACCGTTCTGAGTTTTCTGCGTGTCAGGTTTTTCCAGCAAATGCCAAGCATATCAGAGATCCGCATCTTCTTCCTCTCTCCTCTTTTGTCTAATCTTCTTAACTACTACGATAACTATTACAAGAACAAGTATCGCTCCGCCTACCATCAAATAAATCGGCAATTTGCTTTTTGGTTGTTCAGGCATTGGATTCAATGGTATATCGGGGAATGGTTTTTCCGGAACAAATTTTTCTTCAATGTTTGTACTGAACTGTATTCTTTGTTCATGTTCAACCGCATTTGTGTCCTCATATACCATAACAATTTCACCTGTAAGCACACCCGGTTTACTTGACCGAATATAGAAATCTGTCGAACCTGTTGCTCCTGATGCCAAATTGCCTAAATTTTTCTTTTGTCCGGGATTTGCAAAGTCACCCTGAATTTCAGTAGACAAGTTAAATGCTTGTGATCTGCCCTTGTTTACATAGTTTACCGTAACAAGTATTTCTTCACCGTCCACGTTGGTTTCGGGAACTTCAACGCTTGTAAGTTCAAATCTGTCAATTTGAGTTACCGGCACTGTTATAACCTCTGTTCTGTCAAAAGTCTTTCTTTCATCGTTCCCGATATACTGATAGTTCATTTTTAATGTAATCTTTTGAGATTCTGCCTCTGAACTTGGCTTAACTGAAACTTTCATTGACTTGGAAATAACCTCGTTTGCCTGCAATAGCGGAATATGAATTGTATTTGAAGAATTTGTAAGTATCATTGAGTCAGGTGTTTCAATGGTAAGTATCATATTTGTTACATCAATATTTTGACTTGTGTTTCTAAGTTGCAAATTCAGTATAAATTTGTCGCCTGCCGTAACATTTTCTTCTTCACCATAAGTATAACTGTTGATTATTACATAAGGAGTCTCAACGGCTATTTCAGGTTTTTCAGGTCTTTCAGAATCCGGTCTTGACGGGGTAGATGTCTCTACTTTGAAAAATTCCTCAGGAATAGCGAAAGAAACATTGATTATTGAGTCATCATCTTGTAAAATCGGAAGTACAAGTTCTTTTCCGACACCTGAATATCTCATATTTTTAACTGTGATACTCGCATATTCGCCTGCTTTTGTAACATAAAAATCTGTTTGCTTATCAGTATTCGGTTTATTTAAATTATCGACAGCATTAAAAGAGCCAAAATATTTAGCCGCCATTAGTTTATTCTCAATATCTGAGCTGGAAGCCAAATTTTTTCCGATAAATGAAACTTCAAAATCAACATAGTAACCTGAAAATATCCTTGGATTTCTATACAATCCATTTGCAGGATCATATACTACTGTCGTACCATTTGTTGTTTTGATTTTGGTTACATCTAAACGCACATTGCTCATACCAATTGTGCTGTTAGCGTTGTTATCGGTTTCACTGTTTTTAGCCTCAACGTCTACAACTGTATTTGGCAGCAGTAATGTAAACATCAGCGCAAAGCACATAATCATGGAAAATACCCTTTTTTTCATTATTTATTACCCTCCGTATTGGATTTTTCAGTATTTGTTTTATTTTCATCTTTCGCTATATCTGTATATACATCTTCCGATAAATTATCATCGTCTTTGTATTCAATAATGATCTCATCGGCATTACTTTCTTTAACAGTTACAGCTTCAAGACTATTTTTTTCGTTATCTGTCACTTCACTTTTAGTCTGACTTTCTGTTGTTTGGGGTTCTGTCTTAATTTCAGCGTTTGATTGTGTATTTTCTTCCTGTTTTGTTGTTTGGTCTGCTTCTGTCTTCTTCTTTTTAAATTTATCCCAAAAACTCTTTTTGTCTTTTTTCTTTTTGTCTTTTGAAGCGACTATTTTTTCACGGTTAGACTTATTTTGCGCCAATCGTTTACTGTCTGTTTCTTTCGGAATAGCGCCTGTCTCACGTCCAATACGTAAAAACAAACTTTTTTCTGTTTCATTATCTATTTTTGCTATCAATGTTTCCATAAAGTTTTGAGGATTTTTCAAATCAATAAAAGCGTCTTCCAAAGCCTGAACGCATACGCCTTCTGTATATTCGCCCGTATATTTAAGGATTATTTTGGCAAGCTCATCATACTGTTCATTTTGAACCATCGGTTTAATAAGTTCCCGCAGTTCGTTCGTAACATCATATAAACTGTGATTTTCTTTATCGGATATTATTTCACCGTCAACCAGCGTAACTATTCTATCTGCATATCTTGCAAGATTTTGGTCATGGCTTACCAAGACAATAGTTATGCCATAGTGACGGGAAAACTCCAAGAACAAATCCATAATCTCACGTGTTGTACGTGTATCCAAGTTACCGGTCGGCTCATCGGCAAATACGACATCTGGCTTTGTAACAAAGGCTCGCGCAATACCGACTCTTTGTTGCTGTCCACCGGACATCTCTTTTGGTTTATGCGACATTCTTTTGCCCAAGCCAACCTTTTTTAGCATTTCTTTTGCCAGTTTTATTCTCTTTGTTTTGGATACTCCGCGAAATGTCATAGGAATTGCCACATTATCAATAGCAGACATTCCCTGTAACAAATTGTAGGACTGAAACACAAATCCTATATTTCTCTGACGAAAATGGGCAAGCTGTTTTTCTGTCATTACCGATATTTTTTTATTTTTAATATAAACTTCACCACGTGTAGGTTTTTCAAGTCCCGCAAGCTGATTTAGTAAAGTAGACTTACCGGAACCCGAAGTACCAAGTATGCAGCAAACCTGTCCTTTTGGTATTTCCAAATTTATACAGTCTAACGCAACTACTTTTTCATTACCTACTCTATAAGCTTTGCGAAGGTTTACTGTTTTAATTACGCTTTCCAAATGTCAACCTCCTGTAAGTTTTAAAAACTAACTTTCAAATTTAATAATATCTATATTATGAAATAAAATATAAATATATTATTAATTAAAAACAACCTATGTATTATGTATATAAAATTCGACTTTTTATTGCAAAATTTTTACATTTCTTTTTAAAAATATATTATATCAAAATAGAGACAATATACCTACTTACAGTATGTGCAAGTAGGTATTTTAAATCTCAGTGTTATCAACTTTTAACAAAAACATTATCTATGTACATTAAATGTATTTATTTTGATAAAATTTTCATTTCTTGGATTTTTTGGATTTTACTTCCTTTTTTGCCGGTTCTTTTTTTTCTTGTTTTTTGGGTTTGGCTGTCTCTTTTTTGCTTTCTTTTTTATCTTCTGTTTTAACTTCTTCCTTAACTTCTGTCTTGGCTTCCTCTTTTTTGTCTTTTTTTACGGTTTTCTTTTCTTCCTTAACTTTTTTAGTTAAGATTTCTTGCAAAACAGAAACTTTTGTTGTATCACCAAAAACAACTACGCTTCCATTGTCAATAGCATCTTGAAGCATAATTTTATTTGCAAAAATATCTTCAAGAACATTTGCAGAAGCATCTACTGCCAAATTTCTGTCTTGATAATCATACGGTTCAACATTAAGCTTATTATTTAGTACTTCAATATAAAATGTACCTTCACCGTCACCAACGATATGAAACTGATAAGCTATATGCTCATTTATGTTTTTCACATTGCCTTTACCGACGGTTTTTTTTAGTTTTTCAAATACTTCTTGATATGTCATACTAAAACCCTCCAAAATTATAATAATTATATTATTCTAAAAAGATATATAAAACTATAAGTTAATCATAACTATTGTTACTATTATAACACAATAAAAATGGCAAAAAAAGTATTTAAATATTAATTTTAAGTAAATTTACTTTTTTTTACCATAAAATATAACATAATCATTTTATACGCATTGTAATTGTGCAATATTAACATAAATATAGAAAAAATTTAGGTTAAACCTTTATGTTTTTCGCTTTCAATAAATCCAAAAACTCATCAAACGTACAATTAGTAAAGGAATTTTTTTCTACCATTATTCCGCTGTTTTTTGCGAACATCAAAACAAAAGAATGTTTTAAATTATAAGTTTTGGTTATTTGGGAATATTCGACAGTTAAATTAAAGCTACCTTCTTTTAATATGATTTTGTCATCAAAAGTAATTTCGGATTCAAACTTTTGTCCGTTATGTATTCGTTTTTCATAATCTTTGAGTTGTTTATACATCTGTATAGGCGAAACTATTACTGTAATAAGACAGATTATAATACAAGCCGAAATTACACCGATACTTAAAATATTGCTTTCATACACATCATACAAAAGTTTGAAAATACCGACAACAATAATGATTATACCCGCTATCATATATTTTTTCCATAAAACTTTCAGTACATATTCTTTTAACATAGTATCATTTGAATAATATTTATTTTTATACTGCATAAATTATCCCCCATATTACTTAACTTCTGTTACATTATTATATAAATATATCACTGATATCTTTAAAATACAAGGGTTAATATATAATTATACTGTCAAAAAACTATATTGCCGGAAAAATATGCACAAGAGAGGTGATTTCAAAGAAACTTTTTCTCTTGCAAAAAGTTTCCTCTTTTGGCATAAATGCCAAAATTCACCTTCAAAAATGCGCTTGCACGGCAAAAGCGTTCCGTTTTCTGCGGAAAACGGCTTAGGCTCTGCCTAAGAACTGCAATTTTTTGAAAAAAATTGAGTAAAACTTTTATAGACTTCGTCATTATGACGAGTGCTATATCTTTTTTGACACACTGATATATAATATTCATAATTTCGTATTAATTTTATTATGGAATATAGTTTGAAGTATTTTGATTAATAAAAATGTATTGAATCACTATAATATTTTATTTGCAAACATTACATTTTGTCTTGTTCCTGTCGTAATTTTACTATCACAGAAGAATTATCGAGTTCTATATCACTGTATCGAATTGCCTCACCTTTTTTTATGTTGTTTTTAACCACTGTTCTTTCGTTAATAAGTCCGATAGGAACATAGCCGTTTTTCTTTGCGTCTTCGGCAGTTGTCAAAACACCATAATCTGTAAAGCCACCAAGTCTATCCATTGTATCACCGACACATAAGTCTTTTTTTGCAAATGCAACTACTTCGGAATGTGGTTTGGCTGAATTAACCCAAAGAGACGA
Source organism: Angelakisella sp. (assembly GCA_020024555.1). Classification (GTDB taxonomy): domain Bacteria; phylum Bacillota; class Clostridia; order Oscillospirales; family Ruminococcaceae; genus Angelakisella. Next base: position 46,307 of record JAHHTQ010000004.1, read on the forward strand.
CTTATTATAAAGCATCATTCTGCCTACTGTGATTGGCACTTCCATACTACACAAATGATATGGTCTGTAAAACAAGAAATTAGGTCCTTCACCCATTAATAAGTATTTCAGCTCTTTTTTAATTTCTTCATTATCCGTTGTAACTATTGCAAATACACCCGGAGCTATTCCCTGCACATAATCAACCACACCGTAATTATTTAGTATTCCGCCCTCAGTTGTCCTGCAATAAATATCCAACATTGTTTTCGTATCGGCTTTCGCGCCGTAACAGCCGATTTTATCAGGCAAAAATCCTGTTGCATTACTTATTGCGCACAGCTCTATCATAGTTTTTGTGCAATCTTGAAAAGATGCAAGCATATATGGGTTCATCTCCTTTAATTCTGCCTCTTTTTCCACAGAAATAGGATTTGCATCATAATTAACAGGATTATTTTTACCCTTGCCAAGTACCAAAACTTCAAAGCCCATTGTCTTTGCAAAGTCATAAAGTTCCATAACTGCGCCCGGCTCGTCACCCGCCATACCTGTGAGCATTACACCGTTTTCTTCCGCTTTTTTACGCAAAATATGTCCTACTGTAACATCTGTTTCCACTGTCATAAGAACAATATGCTTTTTATTGTTTATGGCATCAAGCGCAATCCTTGCGGCGCTTTCCGTAGAACCTGTTGCGTCAATTACAACTTCCACATTTTTGCAGGCTGTGGCTATTCTGTCATCTTCCGAAACAGCGATTATATTTCTATCTGTCAACTTATCAGCTTCTTCTGCTGTATATGCAAAGTCATATTTACTCTTATCAAAATTAATCGAGTCAAAAACTTTTTCTATTCTTTCGGCTTTGTGGTCAACAATGACAATAGGTTTAATACCTTTAATTTTAATCATCTGTGTAACCAGTGATCTGCCCATCTGTCCGACACCGATAATTGCAACCTTTATTTCTTTATTTTCGTTATACAGTTTTTCAAAATCTTCTCTTAAACCAAACATTAACATACCTCTATTCTTTTAGTATACAATTTTATCCAATTCTTCCAGCGCAACATTTATTGTGTCACACATAGTCCGGCAACAATATGTACTGTATTCATTCTTCGCATTTTTACTGTCAAGTATTTCTTTCGCTTTTTTTGCCGATTGTTCATCTCTGAATATTCCAAAGAATGCCGAGCCTGCGCCTGTCATTGATGAAGATATTGCTCCCGCATCGCTAAGCATTTCCTTGTATTTTTCTACTAAACCGATAGGCTCTGCGACAAATTCAAAAGTATTGTATAAATCAGGTTTTTTCCCATACTTAATGGCATTTATGACAGCATCTGTATAATTTTCTTTTGAATAAATAACCCTATCATCTATCTTTTTATACATCTGCGCTGTTGAAAAAGCCTCTTTCGGCTTTATAACAACATAGTAATTTACGCTATCGATTTTCAGTGGCTGTATCTTTTCGCCTATTCCCTCAGCGACAAGTGTGTTGCCATATATACAAGCCGGGAAATCCGCTCCCAAAGTTTTGCCTAAATCACAAAGTTCAGATAATGTTAAATTACAATTATATCTTCTGTTTATTGCGTGCAGTACCATAGCTCCATCGGAACTGCCACTTCCCATACCGCTCATATACGGAACTTTTTTATCTAAATAAATATTCATATTCGGAATATTTATCCCCCTTGTCTCCATATATTCCTGTATTGATTTAAAAGCCTTTACCACTAGATTATTTTCATCTTGTATAGACACATCATTACATTCAAAACTTATATTTTCGCTCTCTTTAAATTCAATGGTGTCATATAGAGATACAAACTGCATTAAGGAACGTATATTGTGATAGTTGTCTTCTCTCTTATTCAATACTTCCATTGTTAAGTTAAGTTTTGCAAATGCCTTTACACTAAAAGAATTTTCTTCTGCCATCAATATACCTCCGCAGTTGCTATGCAAAATACACTTATACCATAACCTCTGCTAAAATCAGTTAAATTTTCACCTGTTGTCGCTGTTATTCCTACCCTATGTGGTGGCAAATCCAAAATTTCACCGATAGACGCGCGCATTTGAGCTACTTTTGAGCTGATATGTGGTTTATTACATTCTATGGTTAATGAAATATGTGTTATTCTTCCCCTTAAATATTTAAGCGCTTCTTTTAGATATACTTTGCTGTCTTTTATCCCTGAACTGCAAATTCGGTCAGCTATTTCTCCCAAAATATTAACGCCTGTTATACCGGACACAGCATTTGTTATAGCGTGTAGTACAACATCACCGTCACTGTTTGCTTCAAGCGCCGGATAGTCCTCAAAAACCACGCCGCCCAAAATCATCGGCTTATCTGTACTGCCCTTTGATGATGTACGGTGGCTGTCTTGTCCTATTGCTGTGCAAATTCTCGCTAGACCACCCAGTCCCAAATCTTTCGCTATTGCTTCCGCAAACACCAAATCGTCACGTGTTGTAATTTTTATATTATTTTTATTTGAGAGTATCAGTTTTACGTCAATATTATTAAGTTCCATAACCATACAGTCATCTGTAAGGGTTGGATCATTAGGGTCTAAGTTTTGATATGCTTTTAGATATACTTCTCTTTTAAATGCCTGTGGGGTCTGTGTTTGCCAAGTTACTGTGCGATTGGTTGTGGAGCGAACCACACCGTTTTCATCACACAACTTTATAGTGTCGGTTGCCTTAACAGCCGCCGCAACGGCATCATATTCTTCCAAGGCGTTGATACATTTTTCTATTGTTGCTTCATCAACAAACGGTCTTGCTCCGTCATGAACGAGTACCAAATCGCAGGTAGCCTCACGCACACCGATTAACGAAGACTCATTTCTTGTTCTTCCTCCTTCAATAAACTTAACATGCAAAAACGGTGAAAACATTGTTGATAAATGATTTATTACATCTGCCTTTGTAACAACTATTATTTCATCAATATAATTGGATTTTAAAAAACTGTTGATTGTGTGTTCTATTATGGATTTACCGCAAAGATTTACTTCCAGTTTGTTTCCATTACCGAAACGTGTGCTGCTTCCTGCTGCCAATATAACAGCGCTAATGGTTTTTGAATTTTTCATATTTCAAAATACACTCCAATACATCTTTATTTGTAAAATATATTTGCAAAAAATAAAATTTAATAGTATACTAAGTAAAAATTAAAATAAAATGAGGTAAAGATTAAATGAATGAACCAACTGTAATATTAGTTGATACAAACGACAATGCCATTGGCGCTATGCCAAAAAGCGAAGCTCACAAAAAACCGCATTTGCACCGAGCTTTTTCCGTATTTTTGCATAACGGCAACAAGATGCTTATTCAGCAAAGAGCCAAAAACAAATACCATTCACCTGAAATATGGGCAAACAGTTGTTGCTCACACCCACGTCCAAACGAAAAATTAAGCGAAGCTGTTCAAAACCGTATGCTGGAAGAAATAGGTTTTAATTGCCCTGTCAATGAAATTTTTGAATTTATTTACATTGCAAAATTTAACGACAACCTGTTTGAGTATGAATATGACCACGTATTTTTGGGTGAATACAAAGGTGAATACACTCTCAATCCCGAAGAAGCGATGGACGCTAAGTGGATAGATATTGACGAACTTGAAAAAGACCTTGTAGAAAACCCACAAAAATATTCTGTATGGTTTATTTCAGCCGCCCCACGTGTAATTGCCGAAATCCGCAAAAAACTTTAATATTTAAACACTTACACTGTCCTCTTCTTTTTCTTTTGGGAGGACAGTTTTTTCATATATCAAAATGTCACTGGGTTGGCAATCCAAAGCCTCACATATTTTATCAAGCGTTTGTACCCTTATCGCCTTCGCTTTGCCATTTTTAAGTATTGATAAATTTGCCATTGTTATGCCCACCCTATCGGAAAGCTCAGTAAGACTTATTTTTCTTTTGGCAAGCATAACATCAAGATTAACTGTTATAGCCATAATTCCTCCTGATTATATTGTTAAATCGTTTTCAGCTTTTAATTGCGCGGCTTTTTCGGTAAGGTGAGACAATACCGCCATTAGCACAGCCGCAAAAATACTTGAAAATAACAAAATAAAATTTATTACAAGTATAGTTAAATCCACGCTTTTAAATAAAAACATAGTAAGTATTGATATAAAAAATATCACACTGTCAATGATTGCGCATATTGCTATGTATTTAAGTAAATTTGAATTTTTCATTGAAAAAGAATTGTTTTTCTTTATTTCACAGCAAATTATCCACGAAAAAACAAGCGCGATTATAATAGGAATTAAAACTGATATTAAAGTAACCATTCCCAATGGATATATATACGCCAATTCAGGATTGAGCGATGAACGCCACTCCAAGATATTAGGTCCTATATATACAACCGTTACACATATAATCACAGCAAGAAATATTATTACCGTCTTTAACCATGTTGATAATTCTCCCTGTTTCACTAAAAAACCACCCTTTCTTACTCTATATTTAAAAATTACTAATATTTACTAATTTGAATTATAGCACAAAAATAACGAAAGTCAATATATTTTTATCGTAATTCGATAAAAATATATTGACTTTCATAAAAAATTAACATTAATAAAATTCTTCTTTAATATTTCGTTCAAATAATTTTGAAAGGGCAATTTGCGGTTCAACATTATTGTAAATTATATCATAGACAGTCTTTGATATGGGCAAATCCACATTGTATTCTTCCGACAATTTGATAAGCGCCTTGACAGTAGACGCTCCTTCCGCAAGTTTTGAATAATTTTCTCCTTTTATTATATTTTCACCAAACCTACGGTTTTGGCTATGTTCAGAAAACAGCGTTGCCTCATAATCGCCCAAATGACTCAGTCCATAGGCTGAAAGTTCATTTCCCCCCATCGCTTTAATCAAACGCGCAACTTCTCTTGCGCCCCTTGCCATCAAAGCGCCTTTTAGACTGGACAGCCCCAATCCGTCAAGCATACCTGCCGCTATTCCTATAACATTCTTTGTCGCAGCTCCTATCTCTGTACCGATAATATCATTGCCTATGTACAGTCTTATTATATCTCCGCTGAATTTTTCGACAATATCCATAGTGACTTTACTGTTGTCACTGTCCACAACCATACAGTTCGGTATATCTTTCATAAAGTCCTGCACGTGTCCGGGGCCTACCCACACGCAAATATTTATGTCTTGCTTAATTGTCTCTCTGACTATAACCGAGAGTCTGTCTCCTGTTGAAACTTCTATTCCTTTCATACAGAGAATAAAAGTTTTTCCATTTACATCATATTTATTTATTCTCTCGCAAAAATTTCTCAACTGTTGCGCAGATATTGATATTACAATATAATCAGAAAAATTAAGCGCTTTTTCCAGGTCACTTTCCAGTATAAGTTTATCGGGCAAAGTCAAATAATCGTTTTTTCTGTATTTTACTAAATTTTGATAGTCCTTTGACTCCTCACGTCCGCATAACATAACATCATTTTTACGTGAATGATATACTGCCAAAAACGTTCCCCATCGACCTGTACCCAAAACTGTCACATTCATATATCAATTTACCTCTCAATCTCAATAATAAAAAAATTGCTCTGTGTAAAAATTATTATACACAAAGCAACGCAATAATACAATATTATTTATTGTTAATTAAATCTGCCATACCGTATAAACCATTTTTACAAGTTGACAGAAATTCAGCGGCGGATATTGCGCCACTTGCAAATATCTTTTTTGAATACGCAGTATGGCTTATTGTCAAAACCTCATCTGTGCCTGCAAAAATCACTTCATGCTCACCCACGATAGTCCCCCCACGCACACTGTGAATACCAATTTCGTTTTTAGCTCGTTTTTGGCGTTTACTGTGTCTGTCAAATTCATAGTGCATTTGTTTTTCTGCTGTCATTGCGTCAGCAAGCATTATTGCCGTACCGCTTGGCGCATCTACTTTTTGATTATGGTGCTTCTCAATAATCTCTGTATCATAATCCATATTCAAAACGGAAAAAGCTTTTACTGCAAGTTCACGCATAAGACTTACACACAGCGACATATTCGCAGAAAAGAAAATCGGTATATTTTCCTGTTGCGCTTTTATAAGTTCCAGTTGCTCATTATTGTAGCCGGTTGTTGCAAATACAACAGGTTTTTTGTTTTTTGCCGCAAAATCAATAAGTCCGCTCAATACACTGGGGTGCGAAAAATCAATTATCACATCAAAATCCACACTTACATTATTAAAATTTTCAAATACGGGATAATCATATTTTTGCTCTGTATTCCTGTCAACACCACACACAACCGATACTGTATCTTTCTGTAAGGCAAGCTCTGATATTGTGCGACCCATTGCGCCATTACAACCGGATAGCAAAATTTTCAGCATTATTTTTTCTCCATTCACTATATCTTTTTTATTTAGACATCATATCTAAAATCTTTATTCTATTTTTATTTAAAATTACAAGGGTAAATTTAAATTTTGCCACTTTCAGTTGGTTAAAAAACAAATATATCATTTTAAATTTTACGTATTTTTTAAAACCTGTTATACTTAGGCACAGTATAAAACTTTTCATCAAAAAGACAAAATACATATCTATTCAAGAGCATTTTTGAAATAATAACTAAGCAATTTTAAAATGGCAATTTCTATTATTTACCCTTTATGTATCTTTAAAATTATAACAAACCTAATTGTTTCATTTCATCAGCCAGTCTGACTTTTGTACTTTCTTCTGCCTCTGTAAGTGGCAATCTCAATGTTTTACATTTGTAGCCCAATAGCGTCATAGCTGATTTTGCGGGAATAGGATTTACCTCACAGAAAAGCGCGTCGATAAGCGATAAGTATTTCAGTTGCAGCTCTTTTGATGTTTTTGTGTCTCCGTCAAGATATGCTCTTACCATATTATGAGTATCCTGTGGCGCTACATTTGAAAGCACCGAAATTACGCCCTTACCGCCAAGTGAAAGTATAGGCAAAATTTGATCATCATTACCTGAATATATTGCAAAATCTTCGCCACAAAGGCTCGCCGTTTTTGCTATTGATGAAAAATCCGCCGAGGCATCTTTTACGCCTACTATTCGTGGGTGTTTTGAAAGCTCGTATATTGTCTCAGGTTTCATTGTCACACCTGTTCTGCCGGGGATATGATACAAAATCACAGGAATATTTACACTGTCCGCAATAGCTGTAAAGTGCGCTATCAGTCCCTTTTGAGTACATTTATTGTAATACGGGGTAACCAGCAAAAGAGCGTCTGCGCCCGCTTTCTCCGCCTCTTGACTCAGCCAAATGGCATAGTCAGTATCATTACTGCCCGAACCTGCTATAACAGGAACTCTGCCATTTGCAGACTTAACAGCATATCTTATACACTCTATATGTTCCTCATCTGTCATAGTCGATGCCTCGCCTGTTGTTCCGCAAATAATAAGCGCGTCTGTACTGTTCTTTATTTGGTCTTCTATTATTCTTCCCAGTTCTTCAAAATTTATTGATAAATCATCATTAAAAGGTGTAACAAGCGCAACACCGCTTCCTTCAAAAACAAGCTCTTTACCCATAATAAAACCTCACTTTATTTATAATGATTAATATTAGTCAAAATATCCTTTTGCTGCGTATAGTTCTGCCATAAGTATTGCGCCGCCCGCCGCGCCACGAACTGTGTTGTGCGATAGGCAAACAAATTTATAATCATACTGTGAATCTTCACGAAGTCTGCCGATTGATACAGCCATACCGTTTTCAAGATTTCTGTCAAGCTTTGTTTGCGGTCTGTTTTCCTCTTCAAAATAATGCAAAAATTGTTTTGGAGCTGACGGTAGATTTAATTTTTGCGGTTCACCCTTAAACTCTTCCCATCTTTTTAATATTTCTTCCTTTGTAAGCTTTTTATCGAGAGAAAAAAACACAGCCGCCATATGTCCGTCTGATACAGGCACACGCAAACATTGTGTTGTTATTGCGGGAGTATTTGCGAGTTCTATTTTTCCGTTATTTACTTTACCCCATATTTTCAGAGGCTCTTTCTCGCTCTTTTCTTCCTCTCCGCCAATGAAAGGAATAACATTGTCTATCATCTCCGGCCAAGTGTCAAAAGTTTTGCCCGCTCCCGATATGGCTTGATATGTACACGCAAGCACTTTTGTAATGCCACAATCCATCAGCGGATTAAGCGCCGGCACATAGCTTTGCAACGAACAATTTGATTTTACCGAAATGAAGCCACGTTTTGTGCAAAGTCGTTTTTTCTGCGCCTCAACAAGCTCTATGTGTTCTGCGTTTATTTCCGGAACTATCATTGGCACATCATCAGTAAAACGGTTTGCCGAGTTATTTGACATAACTGGACATTCGTTTTTTGCATATAATTCTTCCAGCGCCTTTATCTCATCTTTTTGCATATTAACAGCGCAAAAAACGAAATCAACACTGTTTGCAATTTCTTTTACATCTTCCTGCGCATTTTTTACTATAATATTTTTTATATTTTCCGGAATTGGAGTAGCCATAGCCCAGCGATTGCCAACGGCTTTTTCGTAAGTTTTACCCGCCGAGCGAGCGGACGCCGCCAAAACCGTAACCTTAAACCACGGGTGATTTTCCAAAAGACTGATAAATCTTTGTCCAACCATTCCTGTTGCGCCTATAATGCCTACATTATATGTTTTCATAATTTTTACAACTCCCATTAAAATATTTTTTTATACAAAGCATATTATTTTGCTTTAACACACCTATATATAATAATATGTAAAAGTTACTTACATATTGCAAACTGTCAAAAAAACTTAATGCCGAAAAAAGAGTTCCGTTTTCTTCGGAAAACATCTTAGGCTCTGCCTAAGAACCGCAATTTTTTGAAAAAAATTGAGTAAATCTTTTATAGACTTCGTCATTATAACGAATAGCTATATCTTTTTTGACACGCTGTAATGTGTAAAAGTTACTTACATATTGTTATATTAAATAAAAATTTAATAATACATAAAAATATGTGCAAATTGTCAATTTTAATTTTTTTTTTGATAATAATAAAAAAACCGGTTGTAAACCGGCAGAAAATAAACTATAATATAAAACATTGTAAATATATTTATACGAATGTCTCATCTTTAATAGCGCTTCACTTATTATCAGTGACAGTCCCAGTCCTATTCGGAAAAGAGACCAGATTAATATCTGCCCAAATATATTAATCTTCGGCGGTGTTACCTTTTTGCAAGTCAACCTTTGGCAGTATACGACAAACATACTATTTAAAACCGCACCTCTATTAAAATATATATTCAATTTAATATAAATATTATCATTAAAAAAACTGATTGTCAATATTATACATTAATATTTATAAAATTTAGCAACAAAATACGATTGGAGTAACTTTTTATGCTTAAAAAATCTGATTTTTATTATGATTTACCGGAGGAGCTTATCGCCCAAACACCACTGACACAAAGAGACAGCTCTCGCCTACTGTGTCTTGATAAAAATAACGGTGAAACAAGTCACGAACATTTTCACGATATAATAAACTACCTAAAAAGCGGTGATGTGCTTGTACTCAACAATTCACGTGTTTTGCCGTCACGACTAATCGGTACAAAAGAAAACAGCGGCGGCGCTATGGAATTTTTGCTTTTGGAAGAAAAAGAAAAAGATGTATGGGAAATACTTGTCCGTCCCGGTAAAAAAGCAAAAGTAGGGGCAAGATTTAGCTTTGGTGACGGTTTGCTTATCGGTGAAATAATCGAGATAAAAGAAGACGGAAACCGTATCGCAAAGTTTTATCATAACGGAAGCAGTTTCTATGAAGTAATTGACAAAATCGGTCAAATGCCACTGCCACCTTACATAACCGAAAAACTTGAAAATCGTGAGCGTTACCAAACTGTATATTCAAAAGAACTTGGAAGCGCCGCCGCGCCAACAGCAGGTCTGCATTTCACACCTGAACTTTTGGAAGAAATAAAGGCAAAAGGCATAGAAGTTTGCGAAGTTACACTGCACGTCGGACTTGGAACATTCAGACCCGTAAAAGAGGAAAACATTCTTGACCACAAAATGCATTGCGAACACTATACAGTACCGCAAGCAACTGCGGATATTGTAAACAAGGCAAAAAAAGAAGGACGTAGAGTAATCGCCGTAGGCACTACTTCTTGCAGGACTTTGGAATCCGCAAGCGACGAAAACGGACTACACGCAAAAAGTGACGCTACTGAAATTTTTATCTACCCCGGTTATAAATTTAAGTGTATCGATGCGCTTATTACAAACTTTCATCTGCCTGAAAGCACATTGATTATGCTTGTATCTGCCCTTGCGGGATACGAAAATACAATGAATGCCTACAAGATAGCTGTCGCTGAAAAATATCGCTTTTTCAGTTTTGGCGACGCTATGTTTATTCACTGATACTTTATATATCATAAAGGGAATGAGGTTCTCCCTTGACAAACTTCTTTGTCAAAACCGCAATTTTGCCGATGACTTCTACATTTACAAGGATAGGTGTAGGGGTGTCGGCTTTTTTATATTCACAAAAAAAAAGGAGTTATATTTATATGCTTAACAGTTTCGCGATTATTTTGTTATTCGGGTTTATCTTCGGCGCAGTATTTAAAAAATTACATCTCCCGCAATTAATGGGAATGTTGATACTCGGTATTGTTATAGGACCTTTCTGCCTCAATCTCATAAGCGACGAAATGTTGCTTATATCCGCTGATTTAAGGCAAATTGCGCTTATTATCATACTTACGCGCGCCGGACTTAATATAGAACTTTGCGACCTAAAAAAACTTGGTAGACCCGCTGTTTTAATGTGCTTTGTTCCGGCAATATTTGAAATAGTGGGAATGGTTTTTCTCGCTCCGCTGTTTTTTGATGTCACTGTGCTTGAAGCGACTATTATCGGTTGCGTAACAGCCGCTGTTTCTCCTGCCGTTATTGTTCCGAAAATGCTAAAACTCAACGAAGAAACATATGGTACAAATAAGGCTATCCCACAGTTAATTATGGCAGGAGCGTCAGTTGACGATATATTTGTCATTGTACTGTTTACAACATTTACAAATATGGCGCAGAACGGAAAATTTGATATAAAATCCATAACCACCATACCCATAACAATAATTGTCGGTATTGCCTTTGGATACATCATAGGCTTTGTTATGTCACAAATATTCAAAAAAATACATTTACGTGACAGCAGCAAGGTAGTTTTGATTTTAAGTATATCTATGCTGATACTTGCAAATGAAAAAACTTTACAACAATATATACCTTTTTCGGCGCTGCTCTCCATAATGTCAATAGGAATAGTAATAAAGACTGTTATTCCTATCGTTGCCACTCGACTGTCCGCAAAATACTCAAAACTTTGGATTGCCGCCGAAATTTTACTTTTTGTTTTGGTCGGCGCTACCGTAAATATAGACTATGCCCTAAATGCCGGAATAAAAACCATTGTTTTGCTGATACTTGCGCTGATATTCAGAATAACAGGCGTTCTGCTATCTCTTATATATACACCACTGAATACAAAAGAAAGACTGTTTACAGCTCTTGCATATATCCCAAAAGCAACTGTGCAGGCAGCCATTGGCGGAATACCACTGGCAATGGGACTTGCCTGCGGTGATACAGTACTTACCGTTGCAGTAGTGGCTATTCTGTTTACTGCGCCAATCGGAGCATTTTTAATTGACATTACATACAAAAAATTACTGATAAAAGACGAAAATTGATATTTTTACATAATTATACAAAATTTACACATTCTATGCTGTACTATAAGTTATATGTATTACATATTCTTTTAATAGGAGGTATAGTATAATGAATAAACGTAAAAAAATGCACATTCTCGGCTTTTTCTTCACTATTATACTTGGTACGCTTTTGCATTTCACTTATGAATGGAGTGGCAATAACAACATTGTAGCCGCCTTCTCGGCAATCAACGAAAGTGTATGGGAACATTTAAAACTACTGTTTTATCCTGTATTTATCTTTACATTTGCAGAATTCTTTGTTTATGGAAAAAATAAGGCAAACTTTTTTGTTGCGAAGGCTCTCTCGCTGTTTATAGGTATGTCCTCTATCGTAACAATATTTTACACATATACAGGAATTTTCGGCACAAACTTTTTTATAGTTGATATTTTAACTTTTGTTTTTTCTGTGTTCATAACATATCTTATATCCTACAAAATTATGTCAAGCAATCTGTTAAGAGGCTCTTTACCAAATATAATAGGTTTCATTCTCTTAATAGCCTATCTTATTTTATTTATTGTTTTTACTTACTATCCGCCACAGGTAAATCTTTTTATTGCCCCTTAAATATCATAAAAAAATAGGTTGTAACCATATATAACGGCTACAACCTATTTTTTATTTTTGATTTATTAAATACAAAATTGCTTTTTTATATCCTTCAAAGCCCATTCCCATATATGTTTTTGTGGCATATTCTGAAATAAAAGATTTTTTTCTGTAATCTTCCCGCTCGCTTATATCTGTCAAATGCACTTCCACTGTTGGTATATTTACGGCTTTTAGGGCATCGAGAATAGCTATGCTTGTATGTGTGTATCCTCCTGCATTTATAACTATACCGTCAAAATTATTAAGCGCTGACTGAATTTTATCTATTATATATCCCTCGTGGTTTGATTGATAACATTCAATATGTATATTCTCGCTATTTGCTATATCTTCAATATATTCTTCCAAATCTTTATATGTCTTTTTACCATATAAATCAGGCTCACGTAATCCCAACATATTAAGATTTGGCCCGTTTATTATCAAAATGTTCATTATATGCCTCCACTGTCTTTTCCGCTACTTTCTCTATACTGTCTGATTTACTGTCATTTTTAATATAATAATCCATATATGAATTATATAATTGTCTGCGTTCTTCATATAACTTTTGTACTTCTTCGGCTGATGCGGAAAGCGGGCGTCCTTTTGTCGAAAGCTCGCTTACATCTCTGTCAACATAGAAAATCAAACCGTTGCTTTTAAGCACATTTATATTTTCCGGATTTTTTACAGCGCCGCCACCTGTCGCTATAACAATGCCGGTCTTTTTGGAAACTTTTTTGATTGTTTCTGTTTCCAAATTCCTGAAAAAAATTTCTCCGTCTGTGTTAAATATATCCTGAATACTTCTGTTTTCACTGTTAACTATCAATCTGTCTATATCCGCATATTTTCGTTTCAGTTCTCTTGAAACTATTTTTGAAAGCGTTGTTTTTCCACAACCGGGCATACCGATAAATACAATATTGGTTAAGTTTTTTCTTATATCATTTTCAATTTTGTCTATTATTGATTTATGAATAAATCTCCCTGTAAAAAGTTCTGCGCTGTATACAGCCTGCGCAACCAACATAGAAAGCCCACCGCCGCTTTTTACCCCAATATTTTCCGCATTTTGCACAAGTTCAGTCTTTAACGGATTATAAACCACATCAATTACAGCCTCAATATTGCCGAATTTTGTTATATCTATGGGACAACTGTAATTATTCGGGTACATACCAACAGGTGTTGTGTTTACTATTACTTCTATATCTTTTAAGTCATATACATTATTATAATTAATTTTTCCGCTTCGTGATACTACATATATATTCTTTGCGCCCGTATTTTTTGTGGCTGTTCTGACAGTAAGGCTCGTTCCACCACTGCCCAAAACCAAAATATTTTTGTTTTTGAATTTTACTCCCATTTTTTTCGCAAGATACAAAAAACCTCTGTAATCTGTATTGTCTGCATATAGCGAACCGTCTAAATTCTTTACAATAGTATTTGCGCTGCCTATTTCCGCAACTGTTTTTGAAAAAACATCACAGTACTTTAAAACATCCCGTTTATATGGAATAGTAACATTTAAACCGGAAAATTGCTTTGCTTTCATAAATTCATCAAATTGTTTATGGGACAAATTCTTTAAGTTGTACTTATAATCGGCTATTTTATTATGTATTATTTTGGAATAGCTGTGCTTTAACGTTTCTCCCAATAAATAATATTGTTCTTTCTTACTCATTATTTTTTCTCCAAAATGTCTTTTTGATATTCTTTACTTATCGCAAAAATTTGTCTAAATAATTCTTCTGTATATTTTGAGTATTTTTCATCGGATAATTTATTTATCTTTTGTAAAATTTCTTCTTCACGTTTACTGTCATTTATGGGTAAATTATTGTTTTTCTTGTATTCTGCAACAAAACTGCATAACTCCAACCTTTTTATAAATAAATCCAGCATCTGTGTATTTATCGTATCAATTTCGTCTCTGACTTCATTCAAATTCATTTACTATATTGTCCTTTCTATGCTCCAACAATAAATCTGCTATTGCAAGCAATCCGATAGCCTCAACAGACGGCACAGCCCGCGGAACTATGCAACTGTCATGTCTTCCCTCTATTCTCAGTATCTCATTTGTTTTGTTTTTAAGTGATACTGTATTTTGCGGTATGGCTATCGAAGGGGTAGGCTTAACGGCAACATTATATATTATCGGCATACCGGTCGATATTCCGCCAAGTATACCGCCATGTCTGTTTGTTTTTGTCTTAATATCTCCGTTACTGTCCGCATAAAATTCATCATTGTATTGTGAACCCAAAATTTTAGATGAATTAAATCCTTCTCCGAATTCTATGCCTTTTATGGCAGGAATACCGAACATCGCACTTGATATTTTACTTTCTACACTATCAAAAATCGGTTCGCCAACTCCCACAGGCACACCGCAAATAACAGTTTCTATTGCGCCACCGACAGAGTCACCCTTACTGTGAATTTCTTTTATATAATCAAGCATTTCTTCCTTTATTTTTTCATTGATTACAGGGAAACTATCGTTTTTCAGTCTTTCAGTTAAATCTTTATTTATATTAATATCACAAAATTTATCATCATAAAGATTTCCGATTGAAGAAATATGACTGACTGCAAATATTCCGTAATGTTCCAAAAACTGTTCGGCAACAGCTCCCGCAAAACATACACAAGCTGTCATTCTGCCGGAAAACTGCC
Organism: Angelakisella sp.; assembly: GCA_020024555.1. GTDB lineage: Bacteria > Bacillota > Clostridia > Oscillospirales > Ruminococcaceae > Angelakisella. The sequence continues at coordinate 61,409 of JAHHTQ010000004.1, forward strand.
CCCCGCCACGTATATCATTAAACCCTTGATATTTACAGTAAGCCGAATAATCTGCGTGCATTGGACGTGGATTATCCTTAATTTTATCATAATCTTTTGACTTTGCGTCATTATTTTTTATAATTGCGCAAATAGCAGTACCACAGGTTATATTATCTACCAAACCCGACAGTATTTCAAAATTATCTGTCTCTACCCTTTTGGTTGTAAAGCTTGACTTTGATATCCTTCTTTGCATAAAAGCATTGATTTTATCAATATCAAGTTTAATTCCTGCGGGCAAACCGTCAATAACCGTACCGATTGCCGTACTGTGCGACTGTCCGAAAACCGTCACTTTCAGCATTTTTCCAAAACTGTTTCCCATATATCTTCCTCTTGTATATTATTCTGTTACTTTATAACTTCCGCCTATTTTTGTAAAATCATCAAAAAAATCGGGATAAGATTTTTTTACAGCCTCTGCCTCATCAATAATTATCGGATTTTTTGAACAAAGAGACGCAATGGCAAAAGCCATAACTATTCTATGGTCATTATATCCATAAACGTTTCCGCCTGTTAATATATCTCCTCCCACTATCCTTATTGAATTGTCAATATAAGTGGCTTTTCCGCCTATTGCATTAATATTCCTGCAAATTGCCTCTATCCTGTTACTCTCTTTGTATTTTAATCTGTCAACATTTTTAATAACTGTTTCACCTTCTGCAAAACAGCCAACTATTGATATTATCGGCGCAAGGTCAGGTATGTTGCTTATATCTGTCTCTATGCCTATCAATCTATTGCGTGAAACGGTTACAGTATTGTTTTTAATCTCTATATCTGCGCCGAATTTTTTTAGTATATCAATAAAAGCCATATCTCCTTGACAAGAATTATTTGTTACATCGGTAACAGTAATTTTCCCATTTATCGCGCCTGCCGCAAGAAAAAACGCTATATTCGACCAGTCGCTTTCCACAGTTATTTTTTGCGGGGAAACATACTTTTGATTACCTTTGATATAGTATCCATTGTTTGTTTCGTTTATTTCAACCGAAAAGTCTCTCAATACCTTTCTTGTTAAATCAACATAACTTTTTGACTGTAACGGTGTGGTAAGTATAATTTCACTGTCAGTATTTAAAATAGGCAATGCAAACATCAAACCACTGATAAACTGAGAGCTTATGTTTCCGCTTGTATAGTATTTCCCTGCATTTAGCTTTCCTTTTACGGAAAACGGTAAATTATCACTGCTATACACAGCGTTATGCGAAGACATAACTTCCATAAATTCACGTATAGGGCGTTTTTTTAGTGTATCTTTTGCCTCAAAAAAACCATTTAAGCCCAACGCCGACACAACGGGCAACAAAAATCTAAGCGTAGAACCACTTTCACCACAATTAAAAATTTTTGTGTTCTCATCAAAATTATTGCCTATTATCTCAATACTGTCATCTTTTGCATCAAGATATGAAAAATTCTTTATGCAGTCAATAGTACGGTTTACATCTTCACAAATATTCCCTATGTTCTTAATTATTGTCTTTTCGTTTGAAAGTGCTGCCGCAATTAATACTCTGTGAAAATGTGACTTTGAATTAATTGCAGTTATTTTACCACCTGTATTTTTATTCGCATAAACACTTATTTTCAAAATTATTAAATTACCTTTCAATAAATTATAATTATACATATATTATCATATTTTATTCATAAAGTAAACGAATTAATATGTGTAAATTTGTATAATTGTAGTTGGATTTTCACATAATTATACTAAAAGATTTTACATACATTGTAAAAAATATGTAATTTGTAAAAAAAATAATTTATATGCAACAAAAATAAAAGTTAGTTACACTTAATGAATATATTACATATAAATTGTAGTATATTAAACTTTTTATTTAAGGAGAAAATGAAAATTATGAAAAAAAATTTAGCTATATTTATTGCATTGGTTATGATGCTGTCATCAGTTGCCTGTGGCAACAAAAATGATACCAACACACCATCAGAGCCATCAACATCAACCTCCACAAGCGAGACAACAAAGCCCGAGACACCCGAAACACCTGTTGCAACAGAAAATCTATCCCTAAAATTCCAAAATGCTATCAACAACGCTTATTCTTCCGAAGCTCTAAAAGAGACTATCGAGGTAGACCCTGTTGTTTCAGGCTCAACAGTAGCTATTCACCAATACTTAGTATCTCTTGAAACAGCTACTTCTACAAATATCGACACAAACAAAGTTTTTCTGACAGAGGGCGCTAAACTATACAAATCTTTTGCGGAACAACCGCTATTTACGCAAGAAGCACCCGAAAACCCAACAGATGATGATAAAGCATACTTTAAAGAACTTGCTGAACAGAAAGAAGCTTTTGTTAATACTGCAAAATTGCTTGAAGAACTTGCAACAAAATCCGGCGATGTTAATCTTGAATTGACAGACGAACAAAAAGCTCAACTGAAACTTGCAAATGAGACTTTTAAATCACAGTCATTGTCTAATATAGAAATGCTGTTCTCAACATTTATGGATTCAAACGGAAAAGCCATAAATCCAGCCGTAGACCTAAATGCTTTTGCTATATCAATGTCAATGATGAATACAAGAGCCCACAGTGTTATGATATTAAAACCGGCAGACGGAAAAGAAGATTTTGTATACAGTGTTGTAGAAAACGTTGTTAAAAATACACAAAAAAGCTTTGAACAATACCTACAAGATCAATATGAAATAGCAAAAAATGCTAAACTTGAAAAACTTGCTGACGGTACAATAGTTCTTGTAATGACAGAAAGTGGTGAAGAAGTTTACAACAACATAATGGAAGCCCTAAAATAATATAAAAATTCAGATTTATATCAAAATCTCCCAAAACTTATTTTAGCAATGGGAGATTTTGTTATTTAAAAATAATTTTTTAATTGAATTATAAAATAAAAACACTCTGATTTATATTTTATTTCATATTATATATTGACTTTTTTTAGTTAAAATGCTAAACTAAGCTAGTAAAACTTTTTTGCTGGAGTAGCTCAGTAGGTAGAGCAACTGATTCGTAATCAGTAGGTCGTGGGTTCGATTCCCATCTTTAGCTCCAATGGCGAACCGCCACACGTATGTCGTGAACTTAGTTTAGGTTCACGACAATTTTTTTGTTCTCACGTCATAACAAGAGTGAAATCTTACCCTATATTTTCCGAAACTTTATTTTAAAAGTTCAATGATAACATTTTTGTACAATAATAACAATGGCGAACCGCCACACATAAGACGTTGACAATTTTTTGTTCACGTCTTTATTCTATAAAAAAGAGTGTATGACTTTTCTACACTCTCTTTTTTAACTTTCTTATCCGGTGTCGTTATTACAATACAAAGTGTTTCTTGATACTAGTTTTATAACTTTCTATCACTATTTATTAATTGTAAATTCTGTTTCCATATTACAATATTTATGACAGTTCAATGTTATTGCTATATAAATAACTTCAAAAAATATATTTAATATCTTTTTTCTTTACAATAAAAAAAATAATAATTCTCAAATAATAGATTGGTCTTTTTTCCTTTTGTCTTTACAAATGGTGATACTTTTAAAGATAAATGACTGATTTCAAATATTTATAGCTTTTTGTAAAATAAATAGCTGTATATTTTTAATCAGCATATTATTATTCAATTTCCATAAGCCACACAGAGTATATTTATATTTGTTTGGTAATTTTTATATTTTACTATTGACAAAATATAAAATATAATTTATAATATTATTAAGTTAGCAATAGCTAACTAATCCTATGTTATCATTGCTTATTTGCATAATGAATTTGGCAAATAATTTTTTTTGGAAACTGCTAATGTAAAAATATTGTTATTTATATAAAAAGATGTCTGTAAATAATATCACGTAAGCTAAAATCACGTTATTATATTTCGCTCTTTTTTAACATATATTTACAGTGTTTCCCTATTGAGAATAAGCCTTTAATTATTTGCCATCAAAAGTTAGTTTTTGCTAACTTAAACTTTGTTGCGGAAATTGTTATAAAAAGCAGAAACAACAAGCACACTATATTGTGTATGTACAATACACTTAAAATGAATAGGCATAGTAACTATCTAAAATTAAATTAAGAAAGGTTGAAAGATATAATATGAGTAAAATAGCAGTTGTTTATTGGAGTGGCACAGGGAATACAGAAAATATGGCAAAAGCCGTTGTTGAAGGAGCAAAAGAAAAAGGGGCAGATGTTGCTTTGTTTACCCCAACAGAATTTGACAATTCAATGTTGGAGCAGTTTGACGCAGTAGCTTTCGGTTGTCCTTCCTCCGGTGCTGAGGAGTTGGAAGAAAGTGAATTTGAGCCAATGTTCTCTGCTTGTGAAAACAAACTAAAAGACAAAAAAATTGCGCTGTTTGGTTCTTATGGCTGGGGTGACGGCGAATGGATGAGAAATTGGGAAGAAAGATGTAAAAACGACGGGGCTGTTTTGGTTTGTAACAGCGTTATCTGTAATGAAGCGCCTGACGAGAATGCGCTTGTGGAATGCAGTTCGCTTGGCGAAGCCTTAGTCTAATATTAAAAATTTAATCATTTTTTTAAAAGGTGTCAATTAATTGTGACACCTTTTATTTTTGTCTAATGTAGGATTACAATAGATGTGTTACAATACATAAAAACAAAACTGACCCCACTTGAAAAGCGAAGTCAGTATATTGCTGAAAATCTAATATTTCATACCATAAGAGGTTCTTTTGTACTGTCTGTACAAATTGAGCATTTCATAATTTACGGATTTTTAAATTATTTTTATTTTAAATATAGATATCATTGGTAATAGTTACTGATTTTATTGTTATATAATTAAACTTTATAAATTGTAAATTATTTTTTGCTTATACAAACAGATTATTTTAACAGTCAGTAAATGAAAATTATTCAAAAAGAATAAGAGACAAACAAAAATATTTGTTATGCAACTGTAAAAAATGATATTTGATTTACAAAATAGATGTGAACTCTAAATTCTGTTCCATACATTTAGTATAAAGCGTAATTCTTTCGTTAAATCTTTCTGATGCGAGTTCGCATTCTGCTTTTGTTGGGTGATTTTTCATAATATCCCAACGCAATTCTTTTTGAGGTGTCACGCTGTGATGTCCTGTTCCTTTCGATTTTCTCATATTATCTATTATATTTTGAGAGAGTGCGCCATTGCAAACATAACTTCCGATAATTATGTTATTGTCTTTTAACAAATTTATGCCTGTTTCAATAGAATTTTTGGCGTGCGCGCTGTCCGCATAGTATCCCAACGTACAAAAAACTCCTATTGCCTTATCTTTTATTTTGGACATAAAATTTTTCATTTCTTCGTTAGGACCACCTTTATCTACCCAGTAACCAAGCAGTATTATATCACCGTCTAATATAGGCTCACCGTCTTTGAGGTCATATATTGATTTGTCACTTAAATTTATATTATTGAAAATTTCTTCTGCTACTTTTTTTGTACAACCTGAAAGGCTGGAATAAATAATTTGTACTTTCATAATTTCTCCTTTATTTTAACATTTGTAAATATTCTTCCAATGTTTCTGTTATAAAATCCGCCCCACGTATACCCACAAGAGGTAAATGTTTCGAGATTTGCGCGCCTCTTACAACAGGCATACTGATTCTTAAAAATACATTATCTTTTTGACAAACACTCATCGTAGGGTCATCACCCAAAATAAGAGTTCTGTGAAGATTTTTAACAGCGTTCAGTCTGTCACCCTCATTTTTATAAAATACCACTGAATCGTCAGGATTTGTAATATTTTTTAGATTGTGAAGGCAAAGTTTAAGCTGATTTGAAAAACCCATATCATTTAAAAAGCTTCCTATACCAATAATACGTTCATATTCTCCTATTAATACTACGAAAGGTTTGTCTTTCTTTAACATCATAGTATGCATAGGGTAATATGCGGTGTCATTTATACGTTCGTTTATTTCATCTAAGAAATCTTGATTAATTGGTTTATCAATAGCCTGCGATATTTCATTTAACCAATTAAGAGTACCTTTGTAGCCGTAAGGAGTTCTTAAAACATATTTTGTTCCAAAACGTTGTTTCAGTAGTTCGGCAGCTTCTTTTCCCTCATCTCTCAAAACAAGATTAACAACACCTCCTCCCATATTTTCAATATTTTCAATATTTGTTTCACCACAAAGACAAGCGCCGATATTTAGGTCAAAAGCTCTTTTCAAAAGATATTCTATTTCATTTCTGTCGGACAATGCCCGATATGACCCCATTGAAAATCCTATTAAATTAAATATGTCTTTTTGCGGTTTAGGATTGTCTATAACTATCTCACGTACCAGTTGGGTGAAACTTTCCTTAATTCCGGAGGAATAATCTCCTCTAAAACCGCCTTGTTCAAAAGGAACTAATTTAGCTTTTACTTTTTGTTGCATATAGCTACATACGCCTTTGATGTCTGAACCGATAACCGCCGCAACAGACGATGTCACAACAAAAATCACTTTTGGCGACAAATTGTGGTCTATTTCCAATATGGCATCTTCCAAACGTTTTGTATCTCCCATTACAACATCATCTTCACTCATATGGGTAGTAAAAAGATGGTTTTCCTGATTTTCACCAAGTTCACCGAAAAGTCCCATACTGAAATGAGTTGTTCCGGCAGGTCCATATTCCAGTACTACCGTATTGGCTATGGGCAACAAACTCCAAAGTATTCCCATTCTGTCAGAAGGTGTGGGAAGAAATCTTGTTAAACTCATACAGCAATCTCCTTTTTCAATTCTCTTGATTCGTTTGCGGCTCTCAATAGTTCTTTACTTATAAATTCAGTTATCTCAAAGCCCAACATACCCGACGCGCTGTCACTTCTTACGACTGATATACCTTTTTTTCGCAATCGGGCTGCAAACTCATGCCCTAAATATAGATTAGGTTTTATTATATCATATAAATATTGCAACGGAGCAATATTTGCGGTTTTGGTAACATAAGGATTTGCATTTGCCAAAATATCTTCCAAATATTCTTTATCTCTTTCAGGCTCTACGCTGACAGTTTGAATAATTTCCGGTTTCATTCCCAATTTTACCATAAACTGATTAAATTCCATACAGTCAAAAGGAGTATTTCCATAAATATATGTTATACCTTCAAGCTGTTTTGAAACTTCTTGTACAGTATTTTTTGCTTTGGTATACATTTCGTATATTTTTTGCGGTACAGACATTTCCAGCGCTTCAAAAAGTTCTTCATAAACTTTTATTATTTTATCAGGATTTGTAAATTTATCAAAAAATATATAAGGCGTGCCGAATTTTGCTTTCATCTTTTTCGCAAGTGGTAAGCCTATTGGATTTAAGATAATATTCATCTTTGCGCGCGATGCTCTTTTTATTTCATCAACGGTACAGCCACAAGGTAATTGCATACCTATTTCAATATTGTTTTCCGAAAGGACTTTAAAAAGTTCCGTATCTTCAAATCTTCCTAAACGTTGTCCTATAATATTAACAGAATTGTTTTTTTCTGTCTCCTCCATAAAATCAAAACAGGCTGTTATTGTCCTTTCGATACCCGGAATATGATTTTCACATTTAAAATGTTCCGTATGTACCGATACGAACGGTATACCATATTTTTCGGTATATCCGTCAGCCATAGCGTCAGTATCGTCTCCTATTATTTCAACAACGCAGGTAGTTACTATAAAAACCGCTTGCGGAGCATATTCCTGAACCATTTCGTCCACCGCTCTGTCCAACATTTTTTTACAACCGAATGTTACGTCTGTGCTATCGAGTACAGCCGATACGCATCTGCCACCCATACCTCCAAAATCTTCTGAATGGAGTGTCATATGTTTGGTGTAATATGTACATTCATCTGTACCGACAACCAAAAGAACAGCGTCTTTTATACCCCTTATTGCCATTGCCGCACCCATAAGCGGACAATGTGTTCCCGGAAACATTGCCGCTGTAAGTCCTTTTATATCTTTTGAAGATGTTATATCTTTTAATTTAACTAATCGAGAAATTATCTCATTCCCTTTATCCATATTCAATAAAATCCTTTCACTAAACAATTTCTTTATATGCTATTAAAGGTTTGTTTCTGCCGGGAACATTAATAATATCACAATCTACATTATAAACCTCTTTCATCATTTTTGTAGTAATAACCTCAGAAGGCGTTCCCTCACTGTATTTTTTTCCGTGATAAATAACAACAATACGGTCGCTGATTTCAAGCGCCTGAGTTAAATCATGAAGAACCATAACAACGCCTATTCCGGCTTCTTTATTAAGTTTTCTGACTAATCTCATAGTTTCCAACTGATGTGAAATATCCAAATATGTGGTTGGTTCGTCCAAGAAAAGTATTTCAGGCTGTTGACTCAAAACAGTAGCTATCCATACCCTTTGCGATTCTCCTCCCGAACATTCATTTATTGATTTTTCGCGTAAATCCCATGTTCCTGTCGCTTTTAATGCCCAATCTACTATTTTGTCATCTTCCGCATTATTCTTGCTGTACCATTTTTGATATGGCATTCTTCCGTATCCAACAAGGTCTTTGACTTTAAAATCAGGAGGAGCGCTATGTCTTTGAGGAAGTACGCCAACTTGTCTTGCAAACTCTTTGTTTTCAAAATCCATTAAATTTTTATCATTGACAAATACTTCTCCATTTTTATACTTTAAAAGTCGTGTAAGAGCTTTTAAAACGGTGGATTTTCCGGAACCGTTCGGACCTATGATTGTGGTTATCTCGCCTTTTTTTACTTCTATATTCATTTCCTTTATGGCAATATAATCTCCGTAACCTATTTCCAAATTTTTCCCTTTAATTTCCAATTACTTTTCCCTTCTTTCTCAACATATACAAGAAAAATGGACCGCCACATACAGCCATAATAATACCGACAGGAATTTCCATACCCGGTACAATAATTCGTCCCAATGTATCGGCAACCAAAAGAACTACTGAGCCCAAAAGCATACTGACCGGTAGCATAGCTCTGTAATCCGAACCTACAATGAGTCGTGAAATATGTGGTACAACCAGTCCCACAAATCCAATCATTCCGGCTACCGAAACAGTTGATGCCGCTAAAAAGGCTGAAACAGCAGATAAAAAAACTCTGCTTCCGCTTACCTTTACACCTAAACTTTTTGCCATTTCATCGCCTAATTGCAGGGCATTGGCGCTTTTTATGCACAAGAAAGCCAAAATTAATCCTATTGATGCGAAAAAGCCAAGTTGTTTTACGTGAAACCAACTTCTTCCTGACAGGCTACCGTTCATAAATGCCAATACGCCTTCCAAACTGTCTGCGTTTAACATTTTCAAAAGAGAATTATACGCGCCCAAAACAGAGTTTATCGCAACACCAGAAAGTATTATTCGGGTAGGGTCTACGCCATCTTTCCACGCCATTGTATATATTAAAACACAGGCAAGACACGCTCCGCCAAAGGCAAAAAGCGGAACAGCAGACGTCATTTGCGGTAAAATCAAAAGAATTGTGGTCGCCGCTGTACCTGCGCCGGCAGAAACCCCGATTGTTCCGGGGTCTGCCAATGGATTTTTCATAACAGATTGCAAAAGCGCGCCGGCGGCTGCAAGTGATGCTCCAACCAAAACCGCTACTATTACTCTTGGCATTCTTAGATTTACTACTATTGTTTTTATTGGCGAAGTTTCGTTGCTCAATAATGCTTTTATTATTTCTGTAATAGAATAACCTGCGCTACCTACCGCAACCGAGAGCAAAGTAGCTGTTCCCAATAAAATCAACAAAATCAAAACTACTGTTGATACGCGCAAAATTGATATTTTCTTTCCTGATTTCATTAAGTTACTCCTTATAGAAGGAATTAACGGTTTTAATAAATTCTTCCATAGTATCAATAAAACCTATTCCTGTATTTGAAATAAATTTTGAAGAAAAATACAGAACTTTACCGTCTTTTATTGCAGAAATGTTGTTCCAATAATCCGGATTTTTTGCAAAATCTTCTTCCATTGCTTGTTTATGACTTTCGCTGTCCATTGTACCGCCTACGCAAAGAACCAAATCGGGATTATAGCTTATTGCTTGTTCCATATCCAAAGGCGCCATTGATGTAGTTTTATTTTCATAAACATTCTTAAAACCCATCATTTTAGCCATTGAAGCAAGAGTACCTTCTTCGGTTTGAATAAAGTGTGACGGTGGTGAAGATTGCAGAACCATTACTTTTTTATTTGAATATTTTGCTTGTAAATCCGTCAGTTCTTTTTCCAAAGACTCAAAACGAGCCATTATTTCTTTGCCGTTTGATGAATTTTCACCAAAAGCTTTTACCAACATTTGAGTTTGGTCTTTTATGTATTCGTATGGAACAGTATGTCCCGCATTTACATAGTAAACAGGAATATTCGCATCAGTCAGTATCTTGCCGTATTTGTCTTTTGATCTGTCGCCCAAGATAACCAAATCAGGATTTAGAGCAATAATAGTTTCAATATCTAAATTTGATTTCATAGAAATGTCAAGTTTTTCTGTTGACTCTTCCAAATCTTTTGGCCATTCAACTGCCCCGCCTTTTGGAATAGCTATCATTTTAACACCAAGTTTATGTAGAGCCAAAACCGGAGCTTTACTCATAACAACCGTTCTTTCAGGTTTTTTTTCAAGAACTAATGGGTTGTTAAAACCTTTATCCTGCATATCTTTCGGATATTCTATTGTTATTTTGCCATTTGAAGTATTGTTTTCAGTATCTGGTTTTACTTCAAATTTTTTCTCCAACAAATCAATCAAATTATTTATACTTTTAACAATGTGTATACCCTTTGATGTTACATATTCACTTGAAAGATATATAACGTTATTATTTTTTACCGCATTCAGCGAATTCCATATTTTAGGGTTTTTTGCAAATTCTTCTTTATATACTTTTTCTATAATATCCGATGTTGCGGAAGTAGGAGAAATTGCAAAAATTACCTCAGGATTTATTTCAACTAATTTTTCCATATCCAAAGGAGCCATACGCAATGTTTTATCAACCAGCGTATCTGCGAGGTTCTCAAACGGCAACATTGAAAGTATGCTACCCAAATAGCTTTCGGAAGTTTGTTGATAAGAAGGCGGAGTGCCAAACAAAATCATACTTTTTTTGCTTTCCATAGAGGCTTTAAAAGCCTCTGCTCTTTTTTCAACAGCATTAAATTCTTCTTCTACGGCTTTTGCAATATCGTCAGAACCAAATGAACGGGCAAAAGTTATAGCCTCTTCTTTTACCTCAGGATATGATACGCCTGGGCCTTCGCTTGTGTAATAAACAGGAATATTTGCATCTTTGAGTTGATTGTCATAATCTTTTTTTAAATGATTTCCCATAATAATCAAATCCGGTTCCATAGACATAACTTTTTCAAGGTCAAGTCCGTTCATACCTGTTTCTATTTGAGGAAGTTCTCTGACCCAATCAGGAAAATCTATATAATTAGGCGCTTTTCTGAAAGCTATCGGTTTGATATTACAGCGTACTAAAATTTGCATTGCTGAATTAGAAAGTACAATTATTTTTTCCGGTTTTTTGGGAAGCACAAGTTTTTCTCCCTCTGTACTGTGCATATATGACGGATAATAAATTTCAAATTCCTTAGTATCTGTATTTTCACTTGGTGATATTACTGATGAACTGTCAGTTTGCGAAGTTTGTTCATCTTGAACTTTTTGTCCACAAGCAACAAAAAGTGTGAGCATTGTTGCAATTGCTAAAATTATAGCTAAAAAATTTTTCATATTTTTCCCTTTCTTAAAACAATTTAATTTATATTTCAATATTTTCGCTCAGTTTCAAAACTTGGTCTGCTAGGCTACGATAAATATCTTTCATAGAAGATGTCTCCAACTTTTCAAAAACAGTACCGCCTTTTGCCTCTGCTGCTTGTATTTCCGGTGAGCGAGGAACATATTGTATAACTTTTGTCCCAATTTCATCAACAGCTTTATTAACTATTTCCTGTTCGTTTTCAATATTTTTAGCATTCAAAATCAGTCCGCTCAATTTTGCATAACCTCTCTTGCCAAAGTTTTTAATTGCCTGCGCGATATTATTCGCCGCATACAGCGACATCATTTCGCCTGAGGATACTATAAATACTTCTCTGGCATAACCTTCTCTGATTGGCATTGCGAAACCTCCACATACAACATCTCCCAAAACATCATAAATAACAATATCAGGCTTATATATTTCAAAGGCTTTAAGTTCTTCCAGTTTTTCAAAAGCGGATATAATACCTCTGCCGGCGCAACCTATTCCGGGAGTCGGACCTCCGGATTCCACACAAAGTACGCCGTTATATCCTTCAAAAACAATATCTGACAGTTTTAATTCTTCTCCCTTTTCTCTGAGTTGTTCCAAAACTGTCGGTATTCTTTGACCACCCATTACAGTTTTTGTAGAGTCTGCTTTTGGATCACACCCAACTTGCATAACTTTATAACCCTTTTCGGCTAATGCCTCAGACAGATTTGATGTAGTAGTGGATTTTCCTATGCCACCCTTTCCATAAATCGCTATTTTTCTCATTTTAAACCTACCTTTCAGTTTAGGAGATACTTACTCTTAAAAAATAATTTAGTTAGTATCAACTAACTTTTACGCAAAGTATTATATCACAAAAAAATATATAATACATTCACTGTGTTTATTTATTTTTTAAATTTATTTAGATTTTAAAAAATAATTGTTAAATATTAAATTTTGCTTGACATTTTTTGAAATCTGATATAAAGTATTGGTTAGTTGAAGCTAACTTGCTGAAATTTTAATGTTTATTTTTATAAGACGGAGATGATATTTTAAAATTGGAACTTATAGAAATTTTATATAATCAAAAGGATATTTGTATTGTTTTTAAGGATTTTGGCGTGCAAAAGGCACTTGAACTTATACAACAAAAGCAAGAAAAAATTATATTACTTTCCAATAATAATTGTCATCACAATTTATTAATTTTTCTTAATTCACTTAATAAGAGCTTTTACGATTATCTTATCTTTACAACAAATACATATACTGATATATGTTATTTTAACCAATATTTTAATGAATCAGACCTTAAAAAAGATTTTGATTTTATTGATGCGGTAAAGCAAATTTTATTATTTTATGAAAAATTTTATTGCGGAAAAGTATACCGCAATAAACACATTTACAGAGTATGCGAATATATACGCTTACACCTAAGCGATGACTTATCTTTGGAAACGGTTGCTTCCAAAATGTATATCAATAAATGCTATTTGTGCCACTTATTTACTTCAAATTTGAATATAAATTTTTCTGATTATGTGTGTAAAGAAAGAATCTGTTTGGCAAAGAAACTTCTTTTAAATCAGAACTTTTCCATAGAATTAATATCAAATAAATGTGGATTTTCATCATGCTCATACTTTTCAAGAGTCTTTAAAAAAATAACAAATTTTTCTCCAAGTCAATATCGTAAACTTATACAAAACAAAACCATACCTCGACTGACGAAATGAGCCAATTTTAATATCGGTGATTATAAGTATTTTGTCGCTGTACAATCCTTTTGCTGTCTGTCCTATCTTCTTTCCGTAAGATAGCGGCAAACCGCATATTCTTTCAATTCCATATTATACCAATTTCACAAGTAAATTTTATAACAAGTTTTTCTGAATATAAATATATGCCAAGCAGACCGTCACATAGCAATTTACTATATGACGGTCTGCCGATTTTGTACTTAAATATATTAATTAAGAGAGAATTGAAATATTAAAAACCTATGCGTATAATATTTCTTATCTATCATAATTACAAATAATAAAATTTTGAAGTAAGGTATTAACCTTTTACAGCGCCTGCTGTCATTCCGTTTACAATATGCTTTACAAGACAAAAATATAAAATAACTATTGGTATGGCAATAAATACCGCGCCTGCCGCAAATCTTGAAAAATATGTTTCGGGCAAATTGAATAATCCAACTGCAACAGTCCACATATTACGGTCTTTTAACAGCAGTTTTGGAAGCAATACATCACTCCAAGGCCACGCAAACTGTGTAAGCATAGTATACACTATCATAGGTTTGCTTATGGGTAAAGTAATTTTCAAAAATACTTCCAAATTAGTTGCGCCATCAAGTCTCGCCGCTTCAAAAATTGTATTTGATATAGAATCAAAATACCCTTTTTGTACCATATAGCCTACGGGAGTGGTAGCCGCATAAAAGAAAATTAATGATTCCAGTCTGTCAATTAAACCTAACTGAGTCATAATAATATATATAGCCGTCATACCCATAAACCCCGGAAACATACCCAAAACAAGCGTTGTCTTCTTAATTGTATCTCTGCCTTTAAATCGAAATCTTGACATAACATAAGCTGTCAAAAGAACCAAGACACTGCCAATTATACTACTGCAAGTTGCCACATACAAAGTATTGAAAAACCAAGTTTTGTATGGATACAGTCCATTTACATCATCTGTAAATAAATCTATAAAAGTCTGTAAACTGTATTCCTTTGGAAAAAAGCCTTTAAAGTCATACAAGCTACCTGTTTTGGAAAAAGACGCAAGAATTATCCATAAACAAGGAAACAAAAATATAACTGCCATAATAATCAGTATTGTATATGTAAGTATATTATCTATTGTCCTTGATAAATTCAGTTTATTTTTTTTCATTGATAAGTATCCTCCTCTTTAAAAGCTGCGGAGCGAACATAGACTGCCAATGAAAGTACTGCTGTAATTATAAAAATAACCAGACTTATGGCTGCGCCAATAGAATAATAATTATTGTTTACAGACAGTTTATATAGCCAGTTAATCAATAAATCCGTATCACTTGCAAGGAAATAATCGGCATAGTTTGAAATAACACCATCTCTCAGGAAGAAGAAAATACCGAAGTTATTGAAGTTACCGACAAATTGACCTATCAATACAGGTGTAGTCGAGAAAATAACAAACGGTAATGTAATACTTCTAAACTGTTTAAATGACGATGCTCCGTCAAGTGACGCCGCTTCGTAAAGGTCTGTATTGATATTTGTCAGTATGCCTGTAACCATAAGCATTATGGAAGGTGTGGATATCCACGCATTTACAAGCAAACCTATGCTCCTTGCCCACCACTTTGCAGATGCGTCATTAGTCAAAAAGAAAATTCGCATCATACCCATTTGGTCTAGGTAGTAATTGATAGGCCCACTTTGAGAAAACATAAACTTAAAACCAACCATAGTTATAAAGCCCGGTATAGCATAGGCAAGTATTGGAAAAGCTCTCCAAAATTTTGAACCCTTGACATTTTTTTTATTTAATAGTAGCGCCATACCCAACCCAATAATAAAGTTAATTGATGTAGACAATAATGCCCATATAATATTCCAATTTAAAATTTTAATAAAGGTACTGCTTATTTTACCCAAACTTGAAATCTTTTTCCAAGCAGAAAACGACCAATTTGCAAGTTTTGGATATACTACGTCACCGCCAAGATCGGTAAACGCTATCATTATCATAAAAACAATAGGTAAAATTGAAAATATTGTTACGCTGATAATAGGAATTACAAGCGCTGTTTTATAGAAATTACCATCAACCGCATTTTTAACAGATTCTTTAAAATTGCGTACGGGTTTACCTTTTTGCGCTTCTCTCAAAGTAAATGTAATGTCCTTTACATTACTTATATAGATAACTATTGTAAGAATTAAAATAAAAATTGCAAATAAACCCAAAATTAACATTGTTAATGAATTGTCACCGGGAATACCCAACCACAAATTTTCTTCATTTGTACCCAAAGTAAAAAATCCGACTAAATCATTAAATCCTCTGACAATAAAATATGTGAGTAGTCCGCCGAATAAGCTAAGGTATAGTAATCCCTTAATAATCTGACCACAGAAAAGCTGTCCAAGTCCCATAACCAACATAGATAACTTTACTTGCCAAGGAGTCCAGCGAAGAAACTCAATACTATTTTGAAATTTCTTTTTCATATATATCTCCTTAGGACAATGTGTCTATTGCATCACGAATTTGTGTTACCAATTTATCCAGACCTGCTTTTATTTGCTCATCTGTCTCATACATTCTTTTTTCGCCACGTTTTTCTCTGAATGGATCTGTTGATAAATCAATTAAAAACGAATCCATCGGCGTCCATATTTGTCCGATTTCGTTTATTGCAGGCATAATACTGATATATCCGCCATCTAGATTATCAAACATAATACCAACTGTTTTATCTGTTTTTGCAACTTCTTTTGCAACATCTTCCCTAACAGGTGTTACTTGCATCATTTGATTACGAAGAAGAGTTTGTTCATAAGATGTGGCAAATTCTACAAAAGCCAGTGACGCATTTGGAATTTTTGTATATGCGGATATACCGTAACCATTGACACCACCCATCATTGTTGGCTTAATTGTCAACTTATCCATATCTGTAATAGTATCCTGCCATTTGTCAGCGGTTAAATCTGCGCTTACAGGAAGTCTTGGCACGCTCACCATCTTTAAATCCGCTTTTGCTTCTTCCTCTGTCCATTTACCTGTTGATACCATTGAACGTATAAACATACTTGAAACATCAGGAGTAGTGATAGTAGCGAGCATTGTACCGTCTGCCAAATACTGATAACAAGCTGATGAAAACGTATTATCCAGTATCTCTGTATTATCCATTTGTTCTGCCCATTGTTGTATCAGTTTTGCGCCCTTATAGGCATCACCTTTATTTAATCCTATATCCTTTGGATTTGTTCCATTATCACCAAAAATATATGCCCCATAGCTCATTAAATAGCCACTCATAAAATATGTATTTACTGTTTCATCAAGATATCCATACTTCGTAGGTTTACCGCCTTTTTTTGCTTCTTCTGAATAGGCATACAGCGCTGTATATGTCTCAAAAAAGTCCGGAACATCATTTTTATTAATATCCCATTCTGTTTTCCAATTTTCAGGAAGTTTTGACTCAATATAGTAAAGCATACCTGATTGAACATTTAGAGGTATACCGCAATAAAATGTTTCACCATTCACTTTTTTGGAATAAGCATTCCATGCGCTTTCCGGAATTTGTTTAAAAATATCCATTTTTTCTACCGGAAGCGGTAGTATATGTTGTTTGTCAGCATATTTCATAAGTATATCATTCGCTTGATACCAAACATCTGGACCATAGCCGTAAGGTCCATCGGTTGCAAGATCTGAATATTGGTCAACGTTCATTCTTTCAGCTGATATTCCTTTATCTTTATATGCTTCGTTAAAAGCATTTATTAATTTATCAACATAACCCAGCTCAATAGCCGTATCATTTTCAAGAACTTTTATAACAGCGCCCTGTTCAAGTTCGCCATTGAATTTTGACATAACCTTATCATACATATTCATACTGTTTCCGTTTGAAACAACATTATTGGAAGTATCTTTGCTATTACAACCGGTAAACATCGAAAGCGCCATACTTAATGCTAATAATATTGATATGCTTTTTTTCATTTTTACGTTCTCCTGTTCTTTATTATTTTATAATTTCAAAACCAAATGGTGCTATGCCTGATTTTATATTTTCAGTTGCATTTATTTTAAGCGCAACTGTTTGTTCTTTACAACTACGTGTGATTGTAACCATTCCGCCATTTTCTGTAATGTCAAAACAGCCATAAGACAAAGCAGGCTCTTTTTTTAGTTTCATAAGTTCTTTAATTAAATTGTAGGATTCTATGTCCCAATTTTCTTTATTCCAATCAAAACATCTTCTGCAATCAGGGTCGTATCCGCCTTCTGTACCTATTTCGTCAGCATAATAAACGCAAGGTATACCGGGATAAAAGAACATAATAGCCATAGCTGTTCGCAAACGATTACCGTCACCGTCTACGCGTGACAGAAAACGGTCTGTATCATGTGTTCCCAAAAGATTTAACATCTTATAATTTGTCGCAATGTTATATGTATTATAAAGTTTTACAAGTCGGTCTCTGAACGTAACCGAATCAATGGTTTTGAACGCAAGTAAATCAAGACAAGCTTTTGTCAATGGGTAATTCATTGTTCCGTCATACTCATCACCATTTAAATATCTTGCGGGGCGGTGCCAATCTTCGCCGATAATTATAGCATCGGGATTTTGTTCTGTTACAGCTTCTCTGAAACGGCGAAGAAATTTATGGGAAATCTCATCTGATACATCAAGTCGCCAACCGTCTACATTATATTCTTTCATCCATTTAACAGCCACTTTTGAAAAATATTCCATAACCTGTGAATTACCTGTATTAAGCTTAGGCATATATTTTACACTGCCAAAAGTACGATATGTTCCGTCTTCGTTCCAAAAAAACCAATCATAATATTTTGAGTTTTTTCCGTTCTTTTGCGCATCTATAAAAATGGGATTTTCCCAAGAACAATGATTAAATACGCCGTCCAGCATAATTTTTATTCCTCTGATGTGCGCATTGTCAACAAGCTTTTTCAGAGCTTCGTTTCCGCCAAAGGCAGAATCAACATTTTCATAGTCTGTAATATCATATTTATGATTGCTGGGCGAACAAAATATAGGCGTCATATATATTAAATTTACACCTAAATCTTCAAGATAATCAAGCTTTTCACAAACACCTGTAAGGTCGCCTCCATGGAAACTTGTAGGAGTTGGTATTTCTCCCCATTTGGCTGTTATATAGTCGGTATTTTTATCTGATTTTCCGACAAAAAAGCGTTCCGGGAAAATTTGATAACAGACAGCTGTTTTTACCCATTCAGGAACATTTACAATATCGCAAGTAAATTGAGACGTATACTGAAAAAAGTTCATATAGGCATAATTATGATCATATTGTTCAGACAAGCCTTCTTCTGAAAAATATCTTTTTATTCCGTCATTACATTCAAGTTCAAAAATATATGCAAAACGGGTATCTGTTAACGGAACAAAAACATTGTAGTATTCCAGTTCAGAATCAACTTGCGTAAGTTCCATTTGCGCTGAATCTCTGGATTTAAACCACAAGTTTTTATCACAGTTGTAAACCAATTTAACTGACTTTGCCAGTCCTTTTTGCATCCTAAGACGTATGTGCATTTTGTTATCAAACGGACAGGCATCAACTGTTCCATCTATATGATTAATTGATAAATTTAACATTTTTACCTCTCTTGACAGTTATTTTTATATATGTTAATATTAAGCTTATGAAAAAAAAATATACAATGAAAGACATAGCAAAGGATTGTGGTGTTTCTGTTGCCACAGTCTCATATGTCCTTAACGACGTACCAAATCAGTCCATAAGCGCAGAAACAAAAAAGCGAATCTTACAGGTTGCCAATATGGTTGGTTATGTTTGCAGCGCCACAGCCAGAGCTTTGGCAACAGGTAAAACAAACAATATTGGCGTATATGTTCCGCTGATTGAGAACAGTACCATAAAGTTAAGATTGCTCCAAGCCTTAGCGGAGGAGGCCGAAAAGGCTGGATATAGTTTGCTTTTGCTCACTGATAGCTGTTTAAAAAAACAATCGGCAAATATAGATGCTATTTTTGCCATTGATATATCACAAGAAGATTTTAAAATTATTGGAGACAATAATTACATACCGATTTTTTGCATTGAAGGTCAAATATGTGATGATTTATTTTATAGTTTTACATTTGACAGCAAAGCAATTTATAACAGAGCATTGCAACAAAGCGAATGTTCAAAAGTAATTTTGGTGTGTGATAATATTCAAAGTATAGATTATAAAGATTATCTTAAAACTTGCTATGATGAGATTATTGATTTTGAAACAGCAAATACTCAAAAATTTGATAGTGATACCGTACTTTTGCTTACCCGTTTTTTTAATGTTTCAAATAAATCGTTTTTACTTGGCAGCGAGGCTTTCCCTCTACCTTATGATGTATATGCAAAGCAAGTAATCTCAATAGCTATTGAAACCATTAACAGAGATGAACCGCAAAAAAGTCATCATATCAGAATTTCATAATTTATACGGCGTGTCATAAGATTTATTTCTTATGACACGCTGTTTATTTATTTCACGGTAACAATACCTGTTTTTGGATCAAGCGTAATTGTATATGTGCCAACATCAACATTGAAGTTTGATTTATTAGTATCTCCAAACCACTTGTCGTTAGGTACTTTTCCGGCAGCGCCGTAAGCTACTTTAAATCCTACTTTATTTGTGTTTTTGTCCACATCTTCATTTGTAAATGTAACGGTTTTTTCATACAAACCATTTTTTTCTTCCATTTTGTAGTTTGTGTTTTTTACATTTGCATCTTTTGCCCAGCCACCATTACCGCAACTTCCTACAATATAATAAGCAGGTTCTTCAACAAGAATATCACCTTTCATAACAGGTTTACCATCTACTATTTCAAGTTCAATAAAGAACATATAGTGACCTTTGTCCAGTTTTATGTTTTTGGTATTGTGTTCACTGCTGTACCAGTCTTCTGTCGCAACATTTTTTATTCCAAATTCTCCGCCATTTTCAGGAACATCAGCCTCAGCATACCACACAAAATCATCACCGTTACGAATCATATCCTGACCTTTCCAGTCATTAAAAGAAGCCCATAATTTCATATCATAAACTATTTCGTTCAGTTTATCTGCCTCTCCTAATTTTTCGTATGAAAGAGTGGAAAGTGACAATGTTTCCGCATCTGTTTTTAGAATCAAACGATATTTACCGTCTTCTTTAACTTCAATATTTGCCCCTGACGAAAATAAATTTTCGCCACCCTGCAATGCGCTGCCCTTTGATTTATCAGCCAAATGTGAAGCGTCTATACTGTTTTTGGTATCCCAATTATAGCCCTCACCAATAACAGCAATTTTGAAAGCATCACCTTTGTATAAATTTACATCGATAAAAAATGTATTAAATTCACCATCTGCTGATTTTAGCAAAAAGTTATCTTGTGGCCAAATCTTTCCCCATGCGTTTTCCGGATAACCACGTAAAGAGCCTGCAAGCATCCATTTACGTGTATCTTGAATACTTGATTGCCATGCAACAAACACAGATGTATCTTGTATAATTGGCATATCTTTATCAAAAGGAACCATTAAAGCGGGGGTCGCATAGTACCCTTCAATCAAATAACCATCTTTTGTCAGTTCCGGAATGGTGACCGTATCACCATTATTTACATTAACTTCTTTTAAAACAGTTTTTCCGTCACCATCATAAAAAGTTACTTTGAAAGTCACAGTATCTACATTATTTGTTTTATTCGTACATGCCGAAGCAAAAATCATTGTCACTGCAACTAAACAAATTAACATAACATTAATTATATTTTTCTTCATTATGTGCCCTCCCAATAAGTTAAATGTATTATTAGATTTACTTAACCGTTTAAGTAATTTAATAATACATTTAACTATTCTTAATGTCAATCCCCATTATTAATTTTTGTTAATGCTCACAATTAAACAATTAAATTTATGTACAATATTTTTATTGATTGAAACAAAGAGTTATTTTTTCACTCACATTTATAATAAACTGAACTTAATCACAATATTGCTCAATATGTATATATGCCTATACATATCTTAAAACTGAAAAATAAAAAATGTGATTTGCTATAACAGAGAGGGGTATGATAAAATGGAAATATAATATGAATTAACCAATGAGACGAATGGGAAAAAACAGAGAAAAATTTTTTACCGCTTATACAGGAATATCCACAAAGTGTGGGTGAAAAAAAGCAGTTATTGCAATTTCAGAAAATATAATTTCTTATTTTAAATAGTAATTTTTTTGTAAATATGATATAATATTGGCGAAAAATATTTGAATATTAACTAAATATATCTAACGCTTACTTTCATTAATTAATTATAAATAATTTATTTCTAAAAGTATGCTTTGGAGAGGAGAAAGATTGATGAATAATACGAAAACTTCCGACGTGCTTTTACGTTTTGAAAACGAAACCGGTACGGGACAGATTGAGGCTTATGAAGTTTTTCCGGGTATTTTGCTCAGTTACAGTAACTTTCATCTGGAACAGTGTGAGTCAAATTACACACAGTCTCAAAATATGTTCGGATTTGAATACTGTATTGGTGGTAAAATTCAGTGGGATAGGCAAGACGGTAAATCCGCCTTTTTGAGCGCTGGCAGTTTTATGCCATATGATTATAGGCAGAGTATTGGGCGTTTCCTTTTTCCACAAAAAAACTATCAGGGGATTTCCTTTGGAATTCAGCTATCAAAGGCGCAAGGACAGCTACCGCCGAATTTTCATATAGATTTGGAACGTTTAAGGGAGCGGTTCTGTATGGGAAACAATTTGGATCTGTCTTCATCACCTCTGGCAACCAATGTATTGGGCATTGTGCAGGCATCGCTCTACCAGACGGATTTGCATCGAAAGCTTGCCTGTTTGCAACTGCTTCTTTTTTTGCAGGACCTTCAATGGACAGAGTACACAGCACAGCCAATCTATCTTCCAAGCAGTCAAGTGAGGAAACTGAAACAGGTAGCAGACATTATCCTAAACAATCTGGAACATCACTATACCTTGCATGAGCTTTCTCAGACTATCGGTATTCCGGTTACCACTATGAGACGGCATTTTGCCAGCATTTACGGCTGTTCTGTGGCAAAATTTGCGAGAAAACATCGGGTAGAGGAAGCTCAACGGCTTTTGCGTGAAACAGAACTGACTACATCGCAAATTGCATCGGTGGTAGGATATGACAATCCCAGTAAATTTGCCTCTGTATTCCGCTCGAATACTGCAATGACACCGCAGAGTTATCGGAAGAAAAGTCGTGAACAAAATGGAGCATAATGGACAAAACAGAGTTGCAACACAATAGAGAATAGCCTATACTGATGATACAGTTTTTAACAAGAAGTTAGCGTCTACTAACTTAAAAGGAGATTTTCTATGAAACATAAATATGAACTTAAAGACTTTCTGAATGTGGCACTTTTTGTGGTGCTGTACTATGTATCGTTCTTCGTTGCTATGTGCGCAGGATACATTCCTGTTTTGATGACGGTCTTGCCTCTCATCACCGGTATTGTGTGTGGCATTCCCTTTATGCTCTTCCTAACAAAAATCAAAAAGCCCGGTATGATACTTATGATGGGTCTGCTATGTGGACTTTTGTCTTTGACTATGGGAAGCGGTATTTTGCCTCTTGTCACAGCTATAATCGCAAGCTTTCTGGCAGAAGTTATATTGTCGGCGCTTCATTATACATCTACTATTAAGATAATTTTGGTATATGTAATATTTACTCTGTGGGATATAGGTTTCGCTCTACGTCTGTACTTGGCTTCATTTGACAGCTACCGTAAACGTCTCATAGAGCAATATGGAGAAGCGTATGTATCCGAAATGCTGACTAATGTATCCAGTGTCGGTTTTTGGGGTAGTATTATCCTGACACTGGTCGGAGGCGTTTTAGGAGGTATTCTCGGCTATGCGGTTTTCAAAAAGCATTTTCAGAAAATCGGTAAAAAAGCATGATAAAAAAAACAAAGTTGGGCTTTTTGGATCCTAGAACAAAACTCCTTTTGGTTGTTACAATCAGCGGACTTTTGGTTCAGTGTGGTCTGTCTACTATGGAACTAATTGAAAATGGAGTCTTATTATCCATTCCTCTTATTTTTTATATTATTTCAGGCAAATATCGGAAAGCAATTTGTCACGGCTGTATTTATATTGTGGGTTTGGCGCTGTTGATGTTTTTGTTTCCAAAACTTTCCGGCGGAGCTGCTATTTTTCTTTCCTCCGTGTGCGCCCTGTTTATAAAACTTATGCCCGGAATTGCTTTTGCATTTTTTATGATATGCACCATAGAAGCTTCTGATCTCATTGCCGCTCTTGATAGAATGTATTTGCCAAAAGGCTTTAACTGGACAGTCAGTATGGTGCTAAGGTTCTTTCCAACCGTAAAAGAGGAGCTGTCAGCTACTTGGGACGGCGTCCGTCTACGAGGACATACGTTAGGATATTGTCTGTTGCATCCAGTTTCCGCTTTGGTAAACGTATTTGTTCCTCTTATTGTCTCTGTGATAAATATTGGTGATGAGCTGCTTATGGCGACACTCACCAAAGGATTTGATATCCGTGGGATACGTACCAGCATTTCTGTACCAAAACTTAACGTACAGGATATTATACTTATAGCCTTTTGCTGTATAGGCTGGTGTATTCATATTTTAATAAAGTAAACGGAAGTGATTAAATGAATAAAGAAACAATTTCCTTTTTGCAGCCATATCTGAGACAGAATAAAAAAAATATGATTCTGTCGGTTATTTTGTCTGTATGTAGTGTGATGATTGGCTTTACTCCCTATTTTGCGGTGTTCTGGCTTATGACTGGTCTACTTCGCCATACCATAACAGCTTATGGTATTTTGATACTGAGCCTTGTCTGTGTGGTTGGATATTTGCTAAAAACACTGCTGTTTGAAGTATCCACTACCCTTTCCCATAAAAGCGCCTACGCAATTCTTCAACAAATCCGCCTAGATTTAGCGCAAAAATTTATGCGAGTCCCTCTGGGATATGTTGTGGAGCAGCCTATTGGAAAATTCAAAAATCTAGCCATTGATCAGGTTGAAAATTTGGAGCTACCGCTAGCCCATCTAATTCCGGAGGGGGTAGCCTATGCGTTGGCTCCGTTGGCAGTGTGTGTTGTTTTACTCTGTATCAATCCCTTGATGGCACTGGCTTCTCTTTTGTCCTGCATTTTTGGAGTAGTAGTATCCGCCCCTATGATGACAAAAATGAATCAAAATTATGATGCCTATATGAAGTCTTGTGATATTATGAACAGCACTATTGTGGAATATTTGGAAGGTATTGAGGTGATAAAGACCTTTAATCAGGGAGATGTCTCCTACGGTAAATTTAAACACAGTGTGGAAAGTTTCCGTAAGCTAACGCTACAATGGTTCCGCAGTACATGGGTTGGCGGTAATCTGATGATGACCATTATGCCCTCTACACTACTAGGTGTATTACCTGTGGGTATGTTGCTTTATATACACGGTTCACTAAGTCCGGAACAACTGGTGCTTTCTATTATATTGTCTCTGGCTCTAATAAGTCCTATTATGGGTCTCAGCACATATATGAACAACCTGAAAATGATTCAGTATGCAGCGCAATCGGTCGATGCAGTCCTCAAACAGTCCGAATTACAGGAAAAATCGAATTCGGTAGACTTAGACAATTTTGACATTACCTTTGACCATGTGGATTTTTCCTACCATACAGAAAATCCGCATAAAATTCTAAACGACCTGTCTTTCCGAATTCCTGAGGGCAACTTCTGTGCGCTCATAGGTCCATCGGGTAGTGGAAAATCCACAGTTGCCCGTCTCATTTTACGCTTTTGGGATGTAAGTAGCGGACGGATTTTGCTGGGAGGAAAAGATATTCGGGATATCCCCTTGTCTGAGCTATCCCACTATATCAGTTTTGTTGCTCAGGATAATTATCTATTTAATACGTCAATTAGAGAAAATATCCGTATGGGCAATCCTCTATCCTCCGATGAACAGGTCTATGAAGCGGCAAAGAAGGCGTGTTGTCACGAGTTCATTATGAAATTGGAACATGGCTATGATTCAATGGCGGGAGAGGCCGGCAGTAGATTATCAGGTGGCGAAAAGCAACGTATTGCCATTGCCCGAATGATTCTTCGAAATGCTCCTGTGGTGATTTTAGATGAAGCCACTGCCTATACTGACCCAGAGAACGAAGAAAAAATTCAGCAGGCTATCTCCAACCTCACGGCAGGTAAAACACTGCTGGTGATTGCCCATCGACTCTCCACCGTTTCCGGCGCAGATTCTATTATGATTCTGCAAAAAGGACAACTTGTTGCTACCGGTACTCACGAGTCACTTCTTCGCACCTCGCCTTTGTATCAAAATATGTGGCAGGCGCATATTGGAGCAAAAAATCAGTCTGTTCAAGGGGGTCGATGCCATGTTTAGAATCGTAAAAAGAATGATTGCTTGGTCCGAAAACTACCAAAAACGTATCTATCTGGGATTTCTATTGTCCTTTATAATAGGTATTTTCATCTCGTTACCCACCGTACTGGCAGCTATGGCAATTCAACTCATCTTGGAAGATATGATGGGCATAGAAGCAATAAGTGGTAAAGATATTTTTCTCTTTTTTCTGATGCTTTTGGCTGCTGTCGGTGGTAGATTTCTGTTTACATATCTAAAAGCCAGTATTCAGGATACAGTCATATATGAAAAACTGGCAGATGAACGAATAGGGCTTGGAAACATTCTGAAACGTGTGCCTTTGGGTTTTTTCCAACAAAATCAAACCGGAGATTTGCTGACAGCTATGACCACAGACATGAGCTTTATGGAATATCATGCTATGACTATGCTGGATATGGTTGTAAACGGATACATCACATCAATAGTTATGCTTATTTTTTGCATGAGTGTGAACTGGCAACTGGGAGTCATTATGGGCTTAGGTCTTATCTTTTCTGCAATTTTTCTCTATCTTATGGGTAAGGCAAGCTACAAAAACGGATCAGTTTTGCAAAATGCCAACGAAGATATGACGGGCGCTACCATTGAATACTTGCGTGGAATCGCTTTGGTCAAAACCTTTCATCAGGAGGGCGCCACTGCAAAAGGCATAAAGAATGCTTACCAAAAAAGCAAAGACATAAATATCAAAATTGAAAAGGAATATGCCGTTTATAATTTTTTCCATGTGATGAGTCTGAGACTGGCTTCTACAACTATGGTTATTTATGGCAGTGTTATGACCTGGCAAGGCAAAATGGATCTCCCCACTATGGTGTTTGTTGATATTATGTCTTTTATAGCCTTTCTCAGCACAGAAAATCTGAGTAGCGCATTTCATGTCCTTCATGTGATTGATCATACTTTGGATAAATTGGACAGATTGACTGGGGCTCAGTTTATTGATTACAACGGAAAGGATATGGAACCTTCCTCCCATACCATCAACTTTCAAAACGTATCATTCGGATACGATAAGCGTATGGTGCTGAAAGGTGTCACTTGCACCTTTCCGGAAAACAGCTTTACAGCCATTGTGGGACCAAGCGGTAGCGGAAAGACTACCATATGCAATCTGATTGCCCGTTTTTACGATGTGTCTGACGGCAGTATAACTCTTGGGGACAAAGATCTGCGAAACTTTACTTGTGACAGTATTTTAAAACAACTCAGTATTGTATTTCAGAATGTCTACTTGTTTCACGATACCATTTTGGATAATATCCGCTTTGGAAAGCCAGATGCCAGTATGGAGGAAGTGGTAGAGGCAGCCAAAAAGGCAAGATGCCATAATTTCATTATGCAACTACCAAACGGCTATGATACGGTTGTGGGTGAGGGTGGCTCCACACTATCGGGTGGGGAAAAACAGCGTATTTCCCTTGCACGGGCAATTCTCAAAAATGCGCCCATCATCATTCTGGACGAAGCAACTTCCAGTGTGGATCCGGAAAACGAACATCTAATTCAAGAGGCAATCCATGAACTGATTTATGGAAAAACTGTCATTGCCATTGCGCACCGTCTGCCCACCATTGAACAGGCAAATCAGATTCTTGTACTGGAAAACGGACGAATCGTTCAGTCCGGTACGCATAAGGAACTGATTAGGCAAAAAGGAACCTATCAAGATTTTATGCGAGTCAGAGAGAACGCACAAAACTGGATTTTGGGGGAGAAAACAAAGCTATGATTGAAATTAAAAATGTAAGCTTTTCTTATGAAGGGTACGAGCAACAACCGGCGCTTACCAATATCAATCTACAAATAGCAGATGGCGAATTTGTGGTATTGGCAGGGGTGTCAGGTTGCGGGAAAAGCACAATTACCAGACTGTTAAACGGTTTGATACCTGACTGCTTCCACGGAAATTTAATGGGTTCGGTTTCAGTAAACGGAAAAAATCCTCAGGAAGAAAAAGCAATCGGTATGTCTCGTATCGTGGGTAGTGTTTTTCAGAATCCCAAAAGCCAGTTTTTCAACATCAACAGTCGCAACGAATTGGCATTTCCTTTGGAAAATAGGGGTGTGCCTCGGGAGAAAATTCTTCAAAAAACAGAAGATATCGGAGAAAAACTTCATATGAAACAACTGATTGGAAGGAATATGTTTCATCTCAGTGGCGGTGAAAAACAAAAAATTGCCTTTGCCAGTGTTTCCATAGCGGAAAGTGACGTTTTGGTTCTTGATGAACCATCATCAAATCTTGATATGGAAGCAATTAGAGATCTTCGACAGATTTTAGAAATTTGGAAACAAGAAAGAAAAACCATTGTTATTTCTGAACATCGCTTTTTCTTTTTGAAAAATTTAGCAGATACATTGATTCTGATGAAAAACGGAGAAATAAAGAGTATTTGGAAAGGCGAGGCGCTTAAAAATCTGACTTCGGAAACTATGCATCGTGAAGGACTGAGATGTTTTGAGTTTTCCGAATATCTGAACATACAAAAAAGTCCAACCTTGGAAACAAGGAATCTTTACATACAGTACCTTCATTTCTCTTATCCAAATTCGGACAAAGGAATCCATATACAAGAACTGTCTTTTGAATATGGAAAGGTGATTGCTGTCATAGGGCATAACGGAGCGGGAAAATCTACATTTCTCCGATGTCTTTCCGGCTTGCAAAAGCATACCGAAGCCAAATTAACACTTTCAGGCAAACCTATACCCATCAATAAAATGCTTGCCCACACCGCTATGGTGATGCAAGATGTGAATCATCAACTATTTTGTGATACCGTGGAAAATGAACTGCTTTTCGAACTAAAACAAAGAAAAATTCCTATGCAACAGCGAAAAGAAGAAGTAAACCGTTGGCTCAATGAAATTCAGATGGAATATTTAAAAGACCAACATCCCATATCGGTTTCCGGTGGTCAGAAACAGCGTCTTGCCATTGCAACTGTCGCATTGGCTGACAAAGATATAATTCTTTTTGATGAACCGACCAGCGGTCTGGACTATGCGCATATGAAACAGGTTGCCAAATTAACCAGAAAACTTGCAGAACAGGGAAAAATCATTTTTATTGTGTCCCATGACCTTGATTTGTTACTCAGCTCATCTGATGAAGTCCTTTTAATAGAAAACAGTTGTGCGCAAAATCGATATTATCTTAATGAAGAAACTCAAAATGACTTAATAAACTGGTTTCACTCTTTGTAACAATCGGTAAATTCCTTTAAAAATACCCTTTACTCCACTGATTAATCTTTGCGTATATATCAACTATTATATTTATGTTCTTTATGCTACTTCTTAATATGCTTTAATAGTGAAATTCCGTAGCTTTGCCCATTATCTAATCACGGAATTATCATACACCCATAAAGTACAGAGAACTGTTCTCTTAATATTTCTCCAATTTAGTGTTGACAATCCAATTATTATCAGTCATAGTGATTGGCTACTTGTGTAAAAATTTTGTGTAGTAACTTTATTTTAATATTTGCCTTTTACTATGGCTATTTTTTGTCTTAAATTTTATTTTACTAATTACCTTTATTTTAATATAAACAGTAAGCATAAAAAATATTTATATAAAATAATAATATACATATTGCTTTTTTCAGCTTTTATGATAAAATACTATATATACAGAGATTTTTCTTTGTATATATATAATTTTATGGAGGTAAATGAATATGGCATACGTTATAGGTAATGATTGCATTAGCTGTGGTACATGTGAAGGTGGTTGTCCGGTAAACGCTATTTCAGCTGGTGACGACAAATACGTTATCGATGCTGATACTTGCATTAGCTGTGGTGCTTGTGCGGCTTCTTGCCCTGTTTCTGCTATAAGCGAAGGCTAATTTTTAGCTTAAACTAAAATATTAATACAGTAAACATAAAAAAACATTCTATTATTTGCACTTTGCATTTAATAGAATGTTTTTTATATTACTCAAAAACTACTTTACATTTTCTTGTTACTGTTTTCAGTTACATATTTATTTGCATTGTTTATTGCAATTATAATATTCTCTGCATTATCCAATGAATTTATCAGTTCTAACTGTTTATCGTTATAAATATCACCTTTTGAAAGCAATTTCATCACTTCATAGTGAGCAGTATCATTATTGGATTTATATCTATTCGCCAAATAGTTTGCTGTATCAAAAAACTCTGCGCCTATATAACCGTGTAATGCGGAATTTATTATATTGTCAAATTCTGTATTGCTTGGTAAAGAAGAATTTGACGATATAACCGGCAAGTCGCTATCTTTTTTTACAGTCGGATTATTTTTAAAGAAAAAAGTAAGCGCACATATCAACCCAACAAATACTATCAGCGGTATGCGTCTCGTTTTTTGTTGAGGTCTTGGTGGTAATTTATGTCGCTTTATTCTGTCCTTTACCTGAATATTATTTGTATAGTTTACCATCAATAATAACCTTTCGTACTTCCAGTGTATCTTTATCAAGTAAAACGATATCAGCCAGTAAGCCTTCTTCTATTTTACCTATCTTATCTTCCATTCTTATTGCTCTTGCGGGAGTTTCCGTTGCTGCCTTTACTGCTTGCTCTATCGGCACACCGAATTTTACAACATTACACATACCTTTATATGCTGTTATTGTAGAGCCCGCAATAGTACCATTTGCAAGGGTAGCTTTTCCGTCTTTTACGAAAACTTCCATTCCACCAAGTTCATATTGACCGTCTTCCATACCCGCAGCGCTCATTGAATCGGAGACAAGACACACTCTATCGGGCATTATTTTAAATACAGTACGTATAACCGCAGGATGAATATGTACTCCATCACAAATTAATTCTGTCGTAACATCAGTATCAAAAGCCGCGCCCACCATACCCGGTTTGCGGTGTGTCATTGGCGACATAGCATTAAACAGATGTGTCATATTGCTTGCGCCTGCCTCTATTGCCTCCACTGCCTCCTCATAGGTTGCGGGAGAATGCGCCAAAGAAACAGTTGTTTCATCTTTTACCTCTTTTATAAAATCAATAGCGCCTTCGCTACAAGGGGACAAATCAACTATCTTTATATTGTTGCCGCTTACTTCTTGCAATTTACGATAGTGTTCAAGTGTCGGTAAAACAATGTATTGAGTATTATGACAGCCTCTGTATTCTGTTGAAATATACGGGCCTTCCATATTTATACCCACAACTTTTGCGCCATTTGGCTTTTCTTTTATTAACTCACCTATTTTTGTGTAACTTTCAACCAAACTTTCAATTGGCAAAGTCATACCTGTTGCAACTACGCTTGTTTCACCGTTATCTGCATAGTATTCGCACATTTTTTTCATTTCATCTTTACCGGCAGTCGAAAAGTCGTATCCCTTGCACGCATGTGTATGAATATCTATTATACCCGGTATAACAAGCATATCCGTACAATCAATAACTTCATCATTTTCATTGATTTCTTCTGCAACTTTTTCAATTTTTTCCCCGCAGGTCTTTACTGTTAATTTTCGGAACTCACCTTTATAAAATACCTTACCATTTTTTAAAATCATTTTTTTATACCCCTTTTCTCATTTAACTAAGAATAAAATTAAATAACTTTACTAATATGGTAACACATTAATGAATAAAAATAAAGCTTATTTTATGTAATATTCGATATTATTATCTTTTAATATTTCTTCTATTCTATCAAAAGTTGCTTTTAACGCTTTCTCATCTTTAAGCATAACAGTATATTTCTCACCACTTGTCAATATTGTTTCAATTTCCTCTATTGTTTTAACTTCATCATTTACCTTTATTTCGGTTTCTGTTACAACAATGGAAAGTTCTGTTTCATTAACCTCCGCACTTTGACTGATTGAGCTTGAATTTGAGTCTGTTGCTGAATTATCCTCGGTCATATTATTTCCTTTACCCAGTCCTATGCCATCACCGAAGAAATATATTGCTATTGCAGCCAAAACAGCTACGCCTGAAACTACTTTTGCGCCTGTATGTTTCTTTTTCTTTTCTTCTTTATTTTTCATATTATTTTCGCACTATATTAAAATAATGCCCTCCTTTTTTAATTATTTACAATGCTTGCCTCCGAATACATTAATTTATTACCCATATTTTTTTGCAAAACATCTATTGCATCGGTAACTATAACATATTCGTACCTATGTAATGTATAAGCATTATATCTTAATGTTATTACAGTAGGAATATTACTTACTGTATACTCATTTAAAATATCAACTATTTCATCTGCTTTTTCTTTCTTTATATCATCGAATACTATTTCCACAATCCTGCTTTGATTATTGTTTTTAATTATTATATTACATTTTTCGTCAACATTCTCACACAATATGTCAATTTTATTTATATATTTATTAAAGACATCATACTGCAAAATTTTTTCCTCTGTCATCTGTTGCATATCTTTTAAATTATCAACCATACCCTGTAACTCTGCGTTTTGCGATGATAAAATACTGTTCATATTTTCGAGTTCATTCAGTGTTTCTCTGTTGCTGTCGATGATTTGCTGTTGTGAAGAAACTTGCTCATTTAGTTTACTATTTTCATCAGCTTTTTTTGAAACTTGCGTTCCGGTAGATTGTATTACCATAAACAGCAGTATTAATATTACATCTAAAAGTGATGTAAAATCCAGTATAACATTTCTTTTCATTATTCAATATACTCCACATTTTTTTCACTTACTGAATTTCTTTCAAGATATGTGGCAATATTCTTTTCATTGTCTTCTATCTGCGCCGACAGATAACCATTAAAGCCTTTGAATATGACAGCAAATACAACTCCCCAAAACGTAGATGTCAATGCGCTGAAAAACAGAGCGTTTGTTGTTGAGCCTATCATATTTACCATAGGTAACAAAGAAACAACTGTACCAAGTATTCCAAGAAGTGGAAATATTGATGTTACATTTTCAAAAAAGCTATAATATGTTGCAGATTTCCTACGAAGATAAATCATATTCAATTCATTTTCTTTTTGTTTGACATAGTGTTTTTTTATGTCCTCAAATGATTTTTCGCCACCCGGAACCCAACCCTGAGGATTTAAGAAATTAAACAGTTGCTTTGAATACATTGACGTTTTTATAAGAAAAAATATGTTAATACCCGCAAGTACAAAAATTATAAAGTCATAACCCAAAAAATTTGATATAAATACTGAAAAAAGCGATGTTTCGTTCATATTTTCCTCCGTTATATCATTGTTCCGCCAAATAGCAATATATTGTCATTGTAACCAACAACAGCTTGTCCTGATGTTGGAGCTCTTTGTGGCTCTGCAAATTCAATCATTAAATCACCGTTTTCCTGTGGTATGATTGTGGCTTTTGCAGGTTTATGCGAATATCTTATCTTTACTTCGGCAGTGAACGGTTCACTCTGTACCGGTATCGAAACAAAGTTTACACTGTTTATCAATATTCTTTCTTTATACAATAATGATTCGTCACTTACCAGCGTTACTTTATTTGTTTTTGGATTGATTTTTGAAACAAAATGAGGCTTACCAAGAGCGATACCAAGTCCTTTTCTTTGACCAATGGTATATTTTGATATATTTTCACTTTCACCCAAAATATTGCCTTTTTCATCTATAAAATTACCGTTACCGAGTTTATTTCCCGTATATTGCTCTATAAACTGCATATGTTTTCCATTTGGTATAAAGCAAATATCTTGACTGTCAGATTTTCTTGCTACCGCAAGTCCCGCTTCTTCGGCAATATCTCTTATTTGCGGCTTTTCATATTTTGCCAACGGAAAGATTATTCTCTTTAATTGCTCCTGTGTCAAATTATACAGAACATAGCTTTGATCTTTCTCTGTAATCTCGGCTTTTTTCAGTTCATACATATCTGTATCTTTGTTATACTCAATCTTTGCATAGTGACCTGTTGCCACATATTTACAGCCAAGTTTATCGGCTAAATCAAAACATAAACCATATTTTATTTTTCTATTGCAAAAAATACAGGGATTAGGGGTTTTTCCGCTCATATATTGCTCAATAAAAGGAGAAACAACCATTTCTTTAAATTCATCTTGCCAGTCAATTACGTGATGTTCTATACCAAGTTTGTCACACACACCTTTTGCATCATTTATTTCTCTATCTGTCTTTTCACTTACCCATAGTTTAAATGTTGCGCCGATAACGTCATAACCCTGTCTTTTTAGGAGCAGCGCCGCCGCAGAACTATCTACGCCACCACTCATAGCAACCAATACTTTTTCCATATTTTATTATTCTCCTTTAAACGAAAAGTGATGTGCAAAAGTATCCTATACCAAAACTATACGCAGTATACAAGATATTACCCAAAACAGTATATACCACATATCGCTTGTAATCTGTTTTGAGAAAACCCAATATTACGCTGCTAAATACTCTGACAGCAGGTATAAGTCTTAATAATACTATGCCACCACCACCATATTTTTTTATAATGTTTTTTACTTTTTCATATATTTTATTGAAATTTTTATTTTTAGATAATCTGTTGTCAGATAAATCTTCAAGTTTATATCCGAACCAATACATTATAAGCATAACAACATTTGTGGCAACTATTCCGACAACAATAGCTGTAAATACATTTAATAAATGAAATTTACACATAGCTCCCATAAGATATATTGTAAACCCTCCCGGATAACCCGGAATACCTATACTATCCAAAGCAACAAACAAGAATAAAACCAAAAAACCATAGACATTTACAAGTTCCGATATACTGTCTAATGTCAAAATCAGTCTCCTCCCTTATAAATAAGTGTTATTGATTATGCCTTTTTACGCTCCAATTTTTCAGCTACCGCTACGATTACCATTCCCATTTCCTTTGTTTTAAACAGTATATTTAATCCCACATAAAGAATTACTGCTACCAAAACACTTATAAAAAATGATAAATATAAAGAACTTGTAGCTGTAAAAAGTACGTTATACAGAGGTTTTACAACTACGCACATAATCATTGTCGATATAAGCATTTTAATTATACTGTGGCTTAGAGACCTGTATCCCATTCTTCCTATCTTTTTACGCAAACTTATACCCAACATTATTAAAGTAATTATACCTGAAACAGATGTGGCAAAAGCCAAACCGCTATGTCCAAAATATTTAACCAAAGATAAATTTAATACCGTATTTATCAAAAGCGCAATTACAGAATTTATCATCGGAATATTGCTGTCACCAAGAGCATAGAACACATTAATCATTATATCCTTTATGCTGAATGCCAGTATTCCGAAAGAATAGAAAAAGAGTACCTGCGCTGTGCTTACAACATCGTTCATATCAAAAGCGCCACGCATAAATATAATCTGTATTATTTCTTTTGAAAACAGCATTATTCCCGCTGAGACAGGAACAACCAAAAGCGCAACTATGCCAACGCTCTTACAGAATATTGATTTTAGCTTTTTGGTATTTTGTTCAGCTGTAAGTTTCGACATTTGCGGAAAAATGGCAGTTGTTATTGATATTACAAATACCGAAGTAATAAAACCCAACATTCTGTTACCATACCCAAGCGCCGATATGCTTCCCTCCGGCAAAACAGATGCGATACTTCTGTCTATCATCGAATTTAATTGCGTGATTGTCTTACCCAAAAACATAGGAAATATAATAAATGTAAGTCTCTTTATGTTTTTATCAAATTTTAATACAGGTTTATATCTGTACCCCTTTTTTAAAGCTACAATCAGCAACATTAAAAATGACATTGCATACCCGACAATCGTTCCATAGCCAAGTATTTTATAGTTTTCATCATTTGATATAAGAATAGATGCTATTACGCAAAGATTTAAAGGAACACTAACCATTCCAACCGCCAAAAAGCCGTCATTCAGTTGTAAATATCCTTGCAATACGAAATATACCCCTATAAACAATATTGAAAACATCATTAAATCAGCCAACAATACGGATTTATCGAATAACTCACCTTTAAAACCGACAGCAAATATTTTAACTATCTGTTTATCAAATATCAAAAAAACTGCCAGTACTATTGTGGAAAGTACAAATACCAAAGACGTTACATTATTCGTAAAATCTTTTGCCTTTTTTGGATTTTCATAATTTATTTTTGTATATATGGATATATATCCTGTTAAAATTGCCGAACCTATGCCTGCAAAAATTATAGTTGGTATTGAATACGCAAGTACGAAAGCATCACTTGTTGATGATGCGCCATATACATAAGCAAGCGATATTTCACGCGCAAAACCCAAAATTTTTGCAAACATTGTGCTAACCATAAGTATTATTGAATATCTAGCTGTTTTATTCATCTTTCACCATTTTCAGTTTTGTTGTATTTAAACCGAATTCCCCTATTACAATAAATTATTTGATTGTTCCGAATTTATTGAATGGATATAACGTGAAGTGTACTTTTCCCAATATATCGTCGGCATTGATATATGGATTTTTCCACATACGCGCATCATAAGAATGACCACGGTTGTCACCGAAGAACAGATAAGAATCTTCCGGCACGTCAAATTCACCCGGTGTAAATCCTCTGAATTTAACATAAGGCTCATTTAATTTTTCTCCGTTTATAAATACTTCTCCCTCTTCGTTAACCACAACTTTTTCTTTTGGCAAACCAACAAGGCGTTTTACCATCTTTTCATTTAGTTCTTCTGAATAAAATACAACCACATCTCCACGTTCCAACGACTTTTCAGGATTGTGCACACAGGTAGCAAACAAAAAACTGTTTTCCATAATTGTAGGAATCATTGAGCCTGTTGGAACTCTTACAAAAAAGAATACATATTTAGCAAGCAACAAAACCACTATAACTTCTATTACCAATGGAATTATCCATTCTTTTAATATATTTTTCATTTTATCATTCATTATTCTGTAATCTCCTATACTGCTTATTCTTTATAGTATTGACAACTTTTATAACTAATTGTATCAGGACATAAATAAAAACTATATTTAGTAGCAAAGCAAGAGGATTTAAATGCATAGAATTTAACAGACTTGTATTTAGCGGTTTATTGTACATAGTTAAAAATGTTACGGGAAAACCCACACCAAATTTAAAACCACCATACGCTCTAAACGGCAATATATATGATAACACAAGCTCGCAGCAAAACGCTATGCACAAAATTTTCCAATTCACCTTTTTCTTAATAACGTTCACTTATTTATTCCTCCAATACCTTTATTTTTTTGTTGCAATCAAAAACTTTGTTGGTATTCCTTTTTCTGTAAACATTCTTTCGTGTTCTGTTTCGGGGCTGTCTGTAAAATCACTGTTATGCAAATCTCTTGTGATATATTTTATATTATAGCCCGCCTCATCAAAATACAGTAACGATGCTTCAAAAAGATTGTCATCATCAGTCTTGAACCAAATTTCACCGTCATCTACAAGATAATTTTTATATAATAACAGTTGTTTCGGATATGTAAGTCTATGTTTTTCGTGACGTGGCTTTGGCCATGGATTACAGAAATTTATATAAATCCTTGAAATTTTATCTTCTTCACCCAAAATATTATCCAATCTTTCTATATCCTGTGACATAAGCCTTACATTTTCTACTTTTTGTATACCGTTATCTGAAAAATTCTTTTCCACACAACGTTTTGCAAGCACCAATACTTCACTTTTTAAGTCTATTGCTATAAAGTTTACATCTTGTCTTTTCTGCGCTTCTGTCGCTATAAAAACACCTTTACCGCAACCCAGTTCCATATATATCGGATTACTGTTATTAAATTCCTGTTGCCATTTGTTTTTTAGAAGTGTTGGTTCATCTACAAAAAAATAGCTTTCTGCAAGCTCCGGTCTTGCCCATGGCTTTCGTCTTAATCGCATGGTTATTTATTCACTCTTTCTTTTTAAATTTTTATATTAATTTGATTATTGTTTTGTTTATTTGTGTTATTTGCTTTTATTTTTCTCATCTACAAGTGACAGTATCTTTTCCGCAAGCATAGCCTTATACTGCGCTTCGGTACTTAGCGCAACTGCGGCAGCGGCGAGCATAGCATCGTCTTCAAAGCCCTGTTCATTACAATTTTTAAGCGTATTTTCCAGTATCTCGTCTGTCTTATCTATATATTTTTTTTGCTCTGCTGTAAATACACTGTATAAGTCACTGCTAAACTTTTCGGGAGTTACTGTATCGAATATTTTTTTTAAGCTTTGTATGGAAAGTATACGTTTAAGCTGTCCTATCATACACAAAGAAAGCACATGTCCCTTTTGGTATCTTTTTTTGATAACAGGCGGCAATAATCCTGCCTTCGCATAATTATTTACCATAGTATTTGTAATAAAAGGCAAGTTATCATCGGTTTTCAGGTTTTCCGTATTGTTATCCAAAAAAGTAATTAATTGATCCATATATAAATCTATATTCGGTACGTCTTGCGGTTGTATTTGTTGTGTATTTTTAAGTTTTTGTATTAAAGAATTAATTTCTTTTAAATCTTCCAAAAATCTTACCCCTATTCTATATATTTTAAAAACAAGTATATATATTTAAGAAAATACGTATACATTTCTATTATAAGTTGCAAATTGATAATCGTCAATACAAAGCGATTAAAATTAATTCATAATTAACAATATTTTACCTATAATTTTGTATTACATTAAAAAACATAAAAAAGCAGAGGAATTATACTAAATCCTCTACTTTTTTAAAATATTCATAATTTCCATTCATCACTGTCAACGACTATTGTAACAGGTCCGTCATTTGTCAAATTAATTTGCATATCCGCGCCAAACTCTCCTGTAACAATATTTTTGATATTTTGCTTTTTCACACACTCAACAAAATAATTATAACAATCAACGGAAATCGGAGGTTTCGCGCTTGATACAAAACTTGGTCTTTTACCTTTCTTTGTATTGGCATACAGAGTAAAATTTGACACTATCATTATCTCATAGCCTAAGTCTGTCGCCGATAGATTTAATTTTCCGTTTTCATCTTCAAATATCCTAAGTCCGACACATTTTTCGGCAAATTTAGGACACATATCCACCGTATCCGTATCTTTTATCCCCAATAAAATAACCAGCCCCTTGCCTATTGATTGTGGCTTGCCGCCATTTATACTGATACTTGCTTGCGATACGCGTTGAATTACAGCTTTCAAACTTCATTTCCTCCCAATCAGTTTTGCTTTCTGACAATCAAATAATCATCATTAGACGAAAAATAATTGCAATTTTCATTTCTGCCCGAAAGAAATTTTAACATTTCATCTTCATCTAAATTTATCTCACAGTAATAAGTTCCACTCTCATCATCATATACATAGTTATTGCAATTTTCACAAAGAGTTGTAGCCAAACAAAGCACCTCCCCCAAAAAATTTAAATACTTATTTAGTCAATATATCATTATACATATATAATGTCAATAAAATATTAATATAATTATTATTTTTATTGATAATACATCAGTTTAT
>JAHHTQ010000040.1 GCA_020024555.1 Angelakisella sp.
AAACAAATGCTTGTTGTCAGTGAAGAAAACCAAAAGCTGAAAAAGGATATTACAGAACTTGAACCCAAAGC
Source organism: Angelakisella sp. (assembly GCA_020024555.1). Classification (GTDB taxonomy): domain Bacteria; phylum Bacillota; class Clostridia; order Oscillospirales; family Ruminococcaceae; genus Angelakisella. The sequence goes on from JAHHTQ010000040.1 coordinate 72, forward strand.
CAATTACTTTGATAAATTGGTGGACAGAAGTCTTTTGATAAATTTTCGCACAACTTCAAAGGAGCTTAAGATAGGACAAAAACAATTTATTAACTTTCTGCTTGATAATAAATATATATACCGAGATTCCAAAGACAATCTTCTGCCGATGAAACCTTATGTTGATAAAGGATACTTTGAAATAAAAGAATTTTGCAGAAACGGACATACAGGCACACAAACATACATAACGGCAAAAGGCAGAAAATACTTTCTGAATCTAATCAACAATCAAACAACAATTATTTAAGACCAATTACTTACTGAATAAAATCGGTATTTAATTGGTCTTTTTTGCAAGTAGACGAGGTGATGATTATTGTAAAAAGTCTTATCAGCTGGGTGGGTGGCAAATCAAAGCTTATGTGGATAATAAATCTGTTTGCTCCGCCTGTATATGAAAGAAGTATAGATGTATTTGGCGGTTCAGGGACAGTCACGCTCAATCTTGACTGTCCCTCTTCTACTTTAAAGGTCTATAACGATTTTAACAGCAACTTAGTCAATCTTATGCGTTGCGCAAGAAACAAACCCTTGGAACTGATAAAAGAAATCGGTTTTCTGACGTTAAACGCAAGAGATGACTTTGAAATATACAAAAAATTTATTGAAAAGGGTGAGTTTAACAATGATGACTTAAAAAAAGAAATGCAGCTAACCGAAATTATGTTGTCTCCGCCACAAAGCGCTGAAGCAAAAAGAATACTTATGAAACAGGCAGAGGAATGTGATGTAAAGAAAGCCGCTGTATACTATAAGCTGCTCAGATACAGCTTTAACGCAAACGGTGAAACCTTCGGTGGCAAAAAGTGTGATGTTCGTAGATTTTTTGCCGATATATGGAATTTCAGTAAAAGGTTTGCTGAAGTAACAATAGAAAACAAAAGCTATGAGGCGTTAATAAAACAGTATGACAGAGAAAATGCCTTTATATACTGTGATCCGCCATATTTTGATGCAGAAGATTTTTATGCAGTATGCTTTTCAAAAGAAGATCATATTAAGCTACACGATACCTTGGCAAAGGCGCAAGGCTATGTAATGGTAAGCTACAACAACTGCCCTGAAATAGTTAATTTGTATAAGGATTTCTACATATTTTTAACAACCAGACCTAACTCAATGTCACGAAAGGAAGGTGAAATGTATGAAGAACTTATCATAACAAATTATGATCCGAGACTGTTTGCAAAACACAACAGTAACCAGCTAAACCTATTCTCATTCGAGCAGCCGAAAGGAGAATATATTTTAATCCACGAACCAAAACAAGCTTTGAAAAAAGCAGTATAAAAGAAAGAGGTAAATATAATATGAGAACTAACATGAAAAACAAATTTAAAAACACAACCTACACTCAAAAAGGATTTACAGTTGAAAGCTCAATTCTTCAAAAGACAGGGCTTATGGAAAACCGAATCAGACTTATCGGCACAGACGGTTTGGTTATTCTGCAAAAGGGCGATATGACGGCAAGAGATATGATTACAACAATCGAAGGACTTGTTCACTTCGCAGATAAAATGCTTACGGAGCTTGCTGACAAATATGAGGAATACTGTTGCGGTGACTGTGATGAATGCCATAACGAAGAAGATGAAGACATTGATAACTTCTTCATAAAAACAGATGATGACAACAGCATCCTCATCACACCTTCCGAGTGTGATTTTGCTCTGTCTGACATTCCGGAGCAAGTCTTTGATCTGTTTGAAGAATACGGCATATGTTTAAGGGCGCTGAACAAGCTGCTTAAATCAAATGAAATAATAGAATAATACCACAAAAATTCAGACTTCAAAATATCTACTTTACAATACATTAAAGTAATTTAACATAATTAAAAGGGAGGTGTCTAAAAATAGAAGATATAAAAATTAAAAACAGTATCATATATTACTACAAAACTCCAATAGGATATACAGATAATACTATATGTGGTATTGACAATAGCTTTAAATGTCAAGATATTGTGGATTTCTGTTCAGAACGAAATCTTCAATGCGAATTTAAGGAAGGTATCTTCGATAGGCTTGTGGAAAAAGAAGAAGCTTCGCAGTTTTATACAAAAGAAAAAGAATTAAAGAAGGTCCGAATTTGGCAATTAAAACCAAGTTCGGATTTTTCTATGCGCTTTATTTCTTTTGACGAACTTCTTAAAAACTTCGGTAAACCCGATAAGAACAATTATAAAGTTGTTTTTGACGGAGAATTGCCGACTGACAATCTTGAAAGCATATATGAAATATGCAATCTTAACCAACCTGACGGTTATGAAGGTCACGCCCTTTCAATATCAGATGTAATTGAGTTATATGATACGCAGAGTAAATTTTATTATGTTGATAAAATCGGTTTTAAAGAAATAGATTTTAATCAACATACTGAAATAGAGGAACAAACAAATCAGAATTAGGAGGAATGTGTAATGGATAATTTAAAACTTGATGTCAGAATCAGAGAACTCAAAAATGGCGGAAAAACAAAGGCGCTGGCTTCTGTAAGCATTAACGATATGTTCGCAGTAAAAAACCTTCGTATAATCGAAGGAAAAAACGGACTTTTCGTATCAATGCCGAGCGTAAAAAACAGTAAGGGTGAATATGAGGATCTGTTTATTCCAATTACCAAAGAAAGTAGAGAACTACTTCAAAACGCAGTTCTTAACGCATACAATTTGGAATTGACACAAAAACAAACATCAGCGCCCAAAATGTCAATGTAATTTATAGGAGGATTTATATTATGAAAATATTTAAAGACGTTATGGCAAAGGTAAAAAATCTATCAGCAAAGCTGACAGCCAAATTTACTGTAAACAAATACAAAATGAGTCTTGCTGTCGCAAATTCACGCGGTGAAAACTATGTGGACTCGGCCGTTAAAATACTTATCGCTGTTGTCCTTGGCGGTTTGCTACTTGCAGGACTGTACGCTCTGTTTGGTGATGTTGTGCTGCCAACACTAAAAAGCAAAATTCAATCTATGTTTAACTATGCCGGCTAATGTAGTGTTACAGGCTGTCTTACTTACTGCCATATTGATTTACACATCTGTAAGAGATTATAAAACAAGAGAGATTCCAAACGCTATATGCCTTGGAGTCTCTCTTTTGGCTTTCTTAGACTTTAATCCAAACAATATTTTAGGATTGACAGTCGGATTATTCGTATGGATAACAGTTGCGTTTATGTGTGAAGAAAAATTTGGCGGTGGCGATATAAAGCTAATTATGGCTGTTGGCATTGTTCTTGGTTTTTACCCTACTTTATATGGATTGATAATTGCTCTTTCTATTCAAATAATATTCTTTGTTTTTACAGCAAAGAGTAAGAAAAAATCAATGCCACTGGCTCCGTTTTTTACCGTTGGCTTTTTAACGGTATACTTTTTAAATCTAAATATGTAAAGGAGAATAAAATGAAAATATTTAAAGACCGTACTTTTATTGGCATATTTTGTATTCTTATATCCCTATTCATTTGTTTTGGAATTACGCCTATCTTTAACGACAGAATCGCCAAAACAGTTGATATTGTAAGAGTCACAAAAGAAATTACAGAAGGCGAACAGATAACCGGGGATATGGTAAAAGTTGAATCGGTAGGCGGATATAATTTACCGCATAACGTTATAAAAACATCGGATAATGTCGTTGGCAAATATGCAACGGCAACGCTTAGCGTCGGTGACTATATATTAACTGACAAGGTTTCAAATGAACCTCAGAGAGATAATGAATATCTTTATAAGCTGGACGGAAAAAGACAGGCAATATCAGTTACGCTTAAAAGCCTTGCAAACGGTGTCTCGGGTAAGCTTAAACAAGGAGATATTGTATCGGTTATTGCGCCGGATTTCAGAAAGTCGGGAATTACAAAAATACCTGCTGAATTAAAATATGTTGAAGTTGTCGAAGTAACGACTCCAAGCGGATACGATACGAATACCAATGAAGAAAAAATTCAAGATAAAAGCAAAGACGAAAAAGAGCTTCCGACAACCGTTACCATACTTGCAACACCTGAACAAAGCAAGATACTTGCCGAACTTGAAGCAGACGGAAATATTCATCTGTCACTTGTATACAGAGGAGATAAAGCCCAAGCCCAAAAATTTTTAGATGCCCAAAATAAAATTATCGATAAGCTATATTCTTCCAAAGAAAATGATGAAAAAAATACTGAAAACGAGGTGGTGGAATAATGAACTTCAAGAAAGATTCAATATTTTCAAAATCGGACAAGATTAAGGCAGAAAAACAGTTACATGGTGGTGTTCTTGCTGTTTGGGGCAGTCCGGCAAGCGGAAAAACAGTTGTGGCTACCAAAATTGCCAAATATTTATCGGATAAAAAGAAAAACGTAGTTTTGCTTCTTTGTGATATGACCTGTCCCATGCTCCCTTGTATTTGTCCACCGTCAGATTTGGAAAACGATAGGTCACTTGGCAGTATACTTGCAGCGCCTCATGTAAACGAAGCACTTGTTAAATATCATATGGTAACGCATAAAAAGAATGATTATCTCACTGTTTTGGGTTTGCAAAAAGGCGAAAACGAATATACCTATACTCCGTTTTCAGACATACAGGCAAAAGAACTGATAGCCTCGCTCCGTAAAATAGCGCCTTATGTGGTTATTGACTGTAGCAGTTATATAGCGAATGATATTTTGTCAGCTGTATCGCTTTTGGAAAGTGACTACATACTTCGTCTTGTAAATTGTGATTTGAAATCAGTAAGCTATTTGTCAAGTCAACTCCCAATCTTAAAAAACGCAGGTCTTGACTTCGACAAGCAATATAAGTGCTTATCAAATATAAAATCAAATCAGGGTGTTGCCCAAATTGATACGGGAATGGGAAATTTCACCTTTAAATTACCATATTCAGCAGAAGTGGAGCAACAATATCTTGAAGGAAACTTATTGTCGGAGCTTAACCTAAAAAGCAGTAAAGCATTTCGGAAAGAGATAGAAAAAACAGTAAAGGAGGTGTTTGGATAATGATATTCAAAGGGTTACTTAACATCTTTACAAAGCGAAAAGAAAAAGCAGAGCAGGAAAGAAAAGAACTGAATGACAAAATAAACAGGATAGACGAAAGAGCAAACAGTATACTTAAGGCTGAGCCTTTAACCCAAAAGTCAATGCTTGGAACAAAAGAAGTTTCGCTGTTTTTGGCGAATAAAAACTACGAAGAAAAAGAGTTCAGCGAGGTTTTGCAACATGTACAGGAATATATTTCCGAAAATTATTCGGAGCTTATCACTGACAGTTCGCTTGAAGATTCCAAAGAACAAATTAAACGATATATATCTAAATTTGTTAATGAAAAAAGAGTTTCGGTTAATGGATATACGGCAAATCAGCTTATGGACGCTCTGTATTCCGAAATGGCTGAATACGGATTTCTCACAAAATATATTTTCGGTAAAGGCATTGAAGAAATTAATATTAATGCTTGGAATGATATCGAGGTTCAGTATTCAAACGGCAAAAATATAAAGCTGGACGAGCATTTTGACTCCCCTGAACACGCAATCAACGTTGTAAGAAGAATGCTACACGTTTCGGGAATGGTTTTGGATAACGCAACTCCGTCCGTTCTTGGAAGTCTTACAAAAAATATCCGTATAGCGGCGCTAAAATATCCGCTGGTTGACGAAGATGTCGGTGTTTCGGCATCAATAAGAATTGTAAATCCACAGAATATGACGAAGGAGGATTTCATTAATTTGGGAAGCGCGTCTGAAAAAATGCTTGACCTTCTCTCATCACTGTTAAGATACGGCATATCAGTCTGTGTGTCGGGAGCGACTTCAAGTGGTAAGACAACAGTTCTTGGTTGGCTTCTTACAACCATACAAAACAATAAGCGCATATATACTATTGAAAACGGTTCAAGAGAGCTTAACTTAATAAGGAGAAAAGCCGACAAAATCTTAAATTCTGTAATTCACACCATTACTAGAACCAGCGAGATAGAAAGTCAAAACATTGACCAAATAAAACTACTTGATATGGCATTAAGATTTAACCCTGACATTATTGTAATCGGAGAAATGAGAGGAGCAGAAGCGAACGCAGGACAAGAGGCGGCAAGAACAGGTATAGCCGTAATAACAACCATTCACTCAAATTCGTGCGAAGCTACGTACAGACGTATGGTTTCACTGTGTAAACGAGCTGTCAATTTGAACGATGAAACACTGATGCAATATGTAACGGAAGCATATCCGATTGTTGCATTCTGTAAACAGCTTGAAAACAAAGAAAGACGTATGATGGAAATTATGGAATGTGAAATTTTGCCCGGTGGCGAAAGGGTTTATCATACTTTGTTCCAATATATCATAACCTCAACATCCCTTGAAGACGGAAAATATATCATTGAAGGTCATCATGAACAAATCAATGGAATTTCCGAAAGCCTTGCCAAGCGATTAATGGAAAACGGTATGCCAATATCCGAAATTGAAAGATTTAAAGTAAAAGATGAGATGAAAGCAAGTTGAATATAATTTTAATTATTGCAGGTATAGGACTTATTACAGGTCTGTTTACATTGTTTTCAATCAACATTGTGGACTTTACAACTGATATTTTTCAGAAGATAATGGCTGAACCAGATACGCTTAAGTTTCAGGTCAAAAAATCAAACGGTAAAAGAAAATTGGGTTTCTTTAAGCGTGAAATAAAGGAATCCATTGATATTTTAAAACTAAGTAAAAAAGATAAATCTTTCCCTTTAATGTGTTTGTCTTCTCTTATTTTGTTTACAGTTGGCGCATCAATCTCCATTATGTTTGACAATATATTTTCTATCCCAATCCTTGCTGTTGGATTTATGTTTATTCCATTTTGGTATATCAGACTTTCGCAAAGTCATTTTAAAAAGGAAGTATCTACCGAAATCGAGACAACATTGTCTGTCATTACAACATCATATATTCGAAGCGAAGATATTGTTACGGCTATTGAAGAAAATATCCCATATCTCAATTATTCGATAGCGACTGTTTTTAAAGGCTTTCTGTATAGAGTAAAGATGGTAAATCCCGATATTGTATCGGCTTTGAGGGAAATGCGTGATAAGATAGATAACGCAATATTTAAAGAATGGTGCGATGCAATGATTTCCTGTCAATATGACAGATCGCTTAAAACTGTTTTAAATCCAATAGTATCAAAGCTCAGCGATATGCGATTGGTAAACGGAGAGCTGGAAAACCTGATATTTGAGCCAAGAAAAGAATTCATTACAATGCAGATTTTAATGCTTCTTAACATACCCTTGCTGTATTTTCTGAACAAAGACTGGTATAACGTTCTTATGCATTCGACGCCCGGACAAATAGTTCTTTCTGTTTGTTTTGCAGTTATGTTCATATCAATGGGATTTGTTGTAAAGCTTACGCAACCAATAGAATACAAAAGATAGGAGGGATTTAATGAAAATATTAATATTACTTTTTGGAACATTTTTGGCTTTGGGAATGTTCTTTCTTGTATCTCGGATATTAAATATTCCAAGTATTGCAACATGTAAGGCAATGATAAGCTTAACGAAAAAGAATGAAGAAAATGTAAAATCACTTGATGCTTTTATACATTCTTTGGTAGTCAAGTCAGCTAAATATTTACCTATGAACGAGCATAAGAAAATACTGTTAAAACATACTTTAAACGCAGTCGGTATTACAGATACTCCCGAAGAATATACAGTAAATGCAATACTGAAAGCTACGGTGATATCACTCATAAGTATTCCCTGTTTTTATATATTCCCACTTTTTACGCCTGTTTTGATACTGCTTTCTGTTCTTTACTATTTCAAAGAAATAAGAAAAGCCGATGACCGGCTTAAAGCAAAGCAAGAAAGTATTGAAAGAGAATTGCCGAGATTCGTTTCAACCATTGCGCAGGAGATACAGTCAAACAGAGATGTTCTTTCAATGCTGGAAAAGTACAAGAAAAACACGACTAAGGTTTTTGCAAAAGAACTTGATATAGTTACAGCTGATATGCGTTCAGGTAACTATGAAATAGCGCTTAATAGATTTCAGACCAAGTTTAACTCACCAAATCTAAGCAGTATTGTCAATGAGCTGATAAGAGTAATAAACGGCGATGACGGTACGATATACTTCCAAATGCTTGCAAGAGAAATAAAGGAACAGGAAATCCAACGACTCAAGGGAGAAGCATTAAAAATCCCTTCAAGGATTAAAGTATTCAGCTTTTTAATGCTTATGTGTATACTTTTTATGTACTTAGTTGTTATCATATTTGAAATTATCCGCTCTTTGGGAATGATGCTTTAAGGATGGTGATACTGTGACAAAGCTAATGAAAGTGATAAGAAGCAATCGTGGGGAAGGTTATATTGATGTTGTGGTTCTTATACTGTGCGCAATGCTTGCAATAGCTCTCGCAATAAAAGTATTTCCCGTATATATAGCAAAACAGAAAATAGATACATTCGCAAGCGAACTTGTAAGAGTGGCAGAAATAGCCGGTGAAGTTGGCAATGAAACCTCAAGAACAGAAGAATATCTTATTGATACAACAGGTATAAGACCAAATATTTCTTGGTCAGATTATGGAAGAATACAGCTAAATGACGAAATAAAAGTAACTGTCACTTATATCGTAGATATAGGATTGTTCGGAGATTTCGGTTCATTCCCCGTCACTCTGCGAAGTGAAGCAATGGGCAAAAGTGAGGTGTATTGGAAATAACAGTGAGAAAAAATAATACAATAAAAACCTTATTTATAAGTATAAAAAACAATAAGGGAAACGCATATCCGCTTGCTATTGTAACTCTGCTTATTCTTTTAATATTACTTTTAACAATAAGTGAATACTTTAGATTAAATATAATTGCGAAAGGAATCAAAGATGCGCTCCAAGACGCTGTCATAAGCACTGTTACAGAAAATTATGATAATGTGTATCATGGAACAAGAGAAGGATATTCGGGAGCATATATGCCAAACGGCAGTTCTTTCAGCGCGTCGCTTGATTATGGTGATATATATGACCGACTGGATAATAACTTAGGACTGATAAGCAGTGGTGACAAACATATAAAGTATAATGGAGGAGAAATAGAATTCTATATAAAAGGTCTCAATGTAAAAATTCAAAATGCCCCATATGCAAAAGATGACAACGCACAAAGATTTAAAATAGAGAGCTATGTAAATGTGTATGTTCCGATACCTTTTGTCGATAGAGTGTTGCCTCCAATGCGACTTAAATTAAAAACAACGGCAGGATATACACCTATTTTTTAATTATAAAAAACTCTGGCTATTTATAAAGTTATGTGATAATGTAATATTAATAAAATAGCTTATTGGAAAGGAGATAAAAATATGAAGAAAAATACGGTTATTAAAAGCATTGTTTTGACTATTGGTGTGATTGGTATAATTGCAATGATATTTGCAATAGGGCAAAAATTTCAGAAACCGACAATAACTGATCCTACTATTATTGTGACGGAATCAGAAAATAAAGAAGGAGTTATTGTTGAAATTCCTGAAATAAAAGCTGATGAACCGACTATGCCTAAATCCGAAGAAGGTATAAAAGAGGAAATGGGTGGAGAATCGACAGAAGATATTGTTGTTGAAGAAACAACACCGGAAACTGAAGATAAAACAGAAAAAGAAGAAATTCCCAAAGTTGAGGTGGAACCGGTAGAACCGGAGCAACCAAACGACCTAGACCAAACACCACCTGCCCCACAGCCTCCAAAAGAACCGCCAAAGGAAGATGAAGTATATGTTCCCAGATTCGGATATATAAAAAAAGGTGGTCCAAATAAATGCGAGATTGCAGAAGATATGTACGAAAACGGAAATAAAATAGGTGTAATGGGATAAGAACAAATAAACAGTATAAAAAGGCATTGCAGTAAACTAAGCTGCAATGCCTTTTTTCGTTAGGAGATAATATGAGAAAAATATTAATTGCAATATTCATAAATATAATTCTGTTGTTAATTTTCACTTTAACAGTATTTGCAGATATTGACGGAAATATTGACAGTGGTGGTGGTGGTATGACTGATGGTACCAGTGTAAACAGTTGGTCACCGGGAAATGATGGAGTGAGGATAACTGTTGTCAATGCAGATACCGGAACACCAATAAATAATCCAATTGATATCACTAATAAACGACCTTCCCACAACATAACTCATTTTGGAAAAGTTTGCAAAACAGACTACAATAACGGTTCATGTCTATCACCTATTTTAGGTAAGTATACTTACATAAAATCAACTTTACCAATTCCTAAAATAGTTACAACTAACGGAAGAAATAATATTTCGGAAATTCGCAATTATTTTACAGATGAGCAAGTTATACGTTCAATATTACCTTATCTTAAAATAGATTTTGATACGCTTATAAGTGGTAACTACAAGCTACTTCTTGAACCGCTTGCATTCTTTAAATACCAAGGGCAAATGTTTCTTTGCACAGCTACGGAAGCAGCTCTATATGACCAAATAGTTGGCGGACACCTAAGAAGCGTATTGGGAAACTTAACCAATAGAAACTTACCACTTGCAATGTTTTTGGAAACAGATGACTTGGGATATTCAGCTTGGAGTGGTACAACAAGCGGTTATGTGGACAGTAGCGCAGTTGTTACAAGTTTGGGTATTGGTATTGTTAAATTTACTGATGATGAAAGTGGAAAGCCTTCAATTCCTGAAAATATGCCTTTATCCTATGACTATGTGTATAGAACGGATACTGATGTTATAACAGCAGTAACCGTTTCAGGCGGACAATCAGATCCAAAGAATCCAACAACTGTCAGCTTTAATATTGAAGGACGAACGTATAATGTAAGTAATGTTTATTATCCCGAAGGAGATTCGCAATTGGTTTGGGTAAAGTGGCATACTCCACGAACGCCTAAAAATATAGTTATTAATGTATCTGTAAAAGGTCTCGGAAGTCCCGAAAAAGCTACAATTAATTGTAAAATAGAGGATTTGAATCAAAATCCCCCTCCAAATCCGACAGCCGATGACAGAAACGACAGTTTTACGCAGTCAAGTATTCCCACAAGAGCTGAAAGGACAAGCGCTTCTTGGTCAGTTTGGAAGCCAAAATGGCATAAACATATGGTTGACAACGGCCATTATACCACCCGTTATTGGAAAGATTCCAATGGTAATTGGCATTCGAAAGATGTTTGGATTTCAAAATGGGAGGATGAAGGATGGTGGGAGTTTGATTCCCTTAACTATTATGCGAATATATCAGCAAAGATGAGTATCAAATGTGATTCCAAAAATCCCACGGCCAATGGCAAAACAATGAAAAGTGGATATGGGATAAATCAAAATGTATCGGCAAGCTATCATACCAATAACTGTTCTGCCGTCACCCGTCCTCAAAATGCAGTCAGCTATTTCCCTGAATTTAATTATGAGAATTATTGGAGATTGCTTGACAGAATAGGCAATGGCTTTGAGTTCAAACAAAATAAATATTCCACATATAAAAACCGAACACATTTTACGCCTATTTGGTTTCCGGATGGTGATTATACAGTTAATACTTGGGTAATTGACTGCTGGACTCCCGGCGGTATGTTGTCTGTAAATTTAAGTGATTCGTTGTATATTGACGGAAATCTATGGGATGACTGGCACATAGGTCCGCAAAAAAATGATTAAAACAAAGAAAGGATAATTTTATTATGAAAAACAAAAAACTAATACTCTGTCTTGCTATAACATTGTTCGTATGCCTTATTTTCAGCACCACTGCTTTTGCGGCAGGCACAGGAGATGTGGCAGGTGCTATTGAAAGCACATGGAAAGATGCTTCATCACAAATTAAAACTGTTGTAAATAAGGTTATATTTCCGGCAATAGATCTAATTTTGGCTGTCTTTTTCTTTGCTAAATTAGGTACGGCATATTTTGATTATCGAAAAAGTGGACAATTTGAGTGGACAGGACCGGCTATTCTATTCGCTTGTCTGATATTTACAATTACTGCGCCAACATATATTTGGATTATTCTTGGATTATAATATAACCCCCAAAAAAACCAACCTTAATAACAGCAGAAAGGTTGGTTTTTTTACGATATATTATAATATTAGAAAACCATTATAATTTAAATAAAAAGGCAGCAATGATTAAAAAGTATTATTTGTTAAACAAGACTTTCTCACTATTTAACATTACCGTAAATATAGAAGAAATTATTCCCGTAAAGACAATATTACTTATTATATTAATTATAATATAAATATGATTATACTCATTTAAAAAGATATCTGACATTGATAAAGCACTATTAAGTAATGGCACAAAATAAATCCAAATAAAGTTGTCAGGAACATTTATTAGAATAGGTATTGCACTAATAATAGTAATTAAAAGCATAATAGGCATCAATGAAGATGTTGCTTCTCTTACAGTGTTTGCAAATGTAGATATTACACAAAGTAAAGATATAATTACAATAACTGTTGACATTATAATAATAGCTAATAAAATATATTGTTGTATTGACAATTGTATAGTATTATTCATTAATTTAGGAACAGATAACAAAACTCCTAGTGTACTTGAAAAACCACTTAATAATGCAATTATAGTTAAACTAAGTAATTTACCTAACGCAAATTCACTACGCTTTATTGGCGTTACTAATATTGTTGCTATTGTTCCCCTTTCTTTTTCTCCAGCTATTGATTCAGGTGCAACAGACGTACAGCCCAAACATAACATTGTCATAATAAGAGTTGGAAGGAGTTTTATTATTTGCATATTTGTTTTTTGCTCTGAAACATCATATTTTATAGTTTCATTATTTATATCAAAACTGTTTGATATTGTTTCTTCATAACTTACAAGTATAGAACATGCTTGATAATAGACACCGTAAGAAAAATTATCTGATGATGAATAAAATAACTCTATATTTGGTGCTTTTAATCCAGTCTTTATATCATAAAGAAAAACTTTGTCATCAAAGTTTTGTGGAAGAATCATAATAAGATTATATTTACCACTATTTATATCTTTTGATATATCTTCTTGTTCAATGTTATCTTCAGACCAAAAAATATCTATACCTTTTGATTTAAAAAGAGTATCAATAGATTTAGAATAGTTTATACCCATAATAAGGGGTTCATTATTATGGGGATTAAATAGACTAGACATTCCCATTATACTATATAATATATACAATAGGACTCCAGGCAAAATTAAAACTGTTATTAGTAACCGTTTATCTGAAAAGAAACGAACTAATTCTTTTTGAGCAATTTGTAGTATTCTATTTTTCATTTGTTTGACCTACCAATTCTATTATAAAGTGAAAAAAATACATCTTCCAAACTTTGCATTTTTGTAAGTTCTTTTAATGATTCACAAATGTAAAGATTTCCATCAATAATAATTCCAACTTGATCACATAAATTTTCAATAATACTAAAAATATGAGTTGAAATTATAATAGTCTTTTTTTCTTGTTTCATTTTTAAAAGAAAGTTTTCTACTAATTTAGAGGTTAAAATATCTAATCCGTTAGTTGGTTCATCAAATATAATAACAGAGGGTGAATGTACAATTGAAATAGCTAAAGACACCTTTTGTTTCATGCCTGTTGATAAATTAGCAATTTTCGTTTCGGCATACTTATCTATTCCAAATACTTCAAATATTTCCTTTTTCCTTTGTTCTTGTATATTTGGGGGAATACCATAAAGATTAGAAAAAAAATGAAATAAATAATTTGGTGAAAAATGATCATCCAATTTTAAATCAGTAGTTAGAAATCCAATATCCTTACGTACTAATTGTGGATATTTTACTACACTGTTTCCAGCAACTATAATATCTCCAGCTTCTGGACGAATTAGTGTAGAGATCATTCGTAAAGTAGTAGTTTTCCCTAAACCATTAGGACCTAGTAATCCGAAAATTTCTCCTTGATTTACATTGAAAGATAAATTATCAACAGCTATTTTTTCTAGTTGTTTCATGTTCCAGCTTCTGTTGCTTTTTAAACAAACAAAAAGATTTTGATACAGAGTTTACAGATATTATATTATTCATAATCTTACCTTTCTTTTAAAAATAATCTAATATATTCTTTTTCAATAGATTGCAAATTACCTTCCAATATATTAATAATTCTACCGTTATTAATATATATAGCCTTATCACATATATTTGAAATGAAATCCAACATATGACTGGAAACAAGTATAGTTGCATCTTGTTCTTTTAATTCTTTCATTTTTTCTTTTAAAGCAATAACTCCAATAGTATCCAAACCATTTGTAGGTTCATCTAATATTACCAATTGTGGTGTACCCAATAATGCACAAGCGATTGATACTCTTTTGGACATACCCTGTGACAAATATCGTATTTTTTGTTCGCTATAATCTAACATTTTGTATCTGGAAATTTCTTTTTCAATAATTTGATTTGTAGTTTGTATTTCTTTCATATTTGCAGTATATAAAATTGCCTGTCTAACAGATAATTCCGGTGGAAGATATGAAAATTCAGGTAAAAAACTGAAGTATTTAGCTCGAATTTTATCTATTTTCATACCATTAAAGTTAATATCTCCGCTATCTGCAGCCTCTGAACCAACTATTAAATTAAAAAGCGTGGTTTTACCCGCACCATTTGGACCGATTATTGCAGTTATAGAGCCTGAACTCGCTTCAAATGAAATATTGTTTATACCGGAATTATGGTATCTTTTTGTCAAATTTTTTACTTCTATCACTTTATAGGATTCTCCTTTGCTTTTTTGAATATAAAAATAGGTAAATAAAAAATATATATGTATGGAACAATACAAATCATAATGCTATATAGAGCGCTTACTTTTGTTTTATTTTCAAATGGATAGCAGCCGGCTATATATTTGTCAAGAGTAAAATGCAAATTTTCTTTTGAAAAGTCAGAATAAATATACATAATTGCATAGCGAATAAAACCATCTAAAAAGATGATCTTTTTTTGAATTATTAATATGAAAATTTATATGAATTATGTTCGAATTGGAGTATAGTAAGGTTTGTTATCTCTCATCACAGCATAAATTATGTTCGTAAGTTTTCTGGTTACATGACCTATTGAATTCATATATGGTTTACCTTCAAACTTCTTTTTAGCAAGGAATTCTTTTAAGTTTGGTTCGTACATTGCCGCTCGAATAGCAGCTTGCCATATAGCTCTTCTAAGATATGGAGAACCACGTTTTGACATATGATTTTTTGTTGAACTGTATTCTCCTGATTGTTTGATAGTTGGATCGATGCCTGCAAAAGCTGCAAGCTTTGATGATGAAGCAAATCGTGAGATATCGCCAATCTCACTGAAAATAGTTGCGCCAAGAACAGGTCCGATACCGGGTATAGTTGTTATGTAACATTCAAAATTACTAAATAACTCGAATATTTTTTCGTCAATCTCTTCGATTTGTTTTTTCATAAACTTTACGTGTTCAGTATGTTGTTTAATTAGCATTTTAAAAGAATTTGCGCCTAAGGTTATGCCTAAAGAAGTTCTTGCAGCTTCTTTAATTTCTTTGGCTTTTGCTTCTCTAAATTTATTCTTACTAACTGTTGAAATTAACTTTGTTAGATCTTCAAGAGATATATTTATTAAGTCTTCGGGCGTACAACAATTTATGAGTAATTCTGTTGAAGTAAATCCAAATATATCTGAAAATAGACTTTGATATTCGGGAAATACTTGATCTAAAAGCGCAATAACTTTCTTTTTTAGATCGGCGCACATATCGACTATGAAAGTTCTTTCTCTACAAAGTTCCCGAAGTCCATAGTATTCTGTTGATTGAATAGGCTGTTCGGAGTAGTGACCAAAACGTATAACTTCAGCGATAACATAGCAGTCGTGAGCGTCACTTTTAATTTGACGAATGTAAAGATTTCTAAGAGCATCGGACTGAATTGGATTGATGACAATTACATTAAAATCATTCCTGAGTAATGCTGAATAAAGAAGTATCCAGTAGTGGCTGGTTGACTCCATAGCAATAGTAAAATCAGATATATTATCGCTTACAGAACTAAGTTCAGACAAAAGAATTTCAAAGCCTTCTGAAGTATTTTTGAAAGGAAAAGCTTTTCTGATAATTTTTCCTTTTGAATCAATAATGATAGCCTCGTGATTAAATTTAGCAATATCAATACCAACAATAAACATAATACAAATCTCCTTTTTCAGTTTAACGGATATATCCTCACACGCTTATGGATTGCAACCTGCTACGAGATTAGAAGAAAATCAAAATGATTTCGACATCCGGCTTATAAGCAAAAGCCCATAAGGGAGAGGACTCAAACTGCACTCAGTAAACAAAAAAGTTAAAAAAGTTACAAAGATAATAGAAGAGTACCTCTATCCGTATGAGTATATTTTACCAAACTCTTATAGAGTTGATAAACAAAAATAATGGAATTTATATGTATATTTATTCGATGATTATACGCAAATAAACATAAAAAATACCTCGTTTAAATTATAGCAAGATAAAAGCGTGATATCACGCAATTGGACAAAGCCCGGCAGTGCCGTGCTT
>JAHHTQ010000041.1 GCA_020024555.1 Angelakisella sp.
CGCTTTCGCTCGAATGATACATCAGATGAGTTTTGTTCATCTACCATTGTGTAATGGGTAATTTAATCTTTTTTTCAGTATCATTCGCTTTCGCTCAGATGATACTGAAAGGAGAGTTTTTTTACTTTTTAGGGATAGTAATATAAAAATTAAAATAAATTTTGGTAGATATTGGATATAATTTTACTTTTTTTATGACGTGGAACATAAAAAAGATGTGAAAAAAACTTTTTTTCTCCTCTCTTTTTCATTTGAGAGGAGGTGATAAAATGTATATTACACTTTCTGAATTAATAGATTTATTAACTTTAATTTTAAGTGTAGCTGTTGCAGTCTTTGGACTTGCAATATACATATTCACAAATATAAAAAAGTAACTGCCCTCGTCCAAAGTTAGCAGTTACTTTTTTGTAATCATTAATGAGGACACACTGTTTATCAGTAGTGCCTGTTTCTATTTATATTATATCAAATATTATTTTTATGTCAAGTTAAAAGTATAGATAAAATTTCGGAAGATAGTGGCTTTGCTTTTACTCTTTTTATGACGTGAGAGCATAAAAAAAGACGTGAACAAAAAATTGTTCACGTCATATGAGTGGCGGTTCGCCACTGGTCGGAGTGAGGTGACTCGAACACCCGGCATCTTGGTCCCAAACCAAGCGCGCTACCAACTGCGCTACACCCCGAAAACACTATCTTTAACAACAGCTTACACATAATAACATATATAAAACAAAAAGTCAATACCTTTTTACAAAATTTCCCTAAATCTATAACTTTTTTTATTAAATACAGTTTTTAGTAAAAATTTTTTTGATTTACTTTTTCTCTTGAATTATACGGAAAATTCTTTGTAGTATAAGCTTTTGCTATGAACTTACATCTTTCCCACGCAGTTGGTGTATTTATAATATTTTTCGAGTACTCAAAAAAGTTTTCAACATATTCAAAATTCAGTGTTAATTCTTTTCCGAAAAAAGAAACATCATATTTTAAACGTTCACTTTTATTAATATCAAAAATAGGCTTTGCATTTGGTAGCATATTATTTCTGATATTCAAGTCTATTGAGTACAACGCGCCCACAGATAATATAAATACCGATATTATAGTTGTACACAATAAACATTTTCTTCTGAACTTTTTTTTACGTATTCGCTTTTCTATATATGATTTTTTAAAAAATTTTCCCTCTATAATATACTCACCTTTTCATTTTTTATCTTTATTATTGTTGCCAATATTATCACTTTTATCCTCTGCAAGCGACTTAATATAATCTGCTATGGGTTTTGCAATAAATTTAGCCGTATTGGTGGCTTCTTCCAATGTATTGCCGTTTGAGCCTATCTCAAACAGCAAAGACCCTGTTCTCAAATCCAAATTATAAAATCTATGGGACAAAAACATAGGACGAAGAATATCAGGGTTTTCATTATAAATATATTGACTTAATTCCGTTGCAAATCTAAAATTTTCTTTCCATTTCGGAACTTTTATTTCTTCATTTCCACACGGCGGAACTATCATAAGTTGAGCATATTTTTTCCCGTCAATTATTGCAACCGGTTTTTTCACTGTATCATTTTTCCCGACTATTCCGTCTCTGTGTATATCAATAGTAATTGCTATTTCAGGATATTTATCCAAATATTTTTGCATAGTCACTCTGCTTCTGTCATACGAACCGTTATATGACGGATAGTCATGTTGCGTGACATCATGTATAACATTTATCCCATATTTTTCTAGTTCACTTGTCAATACGTCACCAACTACCGCCATATTATTAGTGTTGTCTGTATCTCTCCACGAATTTCTTGTATCATAAACATCACTGTCATATTTTTCATAACTTTCGGTTGTATGAGTATGATAAATAAGCACTGTCGGTTTTGTAATATCTTTAATTTTAATATCGCTCGGTTTTTCCAATATATCCATTATTTCCTCATCAGTTATTTTTGTATAATTTCTGATTAATACATCGCCTTTTTTGCTGAATAAATTTCCGTCGTATTTTCCTGTAAAATGTTCTTCAATAAGTTGAGCCTGATATTTTTTCGGTATTGTCTGCGGATTTTTGTCAGTACCAGAAATACTATTGCTTTGTGATGACTTTTCTGAATATTCAATTACACTTTGAGTATTTGAAGGAAGTTCCAAATCATCATTTTGTTCTATATCAGAATTACTGTTTTCCGACTCGGTCTTTTGAACATCAGGTTTATTTACATTTGCATTTATATTTATATCCACATCTGTTTTATCCGATTTATCACTGCTTTCTTCTCCCAAAACATACTTTTCCTTTAATGCAAAATATGTGTTTTGGGGTGATATTATTGCCGTTGAAAAAACTACCGCTTTATCTACTATATTTTTAATAATAGTATTGCTCTTAAATCCAATAATTATTAATACAAATACAAAAATAAAAGCATAAATTTTTTTCTTAATTTCTTTACCGATAACAAATTTTATTCTACATCTCAATTATTTTTACCTCCTTTTTTCTTCTGACTGTATATTTTATGAAGCCAAATATTTTATTATACTTAAATTAAAAATTTCCGTTATTATCTATAAATAAAATATATTTTCTGTCGATATAGTATTTGTAGAATATAAAATATATAATGAATTTATTCATTATCAAAATTAAAACTATTTAAAAAGGAGCGTGAGAATATGAAAATAGAATTTAACAATGCTGTATCCGTATATAAATCAACCAATAAATTTTCACCAATACAAAAGGTTCAAAAAATATCAACTTTGCAAACAAACAGAACAGAAGACAAAATAGAAATAAGTAACGAAAGCAGTAAAAAAGCCGAAATAAACCGACTTGCCGGTAATGTGGCAAGTAATATAGAGACAAGCCACACACAAAAAATCGACGACATAAAAAAAGCTGTTGCAGAAGGTAAGTATTTTATAGGTACAAGTGAACTTGCAGATGCTCTTTTGTCTGCTTTATTATAATAAAATCCTATTGAAAATAACGGAGACAAAGGTTTTATGAATATAAACAAACAAGAATTATATGATTTTTTTGACACATACTTATCAGCGCTTACAAGTATGCTAAATGCCGAAGAACAAAAATTAGACGCAATATATTCAAACGATATAGAGCAACTGAACAAAGCTATGAATATATCACAGGCAAACGCTATGCAGATAGAAAACCTTGAAAAAAAGCGAGAAGCTCTGCAATCAGAAGCAGGTCTTTCAAACTACACTTTTTCTCAAATAATCGAAGATGCCGATGAAAAAAACAAAGCAAAACTAAAACAAATATTCAGTAAGGCAGAAAAAGCCATCAGCCAAATTCAATACTTAAACACACGCTCTATGCGTATTGCCGACAGCAATTTGAGATTAATGGGAATAGCGCCCGAAACATATTTGCACGAAACCACAGCAAGCTATCCTAATAGCAAACCAAAGGAAGCTATGAATATTCTTAATGCAAAAAAAGGATATAATGTAAAATAATATGACAAAATTTAATATATAGATTAACAGAATTTCAATACAAAGGAGATAAAATCAATGGCAATAAGACCAACCTTTATGGGTTTTGAAACTGCAAAAAGAGGTATGCAAATTAATCAAAAAGCTCTTGATATAATAAGCCATAACATAACAAATATAGGCGTTACGGGATATACAAGACAAAGAGCCGACCAAGTATCGCTTCACTATAACGGTATGCCGTCACGTTTTAAAGAATCACCTGCAAACCTTGCCGGACAGGGCGCAAAAATCAGCGGTATAGCGCAGGTTCGTGATCCATACCTTGACAAACGTTTCCGTCAGGAAAATTCAGATATCGGATTTTACAGTAAAAACACAAATATTTTAACAGATATAGAAATTTCCCTTGATGAATATGGCTCAGACGGACTGAAAACAGCGCTTGAAAAAATGTACGAATCAATATCAACACTGCACGGACTGACAAACTCAACAAATGCAAATATCGTTCGTACATCTGCAAAAAGCTTAACAAATGTTCTGCAACAATTTGACAAAAAGCTCGAGAATATTATTTCCCAACAGCGTGAAGATTTAAGAATTTCAGTTGACTCTGTAAATACAATTCTTGAAAAAATCGCAGGACTAAACGACAGCATATCAAAAGATGTTTTTGTGGCAAATGGCGTAAAAGATAATTATTATGGTCCAAGCGAACTTTTAGACGAAAGAAATCTACTGCTTGACCAATTATCCCAATATGGCGATATTGAAGTAACCACAAAACCGGGAAATATCGTAGAAGTAAAGTTTGGTGGCAGAACAGCCATTGAAGTTGATTCGACAGGTAAGAGCAAAGCCCACCAACTATCATATTCAGAAGACCCAACCAACAACACAACACATGTTAAGTGGAGTGACACAGGCGCTAATATCGACACTCACTCAGGTTCACTTTTGGCATCTGTCAATATGTTAAACGGTAAAGGACCGGAAGCTTTTGGAACAGAAAACCCTGAAAGGGGTATACCATACTACCAACACCAAATGGATATATTTGCTTCACGCTTTGCAGATATATTCAATAACACTATTCCGGAATTTGACAATGACGGTAAACCAATCCCCGGTAAATTTAAACCGCTTTTCACAACCGCCAGCGGTAGTATAACAGGTATTGATGCGGGAAATATCCAAATAAACGATGAGTGGGACCAAAACCCCGAATACATTATTTTTAAAAACAGCGAAGACGGTAAATATGACAACACTTACTATCAAGCAATGCTAAATCACTTTAAAAATCCATATTCATTCGGTGATTTTGGCTCTGAATACGAAGGCACATTTGAAGAATTTGTAAAAAACTATGTATCGACACTTGGTGAAGATATTACATTCCACGCAGGCAGAATGAAGGCAAGTGAAGCTGTCGGCAACACTGTACTTGACTCTATCGCAGAAATTTCCGGCGTCAGCATGGACGAAGAAGGCGCTGATATGATGGCTTATCAAAAAGTATATAGCGCAATGAGCCGTATGATGACAGTCCTTGACGAAGCGTTGGATACACTTATCAATCGTACAGGTATAGTTGGCAGATAATAAAAACTTTTATATTCTATAAAAACAACTCATTTAATATATGGAGGCAAAAAAATATGCGTATTACACAAAACAGTCTATCTCGTAACTATTTAAAGCGAATGAATAAAAATTATAGCGACTTGTATCTTTCAAATATGAAGTTGTCATCACAAAAAAAATATTCAAGAGTATCAGAGAATACAGCAGAAACTTCACGCGCTTTTCAAATAAGAGAACAAATATATCGTAATGAACAATGGAATACAAATATGAAAAATGCGCAAGGAGAAATCCATACTGCCGAAAACTCTCTCATAACTGCGAATAACTACATAAAAGAAATTACTTCACGTATTGTTCAAGGCGTAAACGGAACAGTATCCGACGAGCAACGTGATATCATAGCAAAAGAATTTGAAAGTGTTCAAGAGGAATTTATACAATTAGCAAATACTAAATTCGGCGATAAATACATATTTGCCAACAGTGGCAAACTTGATGAACCACCTTTCAAAAGAACAGCAAACGGAATTGAATTTAATGGTTATCCTGTGGATAAAATTGTCGTTGATCCTCGAACAGGCGCGTTAATGGGACCAGATAAAAACGGACAAATGGAAGAACTGAAATACAATAAAGATATATATATTGATATCGGTGTCGGCTTTAATATGACAGGTAGCAGAAATAACGTGGAACTTGATAAAACATCAGCATTTAAACTGTCAACCAGCGGACTTGACGCATTCGGATTCGGTACAGATGTAAACACAGGTAAACCGATGAATCTCATTTCCGCTATGGACGGATTAATTAAAGCCACAAAAGATAATGATATAGCAGAAATGCAATCATACATTGACCATTTTGACAAATTAGGTGATAACCTCTTAATGCAAATTACAGATATAGGCGTACGCTCAACTTATATTGAAGATAATCTAAAAATGAACGAAGACCAAAATATTACTTTTAAAGAAACACAAAACCTACTTGAAGGTATTGATATTTCAGAAGAAATTATAAACAATAAAACACGTGAAATGTCATGGATGGTTACGCTTCAAATGGGAAGCAAATTAATTCCACCATCAATATTTGACTTTTTAAGATAAGCAATTACGGGAACTTTTTTAAGTTTCCTATATAAATTAAATAAAAGAAGGTGAAGATATGTTACAGGTTCAAATACAAACTGTCCCTACCAAATTTCAAATTGATACAAAACCGGCAAAACTCGAATACACTATTGACAAAGGTTCATACGAATGGAAAGCCCGTATAGGCAACTATACTATGGAACTTGAAGATTTAAAATACAGACAAGATTCCACAGAATTCCGTTCCAGTATAGGACTCAAAAACAATGAACAATTTGCAAAAGAGGCTGCCGAACTCGGTAAACAGGCTGTACAAGAATCTATCGCCAGATATGTGGATATTGGAAATTCATTGTCAAAAATCCACCAAAAAGCCAACATACCCGATACTTACTATCCATATCTTCCTATTAACAAACAATATTCATTGCAAGTTAGTGGCACCGCAGAAATTGATTGGTGGTTTGATCCACCAACAAAAGATATTGAATATCAAAGAAAAGACTTTGAATTTATTAACTATACTCCTGCAACCACTAAATTTACATATATTCCGGGAGAATTCAGTAATCAAATCATACAGTATCCCGAAATACATTTTAGTACTGTTGAAACAAAATAAAGCATTATGAAAAGGATTTTTATATATGAATATAGAGACTCGTGATTTTGGTAACATTGAAATATCGGAAGAAGAACTTATAAACTTCGTTGAACCAATATTCGGTTTTGAAGAAAACAGAAAATATACTGTTCTGATAAACGATGAAATAAACAACGATATTCTATGGTTGCAGTCAACAACAAATAAAGATGTTTGTTTCCTGTTAATTGACCCTTTTACTATATTTGCCGACTATAATCCTACTATTCCAAACCATTTTATTAATACTATGGGATTAACTGACGAAAATACTGTTATACGCACAATGCTAGTTATTACCGATACAATAAGTAATGCTACAACAAACTTAAAATCACCGATTATTATAAATAAAGAAACACATATTGCCGCGCAGATTATTGTTGATGATGATTATAAGATAAAGACGCCCCTCTTTGCACAAAAGGAGGAAGAATAATGTTACTATTGTCACGTAAGATTGAGGAAAAAATACTGATAAACAACAATATAGAAATAACAGTACTCGAAATTCACGAAAACACAGTAAAACTTGGAATAAACGCGCCAAAATCCATTCCCATTTTGAGAAGCGAATTGTGTGAAACGGTTGAGCAAAATAAAAAAGCTATGGAAAAAACCGATAAATCGATAATAAATCAAATTGCGAAAAATATTCATATAAAAAAGGGTGAAAAATAATGACAGAACAATATATCGAACTCTTAAAACTGCTGGAACAAAAAAGAGATTATTTTTTACAATATGAATTGGAAACAGATACTATTATACTTAACAGTAACAAAGACAGCGATGAAAGTATTGACCAAATAATCAAATCAATGGATAATCGTGATAAAATTGCTAATAGCATCAATATAATTTCAGCGCAAATCCACAGTATTGCCATTAAGAATAATATTGATAAAGATTTATTTTCAAATTCTTCTCAAAATATATCATTTAACAACAATTATGAAAACGAAATCCACAACCAATGTCTGAATATTTTTGATATTATGCGAAGAATTCAGCTAAAAGATATTGATATAAGTAATTATTTTACAAGAACTTATGAAACCAGTAAAAAACAAATAGAAAAAAATCAATACACACCCAAAATATCAAAATATTTTAATAACATAAAAATAAATACAAATTACACCAATACTTTTGGAAAAGGCTAAATATTTTAAAAATAATGTCGATATGTATTTTATAGAAAACTAATATAATAGGGGGTAAAAACTATGGCTATTAATTCACTATCACATACAAGTCGTGGCTTTGCAGGTATAGCATCCGGTATGAACACAGAAGAAATGGTTCAAAAAATGCTATATGGTACACAAACCAAACTTGATCGCGCAAAAGCAGATAAAATGACTCTTACATACAAGAGAGACTTGTACAGAGAGGTTGCTGCCTCGCTCAAAACATTCCAAAACAACTTTTTCAGCTTTACCGGTGGCTCTAAAACAAATATGCTTTCTCAAAGCTTTTTTAGAAATTTTGTAGCTACATCAAACAGCTCTGCTGTAAAAGTATCAACTACCGGTAATGCAAAACCGGGCAAAGTTACAATAGACAAAATCGATCAATTAGCGCAAAACTTAAAGGCAGAATCTTCCTCAACTGTTTCAGCTGAGGTTAAGGGTAATATAAACTTTGCTAGTTTAAAAGAAGATATTTCTCTTGATATTAAACTGGACGGCGTTACCAAAAAAGTAACAATGACAAAAGACGAATTGGCTAACATTAATAATGACCCGAATAAATTTAAAGAGCTTTTACAGAAAAAAATAAATCAAAATATCGGCGGTGGTATAACAGTAAATACAACTTCCGATGGAAAAATCTCTTTTTCTGCTGATAATGGTCGCGCTTTTGAAATATATGGCGACACAGCGGCTTTGGGTATAAAAAACGGCGCTTCTAACAGAGTAAATCTCAATGCAGCGCTAAAAAACACAAGCCTCGCAGATAAACTACAAGGTGATACATTTAAATTCTCAATTAACGGTAAAGAATTTTCATTCTCAAAAGAAGATAGTCTAAATAATATTATAAGTACTGTTAATTCAAGTGATGCAGGGGTTAAGCTATCCTATTCTTCACTAAGCGATAAATTTACCATTGAATCCACAGTTGCCGGCAAAGATTCTACAATAGAATTAAAACAAACTACCGGTAACTTTATAAACGCAATATTTGGTGAAAATGTTATGAACGCAGGCGCAACCATAACAACAAAACCACTGGAATTAAAACTTGATAAAATAACAGCGGATATTCAAGGTAAAGAGCAAACTCTTGTAGATGAAATCAATCGTCTCACAAAAGACGGCAAGGCTCATACATTTAAATTTTCAATAGACGGACAAACATATACTGCTGATATAAAACAAAATGGCGGCGACTTTAATACAATAGAAGAAGTAGTAAATGCACTAAATCAAGCAGATTTAAAAGGCGTTGATGGTCAAACTGCCGGTAAAGTAGCAGATAAGATTAGCTTTACAAAAACAGGTGATCAAATTCTAGCAACACCACAAAATCCGGCTAATAAAGATACACTTGTGCAATTAAGCAGTGGTTTTGATGCAATAGGCTTTGACAGTGGTGCGTCAAACCGTGGTAAAATCGATGAAAACACAAAACTAAGTGATCTTGGATTTGAAGGAACCATAGAAATAGGTGGACAAACCATTACTGTAAATAGCTCAACAACCATTGAAACTCTTAACGCAGAACTGCAAGCAAAAGGTATATCTGCTGAAATCGATTTAAAACAAGCTCCACCCCGTTTTAGCTTTGCAGGTGTAAAACTTCCTATTCCTATACAAATAAAACCTGCTTCTACATACAAAAATATTTTCTTTAAAGAAAACGAAATACTAACACCTCAGGCTACTCAAAACGACACTATAACTATTGGTAAAGATACAATCCAAGGTCTGAATGTAACAGAAGGTCAAAATGCAAAACTTCAAATTAATGGTCAAACCGTAGAACGTAACAGTAATAACTTTGAATTTGACGGTGTAAATATTGAATTAAAAGAAACAACAAACCCCGGAGACAAACCAATAGAAATCGAAGTTTCACAAGAAGATGCGGGAACATTTGACGGTATCGTCAAATTTATGGACGAATATAACAAATTAGTTGATAAAATATGGGAACTTGTAAAAGAAAAGCCTACATACAAAGAATACCCACCACTAACTGACGAACAAAAGAAAGAAATGACAGAAAATGAAATAAAATTGTGGGAAGAAAAATCAAAAGAAGGCTTACTTCGTTCAGACCCTACACTACAAGCAATTACAAACGCTATGCGTGAAGTTTTAAACTACAAACCGGAAGGTTCAAAATACAGCTTGGCAGAGCTTGGCATAACAACTACTTATGACTTTGAAAAAGGTTATGGCGGAAAACTTGTATTTACTGATTCAACAGGTGATAAGTTTAAAAATATGCTTAAAAATGAGCCTGACGCAGTAGAAAAACTATTCTTGGGTACTGATGGTATTTCAAATAAATTAAACGAAGTTATAAAAGGTGCAACAACAAGTGCAAGACCAGGTTCTAAATACTATAACTTATCACTTGTTAGTATCGCAGGTTCCAACGGTGTTCCAGATACACAGAGCAAACTATATAATCAAATGAAAGATATCGATAAAAATATAGAAAGAATAGAACGTCGATATAAAATGGAATATGACCGTTATTGGAAACAATTTAATGCTATGGAACAGGTTATTCAACAAATGAACAGTCAGAGCAGTTGGCTGGCGCAACAATTTATGGGCTAATAAATAAAATAGGAGAAATATAAATATGGCTATTAATCCGTATGCTCAATATCAACAGCAATCCCTAATGACTATGACACAGGGAGAACTTTTGATAAAAGTCTATGATGGTCTCATTAAATTTTTGTATGCATCTATTGACGCTATTGACAAAAAGGATTATGAAAATGCCAATCTAAACTTGAAAAAATCACAAGATATTTTATCATACCTAAAACAAAATCTTAATTATGACTATGAGATATCTACAAATTTGAGTATGTTATATACATTTTTTCGTGATCAATGTATAGAGGCAAACCTAAAAAAAGACAGTAAAATACTGACACCAATAGTGGAAATGGTACAAGAATTAAGAGATACTTATGTTATTGCCGATAAAAAAGCTCGTTTAGATGGCATTAAATAACAATAATACAAAAGGCTTAGATGAGATATTACATCTAAGCCTTTTATCTATATTTAAGAGATATTATAAAAGAGTTGTCACTACATCAATGACAACTCTTTTTTGTTATTTTTGATACATATTTATAATTTCACC
Organism: Angelakisella sp.; assembly: GCA_020024555.1. GTDB lineage: Bacteria > Bacillota > Clostridia > Oscillospirales > Ruminococcaceae > Angelakisella. Next base: position 11,164 of record JAHHTQ010000041.1, read on the forward strand.
TATATACAATGTATGCATATTCTTATCGGCATAAAATAATTTTAAAATATCCTCATCTAAAAAAGCTGACTCATCAAGACGTGTTGCAAGCGCCTTTTTACAAGTTATTGTAACACAGGCTTCATCAAATATCGGCGTATTGTCAATATGATTTAAAGTAAAGTTTGCTTCTGTTATTTTATCTTCATCTCTTCCCGATGTTTTTCCAAAATATGAAAGTTTGTCTCTATATTCTTTTGGGAAGAAATTAATTGAAAAAGTATTACTGTTATCTATAAATTCTTTTGTATAGCGTGTATCACGTACAACTACAAATACAGCATTTTTTCTGAATATATAACCTGTACCACCCCAACTGCAAGTCATAGCATTTGCTTTGCCATCTTTTTCTGCGCACAGCAAAAACCAATCATTTGCAATCATATCTATAAAATTTTTGTCAAATTCCTGCGGATTTATAATATTCATTCAAAAACCCCCTATAATACTTAAATATATCAGGCTCTCAGCTAATCATAAAGATTATTTGTTGTAATACTCATCAAATTTATGCGTTAATTTCGCAAAATCATCAAGAGTAAGCGCTTCTGCCCGCAAATTAGTTGAAAGACCCACACTATTTATTATATTTGCCGTTTCTTCCTTTGATACATTCATTGATGAAGAAAGTGTATTTAAAATAGTTTTTCTCCTTTGAGAAAATGCGCCACGTACTATCTTAAACATTAATTTTTCATTATCTATGTGTACCAAAGATTTATCGTGTAATGTCAGTTTAATTACAGCAGAATCCACATTTGGCGGCGGCATAAATGAACCTTTGGACACCTTAAATAGTACCTCAGGCGTTGCATAATAAGAAATAGCCGCCGATATTGCTCCACATTCACGCGTACCCGGCGCTGCGCAAATTCTGTCAGCCGCTTCCTTTTGCACCATAACCGTAATAGACTTTATAGGTAAATTTTGCTCCAACAAATTCATAATAATCGGTGACGTAATGTAGTACGGCAAATTTGCGCAAACACAAACCTCCATACCCACAAATTCCTCTGCTATAAGCTTTGGTAAATCTACTTTTAATATATCATTATGAATTAATTTTATATTGTCAAAATCTTTTAAGGTTTCATCAAGCACCGGAAAAAGTCTGTCATCTATCTCAATACAAACAACTTTTTTCGCGCGTTTGGCAAGCTCTGCTGTCAGTACTCCTATTCCTGCGCCTACTTCTATTACTCCCATTTCTGGTGTAAGTCCACCCATTTCTGCAATGCGTGGACAAATGGACGGATTTACAATAAAGTTTTGACCCAAACTTTTTTTAAATGTAAATCCATTCTTTTCCATTATTTCTTTTATTACACTGCGGTTTGTAAGTACGTCCATTATTCTTTTCCCTCATTACTACGCATCGTCAAATACGCATTAATAAATGGATCAAGGTCGCCGTCCATAACACCGTCAACGTTACCTGTTTCGCAACTTGTACGATGATCTTTTACCATTGTATATGGCATAAAAACATATGAACGTATTTGGCTTCCCCATGCAATTTCTTTTTGGTCACCCTTGATATCTTCAATTTTATCAAGATGTTCACGCTCTTTAATTTCTACCAACTTTGAACGCAACATATTCATAGCAACTTCTTTATTTTGATGTTGACTACGTTCTACCTGACAAGAAACAACAATACCTGTCGGTAAGTGAGTAAGTCTTACAGCTGATGAAGTTTTATTTACCTTCTGTCCACCTGCGCCACTTGCGCGATAAACAGCCATTTCGATATCTTCTTCTCTGATATCCACATTCATATCTGCTGTAATTTCCGGCATAACTTCAAGTGATGCAAAAGAAGTATGACGTCTTCCTGATGAATCGAACGGAGATACGCGTACAAGACGATGTACACCGCTTTCACCTTTTAGGTAACCGTAAGCATTATCGCCCTCTATCAATATTGACGCGCTCTTTATACCGGCTTCTTCACCATCAAGATAATCAAGAATTTTATACTTAAAGCCTTTTTTTGTCAGCCACTGCACATACATTCTATAAAGCATAGAAACCCAGTCCTGAGCCTCAGTACCGCCTGCGCCGGCATGGAAAGTAAGTATTGCATTATTACCGTCATACTCACCGTTTAGCATTGTTGCAAGCTTTGTTGCTTTAATCAGGCTATCAAGCTTTTCTGTATCCGCAAGCGCCTCATCATATACTGTTTCGTCCTCTGCCTCATCAGCAAGCTCTATCAACGTAAGCGTATCATCATATAGAGCTGTCATATTATTATATTGCTCTAATTTATTTTTTACAATACCCTGTCTTTTCAGTACTGTTTGGCTCTTTTCTGTATCGTCCCAAAAGCCTGGCTCTGTTGTTTTTAAATCAAGTTCTTCCGCTTCTCTTGTCAAAGCTTCGATATTAAGAGCGTTTTTTAAATCAACAATTTGTGGCTCCATAGCCAAAACACGTTGTTTAAGCTCTTCGTATTGCAACATATATTTTCTTTGCCTCCATTATTTTTTATTATTTAATTGTTTTTCCAGTTCTTCTACCTTTAACATTAGGGATTCTACTTTTACTGTTAATTTTGCCATTTCGCCTATTAATCTTGTCTCAGTTTCTATTGACCTTTCATTTATTATATTTTCAAAAGCCTCATTCTGTTCACCAAGCGCTATTATAACTTGTTGTAAAAGTTCATTATTATCCATAATCCTATCTCCTCATTATCAAATGACCGTCAATAACTGTAACTTGACTTTTATTAATGAATACGTGTACCACACTCCACAGCATCATCGACAAATATTACTTTACACTCTCCCTCTGTACCTACGTCACCTGCAAGAAGCATACCCTGAGACTCTACACCACAGAATTTTGCGGGAGCAAGGTTTGCAATAATTATTATTTTCTTACCTATTAAGTCTTCCGGTTTATAATATTTTGCTATTGAAGAAACTATCTGTCTGCCACCCATACCATCATCAAGTTTTAACAGTAGCAGTTTCTTTGCCTTTGGCACAGGGGTACAATCAACAACTTTACAAACACGCAAATCTGTCTTTTCAAAAGTATCAAGTTTTATTGTCTCACAAAGTGGGTCAACATCGGCTTTTGTTGTATTATTTGTCTGTATTTTTTCTTCTTTTTGCTTAGCAAGTTCTTGAAGTTCTTTTTCCATATCTATACGTGGGAATAGATTTTCACCCTTTGTAACTGTTGGCGTCTTTGACAGTCCGCCAAAGTCACGGTTTTCCCACTCTCTTTCGTCGCCTGTCGCGCCTATCATATCCAATATTTTTTCTGCTGTGTCGGGCATAAATGGTTTTAATAATATACCGCAAATTCTTATGCATTCTAATAGATTATACATAACAGAGGCAAGACGTGGTTTATTGGATTCATCTTTGATAAGAACCCATGGCGCTGTCTCATCAATATATTTATTTGCTCTGCTTATTAATTTAAATATTTCCATTAAAGCATTTTGGAACGCAAATTTTTCCATTTGTTCGGAGTATCTTTGTGGCAGTTCATTTGCCATATTGATAATATCTGCATCAAGGTCATTATCCGCGCATCTGTCTGTTGGAAGTGTTCCACCAAAATATTTAATTACCATAGCAGTTGTACGAGAAACCAAATTACCTATATCATTTGCAAGGTCACTGTTTATACGTGTAATAAGAGCCTCATTTGTAAAAGAACCATCTGTACCAAACGGAAATTCTCTTAATAGGAAATATCTTATTGCATCTACTCCGTATCTACTGCAAAGAGTAACAGGATCAACCACATTTCCCTTAGATTTACTCATTTTTCCGCCATCAATTAACAACCAACCGTGTCCGAAAACTTTTTTAGGTAGTGGCAAATCAAGAGCCATAAGTATAGCAGGCCAAATTACAGCATGAAATCTTACGATTTCTTTTCCGACAAAATGCACATCGGCAGGCCAGAATTTATCATAATCATTATATTTATCATTACCATAACCCAAAGCTGTTATATAGTTTGTAAGCGCATCTACCCATACATAAACTACGTGTTTTGGATCAAATTCTACCGGTATACCCCATGTAAAAGAAGTTCTTGATACACATAAATCTTCAAGTCCTTGATTAATAAACGCTTTCATTTCATTAACACGGCTAACCGGCGTCAAAAATTCAGGATTTTCCTCATATAGCTTTAATATTTTATCTGCATATTTTGATAGACGGAAAAAATATGCCTCTTCTTCCGCATCTTGAACAGGTCTGCCACAATCGGGACATTTACCGTCAACCAGTTGGCTTTCTGTCCAAAAGCTCTCGCAAGGCGTGCAGTATTTACCTTTATATGAACCTTTATAGATATCGCCTTTTTCGTAAAGCTCTTTAAATATTTTCTTTACACTTTCAATATGATAATCGTCAGTAGTACGAATAAATCTGTCATTGCTGATATTCATTGTTTTCCACAAATCTTTGATTCCTATAACAATTTCATCTACAAATTGTTGTGGGGTAACGCCTTTTTCTTTTGCTTTTTGCTCAATTTTCAGACCATGTTCATCTGTACCTGTTAAAAACATTACATCATAGCCCGCCATTCTTTTGTATCGCGCCATTGTATCTGTTGCTACCGTACAATAGCTATGACCTATATGCAAATTATCTGATGGGTAATATATAGGTGTTGTAATATAAAAAGTTTTTTTCTCCATATTTTTTTACCTCCATAGAATATATAATATGTTATCAAATAATCAAAATAAATATTATTTTACATAATATTTATAAAAACATTATACTAAAATATTATACCATTATTTATATTATTTTACTAGTATTTTTAATATCTCAACAAAAAAATTACTTTATTTTTCTTCTGAATTCTTTTGTTCAACTATTTCACATTCAACCGTTTCAACTACTTCTTTCTCACGTTTATTTTGTGGCTTATGCAAGCTCATTCCAAGTTTAACCAAAAATATTATTAAGAATGAAAGTAAGACTATTGGGGATACGATAGCTTGCAAAACCGTAAAAATTATTGCAATTACTTTATTTTCACATTTGATATTCAGGTTATATAACTTGCGAACATTAAACGCCAAAATTAACAGTGACAAGATAACTGTAAGAACGATTGCCACCCATCTCCATTTTTCATCATAATTTTCACCTAAAAAATACGCAAAACCCGAACCGAAAAGAGCAATTAAAAACACCCATGCAAAAAGAGCTGTTACCATATACCTAATTTCTTTTGACCAAACATTAAAACTTACTCTTTTATACATAAGCGTACCCATAATCAAATAAATAAGTATCAAAACAAGAATAACAGAAAACCAAATAAAAAACTGTGTCATAATTAAACCCTCTCCTTTAATCAAAACCACCCGTTGAACGGGTGGTTTGCTCTGACCCTATAAGGGTCTATT
>JAHHTQ010000042.1 GCA_020024555.1 Angelakisella sp.
GTTCTCACGTCATACTATTATTATTTGCAATGATAAGCCTTTTGGCGAACCGCCACACGTGGAACGTGAGCATAATTTATGTTCATATCTTGTTTTTTTCTTCTCACGTCATACTATTATCGGTTATAATGATAAGCCTTTTGGCGAACCGCCACATGTGGAATGTGTGCATAGTTTTATGTTCACATATTTTTTATGCTTTTATTCATAAAAAAAATAATTTTTAAAGCTAATATTTTATAATATAGAAAATGAGAAATATAAGAAAACAGTCACTATCTATAATGATAATGACTGTTTTTTGTTGGCGCCGAAAAGGCATGAAAAAACCCCCAGTTCAACTGGGGGTAAGAAAAAAATACTTATAGTAAAAAAGATAATCCTCCTATGATAAAATAAAATAAAATGGTCTGGCAACCAAATAAAAATCATAGGAGGATTTGTAATGAAAGACATAAATAGTTTATCACATTCAAGCTGGAGATGCAAATATCATATAGTATTTGCACCAAAATACAGAAGACAAGTAATATATGGAGAAATAAAAAGGGATATAGGAAAAATATTAAGAGAGCTGTGTGAAAGAAAAAAAGTAGAAATAATAGAAGCAGAGTGTTGTAAAGACCATATACATATGCTTGTATCAATCCCACCGCATTTAAGTGTATCACAGTTTATGGGATATTTAAAAAGTAAAAGCAGTCTGATGATATTTGACAGACATGCAAATTTAAAATATAAATATGGAAACAGACATTTTTGGTGTAGAGGATATTTTGTAGATACAGTAGGAAAGTATGAAACTGCAATAAAAGAATACATAAGAAATCAATTACAAGAAGATATAATGAGTGACCAATTAAGTTTGAAAGAATTTATAGACCCGTTTACGGGTAGCAAGGGAAAATAAGGTATAAAAAAGCCCCCGAGTAGGGGGCAAACCAGTAACAAAAGTGTGGTTGTCAGACCATTCGATGCACCTTTTAAGGTGCTACCACAGGTAATAGACCCTTATAGGGTCAGAGCAAACCACCCGTTCAACGGGTGGTTTTGATTACTTTGCCAAAAAATAGTAGTCGCATTTGTTTCTTATATCAAATGTATTAAAATATTTTTCTTCCATTGGTATCCATTTGTCTTTAAAGTTTTTATAACAACTTTCACCGTTTCGTTTAAGTATTCGTTGTTTTTGAAAATCAGGCTCAATGTCAATAAATACTTTTATTGTGTTATAATCGTTTATCTTTGGTGAGTGAGAATATGAGCCTTCAACAACAACCAATGTTGTGGGATTTACAAAGACTGTTTGGTTATAGTCCATTATTCTGCAATCAAAAATTTTATAAGAAAAAGTATTTCTTTGGTTTAAGTATTTTGCAACTTCTTCATTAAATCGCTCATAATGAACATTACCGCCGGCTTCTGCCAGTCTTGTGGGTGTACGCAATTCAACAGGTAGAAAAAAATCGTCCATATGGATAACGGTGCAATCAAATACATCTTCAAGCAATTTTGCAAATGTGGTTTTTCCACTGCCACATCTACCGTCTATTGTGACGTTAACATATTCATTGGGTAATTTATTATAAACATCATTTAAAAATAATAGATATTGGGAAAATTTTGAATTTAAAAGACAATAGTGCGGATTATATTCTTGTTTGTACTTTTCACTGTGACTTATCGGGGAATAGTTGTTGACTATAATTTCTTTATAGGTATTATCAATAATATCTATATTAAAATTATATATTTTTGTTTCACACAGTTCTTTTATATCGTTAATAAGACGCTTAAAACGGTCATTATCTTTTGTAAATTCTGTTGACAGTAAGCATAATTTATATATCAAATCTACTGAAAAGTTCTTTTGTTTTGCAACGCTTAAATTTAGTCTTATTAAATTGTTTCCTATATCTTCAAATAACGGTAAATTATTATTTTTATCGCATACGGCATATTCTTTTTTTAGTTTGGAGTAAAATGTATCGCTATCATCAATGATATGCCCCAGACCGAAAGAATGCTGATAAGCGAGTTTTATAAGGTCTTGTTCTTGCATATACGGATAAGTTTTAATTTGTTTGTCTATAATATCCTTAAATATGTTATAATTATTCATTAGTTCAGCCACTTTGTTTTCCTTAATGTAATTACTATTATCGGTATAAGTATAATTTGAATTATTATTCCGGGAAGAGCATTGATAAACGCGCCTGCCAAAAATATTTCAAAACCGAAATTGATTTTAAAAAGCAAAGCAAGAATAAATTGTACTGCTCCCCAAACAATTCTGCCCAAAATCATTGAGACTATTAGGCTGATATATATATTGACAGTATTATGTTTTAATTTTTTGTAAAGAAATCCTGTGAAAAATCCATAAGCCGCAAGCTCAAATGCCATTGATATAGCTACCGGAAACATAGGTGGCATACCAAACAGTACAGATCTTAATATTGGAGATATCGCACCTACAAACAGTCCGTATATCGGCCCGCAGACAAATCCGCATAAAAGTACGGGTAAGTGCATCGGAAGCAACGCTTTGCCAATATACGGAATATGTCCTGTCAAAAACGGCAAGAGTAGAGCCAAAGCAAGAAATATGCCTGCGAATACCATTTGTTGTGTTTTTTTTGTTTTGGTTGTGTTCATCAGTAAAAACTCCTTTTAAAATAAAAAATATTTTTACTGTTCTACGGAACAATTATTTCGCTAGTACGAAGATTAAAAAATGTGTTTTGATTATTGAAATACTGTATATTTATATCAACTTCGGTTGATTTTTGTTTTATTAATATAAAGCACTAAATTAAATTATACTTTTTTTGAGAAATATTGTCAATTTTTTTAATAAATAAATTTTATATTAATGAAAAATATACTTTATTTATCTATATATATCTGTTATAATAGGGAATAGAGTGTCTATAACTAGATTAAAAGAAAATATATCATAAAAAATATGAGGTGTAGATTAATGGGACTTTTACAAAAATTGTTTGGCTCTTATTCTGACAGAGAAATAAAGAGAATAAAACCAATACTGGAAAAAGTATTGATGTTAGATGATGAATTCAGTAAAAAAAGTGATGAAGAATTACAGGGAATGACAGCAAAATTCAAAGAGAGACTGGGTAACGGCGAAACCCTTGATGATATTTTGCCTGAGGCATTTGCCCTTTGTCGTGAAGCCGCATGGAGAGTACTGGGTATGAAACCTTTTCCTGTGCAGGTAATAGGTGGTATTATTCTTCATCAGGGAAGAATTTCCGAAATGAAAACAGGTGAAGGTAAAACACTTGTTGCGGTTCTTCCGGTTTATCTTAATGCGCTTACAGGAAAAGGCGTACACGTGGTAACCGTAAATGATTATTTGGCAAAAACAAACAGTGAACAGATGGGAAAAATATATAACTGGCTGGGTCTTACTGTTGGCGTAAACCTAAACGGTTTGTCTTATGAAGAAAAACAACGCGCTTATGCTTGCGATATTACTTATGGTACGAATAACGAGTTTGGCTTTGACTATTTGCGTGATAATATGGCAACAAGCAAAGAACAACTTATACAAAGACAACTTTACTATGCTATTGTCGATGAGGTTGACTCAATACTGATAGATGAGGCGAGAACACCTCTTATTATATCCGGACAAGGCGACAAGCCAAATGATATGTATAAGATTGCAAATAGCTTTGTACTGACTTTGAAAGCGTTGCGTGTAAAGGAATTTGACAGCAAAGAAGAAGATGACGATATAGACGCTGACTATATTGTCGATGAAAAGGCAAGAACAGCAACGTTGACACCAAAAGGTACGCAAAAAGCTGAGCAATATTTTAATAAAGAAAACTGGAATGATCCTGAAAACCTTGAACTTGCGCACTACGTAAACCAAGCTGTACGCGCGCATGGAATAATGAAAAGAGATACTGACTATATAGTAAAAGACGGTGAAATCGTTATTGTTGACGAATTTACAGGTCGTTTGATGATAGGACGTAGATTTAATGAAGGCTTGCATCAGGCAATAGAGGCAAAAGAGAATGTAAAAGTTCAAAGAGAGAGCAAGACTTTTGCCACAATTACATTCCAAAATTATTTCAGAATGTATAATAAACTTGCAGGTATGACAGGTACCGCTATGACAGAAGAAGACGAATTCAGAGAAATATACGGACTTGATGTAATAGAAATACCGACAAACAAACCTGTTATACGTAAAGATCACGCGGATATTGTTTATAAGACAGAAAACGGTAAATACAAACAAGTTGTTGAAAAAATCAAAGAGTGTTATGAAAAAGGTCAACCTGTGCTTATCGGTACGGTATCTGTCGATAAATCAGAGAGACTTTCAAAAATGCTGAAAGCCAGCGGTATACCGCACAATGTGCTTAATGCCAAACACCACAAACGTGAAGCGGAAATAGTTGCGCAGGCAGGTAAGTATAAGGCTGTTACTATTTCCACAAATATGGCAGGTCGTGGTACAGATATTATGCTTGGCGGTAACCCGGACTTTTTGGCAAAGGCAGAAATGGCTAAAAAAGGATATACCGAAGAAGATATCTTGCAAGCTACATCATTCTATGCAACTGATGATGAAGAAATACTGAATAAACGTAAGGTATATTCCGACCTTGTCGATAAATACAAAAAGGAAATAGAGCCGGAAGCGGAAAAGGTAAGAGAAGCAGGCGGTTTGTTTGTACTTGGTACAGAGCGTCATGAGTCAAGACGTATAGATAATCAGTTGCGTGGACGTTCAGGACGTCAGGGAGACCCCGGCGAAAGTTGTTTTGTTGTATCTCTTGAAGACGATTTGATGAGACTGTTCGGTGGCGAAAGAGTACAAAATATGATGGACAGTATGGGACTGTCCGAAGAAGAGCCTATCAGTAACGGTATGCTTACAAACGTAATAGAGTCGTCGCAAAAGAAGATAGAGGGCAGAAACTTCCAAATTCGTAAGAATGTATTGCAATATGACGATGTAATGAACAAACAGCGTGAGATAATTTACGGTCAGCGTAATAAAGTTCTTAACGGTGAAGATATACACGAAAATATTGAAAATATGTTTAAAGATTTCTTTACGGAAACAGTGGCTCGCTATATAGTTGATGAAGAAATAAAAGATACATGGAATATGGAAGGCTTGCGTGACTACTTCAATGGTTGGTTAATCAAAGAAGATGACTTAACATATACAGTTGATGAATTGGTGCAAAAGAATATATCAAGACAAGATATTGTTGATGAGCTATTGGAGAAAGCCAACAATATTATGAAAGCAAAAGAGGAACTTTTGACAACTAATATTGAAAGAGAAATGGAACGTTTTGTACTGTTACGTAACGTTGATAAATTCTGGGTAGCGCATATAGACAATATGGAGCAGCTAAAACGTGGCATAGGCTTGCGTGCAATAGGTCAGCACAACCCTGTTGTTGAATACCGTATGGAAGGTTTTGATATGTTTGATGAGATGATTAGCGAAATCAAAGAAGAAACAGTCAAAATGCTAATACTGCTTGTTCCACGTGTAGTTATGCAGGAGGAAGCGAGAGAACAAGCAAGACCCGAAAAAAATCTTGTTATGAGTGGCGGCAGTGTAGATAATACACCTACACGACAACCTATACACAATGATAATAAAGTTGGCAGAAATGACCCTTGTCCATGTGGCAGTGGCAAAAAATATAAAAAATGCTGTGGTAAAGACCAATAATTAAATGACAAAAGACCTTTTGGTAGTTGAAAAATCAATTATCAAAAGGTTTTTTTATTATAATTTTATTTAATTTGTTAATAATATATAATAGTATTGACACATATATTTTAATATGATAATATACTATTATTATAAATATATGATATGGTTTTCAATACTAGATATATCACAAGAGGGAGATAAATATAGATGACAGGTGCACATGCAATGAGTAGAAGGTATTCAATAGGTGAAGAAGTTTGCAATTCAATATCGCATGGGATAGGAACAATGCTTTCGATATATGGGTTATTGATTATGTTACAAGTATCGATACTGCAAAAAGACCCATATAAAATTTTTGCTTCAATAGTTTTTGGAAGTTCATTGATTTTGTTATATGGTATGTCTACTTTGTACCATACAGTAAACAATGAAAGGGTAAAAAATATATTACAGGTATTTGACCATTGCAGTATATTTGTTTTGATAGCAGGCACATATACCCCATTTACCACAATCGTGTTAAAAGGAAAAACAGGTGTTGTTCTCGGCGCATTTATATGGATATCCGCAATAGTCGGCATAATATTGAATATAATAGACTTAAAAAAATACAAAAAGTTATCAATGTTTTGCTATATAGCAATGGGTTGGGCAATAGTTTTTGCGTTCCCCCAACTTGCAACGGCTTTTAATATGAAAGGTATAGTATTAATGATAATAGGTGGAGTGATGTATACAGGCGGTACATTGTTTTATAAAAGAAAAGGTGTAGAGTATATGCACGCAATATGGCACATATTTGTTTTACTTGGCAGTATATTCCACTTTATAGCAATATATAACTATATAATAAAAATATAATAATAAAAACAAAAATTTTCCCCCTGCAGTAGAAATACTGCGGGGGGAATTCGTTATATATAACTATTTATTTTTTATCATAAATTATTCGTATAATTTTGATAGTTTAACTAGGTGTTCATACTTCTCTTTTGCATTAACCTCAGCTTGCGCAAATAGCTCTTTTGCTTTGTCTGGGAATGCTCTTTCAAGTGAAGTATAACGTACTTCGTTGTGGATAAATTCATCGTAGCTGCCTGTTGGAGCTTTTGAATCAAGTGTGAATGGGTTCTTACCGTCATCAGCAAGACGTGGGTCAAAGCGGAATGTATGCCAGTAACCTGATGTAACTGCATTTTTCATTATTGTTTGAGCGCCAACAAGACCGCCTTTGATACCATGGTTGATACATGGAGCATAAGCGATGATTAGTGATGGACCATGGTAGCTTTCAGCCTCGTGGAATGCTTTTACGCATTGAGCATAGTCAGCGCCCATAGAAACTTGCGCTACATATACATAGCCATAGCTCATTGCGATAGCGGCAAGGTCTTTCTTCTTAGTAACTTTACCGCCGGCAGCGAATTGTGCAACTGCGCCTGTTGGTGTAGCTTTTGAAGCTTGACCGCCTGTGTTTGAGTAAACCTCTGTGTCAAATACCAAAACGTTTACATCTTCGCCACTTGCAAGAACGTGGTCCAGACCGCCGAAACCGATGTCGTAAGCCCAACCGTCACCACCAAGTATCCAGTTGGATTTCTTAGCTAGGAATTCTTTGTCTTTTAGAATTTCGGCAACTTCCGGTTTGTCTTTGCATGTTGATAGTATTTCTACTATCTTGTTTGTAGCGGCTTTGTTCGCTTTACCGTCATTATATGTTTCCATATAGTTATTGTATGCGTCTTTTAGTGTATCGCAACCGCAAGATTCAGCAACTTTACCAAGTTTTTCAGCAAGTGATTTTCTTAGTGTAGTTTGAGCTAGGTACATACCGTAACCGTACTCTGCGTTATCTTCAAATAGGCTGTTAGCCCATGCAGGACCGTGACCTTCTTTGTTCTTTGTATAAGGTGTGGCAGGAGCAGAACCACCCCAAATTGATGAACAACCTGTTGCATTGGCAATATACATTCTATCACCGAACAGTTGTGTCATTAGTTTAGCGTAAGGTGTTTCACCACAGCCTGCACAAGCGCCTGAGAATTCAAGAAGAGGTGTATGGAATTGGCTGCCTTTAACAGTTGTGTCTTTAAATTTCTCAGCAACTTCCGGTTTCTCGTCAATTTTTAGACCATAAGCGAAACCTTCTTGTTTTTCAAGTTGTGTATCAAGTGGTTTCATTACAAGAGCTTTTGTCTTAGCAGGACATACGTGCGCGCAAGAGCCACAGCCTGTACAGTCAAGAGCAGAAATTGTAATTGCAAATTTATGTCCTGGAACACCTGTCATATCTTTCATATCCATTGATTTAGGAGCATTTGCAGCTTCTTCTTCTGTCATAGCAACAGGGCGGATAACAGAGTGCGGACATACAAGTGAACAGATATTACATTGGATACATGATGTTGGATCCCATTCAGGAACATCTACTGCGATACCACGTTTTTCAAATGCGGCAGAACCTTGTGGCATATGACCGTCTTCACGACCGTTGATGAATGTTGAAACAGGTAGGCTGTCACCTTTTTGCGCCGATACAGGAATTAGGATATCGTTTACGAAATCAACCAGTTCTTTATCTTCGCCACAAGCTTTGTTTAGCGCAAGTTCTCCGTCAGCGTTTGCCCATTCAGCAGGAACTTTTACTTCTACTATTCTTTGAGCGCCTAGGTCGATAGCGTCATGGTTCATTTTAACTATCTTCTCACCTTTTTTGCCGTAAGAAGCGGTAGCTGCCTCTTTCATATATTTGATAGCGTCAGCTTCCGGAATAACTTTTGCAAGTGTAAAGAAAGCAGATTGCAAAACAGTATTGATACGTCCGCCAAGTCCTATTTCTTTACCGATAGCTATACCGTCTATTGTGTAGAATTTAATGTGGTTTTTAGCGATAATTCTCTTTACAAAGCCAGGTAGGTTTTTATCAAGTTCCTCAGCATTCCATGAAGTATTTAGTAGGAATGTACCGCCCTCTTTAATGTCGGAAACCATATCATATTTATCTATATATGACGGGTTGTGACAAGCGACAAAGTCAGCTTTTGATACAAAGTATGTGGACTTAATTGGAGTATGACCAAAACGTAGGTGAGAAATTGTTATACCGCCTGATTTTTTGGAGTCGTAGGCAAAATAACCTTGCGCATACATATCTGTATGGTCACCGATAATTTTGATTGAGTTTTTGTTAGCGCCAACAGTACCGTCAGAGCCAAGTCCCCAGAATTTACATGATGTTGTGCCTTCCGGTGTTGTATCGTGATTTTCTGTTTCTTCAAGTGATAGATAAGTAACGTCATCGTTAATACCTATTGTAAATTTCATTTTGCCAAGTTCAGCGGCATTTTTGTAAACTGCAAAGATTTGAGCAGGATTTACGTCCTTTGAACCCAGTCCATATCTACCTGCAAGAACAGGAATATTGTTGAACTGACTACCTTTGATAGCAGCGCAAACATCTAGATATAGAGGTTCGCCAAGTGAACCCGGTTCTTTTGTTCTGTCAAGAACAGTAATTGTTTTAACAGAAGCGGGAATTTCAGCAAGTAGGTGTTTAGCTGAGAATGGACGGTATAGACGAACTTTTAACAGACCGACTTTCTCGCCTTTTGCACGTTTATAGTCTATAACTTCTTCTATTGTGTCACAAGCAGAACCCATACATACGATAATATGTTCAGCGTCAGCCGCGCCGTAGTAGTTGAATAGCTTATAGTCTGTGCCAATTTTTTCGTTAACTTTGTTCATATATTCTTCAACTATTGCAGGTAGTCTGTCATAGAATGTGTTAGCTGCTTCACGCGCTTGGAAGAATATGTCAGGATTTTGGGCAGAACCACGTAGGATAGGACGTTCCGGATTTAGACATTTCTTACGGAAAGCGTTTACAGCGTCCATATCCAGCATTTCTTTTAAGTCTTCATAATCCCACATAGCAATTTTTTGGATTTCGTGTGATGTACGGAAACCGTCAAAGAAGTGTAGGAAAGGAACACTGCCTTTAATTGCTGATAGGTGAGCGACAGCGCCCAAATCCATAACTTCTTGTGGGTTTGTTGATGCAAGCATTGCAAAACCTGTTTGACGACAGGCATATATATCGGAGTGGTCACCGAAGATTGACAGAGCGTGCGCGGCGATTGCTCTTGCTGAACAGTGGATAACTGCCGGAAGAAGCTCACCAGCCATTTTGTACATATTTGGAATCATCAAAAGCAGACCTTGTGATGCTGTGTAGGTTGTTGTTAAAGCGCCTGCTGCAAGTGAACCGTGAACTGTACCGGCAGCGCCTGCCTCCGATTGCATTTCTACGACTCTTACGCGTTCGCCGAATACGTTTGTTTTTCCATCAGCAGACCATTTGTCTGTTACTTCTGCCATAACCGAAGAAGGAGTAATAGGATAGATAGCTGCTAGGTCTGTAAAAGCATAAGAAACATGAGCGGCAGCATTGTTACCGTCCATGGTTTTCATTTTTCTTTTAACCATAATTATAATACCTCCTGTTATTTTCATATATTTGTGATAACCTGTACTGATTTTTATAATAAATACAAATGTTATAATAAAAAAATCGCTAATATTTGTATTACTGTACAGATTTAACCTCAACAGTTTAATTTTAACACGTTTTATTGGCTATGTAAATAGATACTATGTGAATAATGCTAGGCATTTTTAACAAATTTCAATATTAACCTTAAACAAAGTATATATAGCCTATATAACATTCGTTAGATTATAGTTTTTTGTCTATTTTACATTAAATTTATACAGTGTTTCGTGGTGATATTTATCAGCTTTTAATAAAATAGGTTTTGGAAAATGAGGTATTTCCATACTGTTTGGGAATCCTTGTGTCTCCAAGCAAAAACCATAATTTTCTTTGTATTCCGTGCCGTTTTTACCTGTTCTTTTGCTGATAAAATTACCTGTATAGAGTTGTACTCCTATTTGTGTTGTGTATGCGTTTAGTTCTATGCCTGTTTTTTCACTGTATGCAGTTGCAAAATGTTTCAGTCCTGTTCCCTCTGATAAAATAAAGTTGTGGTCATAGCCACCCACGTTTTTTAGTTGTTCATAGTCTTTATTTATATCTTCACCTATTTTTTTTGATTTGCGAAAATCCATCGGTGTATTTGCCACATCTGTAATTACTCCTGTCGGTAAACATTCAGCGCTGTTTTCTGTAAATTTATCAGCGTTTAGCATTAGGTATTGTGAAAGAATGTCGCCCTGTCCGTCAAGATTAAAATAGCTGTGATTTGTCATATTGATTATTGTATCGTTGTCTGCTGTCGCATCATATTTTATATACAGCTCTCCGTTATCGGTAAAGGTGTAGGTTACTGTGACGTTTAGGTTTGCGGGATACCCCTCATCGCCGTCGGGTGAAAGATGTTCAAAGATAATTGTATTGTCATCTGTACTTTTTTCTTTCCAAACAACCTTGTCAAAGCCTACCCAACCACCGTGCAAATGGTTGTTTCCGTTATTTTTTGCCAAAGTATAGGTTTTGTTATTCAGTGTAAACTCTGCTCCGCCCAGTCGGTTTGCATATCTGCCGATAACAGCGCCGAAATATGTGTCGTATTTTTCTTCGTATTCCTGTATTGTGTCATAGCCAAGCACAACATCGGTAAAGGAATCTGTATTATTTTTGACATTTAAACATCTGATAATACAGCCATAGTCCAAAATTTTTATGCTCTCATTTTCTTTGTTGGTTATGGTATATTCTGTTACTGTTTCGCCTCTTTTGGTTTTACCGAATATTTTTTTACTAATCATTTTCATAAAGCTCCTTTTTGTTTTTGTATAAAAAAATCCCCCACCTCGGAGAAAGGTAGGGGGATAATTATTTAGTCATTAAACTATAATTAACTATTAAGAATTAATTATTTAACGATAGCTGAAGCAACGTTAACGTTTAGACCTGTTGATGGGTTGCCTGATGTTGAGTTACCGCCGGCAGCAACACCTTTAAGAGCGATGTCTGAGATTAGGTATGTTGTTGATTTGTTGATCTTGCCTTCCCATACGTAGTCAGCGTCGTTCCATTTTAGGTTAGCTGGAGCTAGTTTGCCGTTATCTACTGTGTAGATTTTTAGATCTTTTGATTCTACATCGTTGATGTATTCTGGGTTTAGACGGATTGAGAAGTTTGTTGAGAAACCTTCCATAACTACTGTTAGAGGCTCGATTGTAGCATCTTCGTTAGCTATGATAACTTTCTTAGTTGAATCGTCTAGTTCACCAGGTAGGTTGAATTTAACTCTGTCACCAACATAGATACGGCCTTGTAGGCTCTCGATGATTTCACCGCTGTATTCAACGTCAGCTCTGTACATATCTGGATCAGATTTTGATTTTTCAATTTTGAAGAAATCGCCTGATGGCTCTAGATCGTATTCACCAACTGGTACTTTTACATCTTTTGTACCAACAACGATGTAGTTGTCTCTGTTTGTGTCAGATGAGAAAGGAACTGTTAGTTTACCCTCGTCATCTGCTCTATAGAAGAATTTTTCACCGATGTTGAATGTGAATTCTTGACCGCTTCTCATTGTCTTTGTTTCGCCGTCGAAATCATATAGAGTTCTTCTGCTTCTTACTTTTAGTTCGTTAAGAACAACGTTTGGACGGTCTTCTTTTGGGTTTGTAACGTCTTTGAATGACATTACAAGCATACCTTTACCGTCAAACTCAAATTTGTCTAGAAGTTCTTGACCTCTTGAGAATTTGTATCTAACTGAGAAGTTGTCAGCTGTAAAGTCAAAAGCGTTGATGTTGTAGTTGAATTCTTCTGCTAGTTTTTTAAGGTCTTTGTCTTCAGTAACATCTAGTTTAAGAGCTGCTTCCTCAAGTTGATCAAGGTTGCTTGAACCCAATGACAATACGCCTTTGTATTCGTTGTCACCTTTTTTCTTTGTAACTGATTGTGTGAAGTCTTCCATTCTAACACCGATTTTGCTACCGTTTTTAAATTGTTCAGGTGCTAGTCTTAGTGTTGCAGCCATAGCTGTTGTTGAAAGCATAGCAGCTGCTAGAACTAGTGAAAGTGATTTTTTCATTGTCTATTTTCCTCCATAAATAAATTTTTAGTAAAATAATAATAACATGAACAGATTTATCTCCGCTCATCTGTTTTACGATATTATATTACAACACTTGTCACCCGTTGTCAATACTTTATTGAAAAAAACTTTTATTTTCGTAATAACATAGAAGTTATTTGATATTATTTTAAGTATATTACTAAAAAACAGCTTTAATTATTACAAATCAGTTACAAAATAATTGCAAGCTTGTCTTTTGTTATATTGAATTTTTTTGTTTATATACTTTGATTGGTTTGTAATTTTATGAATACACATAATATATTATCTATAAAAAAGTCCCCTGCCTTTTTTTGAAAGGTAGGGGAAAATATTACGCTATGATATAATTTTAATTATTTGATTACAGCTGAAACAACATTAACATTTACACCTGTGCTTGGGTTGTAACTGTTTTGTGTGTTTGAGCTGCCGCCGGCAGGAGTACCTTTAAGAGCGATATCTGAAATTAGGTATGTTGTTGATTTGTTGATTTTGCCTTCCCATACATAGTCGTTTTTATTCCATTTTAGACCGGACGGAGCAATTTTTCCGTTTTCTATTGTGTATATTTTTAGGTTTTCGGACTCAACATCACCGATATATTCAGGATTTAGACGAATTGTAAAGCTGTTTGAGAAACCTTCCAATACAATTTGAACAGGTTCTATTGTAGCATCGTCATTTGCTCTGATAACTTTTCTTACATCGTCAGTTAAATCTTGTGGTAAGTCAAATTTAACTACATCACCAACATAAATACGACCGCTCAGTCTGTCAATGATGTCGCCGCTGTATTCAACGTCCATTTTGTAAACGTCTTCGCTGCCGCTTATCTTTTTAAGTTTGTATTTTCTGTCCTCAGGATAGAAATTGTATTGATCAAGTTCAGTAGCTTCATCTGATGAACCAACAACTATAAAGTTCTTCTGTGAAGTATTGAATGAATATGGTGTATCCTCGTTCAGAGTACCGTCTTCAAGAACTTCATAGAAATAGTTGTCACGTACATTGAAATGGAATTCCTGACCGCTTCTCATTGTTTTTGTTTTGCCGTCAAATTCATAAAGAGTTCTTCTGCTTCTTACTGACAACTCTTGAAGAACAACGTTTGGACGGTCTTCGTGTGGGTTTGAAGCGTTTTTGAATGACATCAGCAAATCACCTTTGCCGTCAAACTCAAATTTATTCAAAAGATTTTGACCTTTTGAGAATTTGTATCTAACTGAGAAGTTTTCTTCTGTAAAATCAAAAGTGTTGATATTGTAGTTAAATTCTTCGATTAGTTTTTTTCTTGCAGCATCGTCATATTTAAGCTCATCTGCCATTTTGTCAGCTTCATCTCTGTTTGTTACACCCAGTTTAAAAGTTTGGGTTGAAGTTCCCTTGTCGCTCTTTCTGGTAACTCGTTGTGAAAAGTCTTCCATTTTTACAGCGATTTTTTGTCCGTTGGAGATTTTTATTGCTCCGCTTTCTTTTGTTATTTCAGCCATAGCTGTTGTTGAAAGCATAGCAACAGCCATTGCCAATGCAAGTGTTTTTTTCATTGTTACTTATCCTCCGTATATCTTAATATTTTAAACAATAATTTTTGACAATATGTTTTGGTACATTGTCTTTTATCTATTATTATATTACAACTATTGTAACCTTTTTGTCAATACTTTTTACAAATTATTTTACATAAGGTATATTTTATTTTAAAAACACGTTGATAAAAGTGATATGAATTTGCGAAAACAATAAAAACAGTTGTAATATTACAATAATGTTACAAAAATATTGCGAATTACTATTTTGAAAGTATTATATCAACCATTTCATCAATATTTACAGGTTGTTTTCTTTTTGGGTTTAATATTAGCTGTGTCTTTTTGCTTTTGCTTATTCCCCGTGTATACTTATCGCAATGTTCGGGAGAGCAATTTCTTTTTTTGCCTGTATCCAGTATATACAGGCATACTTTTTCTGTTGGTACGGATACGGATAACGGTTGATAGTGTATACAGCCGATGCATGTTTTTCTGTTCATATTATGTCCTCCTGTTTTTGTGTTTATTGTTTGTTAATAGTTTATTTAATATTGTGCTTTTCATTTACAGATAGTTAATTGAGTTTGCATTACTTTGTAATATGTATTTGTTATAATAAAGACATTAAAGGGGTGGACGGAATACCGACCCGACAAAATATTATTTAAACTTTATATATATGTAAAGAATGACTTTGTGTAGGTCATTCCAGCGAGTAAAAAAGGTATAGTCATTTGTTATAATGAAAAAGTCTATAAAAGTTTTACTCAATTTTTTTCAAAAAATTGCGGTTCTTAGGCAG
>JAHHTQ010000043.1 GCA_020024555.1 Angelakisella sp.
TTGCAAACAGACCGAGAGCAGAAAAAATAAGCGCTCACGGTCTGTTTTCTTTTGGCTACAAACCTATTAATCTTTCTGAAGTTCAGCGTGAGCTTACCAAAGATTCAAGAGCAATATATATGCCGATAATCTCACTTACAAGAGAGGATGCGATAAAAACAGGCTATGACAATGCTGAAAGTTGGCATAATCTAATGTCAAAAATGGCTCCTGTCATGGCTGAGAATTTTAAGATTAGACTTGATAACTATCATTGGTATGCTGCCTTTCACAACGAAGGACATCATCCACACATACACATGATAGTTTATTCTGACAATCCAAACGAAGGTTATCTCAATGAAAAAGGGATTGAAAATATTAAGCATGAATTAGTCGGCAATATATTTAATCAAGGCTTACAGGTAATATACAGTGGTATGACTGAGCATAACAAGAAATTGAAAAATGAGTTTAGAGAAGCTCTTGAAAATATCAAAATCGAAAAAAGTGATCATGAACTAAACAATATTTTGCTACTCCTCTATCAACGATTACGAATACACAAAGGCAAAAAGGTATATGGCTATCTCAATAAATCCACCAAAAAGTTAGTAAACAACATAGTCGATAAAATAAGTGAGAATAAAAGCATAGACAGTGCTTACAAAACGTGGTGGCAACTTAAAGAGGACGTATATCACAGCTACTCTGACAGGGAGTGGAAACAACCCAAGCTATCTGAATGCGCTGAATTTAAATTGGTTAAAAATATGGTTATCAAAGAAGTTATGCAAATGGATTTCAGTTTAATGTTAACGGATAATCAAAAACAAGAACAAGAAGTTTTAACCAAGCACTTAATAAATTTGTTTACGAATATTGCAAAAGTATTTGAAAACCAAACTCCCGAACCAAGGATAGCTCATAGTCACATTGACAGCAAGAGATTGCAAAAACTTCGTGAAATGCGTCTTGTTATGGGAAGAAAAATTGATGATATATCCAATGATGAGCCGTCTTTCAAAATGCAGATGTATTAAGACTATATCTACATGAGGGGGTATTTTACCCCCTCGTCAAATTACAAAGACAATTAGCGCTATGTTTCTGTAAGAAATCATATGGGACGTCAAAAAAAATGGCGTCCTATCTTTCAAAAAAACAAGAGAGACTTCCGCCAAGGGATAAGTACGCAATTTTATAGAACTGCCCACCAGTTCACAGTGAACCCCCAAAGAAGGAAACAATAGAATATATATAACATCAGAAAAGAATATATAAGATATAATAATATAATTATATTAAATCTAATAATAACTAAGCCCTGTTTCAGGGTACACCTATTAAGTCTCAAAATAAAAACATTTGAGACTTTTTTTAATTTAGGGGTATAAAAAATGCGTTTTCGTTGTCTATATAGTGAGGGGTATTTTAGCTAAGCAATATAAATAAATTGATTATTGATTTTTGTTCAGAATGCTGAAAAACAAAAGAAAAAGTATTTTTATTAAAAAACAATGGTTATCAAACCCTTGAAAAATTCCTTTAAAAGGTGATAGAGTTTATATTCTTAGCAAAATTAATAATTGAGATTTAAGTTTTTGTTTATATCGCTGAAAATGAGAAAAGATAACTAAAACAAGTTTCAAATAGGTTTTTCAAAACATTGTTTTTTTGACGTTAAGTGATGGGATAAAAATATTCTTAATCAATATTAAAAATTAGATAAGAAATATATATTCGCAATGCAGAGCATTTGGTTAAAACGCTGAAAAACAAATAAAAATTGAAAAAGATCATTTTTATGGGGGTACTTTTATCCGGTTACTGTGGTTATAAGTGAAGGGATATTTAAACCATAGGCAAAACAAATATATCAAATACAAAATATTTGTTTAAAACGCTGAAATTTCACTTATTTTAAAAAAAGTTGAAAAAACAGGTTTCAAAAAATGCTTCTGAGTGTGGATATAAGTGAAGGGTATTTTAAATTCACTAAAATTATTTCACAATCAGACTTTAAAAATGGTCGCTGAAAGTGGAAGTAAGTGAAGGGATAAAATCCTCTCAGATTGTACCTTGAAAATTTAATATTCGATTTCATAAATACGTTAGTTAGTGTGCCGTAAAAGGAAAAGCGACATTGATGAAACCGCCATGACTGCATTTGCACGAGCGATAAAGTTTCGATCATAAAACAGTCTGTGGTGGACTGTTTGCCAAAACCACACTTGCCTACAATGATACTTCTGTTCCGTCCTAAGGTCGGGCGAGATAAAACCGTCGCAACAAAGGAGAGCAGTTTTGAGAGATCCTCAAAAAGGTGAAAGACCTATGCAAAGCTTAACCAACTTTGGTTTATGAAATCGCCATTAGCACTTGGGGAGACAGTATCGAATTAAGCGCAAAATCTTTAATTTGACATTAGAAAGGTTGCCGATTTACATATTTCTGTAAGTCGGTAAAATTGTAATATTAAATTGAAATACTTGGAGGTAAAAATATATGACAACAGAAGAAACAAGAAACGAAATAGAATACAAAATATCAATTCAACTTTTGGATATTCTTTTAGTGCGAGGAGTAATAGATTGTAAACAATATGCACAAATAGATGAGCTTAATCGAGAGTCATTTTCTCCCATACTTAAAGAACTTTTACATAGCTATTAAGTTACTTTTGTGGTAGTGTTGCTTGTAAAGGAGGTACATGTCATGTCAAATAAAAATATAAAAATAATCGAACCACGAAGACAAGAAATCTTATCAGCGTACAATCCCCAAATTAGAGTATGCGCATACTGTCGAGTAAGTACTGACAGCAGCAAGCAACACACATCATATCTTGCACAGGCAGACTACTACACAAAATATATTTCAGAACATAGTGAGTGGTCACTTGTGGATATATATGCTGATGAAAGCAGTGGAACAAAACTCAAAAACCGTGATGGATTTAATAAAATGATAAGCGAGTGTGAGAAAAACAATATAGACCTTATCATCACAAAATCAATCACAAGGTTTGCAAGAAATACAATTGACAGCATTGAAACGATAAGAAAATTAAAATCATTAGGTATAGCTGTCTACTTTGAAAAAGAAAACATAAATACAATGTCAGAGCAAAGTGAGCAAATGCTTACAATACTTTCATCAATAGCACAAGGTGAAAGTGAAAGCATATCAACAAATGTACGTTGGGGAATAGAAAAAAGATTTCGAGATGGAACATATATACCCAGCTGTGTAGCTTATGGATACACCAAAAATGAAGATAATGAAATTGAAATCGAACCACAACAAGCTGAAATAATCAAGAGAATTTTCACAGAATATCTAAGTGGCAAAGGTACATACTTGATAGCAAAAGGTTTAAATGATGACAATATAAAGCCTATCCGTAAAGCCAAAATATGGCGAGACAATGTAATTCAAGAGATACTTAAAAATCAAATTTACAAAGGTGATATGTTGCTTCAAAAGACATACACAACACAGAACCTACCATTCACAAAGAAGAAAAACAACGGTGAAAAAGCTCAGTACTTAGTACAAAACAATCATCAAGCAATTGTATCACAAGAAGATTTTGACAAAGTACAAGAGATAATGAGTTATCGAAGTAAAAAAACTATTTCCAATAATTACGAGTTCAGTGGAAAAATCAAATGCAGTGAATGTGGAGACACCTTTCGCAGACAAAAGATTTATATAGGCACACCCTACGAAGCTGTACAATGGTGCTGTAAGACACATATATCCAACAAAAGCAAATGCAAGCTGAAAGCTATTCGGGAAAATGAACTGAAACATAGCTTTGTAAACATGTGGAACAGATTAATCAGCAACTATGAAAACATACTCTATCCACTACTTGATAGCTTAGAACAACTTAATCTTGAAGATAATAAAACACAGTTAGAAACAATAGAAAATCAAATAAAAGATATTAAAGAGCAGAGTCGTGTCCTTAGCGAAGTAGCGCAGAAAGGATATATTGACTCTGCTCTTTACATATCTGAACAAACAAGGCTTAACATTGAGATCGAAAGATTGAAAAAACAAAAAGAGAATCTAATCAAAGACAGTGAGTATAAAAACGATATAGAGAATACAAAGCAAATTATAAAGCTGATCGAAAACAACTACACACTTATTGACAGATATGAAAAAGTTATCTTCAAAAAGCTTATAGAGACACTTCATATCTCTGACAGTGAAATCATATTCGAACTAATAAACGGACTTAAACTTACAGAAAAGAGGTAATATAATGCAGATACACATACCAATGGGTTATGAAATGAAAGATGGAAAAGTCTATGTAAACAAACCACAAGGTGAAGTCGTTATACATATTTACAGGGAATATATAAACGGCAAATCTTTACTTCACATAGCCAAAAATCTTAAAGAAAAGCAAATACCCAATCCAAACGGAAATATAAATTGGACACATGGATCAGTTGCAAAAATACTTGAAAACAAAAAATATATGGGCGATGACTTCTATCCACAAATTATAGCTTGTGAGACATTTGAGACTGTGCAGACTTTAAGAAATAATAGTAAGAGTAAACCCAAAAAGGTATCGAAAGATATAGATATAGAGTATCCTATCAAGCCAAAAAACATATATTTATCACAAGAAGTTAAAAGCCTTGATAGGTTAATTGAAACTACGCCAACAAAAGAATTAATTTACAAACGAGCTGAAAAGATATATTTGGAAAGTAATATATATAACATTGAAAGGAGCAAAACAAATGATTGCTAAAAAGACAGTCGCTATAATTCCCCCTAAAATACAGTACGATAAAAACCTTAAAATTGAAGAAAAACGATTGAGAGTAGCAGCCTATTGTAGAGTAAGCACTTTGCTTGAAGAACAGGAGGGTAGTTATGAATCACAGGTAGAATACTACACGAATAAAATAAATACAATCTCAAATTGGGAATGCGCGGGAATATTCGCAGATGACGGAAAGTCAGCCACAGGAACTGCAAAACGAGATGACTTCAATGCTCTGATAAAAGATTGTATGAACGGAAAAATCGACCTTGTGCTTACTAAATCTGTGTCAAGATTTGCAAGAAATACAGTTGATGCTCTCCAAAACATACGTAAGCTGAAAGAGAAAAATATTCCGATAATCTTTGAAAAAGAAGGCATCAACACTATGGAAAGTGGCGGAGAGTTATTAATAACAATTCTATCTTCACAGGCACAGGAAGAAAGCCGAAACATAAGCGAAAACACCCGCTGGGGTATAACAAGGAGGTTTGAAAGTGGAAATGTAAGAGTAAACCATAAGAGATTTATGGGATACACAAAAGATAAAAACGGAAACCTCGTCATAGTCCCCGAAGAAGCCAAAATAATACAAAGAATATTCAGAGAATATCTTGATGGTAGCAGTATAGGACAGATAGCAAAAGGCTTAGACAATGACCATATATTGACTAAAACAGGTAAAGACCATTGGAACGTAGGCACAATAGAAAGAATGCTGTCACAAGAAAAATATATGGGTGATGCCTTACTTCAAAAGACATATACAACAGACTTTCTTACAAAAAAGAAAGTGAAAAACAATGGCTTTGCAAGACAGTACTACATTGAAAATGACCATGAACCTATAATCTCAAAAGAGCTATTCATGGCTGTACAGACAGAGAAAAAAAGACGCGCCACCTTAAATAAATCATCAGTTACAAGAAAGAAAAATGCCGGAACAACAAAAAGCAAGTATTCTTCTAAATATGTACTTAGTGACATAATGGTCTGCGCTGAGTGTGGACACAAATATCGCAGACAGGTATGGTCAAAGTACGGTGAAAAATCAGCTGTATGGAGATGTGAGGACAGACTCAAACTTGGCAAGAAATCGACTTGCATATACTCGCCAACAATAAAAGAAGATGATTTACACAAGGCAATAACAAAAGCTATAAACAGTGTCATAGATAACAAAGAAGACTTTATAAGCAGATTTAGAAACAACGTAATTGAAGTAATAGCAGATTATAGTACTGAAACTGTAACTCAAAAGATTGATGAAGAGATAAGCAACCTACAAAATGATATACTCAAACTAATCGAACGTAACGCAAAATATGGAGCTGTAAGCAATGATTATGACAATGAGTATAAGTTGCTACATGACAAAATAGAAAGCCTAAAACGAGCAAAACAAGCCAATATTAACGAGATAAAATCAAATCACATCTGCGAAGAAAAAATTGACAAAGCGAACGTTATACTTGACAACATCAATCCGAAGCTACTTACCTTCGACCAAGAGCTTGTAAAAAGGTTAATTGAATCTATAAAGGTTAAACGAAACAATGAAATTGAGATAAGATTTTACAGTGGAATAGTTGTGAATGAAAAGCTTAACAGTGAAGAATAAAAGTTAGTTATCATATTGAAAAGAAGTATCAAATATGATAAAATATACTTATAAACAATATACATAAAAGGATATGCAGATATGGATAACAAAGACTTATACAAAAAAGAATATCTTGAACATATACGCAAATTCAAACTTATGGATGATGACTTTATGTTGAAATGTTTTGAAGATAACATAGAGTGTACAGAACTTGTCGTAAATATAGTGTTGGATAGAAATGATTTAAAAATACAACAAGTTCGCACACAGCACCAAATAAAAAACCTACAGGGACGTTCGATAATATGCTGTAGATAAAGACGGAAAGCTATATAATATTGAGATTCAACGAGCTGATAAGGGTGCAAGTATGAAACGTGCAAGATACAACAGCAGTATGATTGATGCAAATATTACTTCACCGGGTGATAACTATGAAAAACTTTCAGAGACATACGTAATCTTCATAACAGAACGTGACGTTTTAGGAAAAAAACTGCCTATTTACCATATTGACCGTGTTATAAGGGAAACAGGCGAATATTTTAATGATGAAGCGCATATTATATATGTTAACGGTGAGTACAGAGATAACAGTCCACTTGGTATACTTATGCAAGACTTTAACTGTACAAATCCAAATGATATGCAATACAAACAACTTGCAGAGAGAACCAGATATTTTAAAGAAGATGAGAAAGGAGTGGCTACTATGTGCAAGATGATGGAAGATATGAGAAATGAAGCTGCAACGAAAGAAAGAATAGATATGGCTAAAAAACTTCTGCTTTCTGATAAACTTAAATTATCTTATGAAGATATAGCCGAATACTCAAATCTGACTGTCGAACAAGTAAAAGAATTAGCTCAAGACTTAGCCAAATAAAATCAAGCGAAAACCTTATAAAGCCTCCAAGAATATTATCTTGAAGGCTTTATTTTTGTGACCGAACGATATTTTAAATAAAAAATAGGTTCTCCGCCAAGGCATAAGTGTACCCTAAAGACTGCGTTTTTGTATGCTCTACGCACATAGAGGTTGTGGTGGAGCTCAAAAAAAATTAAAGCTAAAAGCCTACCTACTTTACTCCTTCTACAAGAGAAAGAAACAACAAATATTTAGAGATACACCATCGGGAACTAAAATAAAAGATTACAATAGTGGCTTCCAAGTAAATATTTGGATAGCGTAAAAGTATAGCCAATGAATTAGCAAATAATCCATTGGCTATACTTTTACTTTTATAATTAGTTTGAAAGCACTAAATATAATATTTTGAATTACGAATATTTTGTTTGACTTATTAAAACTATAATGATATAATATTATTAACATTTAATAATGGAGGATATTATGAAAGCTAATTATAACAATTTATTAAAACTTTTAATAGACAAAAAAATGACAAAAACTGAACTTCGTAAACAAGCAAAAATAAGTTCTAGCACATTAGCAAAAATAGGTAAACAAGAAATAGTGAGTACAGATGTACTTGCCAAAATATGTCAAGTTCTAAATTGTAATATTGGAGATATTGTTGAATTAGTAAAAGATCAAAATGAAGAATATGTTATTCAAAATTCACCAAACAAAATGAAAGTAGTATCTTTATTTTCTGGAGCAGGTGGAATGGACTTAGGATTTTTAAATTCTGGATTTGAAATTATATGGGCTAATGATTTTTTTAAAGAGGCTGTTAATTCATATAGAGAAAATATCGGCAAACATGTGATATATGGAGATATAACTAAAATATCAAACGATGATATTCCATATGGTGCAGATGTAATTATAGGTGGATTTCCTTGTCAAGGATTTTCAGTTGCCAATACAAAACGCTCCATGGAAGATGAACGAAATTTTCTATATAAGGAGATGTTGAGGGTAATTGAAAATAAAAAGCCGAAGTTTTTTGTAGCAGAAAATGTAAAAGGTATTTTATCAATAGAACAAGGTCAAGTCTTTAAAATGATAAAGTCTGATTTTGAAAAGTTGGGATATAAAGTTGATGCAAGAGTGCTAAACGCTGCCGAATATGGTGTACCACAAGCAAGAGAAAGAGTGTTAATCATAGGAAACTGTATTGGAGTTGAAAATCCATATCCGGTTAAAACACACTATATCAATTCTGAAAATAATACCGATAATAAGTTGTTCCCAGCTTTTACAACTGAACAGGCTATAGGATTTTTGTCACATATAAAAACCACTAATAATGTAATTACTATATCTAATGACAGTATTAAAAAACATATTGAAAATACTAATATAGTTGATGTTAAAGGTTTTTATAATATACTTGGTGTAAATGAAAATACTGAAAATATTAAAATTACAAATCATATAGCTTCAGAAAATGTTGCAGATAAATTTTGGAGTCGTAAATATGAGGTTAATCAGCATGATATATGTGATTATTTAAAATATTGGAGAAATAAAGCTGGATGGACAACTAATAAAGTAGATAAGCATTTTGGGTATTCTTATACTGCTGGTCATTGGTTTAGAAAAGATAATAATTCTGGTAGTATTCCTAATCCAGATGATTGGTGGGAATTGAAAAAAATATTAAACTTTGACGATAAATACGATAAAGTAGTTACTACCATGGTTGAAAAGAAAATAAAATTTGAACAATCTTTAAGAATAACAAACTGGGATAGACCAAGTGATACAATTACAGCAACAAGTCCAGAAATACATATAAATAAAAAGAGAAGACTTAGTGCAAGAGAATGTGCTATACTTCAAACATTTCCAACTACATATAACTTTACTGGTAGTTTAAATAAAATGTATACTCAAATTGGTAATGCTGTACCTGTAATTTTAGCTACTAAAATTGCAGAATGTATAAAAGAAAAAATTGAAAATAACTAATAAAATAATGGAATGGATAGGTAAAGTTTCTATTCCATTATTTTATTACTTTTTCTAAATATTTATTAACGACCAAGACTATTCAGAAATAAAAGGTACAAAATTATTTAAATAAAGTGAAAGTCTTTTTTGCATATTAGTAGACATATCAGGATTACTATGTATAACTCTAACTCTTTTAGGTGCATTTTCTAAAAGTTCAAATGATGAACACTCTTCAAAATTAAACCGTGCCTTACCTGGATTTTTTCCTGCTTTAAGAGGTCTTGAGCCATAATGTTGTTCAAGTTTTCCATTTGGAACACTCATAATAGATATTAATTCTGTTTGATTAGTTATGGTATTGGTCAATATTGTAACCAAATATGTTAAACAAATTTTCTTATCACCATTTTTCTTTATATATATTGTTGGTAAATTAGGATTATAATTTTCTTGTCCTTTTTGTTTAACTATAATTCCTTTATAGGAATTTTGATTTTCACCAATAAAAATACTTGTATTATAATCACCTATATTATCTGTTAATTTATTTCCCAAAGAATCATATTTTACACCATCAGTAGTAGTTACCGATTTTAAATCAATATGTATATAAGCATCATCTATTTCAAAAAATAAATCTGAGCTAACAGGTGATGAATTAGGTTGACCAGCAATTTTACCATTTAATAATGCATATATTATTCTCTCTGAACCTACAGCAAAATCTGATATTCCACCATTTCCCGTTCCATATAAACCTTTCCAATCATCTTCAATATCATACTTTGATTGAAAACCATAAATAATATCATCCTCAACGTATTTTAAGAAATACCAATATTTTAAAAGATATTTATGTTCCAAAAGTTCAATTTGCTCTAAAGTTAAATTAGTATCATCATGCATAATATCAACCTCACTTTTACTTTATATTTTAAAACATTATTTGCATTAATTTTATCACATAAAATAATGCATGTCAAAATTATATATTATTGAATATTTTAGTTATAAATTTATAAAACGTATCATACTATTACATATTCTTCATAATCTCCATATAATCATAATCTGATAACTCCCCATTTTGATTTTGTTCCATATAAGAGATAGCTTTGGCTACTTTCTCATTCCATTCGTCAACTGATATCTTGCCACGGTTTTTCCTTGTCTTTAATCTATTATAAACCTTATCGTACTCTTGCCGGGCAGGGGTACGTTTTTCTTTTTTCTGTGTTTCTTTTATATGAGCCCCTATCTCCCGACAAGTCTTTGTCTCTCCATTTCTCTTTTGTTTGGGAGCTGTATTTGAGCAGTAGCAAGTATTGTGTCCCGACAACAGTAAAAAATATTTTCCGCAGTTATGGCACCGACGCGGACAGTGTCCGTTAATAAGACCTCTGAAAAAGTCATAGTATAAAAATGCTTTCATACTGTCAAAAACTATCTGCTCAGCCAGTATATACTGCTTTTCGTCTTCTGGATTTCTGGTAGGGGTATATTGTATGCCAACGTTAATTATCTGTGAAAAATCAAAAGACGGTATTGGTGGCAAGATAGAGCGTATTTCATTTAAAAGATTAATATCCGTAAAGAACTTATATACGCCTACTGCGTAATATTCTTCGTTTCTTTTCTTTAAGTTTTCAAAATAATAAGTGAGCATATTTGAAACAAAACCATTAAATGAAATTACTTCGTCAATTATTGAAAAGACCTTGAAAAAGAAATGATACAAGATCTCTCCGTTATGGGTATACCTATTGCTTATACTCTCAAAACCGAGTGGCTCGGTATTGAAAATATCGATAATCATACTGCTCCAACCGTTATTGATTAAATACTTAAACGGCGGTAAAGCCACAGCTATATCCAAGACCTTGTTTAGTTTGTTCTGAATATCAGTAACAAGCACAAGGTCTTTTTTTATATTATCATTAAAAAATATTCGCATACTGTCAATAGCTTCGTTTCTTGCGTTAAACATCTCAAGAACAGTTTTATCTGAAAGATTCAGTATCTCTGTACTCGCTTCTCCCAATGGGATGTTTAAGTTATCGATAAGTATTTTGTCTTTCCAAAACATAAGCGTAAATTCCTGTAACGTATTGTTTTTTTCGTTTGATCGTTTATTTCCTTCAAACATAATCTGTCCCCCAATGTATCTGATAGATTTTTTAAATGTACCTGACATATTGAAAATCTATTGTATTTTCTTATTTTATTGGTATTATCATTGTATCAGATATATTTTAAAATATCAATCAGAAACTTTGTACCTTGAAAATTGAATGAGCGTGCCTGAGAGTAATATCATTGCCATGACCTTAAAAAATAAGCGAGCGAGAAACCGGAGAGGAATCTGCGAGGAGGAAGTATCTTGGGAGCAAGCGCCAAAACAAAAATTAATTTAAAAAAGGAGAAATGCCAATGAAAAGATTTAAAACAATCAGCGGTGAAGAACTGATAAACAAAGAACTTGCCGAGATTCCGTTTGTGGTGAAGGATTTAATTCCAATAGGACTTACCTTGCTTGCAGGTTCTGCAAAGGTTGGTAAAAGTTGGCTTGCGTTATGGCTTGCCGTTCAAATTGCAAAAGGTGAAGAAGTGTGGGGATATGAAAGTGTCAAGTATACTACGCTCTATCTTGCTTATGAAGATAATGAAATACGTATTCAAAACAGACTGCTTGATATATGTGACGATGCCCCGAAAAATGTTTATTTCTGCACAGAGGTTTCTAAATTGGGAGGTGATTTGGAAGCAAGGATAGACAGTTTCATTTTGGAACATAGAGATACAAAGTTAATTATCATTGATACATTGCAAACTATCCGAAACGTTACTGAAAGCAATTATTCAAATGATTATTCAGATTTAACACTGCTTAAAAATATCGCTGACAGATACAAGATAGCAATTATTCTGATTCATCATTTCAGAAAACAAAAAGACGGAGATGTGTTTAATCAAATAACAGGTTCAACAGGTTTGCAGGGAGCAGTCGATAATATGTTTACTCTATCATCAAGTAAACGTGGTGAAAGGATGGCAACACTTAACTGTATAGGCCGTGACATAGAGCAAAGGGAAATTGAACTTGAAAGAAACGAAGATAACGTTTGGATTAAACAAAGCGACAGCTATTCCGAAAGCAGTGTGCTTGAAGACAATTTTGTGAAAGCAATTGAAAAGTTTATGTCAGACAGGACTTCTTACTGTGGTACTCCGACAGAATTATCGTCCCTGTTAAGTGAAATAAGTGACGGTAAATTTTCAAACAGAGTCATCTCAAAGTATATGAAGAAACTGTCGAAAGAGCTTGAAAAGCGTTTGATAATGGGTGATTGCCGTCGCAGCAACGGAAAGAGAATTGTTGAGTTGGTGAAGATTAGTGTCGACAGTGACGCCAAAACAGGGGTGTCCGAATATCCGTCCCTATCGGCACTAAGTTAAATCCACATACAGCCAATACAAATAATTCTGTCGATAAACTGTCCGTTCCAAATTAAACGTTAGCCTACAAAGGAGGGAAAGAAGTTGATATATCTTCGTTTAGAAAGGTAATGAAATCTAAGTTATCAGCCTTTGATTGTGAAAGAAAAAGTGCCACGTTTTACCGATAAAAAAGCTGAATGTGACAGTGATACCAAGACTCAATGAAAGAGCGACACAGGGCAAATTTGAGCCGATACAGGACAAGTAACCTTGACCGCCACTATTCCTTTTTCTGCCGATAATATAGATTAAACTGCCATAACAGTAAAACCTACCCTTTTGGGTAGGGCGAGCATAGCATCCGCCTATACGGCGGACGCAGCTCGGCGGGAGAAC
>JAHHTQ010000044.1 GCA_020024555.1 Angelakisella sp.
AAAGACGTGAACATAAACTATGCTCACGTCCCACGTGTCGAGGTACTCGACTGGCGGAGATGGAGAGGTTCGAACTCTCGCGTAGTTGCCCACCTACGGCATTTCCAATGCCGCCCCTTCACCAGCTTGGGTACATCTCCATACAATATTAATAACAACGTATAATATTATAACATACACCATACAAAAAATCAAGGTTTTAATTAATTATTTATTTAAACGATATAAAAAAACCATAAAGCACTGGTAAACCAGTAATTTATGGTTTTTTAATTCATCCTTATCTATACTGATCTTGAAAAAAACATCAAGTAAGTATGTTAAATATAATATAAATGATTACAATCAATAAAATAAACTTAACCGTCTATTTCAACTGCAACTTTCATATTAGCTTTGCTTGCGGCAGAACGCACAACAGTTCTAAGAGCTTTTGCAATTCTACCCTGTTTACCAATAACTCTGCCCATATCGGGTTGTGCAACGTGTAGATGATATACAGTTACAC
This sequence comes from Angelakisella sp., assembly GCA_020024555.1. Taxonomy (GTDB): domain Bacteria; phylum Bacillota; class Clostridia; order Oscillospirales; family Ruminococcaceae; genus Angelakisella. The sequence continues at coordinate 509 of JAHHTQ010000044.1, forward strand.
CTTCTGAATTAACTTCATCAACTGTAACATTAACTTCATCTTTGTTTTCAACTAAGCCCTTAGCAATAGTTTCAATTAAATCTTTCATATTGCTATCCCCTTTTTAAGTTAATAAGACAAAATTATTTAATAATACCTTCATTTTTAAGAATTTTCTTAACTGTATCTGTTGGTTGAGCGCCTTTTGACATCCAGTTAGTTACTTTTTCAGCATTAACATTTACAATGCTTGGGTTTTTAGTTGGGTCGTATGTTCCGATTTCTTCAATAAAACGACCGTCACGTGGGTAACGTGAATCTGCAACAACTATACGATAGAAAGGTGCTTTTTTAGCGCCCATACGACGCAATCTGATTTTTACTGCCATAATAATCCTCCATAATTATGTTTCTTATTTTTATTTTATTTTTTTATATAAAGACGTGTTTTCCGCCTAAATAACATTACTTACATCATCGGGTTATTCATACCAAATGGTAATCTGCCACCCTTTTTACTCATTTTTGTAACTTGCTTCATCATTTTTTTCGTAGTTTCCATTTGTTTCAAAAGTCTATTCACATCTTCAACTTTTGTTCCACTACCCTGTGCAATTCTTCTTTTACGTTTTGGGTCGATTAATGATGGATTTGTACGTTCTTCCAAAGTCATACTGAATATAATAGCTTCTGTTCTTCTGATTTGCTGTTCACCTTGCGCAACTTCTTCATCGGAAAGCTTTGCGCCAAGTCCGGGTATCATATCGAGCATTTTACGCATAGAACCCATTTTACGCATTTGTTTCATTTGTTCTAACATATCATTAAAGTCAAAATTATTTGCTTTTAATTTCTTTGTTATTTTTTCAGCTTCTTTTACATCTATTTCGGTTGTGGCTTTTTCTATCAGTGTAAGCATATCGCCCATACCCAAAATACGAGATGCCATTCTGTCCGGATAAAATGGTTCTAGGTCTTCAAGTTTTTCACCGACACCTACAAATTTGATAGGTTTACCTGTCGTGGCTCTTACGGATAGAGCCGCGCCACCACGGGTGTCACCGTCAAGTTTTGTCAGGATAACGCCATCAATACCCATAGCCTCATTAAAAGCAGATGCAACAGTTACTGCATCTTGACCTGTCATAGAGTCTATAACAAGCAAAATTTCGTCCGGATTTGCAACTTCTTTTATATTTTTAAGTTCTGTCATAAGTTCTTCGTCAATATGCAGACGTCCTGCTGTATCTATAATAACAATATCATGACCATAGTCTTTTGCATAAGCGAGAGCCTTTTTTACGATTGTGACAGGGTCTCCCTGTCCCATTTCAAAAACAGGGGCATTTGCTTTTTCTCCCACTACTTTTAATTGTTCGATAGCGGCGGGACGGTATACGTCACAGGCAACAAGCATTGGACGCTTACCTTGATTACGGAAGTATTTTGCAAGCTTTGCGCAGTGTGTTGTTTTACCAGAACCTTGCAAGCCACACATCAATATAACATTTGGTATTTTTGTGGAAATATGAATTTTTTCATTTTCCCTACCCATAGTTTCTGTAAGTTCATCATTAACAATTTTGATAACCTGTTGAGCAGGAGTCATACTGCCAAGTACTTGTTCACCAATAGCTTTTTCTGTAACACGTGCTATAAAATCTTTTGCAACTTTATAATTTACATCAGCTTCCAGCAGTGCCATTCTAACTTCTCGCATAGCGTCACGAACGTCAGATTCTCCAAGTTTACCACGATTTTTTAGTTTTCTAAACGTTTCACTAAGTTTTTCGGTTAGTCCTTCAAAAGCCATTTGTTATCTCCTTCTAATTATTATCAACAATTTGTTCGATTAAATTTTTTAATTGCATTATATTTTCACTGAATGTCTCGTTTTTTATATCACTGTCATTATATTTTTCCAAATTTTTTATAATATCATTCATTTGATTCAAAGTATGTTTTGTATTGTGATATTTTTTCACAAGATGTAGTTTATCTTCAAATTCAATCAGCTGACATTCGGAACGTTTTATACTATCACGTACGCCCTGACGTGTAATTCCTATATCTTCTGAGATTTCGCCAAGCGATAAGTCTTCATTATAGTATAATGATGTCAATTCTCTCTGTTTTTCGGAAAGCATACTTCCATAAAAATCCAAAAGTAGTGACATTTGCAAATCTTTTGCCATTTACAAAAAACCTCCTACTTTTTTTGCGCATACAATCGCCTAGTTATTATATAACTTTTTATATTGTGTGTCAAGTATTTTACTTTACACTTATATTTATTTTTTAAAATATTTTTTATTTACTATGATAAAAACAGCAAAACCAAAATGTATAACAGTATGGTTACTCTATATAAATTTTATTTTTGTTTGAAAAATAAAAAAATATAGAAGCTATCATCATAAATAGCTTCTACATTTATATCATAATAAAATTATTAAAATTTACTATGCACAACTCATTTATTATAGGCTTGCATTAAGTCTTGTTGTTAGTTGTGATTTTTTTCTTGCAACGGCATTTCTGTGTAGGATACCCTTCGCACATGCTTTGTCAAGAGCTCTAACAGCTACCTCAACAGTTTCTTTTCTGTTTTCAGCTGTATTTACTAATGCTAAATCAGCATTTTTTATAACTGTTTTAAGATTGCTTTTTATAGCTTTATTTCTTGCAGTTTTAGTAGCAATAACATTTACTCTTTTTTTAGCAGATTTAATATTTGGCATGGTTACACCTCCCCTTTAATAATAAACAGTACATCATATATAGTAACATCTTAATTAATAAAAAGCAATAGTTTTTTTAAAAAAAATATTTTTATAATAAAATTTTTGTCTATTTATTAAGGAAAATATTATTATAGGAGATTATTTTTTAAAATTCTTTACACAATAAATCAGATATTATTTATTATTAAAATTATAGTTTACTACTTTTGAAAGAATTATAGCGCCAATAGTTGTAAGTATAATTTCAGGTATCATATACGAACCGTTATACAAAAAATTATATATTGTGAAAAGTGTTGAACCGGAAAAATTTTCTGCGATTTTTGCGCCAAGTCCAAAAGCAAAACCTTCGGTATTAAGAACCTCTGTCGCATAAGTAACATCATACCACAAAACAAAGCCACTGATAACATGACAAGCATATCTAATTGAAAGCGACACTATAACGCCAAGAGAAAGCTCCATAGCTGTGCTTTTAAATTTTCCTTTGAACATACCGCCAAGACCAAGAGCTGTATATGGAAGTATATAGTCTAACATCAATGTTGCAAATACCATAAGCAAAGACGTACCGGCAGAGTAAAAACCACTCAAAAGTTGAAGTAAGCTAAAAGCAAGTCCCGAAAGCAGTCCCCATTTTATTCCGTTACGATAGCTTATAATTATGATAGGCAACATACTGCAAAGAGTTATGCTACCACCGTTTGGCCATAGTCCTTCAAATTTTGGGAAAAAGCTCAAAAGTGTTGCCATAGCCAAAAGCACAGCGCATTCCACAAGTACATAAGTTTTGTTTTTTGTTGAAGTCATAATTTTTTTACCTCTTTATAAATTATATTTTGACATAAAAAAAGCCTATGGCACAAAACCATAGGCAAAAAATGCTTTGCTAGTAAGAAAACTACCTACGTCGGCATTATCCGAATCAGGTAAAGGGTTATATAGCTTTTATTAAAGCTATATTCTCAGCATACAGCACCCCTGTTTCATGTCCATATAATTATAACAGATATAAATAAAATGTCAATTATTTTCCAACACAAAATTGCTCGAACACTCTGTCAACAGTTTCAGCGGAGGCATTCTTTCCGGTAAGCTCCAACAGACTGTCAATAGCTTCTTCAAGCGGCATAGATACTATATCCAAAGTTTCACCGAAGGCTATTCTGTCATAGGCATCACTCAGTGAATTTATTGCTTGAATGATGCAGTTATACTGTCTTTGATTTGCAAGTATCAGCGCATTTTCACTCAAATTTGAAAGCCCCACAAGTTTTGATGTTTCTTTTTCCAGCCTATCGATACCTGTGCCGTCTTTTGCCGATATTTCAACAACATTTTCTGTATATTGTCGAATTTTTTCTTTATCTATCTTACTTTCAAGGTCTGTCTTATTGCAAATAGCTATGCAGAGTTTATCTTTAAGTTTTTCAAGCAAATCATTATCATCTGAATTAAGTTCCTTTGTGCTGTCAAAAACAGCCATTATTATATCGCAATTTGTTATTTTGTCCAAACTTCTCTTAACGCCTATTTTTTCGACAGTATCTTCTGTTTCACGGATACCCGCTGTGTCGCTTAAATTTAATACAATATCGCCAAAGATAATGCGTTCTTCAACAACATCACGTGTAGTTCCCGCAATATCGGTAACTATCGAACGTTCGTAACCCGTAAGTAAATTCATAAGAGTACTTTTGCCGACATTCGGACTGCCTACTATTGCGGTATTTATTCCGTCCCGTATAAGCCTTCCTTTATTATAGTTTTGCGCGATTTGTTCAAGTGTGCTTTTCGCTCTTGTGATATTATCTTTCAAATCCGAATAAAGCACATCTTCAACGCCTTCTTCTGGATAATCTATATAAGCTGTTATATGCGCTGTTTGATTTAGCAAACTGTCAATAATGGTATCTATTTCACGATGAATAGCGCCCTCTTTTATATTCATCGCAGCGCCTACCGCCTGTCTGCTTTCGCCTGAAATAAGCGCCGTTATGCTCTCAGCTTGCGCAAGACTCATTTTTCCGTTTAAGAAAGCGCGTTTTGAAAATTCACCTGCCTGCGCGGGGACAGCGCCGTTTTTTATGAGCATTTCAGTTACTCTTTGCAGTATAAAATGTCCGCCATGACAACATATTTCGCATACGTCTTCACCGGTATAGCTATGCGGGGCTCTGTATACGAAAACTACCGCCTCATCAAGCACTCCTTTTTCATCATAAACTTTTCCGAAAGCTCCTGTATATCCTTTTAAATTCGTGATTTTTCGCATTCCTTTAAAGATTTTGTCCGTTATTGATATTGCATCGCTACCCGATATACGAACAATACCTACGCCACCGCCTGTGCCTGTTGCTATTGCGGTAATTGTACTTGTATCAAATAAATTATTCATTAAAAATCTACCTCTTGATATTTATATTATTGTATTTTTTACATAAAAAAACAGTATATTTAAATTTGCAAAATACTCATATAAACAGTCTATCATAAAAGAAAAACAGTGTCTATACAAATAATTATGGAAAATATGAAATTTTTATACGTCGATTACCGATTAGTATACAAAACACTATTGACATTTTGATTTTTTATGTAATATGACTATAAAATATCAAATTTTTGTCAATTTTTCTTTGCTTATAAACATTAAAAACACTTGTAAAATTTTCAAAATTCGTTTACTATATAATGGGGAAATTTGAAAGGTTTATATAAAAAAAGCCCTTAGTATTCCACACTAACCCTAAGATAAACAAAAATTTTATGGAGGTAAAGCATTATGAGAAAAGTGCATTTTACGGAAACCGTATTGAGAGATGCTAACCAATCATTGATTGCAACCAGAATGCCATTTGAAAAATTTGAGCCGATTCTGTCAACCATGGATAAAGCAGGTTACTACTCAATGGAATGTTGGGGAGGCGCAACGTTTGATTCGTGCCTAAGATATTTGAATGAAGATCCATGGGAAAGACTTCGCAAAATAAGAGAAGCGTGTCCAAACACAAAATTGCAAATGCTTTTACGTGGTCAAAATATACTTGGATACAAACACTATCCCGACGATATCGTACGTCTTTTTGTAAAAAAATCCGTAGAAAACGGTATTGATATAATTCGTATATTCGATGCGCTTAATGACGTCCGTAATATAGAAGTAGCTGTTGACGAAACACTGAAAAACGGCGCTCACGCATCAGGTACTATTTGCTATACTGTAAGTCCTATACACAATCTTGAAAGCAATGTTAAACTTGCAAAAACTATGGTTGATATGGGTGTGCAGTCTATCTGTATTAAAGATATGGCTGGCATTATGGGTCCGCAAGAAGCTTATGACCTTGTAAAAGCTCTTAAAGAAAATGTAAAAGTTCCAATAGTTGTTCATACTCACTGCACAACAGGACTTGGTCCTATAACTCTGCAAAGAGCGGTAGATGCCGGCGCTGACGTTATAGATACAGCTACATCTTGCTTTTCCGGCGGTACATCACAACCCGCAACAGAAAGTCTTGCTTATATATTCCGTCAAGAAGGCTATGAAGTTGACCTTAAAGAAGATGTTTTGCGTGAAGTAAACGCATTCTTTAAACCAATCCAACAAGGATACCTTGCCGATAAAACACTAAACCCACGTATGATGATGACAGAGACAGAGGCGCTTACTTATCAAGTTCCCGGCGGTATGCTCTCAAACCTTGTTGCACAGCTTACAGCGCAAAATAATCTTGACAGACTTGATGACGTTTTGAAAGAAGTTCCAAACGTAAGAAAAGATTTGGGTTATCCGCCGCTTGTTACACCAATGAGCCAAATGGTAGGCGTACAGGCTACATCAAATATACTTGCAGGGGAAAGATACAAAAACGTATCGAAAGAAGTTGTCGCATACCTAGCAGGTGAATACGGTAAAGCGCCGGGTGAAGTTGACGCAGAACTTCAAAAGAAAGTTTTGGGCGACAGAAAACCGATAACAGAACGTTTTGCAAATACACTTGAACCGGGTTTTGAGAAAGCAAAGGCAGAAATAGGCGACAAAGCGCACAGTGATGAAGATGTGCTTTCATACATTGCATTCCCACCGCAAGCAGAGGCTTATTTTGATAAACGAGATGAAAAAGCAAAGAACAGCTTTACATACTCAATACGAAAAGCATAATTTACCTAAACAAATTAAAAACTTTATGCTGTTTTAAATTTATATAAAAAGGAGGTAACATAAATGCTTAGAAGTAATTCATTTAATCCGGATACTATGCCAATGCCTTTTGGCGAGGCGCTGTTATTATCTGTAATAGGAATTGTAATGGTATTTTTGATGCTTATTATTCTTGCCGTTATGATTCAACTAATATCCGTAGGTATAAGAAAAATATCAAAGAAAGAGGATAAAAAGGCGAACGAAACAAAAAAAGCTACTCCAAAAGCTGAACCGGTAATCGTTTCCACTCCTGCCAACGTAGCGCCTGTTGCTACACCGACAGGACTTACTCTTACAGATATAGATGAGCCGACAGCCGCAACCGTTATGGCTCTTGTAAGCCATGAGACAGGTATTCCGCTAAATCGTTTGAACTTTACATCTATAAAAGGTATAATAGATTTGGACGGCGTAGACGAACGTGAAGCCGCTGTTATAATGGCGCTTACCGCTAACAAACTCGGTAAACCTATCAACAAACTTGTGTTTAAATCAATTAAAAAGATATAATCTATATTTATTATAGGGAGGAATAAAATATTATGAAATATGTGGTTACACTTAATGGTAAAAATTATGAGGTAGAAGTTTCAGAATCAAGCGCTGAAATTCTAAACGTTACTAATGCCGCGCCTGTACAAGTAGCTGCTCCCGTAGTAGCCGCTCCTGTCGCTGCTCCTGCTCCGGCTGTTGCCCCAACAGAAACACCTGCTCCTGCCGCTGTTGGTAATGGTACTCCTGTAAAGTCTCCAATGCCGGGAACAATATTAAAAGTAAACGTAACAAACGGTCAAGCTGTTAAAGAGGGCGAAGTACTGGTCGTTCTTGAAGCTATGAAAATGGAAAATGATATAGTTGCGCCTTGCGATGGTAAGGTATCACAAATAGTAGTTTCGAAAGGAAGCACAGTAAACACTGACGATGTCCTAGTTGTACTGGGCTAATAATGGTGGCTGAATATGAATTTTTTTGAAATAATATCACAAACCTTTGCAGAGTCAGGCTTTGCCGCATTCTTTACTAAGCCTGATGCTTGGAAAATGGGTGTAATGCTTATTATTTCTTTCATATTGCTATATATGGCGATTGTTAAGAAATTTGAGCCATTACTACTTGTTCCGATAGCTTTTGGTATGCTTTTGGCAAATTTGCCCGATGCAAACCTTATGTATGACGCTACTGCAAAACCAATGGCTATGCTTAATGCATTAAACGGTTTTAACGAGCAGTTGTCACAAGCGATGTTGACACAGGATACGAATATAATAGCCGTCGTTCTTGAAGGGTTACAGGAACACGTGCAACAAGTCCTTGCTGATCCGAGTATCAGCGCAAATGTAAAAGTCGCATATACAAACTTACAATACGGATTTATAGACAACAGTTTCCTAATGCAAGGACTAATGCAAGCTATTAATACAGTAAATGCTGAACTTGCAGGCATTCACTGGTACGACAGCGGCGTACTGCGTGTAATATACAGCGGTGTTAAGAGCTCTGTATTCCCTTGCCTAATTTTTATGGGTGTTGGCGCAATGACCGACTTCGGACCACTGCTTGCAAACCCATCAAGTCTACTTCTTGGTGCGGCTGCGCAACTTGGTATATACGTGGCATTCCTTGTTGCTAACGTACTTGGTCAATCATTCGTTGTTGACGGCGCTCCTCTGTTTACAGCGGCAGAAGCTGCTGCTATCGCTATAATTGGTGGCGCTGACGGTCCGACAGCTATATTCCTAACAAACAACTTAGCTCCTCATCTACTTGCGCCTATTGCGGTTGCCGCTTATTCCTATATGGCGCTTATTCCGCTAATCCAACCACCGATAATGAGACTGCTTACAACAAAAGAAGAAAGAACTGTTAAAATGGAACAATTACGCACTGTTACAAAGACAGAGAAAATTGTATTCCCTATAATAGTTTGCGTTCTATGTTGTTTATTGCTCCCGTCGGTCGCTCCGCTTATAGGTATGCTAATGCTTGGTAATCTGTTCCGTGAGTGTGGTGTTGTCGAAAGACTTAGCGATACAGCGCAAAACGCACTGTGCAATATTATTACAATAATGCTTGGTTTGACAGTTGGCGCTACAAGTGACGGCGTAATATTCCTACGCCCACAAACACTTGCTATAATCGCTCTTGGTCTGTTCGCATTCTGTTTCTCAACTGTTGGTGGCGTACTGCTTGGTAAAATTATGTACTGGGTAACAAAAGGTAAAGTAAACCCACTGATTGGTTCTGCCGGTGTTTCCGCTGTTCCAATGGCTGCCCGTGTATCACAAGTTGAGGGCGCGAAAGCAAATCCTACAAACTTCCTACTGATGCACGCAATGGGTCCAAACGTTGCGGGTGTTATCGGTTCTGCTGTTGCAGCCGGTTTCCTACTGATGATGTTTGGTAAATAATTACATAAATTTTTAAAAACAGCCTTTACTGCTTAATTTTTGATATGTCCCTCCTTACCGATTGTTTGGTAAAGAGGGTACATATCAATTTTTATCTGGACTGTCTTTTTTTATTATCTGCAATATTTATTGATTAGTTGTGTAAATATATCTATATGGAGTTTTTCGTCCATAGCTATTCTTTTATACAACGCTTTTAATGAATAGTTTTGTGTTCTTTCTGCAAAGTTAAGATATGTTTTGTATGCCTCTGTTTCGGCTTTTAGGTTGCCCATAAGTTCTTTGCATAGATTGGAGCTATAACTTACCATACCGCCATTCCAGTACTGGTGCTCTTGAATATTAATATATTTTGCTGAGCCACCAAGCGCAACAATAGCTTCTCCAATAAGTTCCATATGGTGCATTTCCACAGCCGCAATATATTTTATGATATTGGCGACTTCATCATATTTACAGTCAAATACAAAATACTGTTGCAAATATTGCATTATCGCAGTAACTTCTCCATATTGACTGCAATACAGTATTTGTAACATTTCAAGGTCTTTTCTGTTATTTCCGCAACGTTTATTGTCTACATATACTTTTGGATATTCTTCTTTTAAAGAATATTGCATTTCATAATGTTTATTATTATCTTGGCAACTGCATTGTTTTTCGTCATAACGTTGTTGATAGTCTTGGCAACTGCATTGTTTTTCGTCATAACGTTGTTGATAGTCTTGGCAGCCGCATTGTCTTTCGTCATAACGTTGTTGATAGTCTTGGCAGCCGCATTGTCTGTCGTCATAGCTTTGATTATTATCTTCACAGTTATATTGTCTGTCGCAGGAAGATTGTTGTCTTTCATCACAATAATATTGTCTTTCGTCCATTGCAAAAAGCCTCCTAATATATATAAATACTTTTAATAAGTATCTATATATACTATGTTTGACATTAAATTTTTGACAATTATTAAAATAGAAAAAAATAATTTCGGTAACTTTTTAAGTGTTGAACTTATATTGTAAACCTATAAGTATAAATTTATAGCAATATTAATTTTAAAAAGAATATTTTTGATTTATATGCAAATAATATCTTTAAAGTAAAATTTTGAAAATTATTAATTAATATTTTGGGCATATAGGGAGGATTTATTTAAATATGAAGGCTACCGGAATTGTAAGAAGGATAGATGATTTGGGCAGGGTGGTTATTCCCAAAGAAATAAGACGTACAATAAGAATCAGAGAGGGTGACCCGCTGGAAATTTTTACAGATAATAATGGTGAAGTAATTTTTAAAAAATATTCTCCTATGGGTGAGCTTTCTGATTTTGCGGGAGATTGCGCAAATGTAGTGCATCAAGTAACAGGACGTCAAACTGTTATATGTGACAGAGATCATATAATTGTCGCAACAGGTAATCTGAAAAAAGAACTGATAGGCAGACGTATATCAAGTCAGTTAGAGGAGATAATGACCAACCGTAAAAATTATATTTTGACAAATGGCAGTGAAAGCATAGCACCGATAGAAGGGGCAGAATACACAGCGCTTACGATATCAACCATTATTGTATCGGGAGATGTTTGCGGCGCGGTAATTTTGATAAACAGTGATAATGATAAGTGTACAGATGCCGATGCAAAAGTAGTACAGTCAACAGCGTTGTTTTTGGCGAAGCAAATGGAGGAATAATAAAAAATCTCTTAGATGATAGATTTTCACTTAGTATCATTTAAGAGATTTTGTTTATATTATTCTATAAAAAATAAATAATCTTCTTGTGCAAACGTAATATTGCATGGGTTTGTAAGTTTATATGCAAATTGCGTTTCAAGTCTTTGTCCATTGATATATGTATAATTTGATGAATTTTCATCTTGAATATAATACTCATTATCTTCAATGAATATGGTCGCATGAAGCCTGCTCACAAAATTGTTATGAATACATAAATTGCAATCTGTTGATTTGCCGATAGTAAATGGCAAGGTATATATTGCGAATACGGTATCCGATTCTAAATGTTTTAGATATGCTTTGGGGAAATTTTGATAATTATTGTGTGGTAAGAAAGGCGCGTTTTCATCTTCTTCACTGTTATATGAATTATTAAAGTTATTTTGCAAACTTCTGTCAGAATATTCTAAATTATTTGAGTTAAAATTTTTGAAACTGTCAGGTATTCGGTCTATATTATTTTTTAAAGGATTGGCGATTGTCCCTAAATTATTGCTATTTATATTGAAGAAAGCATTGTTATCCGAAAAGTCATTGTTTTGATATTCTACGTTATCAAAATTATCAGACCTAAAAGAATTTTCCACAGGAACAAAACCGCTATGCGAATATTCATTGCCATTGCTATTGAAAAAAGCATTGTTATCCGAAAAGTTATTGTTTTGATACTCTACGTTATCAAAATTATCAGACCTAAAAGAATTTTCCACAGGAACAAAACCGC
>JAHHTQ010000045.1 GCA_020024555.1 Angelakisella sp.
TTTGTGGCACCCCCTGCGAGAATCGAACTCACAACTAACCCTTAGGAGGGGTTTATTATATCCATTTAACTAAGGGGGCATTTCCGAAATCTATAATAATATTAAGTTGTAAACTAACGCATTGACAATCTCTTTTCATCAAAAGTTATTGTTGCAACAAACTTTTGGGGGGCGTGTGCCATATCTAACTGTGCTACTGAGACGTGTCTAATTTATAATTATTATCGACCAAAGTCGAACTGTAACCTATTACTTAATTTTCATAAGTTGAGTGTTGTACAGTAATCTTAGGATAGGTTCGTTATATCCAATTAACCGATAAGGAAAATATTAATTCAAAAATTATATAGAAAAAGGACTCGATTTATCATCAAGTCCTTTTTAATGGTGAGCCACTGGAGATTCGAACTCCAGACCCTTTGATTAAAAGTCAAATGCTCTGCCAACTGAGCTAGTGGCTCGTTTTTTTGTGTTGTTGTGTCGCTCACAACGATATTAATTATATCAAAAGAAAAAGCATTTGTCAACACTTTTTTAAAAATTTTTTTTGTTTTTTTAAATTTTTTTATAAAAGCCTGTTATATAGCTTTATTATACTATTTTTTAAAATTGAAAGAATAGTATAAAATAATAATTTATATCAAAAATACGCAGTAATATATTGGGAAGTTACTCTTGAAAGTCCAGTAAATAAATGCTATATTTAAATAAAAATAAAGAGAGGTAAATATAATAATGTATCGTATAAAAGATTACAACGGTTTATTTTTTTCATCTTGGCTTTCAGTAATATCGACATTAATATTTATATTTGCTATTGCTACGCCTTTGTTTACACAACCGCTCAATAATGTAAGAATAATGTTTATCGACATTTCTGACGGAAGTGTGGGTTCAAAGGCAGATGACAGCGTTATGGTTGCAAAGTCTATTGCAGATATGGAAAAAACGGAAAAATTTACTGTTGAACTGAGAAAAATGCCATTAAAAAGAACAATAGGCGGTAAAACATATTATGATATTCGTTTTTCAAACGGAGAACACGTAGCGGCATTATTAAATTTAGACTCTGTGCAAAGGTTAGAAGCAGACAAAACTGTGCGTTTGCCTGTTGGAAAATGGGTAAAGTGGGAAAGTTTTTCCAAAAACAGCAACGCTTATAGTGAGCAGATGTCCTATACGGACTCGACACACTATATAGATATGGTGGGGGATTTTAAAAGTATACCCACTGCGAAAACAACGAGAGGTTTAATTGCCGATAATTTATATTTACCTTTAAATATTTTGTTTTTTTTGTTAATTCGCAGATATGGCGTAAAGAAAGGTTGGTTTGAACCTGTGTTGTTTAAAAAGAAATTTATGAAAACGGCTAATTCCACAATACCAATAGACGACAGCGAACGTTGGTTTTTGGCTACATATGCGATGTGGTCGGAATATGTTGGCGATGCCCGTTTTATGTGCGGTTTGCAAAAGAAACCCAAAAATCAAAAAAATATACGTAATATTTTAAAGAGAGATTGGGGTATAACCGATAAGCAAAGTGGAATTGATATGATAAATGAACTGAAAAATTCGTATTGTTACGGCAATGACGACAGGGATTTGTTGGCGTGGGACTTGTGTCGGGCTATGCAATTATCGGGTTGTTTGTTCTTTTGTAATTATATCGACAGAGAAACTATGCGCGCTGTCTCGTGTGACGTTGGACGTCAAATTCAGCAAAAATTTTCTTCTTGGGAAGATTTATGCGAGAATTATTTAGAAGGGTTTTCGTTGTGGAGAACGCATAATTTTGAAAATTCAAGAGATGAAATAACAGAGAGAATACAAATTTATGAAGACCTAAGAGACAGAGAGGATAGCCCGTACTCAGTGTATTTCGGAACAATACTGACAGAAGTTTTTTATGACAAAAATGGCGAATAGGAAATTTAAGATAAGAAAAGAACTGACTTCATTTATTATACAGAAGCCAGTTCTTTTTTTCATAATTATATTTTGTCAAGAGCTTGTTTGATATCGGCGATAATATCTTGGGAATTTTCAAGACCTACCGAAAGTCTTATTATACCGCCGTCAATACCGGCTGCAACAAGTTGTTCATCGGTAAGTTGTCTGTGTGTTGCTGATGCTGGGTGAAGTACGCATGTACGTATATCGGCAACGTGTACGACGTTTGATGCAAGTTCAAGACTGTCCATAAAACGTACAGCGTTATCTCTGCCGCCTTTTATAGAAAAACTTATTACACCGCTTGTGCCGATTGGCATATATTTTTCTGCAAGTTTATGTGACTTATCTGTTTCAAGCGCGGGATATGTAACAGATTGTATTTTGTCGGAAGCAAGAAGTACTTTTGCAACCTGTGTTGCGTTTTCGCAGTATTGTTTCATACGAACAGGCAGTGTTTCCAGTCCCAAATTCAGCAAAAATGCGCTGTGGGCAGAGGGATATGCGCCAAAATCACGCATTAATTGCATTCTTGCCTTTATTATATATGCCATTTTTCCAAAGTCACGTGTATAAACTACGCCATGATAGCTATCGTCAGGCTCGGTAAAATCTTTGAATTTGTCGCTTGATGTCCAGTCAAAATTACCGCTATCGACAATTACACCGCCAACTTGTACTGCGTGTCCGTCCATATATTTTGTTGTGGAATGTACTATTATGTCAGCTCCCCATTCAATAGGACGACACAGGATAGGTGTTGCAAATGTATTGTCGATAATAAGAGGGACATTGTTTTTGTGGGCTATTTTTGCAAATCTTTCTATATCAAATACAGTAAGCGCCGGGTTTGCGAGTGTTTCGCCAAAAACTGCCTTTGTGTTGTCTTTAAATTTAGCTTCTATTTCTTCGTCTGTTTCGTCTTGATTAACCCAAATACATTCTATACCAAGTTTTTTAAGAGTAACAGCGAACAGATTGATTGTACCGCCATAAATAGCAGATGCGGCAATAAAGCTGTCACCTGCTTTACATAGATTAAGTATTGAGAAAAGACTTGCTGCCTGTCCGCTGGAAGTAAGCATAGCGCCAATTCCGCCTTCAAGCTCTGCTATTTTCTTTTCAACAACATCACAAGTAGGATTTGCAAAGCGAGAATACATAAATTCTGTCGGCATATCAAAAAGTTGAGCGATATGCTCGGTTGAGTCGAAACAGTATGTTGTACTTTGAACTATTGGCATAACACGTGGTTCACCGTTTTTCGGCGTATATCCTGAATGTAGACATTTTGTTTCAATTTTTGCGTTTGAATTTAGCTCTTTCATAGTTTGTACTCCTTTTTTAGCTTTTTGTATTGTGTGATATTGAATATATCTGTATATCTAAAAAAATTTACAGATATATTATAAGCCTAAAATTTGCCTATAATTAAATGTAAATCTTTTATAAATATTTTTTTAATTATAGATTATTTTAATCTTTATGGTATAATAGAGAATAAATAAATTATAATATTTTAATATTTGTATGGATTTATTTTTTGTTTATGATTATATTATATAGAAAAAATACTATTGTCAAGTACATATATTTAAAATATTTGTGAAAGGATACACTATATGAAAAAAATGAGAATTATAACTTCCATTATGTTAATAATAACGATATTGGGGACAACAATTACTGCAAGCGCAAAAACATATATACCGCCGTTTGATGTACAGGCAGGCGCTGTATATATGGTGCATGTTGACACAAATAAACCCCTTGTTGCAATAAACGAAGATGTAAAATTGCCACCCGCATCACTTGTAAAAATAATGACAGCGATTTTAACAATAGAAAATGTAGATGACCTTGACAAAGAGACAGTTAAGTTAAAACTTTATCTGAATGAAATGCTGGTTGGAAAAGGCGCTTCTCTCTCGGGGTATTGGCCTAATGACGTATCGACTGTAAGAGACGCTTTATATGGATTAATGCTAAACTCGGGAGCAGATGCGGCATTAATGCTTGCAGACTACGTCGGTGACTCGGTGACACACTTTGTTGAAATGATGAATGAAAGAGCGCAGGAGCTTGGCTGTACAAATACGCACTTTGCAAATCCGCATGGACTTCCAGACGAAAATAACTATACAACAGCGAAAGATATGGCGATTATCGCGCGACACGCAATGACTTTGCCTGTATTTGCGGAAATAGTAAATACGCCTACACACACAATAAAACTATTGAACAATCCGACAAGCCACAGCAGTGAGCTATTGCAAAGAAATACAAATCAAATGATACAAAGCGGCACAAATTATTACTATGAACCGGTTGTAGGCATAAAGACAGGTACGCTGAGCGACAGTGGCAGATGTTTGGTAACACAGGCGAAAAAAGGCGGAGACACATATTTACTTGTACAACTTAGCGTGCCAACCCATACCGCAGACGGAAAAGAAACTTCACCGAAGTTTTTGACAATGTCACAGGCAAAAGATATTTATAAATGGGCATTTAATAATTTTGCCATTAAACCTATAACAACAGTTGGCGAAGAAATAGAAGAAGTAAAAGTTAAATATTCAATGGAAGGTGACTTTGTAAGACTGGCAACAGCAACAAAAGAAACAGCATTGTTACACAGTGATATTGATATAAAGGATCTTGAATTTGTAACTGATATACCCGAAGTAATAGAAGCGCCGATAACAGAGGGACAAGTAATCGGTAAGGCTGATATAATGTTTGCCGGTGAAAAACTGGGTGAAGTAAATTTGATTGCCACAGACAGTTTGGAACGCTCAAAATTATTGGCAGATATTGGTTGGTTTATGAATGAACTGCATACTTTTAAAATGAAATTTGTTATTTGTTTGATAGTGTTTAGTATTTTAGCTATAATATTGTTAATAATACGTAATAAAAATATTAAAAACAAGAAGTATTATGGCTTTAATAATTGATGTTTTAGTACTTTTTTGTTATTAAACTTTTAAATTTTAAATAAATGTTACTAATTTGTTCAGTAATAATTAATATTTATATTGTAGAATATATAATATCCAATTATATTTATATGATATTATTATTAAATATGAATTTAAAAATAATATAAAAGTAAAACGTTTTAGAATGTATTTAGGGAGGATTGAAAAATGATAGGTTACAGATTAACTCAATTAAGAAAAAGAGCTGGTCTTTCACAAAAGGAATTGGGAGAAAAATTAGACGTTTCACATTATACTATTTCAGCTTATGAAAAAGAGAGAAGTGAACCTTCTGACGCAATAAAAGTAAGCCTTGCAAAATTATTTAATGTTTCCGTAGATTATTTGGTTGGGTTAATAGACAGACCCCTCCCATATTCACGTGAGCAAACATATATTAAAGTGCCAAAAGCTATTTCACCAAAGGCACAGGAACTGTTGCAACAATTAATACAAGAGATAGCAGACAAACAATAATAGCGGTTAATTAAATAATAAATTGAGATATATTAAACCACATAGGTTAGTTCCTGTGTGGTTTTTTTGTTGTTATCTTAATTTTAATAAAATAAAGTCAAAAAATAACACATACCCATAATATATATTGATAAGAATTTTTATTGTTTTACTTGTTTAAAATATTTATCGGTAGGGCAAAATATAAGTACAGAAAAATTTGTTAAATAATACAAATACAGTATTTTAAAAAAAATAATAACAAAGGAGCGAAACAATGTGAATATTAAGCGAGGAGAAATATATTATGCAGATTTAAGCCCTGTTGTCGGCTCCGAGCAAGGCGGTATGCGACCTGTATTAATTGTGCAAAATGATGTGGGAAACAGATATAGTCCAACGGTAATTGCAGCGGCAATTACAAGCCAAAAGGAAAAAAATGAGCTTCCCACACATATTAAATTAACATCAAATACATGTGGTTTATCAAAAGATTCTATGGTGTTGCTGGAACAGGTAAGAACATTGGATAAACAAAGATTAAAAGAAAAAATGGGAAAAATAGAGGACGATGATATGCAAAATATTGACAAAGCTCTTTCGATTAGCTTTGGTTTATAGAGAATAAATACAAAAAGATGTACAGCGATTAACAGTTGTGCATCTTTTTTGTTTACTTGAATATTTATATAAAAATTGATATAATATTTTATATCAATTATAAAATACTGTGAAAGAAAGGAGAGGCAAAGTATTTTTACTTTGTATGAATTTTAGCGGTGACAAAAAGAGATTTAAAGAGAGCCTATGGCAAGGCTAAAAAAATTAAAAATAAAAATTTACGGGGTATTTGCATAGGGCTGGTGGTTCTTGTTGCAATATTTACGTTTTTCTATCCTGTTTTTGAAAAATACATAGGTGACGGTATTCTACCCGATATCGTGGAGAGTATACCGCAGCAAAGCAATTCGGAAGTTGTCGGAATTGACGGCAAAGCAGAAATACATTTTATCGATGTTGGACAAGGTACGAGTGTGCTTGTAAAGGGTAGTGAAAAAGTAATGCTTTATGATGCGGCAGAGGCTGAACAAGCGCCTAAAATAGTAAAATATCTAAAAGAACAGGGCGTTAAAAAGATAGATTATTTTATAAACTCGCACCCACACAGTGATCATCTTGGTGGTTGCAGAGGGGTTATGGAAGAAATACCGACGGATAATTTTATTATGACGGAGCTTAAAAAATCAATAGTTCCGACTACTGCTACATATAGAAAGACACTGGAATTTTTAAATGAGCATAAAGACACAATAAAATCAAGAATAGGAAAAGTGGGAGATACTTTTGATTTGGGAGACGGACTTGTGGCTACAATAACAGGCCCTGTGGATTTATATAATGACCTAAATGAAACCAGCTTGGTTTTGCAAGTGGACTTTGGCGAAACATCGTTTTTGTTGACAGGCGATATGGAACTGAAATCACAACAGGATATGGCAGATAGGGGAAAGGTGCAACCTGTTACGGTAATGAATGCAGGGCACCATGGCAGCAGCACAAGTATAAATGATGACTTTATGAAGATAGCCAATCCAAAATATGCGGTTATTTCCTGTGGAAAAGATAATAAATACGGACACCCACACCGAGAAACAATAGAACTGTATAACAAAATGGGAATAGAGTATTACAGAACAGACGAGCAGGGAACGATAGTAGCAGTGACAGACGGTAAAAATGTGACGTTTAAAACAGAAAAACAATAGTTTAAAGAAAGAGGTTAGAGTATGTTAATAGTAGACAGAATAATAGAAGATTTTGCGGTTTGCGAAGACGCTATAACAGGAAAATTTTTAGACATATCTCTTTCGGAATTACCCGATAATGTAAAGGAAGGTGACTGTATAATACTTATTGGTGACAGATATGTTATTGATGAGGAAGTCACCGCTAGACGCAGAGAAGAAAATTTTGATTTATACAATCAACTTTTTAATAATGAATAAACAGAAGGAGAGAATTAACAATGGATAAAAAAGATGTTCAATATTCTTGGGATACAAATGCGTTGTACGCAAGCGTAGAGGATTGGAAAAAAGACGTGCAAAAGATTACCGATATTGCAGACAAAATAGCGGAATATCACGGTAAAATTTTCGGTTCTGCAAGTAATTTATTTGAAGTACTGAATTTGGAAGATGAAGCAGGCATATTGATAGAGAGAGCCTATGTGTTTGCATCTTGTAAATTTCACCCCGATATGTCAAAAGGTGAAAATAAAAATTTGGTGGAGACAATACAAAATACCATCAACGCCTTTTCTGAAAAAGTTTCATTTGTTGTTCCTGAAATTATGTCAGAAAGTATAGAAAAATTTAATGAATTTGCAAATGAAATGCCTGAACTTAAAGTATATACAAAGTCTATGAATGATTTGTTTGTACAAAAGCCACATATACTTGATGAAAAGAGCGAGGCTCTGCTTGTGAGAATGGGTGACCTTGCGGGAAGCTTTGATAAAATATATGATGATTTGACAGTAAACGATACAGAATATAAAGAGATAGAGACGCCAAACGGTGAAAAGGTAGTTGTTAATGATGCAAACTATGGTAACGCGCTACTGAATACAGACAGAAATTACCGTAAAAAATATTTTGAAACATTACTTGGTACTTATGGTAAACATATCAATATTATTTCATCAAACTACTATTCATCTGTAAAAGGCGATGTGTATCTTGCAAAGAGCCGTAACTACAACAGCGCGAGAGAAAAGGCGCTTGCTGTGAACTTTGTGCCGGAAAGCGTATATGACAATTTGATTAATACAGTTAAGAAAGGCACAAAACCACTGCAAGATTATGTTAAATTCAGAAAAGAGCAACTTAATATTGACGATTTCTATTTCTATGACTTCTTTGTTCCGATAGTAAAAGATATTGATAAAAAATACAGCTATGAAGAAGGTATGAAATTAACAATAGAGGCTACGCGTATACTTGGTGAAGATTACACAGAACTTGTTAAAAAATCGTTTACCGAGAGATGGACAGATGTATTCCCCGGAAAGAACAAGAGAACAGGCGCATACTCAACAAGCGCTTATGGTGTGCACCCATATATGCTGTTAAACTATGATGAAACCCTTGATGATGTGTTTACATTGGCTCACGAAATGGGTCACTCTATGCACTCATATTTCAGCAACAGCACACAACCGTACGTATATGCAAATTACAGTATCTTCTGCGCGGAAGTTGCATCTACAACAAACGAAATGTTACTGTATCACTACCTATTGGAACGCGCTACAAGCGTAGATGAAAAGAAACTGTTGTTATCAAAACATCTTGATGATATTCGTTCAACATTCTATCGTCAAACAATGTTTGCTGATTTTGAACATCAAACACATACTCTTGTTGAAAAAGGCGAGGCTCTTTTACCTGAGACTCTTTGCGGTATTCACAAGAAACTAAACGAGGACTATTACGGCAAAGACTTTATAGCAGATGAATTTATTTCTTATGAGTGGTCGAGAATACCTCATTTTTACAGCAATTTCTATGTGTATCAATATGCGACGGGTATTTCGGCGGCTATCGCTATTTCAAGAAGAATACTGAAAGAGGGAAAACCTGCTGTTGATGATTACAGAAAATTCCTTTCATCAGGTTCAAGCGATACTCCGATAGAGCTACTTAAAATTGCAGGTGTTGATATGTCAACAGAAAAACCAATCAATGATACTATTGATGAATTTAATGAGACACTGAAAGAACTTATGAGTTTATATTAAAATTTAAAGTTTTTATTTAAATACATTTATTGACATACTAAGGGGAATTATTTTATATTCCCCTTTAATGTTTTTGGTAATAACTGGGAGGTATATATAATATGGAGTGGAGCGATATACAAATACACATAAATCTGAATGATTTGGAACAGGTTGAAGCCGTAGCGCAAATGACTGTGCCTTATGGAATATATATAGAGGATTACTCCGACCTTGAAGAAGCGGTTGAGGAGATAGCGCATATAAATCTTATTGACGAAGATTTGCTCAATAAAGACAAGACAAAGGCAATAGTGCATATATATATTAATCCTGACCAAAGTCCGATAGAGGCAGTTTCTTTTGTCAAGGAACGTTTGCAGGTGTTGGGGATAGAAAATGAAATAAAAATAGCGCAGGTTAAAGAAGAAAACTGGTCTACTGCATGGAAAACATACTATCACCCAACAGAGATAGGCGACAGACTTGTTGTTGTGCCAAGTTGGGAAAAGTATGAGAATAAGAATAACCGTATGGAAATAGTCCTTGATCCCGGTATGGCTTTCGGTACAGGCACACACCATACAACAAGACTGTGCCTTGAATTACTTGAAAAAAATATAAACAGTGGTGACACAGTGCTTGATATGGGTACAGGTAGCGGTATACTTTCTATTGCTTCACTGAAACTAGGCGCAAAAAAAGCGGTTGGTGTGGATATTGACAGCGTTGCCGTACGTACAGCAAGGGAAAACGCAGAAGAAAACGGATTTACAGAGCCACAATTTACAGCAATAAGCGGTGATTTGACAACTGATGAAAGTCTTGCCGAAAAGGTTGGCTCAGGATATGACGTAATATGCGCGAATATTGTCGCAGACGTTATTATTATGCTTGCAGAGACAATTAAAAAGCACATAAAACAAGGCGGGACAGTGCTTACATCAGGAATTATTGAGCCACGTCGTGATGAAGTTATAGCAAAGCTTAACTCAGTAGGTCTTGTCACAGAAAAAATAATAGAGTGTGACGGTTGGTGCGCAATAGTATTTAAAGGCTGATATTTTATTTTTTTTAGAGGAACAAAAACTATGCCAAGATTTTTTACAGAAATAATAGGTGAAAGAGAAATTATTTTAGATGGTGAAAACGCAACGCATATTTCACGTTCTTTGCGTGCAAAAATAGGCGATGAATTGATTGTTTGTGACGGTAAAGGCACAGATTACAAGACAAAAATAGTATCGATAGACAATAGCACGGTTACAGCCGAAATTATTGACAGCCATAGATGTGTTACGGAAAGCCCTTGCAGAATAACATTATTTCAGGCAATGCCGAAAAGTGATAAGTTTGAACTGATTGTGCAAAAAGCGGTTGAACTGGGTGTCTATGAAATTGTACCGGTACTTACTGAGTTTTGCGTATCCCGCCCAGATGAAAAAAGTTTTAACAAAAAACTGGATAGATACCAAAAAATAGCATTGGAGGCAGCGAAACAATGCGGAAGGGGAATTATACCTATTGTACGTAATATAATGGGTTATAAAGAATGTATAGCCAAAATGCAGGAGAGCGAGACATCGATAATGTTTTATGAAAATGCAACAAGCGCGCTACAAAAAGAATTGTTGCCACAAAAACAAAGTTTATCGGTTCTTATCGGTTCGGAAGGTGGTTTTTCCACAAAAGAAGTTGATTTTGCAAAAGAAAACAATATAAAGATTTGCACAATGGGAAACAGAATTCTGCGTTGTGAGACAGCTTCTTTCTATGCGCTGTCAGCTATTAGTTATCAGTACGAAAACTGTGGAATATAATATAAGTTTTATTAAATGACAATTTCATAAATTTTTTTGGAGCAGTTAAGCTTTTCTTTTTAGCGTGTCAAAAAAAGATATAGGTATTTGTCACAATGATGAAGTTTATAAAAGTTTTACTGAATTTTTTTCAAAAAATTGCGGTTTAAGGGCAGAGCCTAAGACGTTTTCCGCAGAAAACGGAAGGCTTTTGCCGTGCAAGCGCATTTTTGAAGGTGAATTTTGGCATTTATGCCAAAAGAGGAAACTTTTTGCAAGAGAAAAAGTTTCTTTGAAATTACCCCTTTTGTACATATTTTTCTGGGAATATGGTTTTTTTGACAGTCTATTTGAAGCAGTTAAGCTGTTCCTTTTAGCGTGTCAAAAAAGGTATAGGCATTTGTCACAATGACGAAGTCTATAAAAGTTTTACTCAATTTTTTTCAAAAAATTGCGGTTTAA
>JAHHTQ010000046.1 GCA_020024555.1 Angelakisella sp.
TTTTTTTTGAAAAAATTTTGATTTTTACTTTACAAATACTCTGTAAACCCCTTTTGCAAGCCACTTTGTAAGTTTTAAAATTTTTTGATTTTTTTTGGTTTTTTTTTGATTTTTTTCCGGCTTTATTTGAAAATCGATAAAATATACGAATTATTTACCCACTTTATTTTATATTTTTTTATCTATAATAATAATCACATTTAAAAACTTATTGATTTTTATTGTATTTTTATTTTTTATTCTGTATAATTTTTATATTAAATAATTAACGGAGAATTTTTATAATGAATGACATTGTATTCGATACATTAAATAATAATTTTGCTATCGCTACATCAAAGGAACACCGTCCTGTCACAGACGCTATACTATTATCTGCTTTTGCAAATGTAAAAAAGCATAATATTTGTTGTGATTTATGTTCAGGCTGTGGCATTATTCCTTTTTTGTGGTACGCGCATAAAATAAATCCAAAAACAACTTACGCTGTTGAAATTCAAGAACTTGCGTATAGTCAAATGGTTCTTACGCAAGAAAAGAATAATTTGAACGATGTGTTTTTTCCTATTAATGAAGACTTAAATAAATTACAGGGAAAAATACCAAACGGAAGCGTGGATATTATTACATGCAACCCACCATATAAAATAGACGGCACAGGTATCCCTTGCGATAATGAAAACAGGCACATTGCCCGTCACGAAAGTTCTTGTACCCTTGACGATATATGTAGAGTTTCCTCTAAGTTATTAAAACCGAGCGGAAGTCTGTGTATTTGTCAGCGTCCCGAAAGAATAGCGGATATTTTTTCGTCAATGCGTAAATACAGTATAGAACCAAAAAGAATGAGACTTGTTCAAAAAAGTATTGACACCGCCCCGTGGCTTGTGCTAATTGAAGGAAAAAAACAACAAAAACCTTTTTTGCAAGTAGAAGCGCCTCTGATTACCCGCAATAACGGATATTTTTCAAATGAAATGAATAAAATTTATGCAACTGGAAAAATGGATATTAACATTAAACGTTAGTATTCTACATATCACTGTGATATAATATATTATAAGTAAAAAGTATTTAAGGAGGTTTTTTTATGACAGAATCAGAATTAGGCGAACTTAAACAAAAGTTTATTGATATTTTTACCCGTAACGTTACACGAGACGGAAAAAACGAATTATTGGATTGGTTAATAGGCACTGACTTTTTTACCGCTCCTGCAAGCACAAAATTTCATTGCGCCTGCGAAGGCGGACTTCTTATGCACAGTTTAAATGTATATAACGTATTTATGGACAAACACTATGAAGAAGGTAAAGACAACCTTGAAAGCGTAACTATCGCTACGCTTCTACACGATTTATGCAAGGCGCAATTCTATAAAAAGAGCTTTCGTAATGTAAAAAACGAAACAACAGGCGCATGGGAGAAAAAAGAAATTTTTCAAATTGACGATGTTTTTCCTTATGGGCATGGCGAAAAAAGTGTTTTTTTGATTGAAAGATTTATTCGGCTGAAAACTTCCGAGGCTGTTGCCATTCGTTGGCATATGGGCGGATTTGATGAGGCTGTCCGTGGCGGGTCATTTGCAATAAGTCAAGCTTATGATAAATATCCGCTTGCGGTTAAACTTCATCTTTCCGATTTAGAGGCTACATATTTACACGAAAAAGGCACGAGTAGCGTACGATAAATAAATATATGATAGTATACAAAAAGAGACTTACTGTTTATACAACAATAAGTCTCTTTTTGGGTGTGTGTTTTTTTGAGGAGGGTAGTAATCGTACTTAAAATATCTTGTTTATCAAGTACAAGTATATTATACCCCTTTTATAATTAAATATGTTACAACAAAGTAAATAAATTTAGTTGTATTATTTAAATATTATTTAATAATTTGCATATTTTTTGCGTATTTTTTTCTATTTTGTATTAATAAAGACTATAAAGAGCTTTTACCAACCACTGACATGTGAATTCTTTAATGCGCCGTATATTCTCTTTTTTACTCCCGGCATTTCTTTTTCAAGTTCATTTAACCATTCTTTCGTTTTTTCACGATTGGTTATTTTATCCACAGGGCATTTACTCTTTACTACCGGCAAATTGTTTTTGGCTATTGCATGTTTAATTTTACGTTCTGACGCATATATAAGGGGTCTTATCACAGTAACATCTTTTCTGCTCAAATATGTCACAGGTGAAAAACAACCTATTCTGCCCTCATTAAACAGGTTCATTATTAATGTTTGCATAGCGTCATCGGCATGGTGCCCCAGCGCTACCTTATTGCAATTATACTCCTTTGCGAAGTCATGCAATGCGCCACGACGCATTCTGGCGCAAAGCGAACAGGGATTGCTCTCTTTTCTTATATTAAATACTATTTCAGCTATGTCTGTATGTTTAACATAATACTCAAAATTATACTGCTCTGAAAGCTTCTCTATCTCACTGTAATCGCCCTCTGTTCCGTCAACCGATGAATCCAGTGTTACACCGACAATAGAAAAATCCACACCCATAAACTCACGCAAACGGGCAAGTCCGACAAGCATTATAACAGAATCCTTGCCACCCGATACTCCGACAAGCACTCTGTCACCGTCTTCTATCATTTTATAATCTGTTATAGCCTTTCGCATTAAACCCAACATCTCTTGCATACTCTTTACACCTCTTTTTATTTGTAAATATAACTATTTTAATCAAAACTTTATTTTGATTTCAGTCTGTTGAAAAAACCTATTACCGTAAAAATGCGCTTGCACGGCAAAAGCGTTCCGTTTTTTGCGGTTCTTAGGCAGAGCCTAAGAACCGCAATTTTTTGAAAAAAATTGATTAAAACTTTTATAGACTTCGTCATTATAAAGAATGCCTATACTTTTTTACACGCTGAAAGCAAAACTTTATTTTGATTTTTTATTTTTACCCAAGCCCTTGTGTTCTCTGCCTTTTCTTGATCTTCCGTCTTTGTATTTGTCTTTGTTCTTATCTTTATTTTTGGGTGGCTCGTCACTGTATGGTTTTACATTTACCTTTACGCCGTTAATTTTTGTACCGTCAAGTATTTCTGCTGTATCGCGCACTCTTTCTTTTGGCAGTGACACAAGCGAATACTCACGATAAACATCTATTTTACCGATTTCTTTGCCTGACATACCTGTGCTTTCTGTAATAGCGCCCACTAAGTGATTTGCGGCTACCTTGTGTTGTCTGCCAACATTGATACGGATACGCGTTATATTATCATCGGTTTCATAATTTTTCTTTTGACCACGTGATGTGCGGTGATAATCATCTTTTGCGTTCTTTGGTTCTTCTATCTCTGTTATTTTCGGAGGATTTCCAAAAGCAAGTTGAAGCGCCGCCGCCGCTATATTTTCGGCTGATATGCCAATATCAATAAGATTTTTTACTATCTTTTCGTAATCGAATATACCCTCATTAAGTTTTTCAAGTATTATCTTTTTGTTTTTCTCATTAATTGTCTTTAACACATCTTTTTGTTTAGGCAGTGATGAAAGTTCCACATTTGCGTCAACTGAACGCGCCATTCTGAAAAAGTCATCTGTCTGTCTGCCATAGCAACATAAAGTAATTGCTGTTCCCTCTCTGCCCGCTCTGCCTGTTCTGCCTATACGGTGCACGTAGTATTCGCTGTTTTGCGGAATATCATAGTTTATTACAAGGTCTATGTCTTTTACATCAATACCTCTTGCGGCAACATCTGTTGCAACAAGTATCTGTGTCTTGCCTTTTTTATAGTCACCCATTACACGTGTGCGTTGCGATTGTTTTAAATCTCCGTGAATGCCGGCAGATTCAAAATTAAGTTCATTTAGCTTTTCGGCTATTTCGTCTGTCATAAGTTTTGTATTTGTAAATATAAGACAACGCGTAGGGTTATAGTATTGCAGTAACAGTATAAGCGCATCTGTCTTGCTGCCCTTTGGCACGCGATATGCGAATTGTTTGATTTTTTGCACCGTAACCTTGTTTGCAACAGATACAAGCACAGGGTCTTTTTGGAATTTACGTGTAATTTCCATTATAGGCTTTGGCATTGTTGCAGAAAAAAGCACTGTTTGGTGCTCTTGTTCTATTTCCGATAAAATTGTCTCTATATCTTCGCAAAATCCCATTGACAGCATTTCATCAGCTTCATCAAGAACAACCATTTTTATATTATCCATTTTAAGTGTTCTTCTACGCAAATGGTCCATTACCCGCCCCGGAGTACCCACAACTATATTCGCTCGTTTTAGGTCAAATATTTGTCTTTCCATAGGAGCGCCACCGTAAACCTCGGCAATTTTCACACCTTTTAGTCTTTTTGCAACTTTGCGTAGTTCATCTCCTGCCTGCATTGCAAGTTCCCTTGTCGGACACAAAATTATAACCTGCGCCTTACTTAATTCTCTGTCTATCATTTGCAGCGCAGGTATACCGAACGCTATTGTCTTTCCTGTTCCTGTCTGGCTCTTTCCTATTATATCTTTTCCTTCACTGATTACCGGCAAAGATTTCGCTTGAATTTCAGTCGCATATTCAAAACCTCTTTCGTCAAGCGCCGACATAATTTCCGGACAAATAGGAAGCTCCTCAAATCTTACTCTGTTCATTTCCTGTTGTTCTGTTTGTTGTGTGATTTCAATATTATTTTCTTTGTTCATTGGTATTCCTTTTCTTAAATCTTAATATTTTTGTTGTTATACAGCTTTTTATTTTCTGTTTATTTGTATTTTTTTTAATACATTAAAGCCCGCAGAAATACTGTTCTCTTATTAAATAAATATTAAGAATAACAAAGTCTTACGTTATACTGTCCACACTGTTTTGTTTTGTCACAAAAACAAAATAAATACACAAATTTTTATTCTATACTTATATTATACAATAAAAATTATTGCGAGCTTATACTTTCACCGATTAAAAAAAACGAAGCTAAATATCCTGCTTCGTTACTGTATTTTTTATATGTCTTGTTTATTTAATATTGACATAATACAACTGACAAAATTTATTGCCAGTCGCTATTGTATCATACTAAAAACTACAATGCAAATAAAAAATATTAATTTTTTTGTAAATATTGTTTCTTTTAAATAAATTACTATTATTCCTCCCAAAAGTGATAATTTTTATATCTGTTTTTACAATATTTTTTCCATAGTATGTAAAATATTATACAAAAAAGGACGGCTACGCTAACCGCCCTTTTTGTTTATGTATCATTCTTTTTAATTTTAAAAACCATTCGCAAAAAACCTGAAATAAATCGAGGACTTCTAAGAACTACAACCTTCATACAAATATTCTCCTCTCAAAAAAATAATTAACATTTAAAACAAAGAATACCAATAAATAAAAAACATATACTTAATAATAAAAATAAAGTACGAAAGGAGCAGAAAGTAGCTAGGAACAAAACAAAACATATCACAGCTATTATAAAAAATACACCACAAAAATTATTCTGTCTCTTAAACCTTCTCATAAAAATTTCTCCTTTTATGTTTTGTATATTATGCTTTACTTTATTATACGTACGTAATCATTTTTTCGTTACTTAAAATTTCATAACAATATATATAAAATATGGTTGTAAGTTTTTTAGTAAAAATGTTGTAAAATTTAATCTTATTTACACATAAAATTAAGCTTGATTATGTTGTTTTTTGTAAAATAATATAATATTTTAAACAATTATATATTAACAAAAATATGTTAGCAGTATATTTCCTGTTGAAAACTTTGTTTAATAAGTTAATACTATATATTTTACACCATAAAATACGACTTATTTTTTAACATTGATATCAACACAAACCAACATCTGTTTAAAAGTCTGTTGATATTGTTTATAAAAAAATCTATTTTTAAATAAAATCAACCTCAGCAATATATAAAAAACCATATAAACCACAAATATAATATAAAAAGAACACTTTTAACACACATTTTCTGTTTTTGTTTAAAAATATAAGAGCAATCGACTTTTTATGTTTTTACAAAAAAACTTTTTTAACGCTATTATTTTTTATAATTTTTATCTTGTGACAGTAACAAATAAACAAAAACTATAAATAACAATTATAACTTGATATTAAAATGGTTTTTGTGTTATTATATTGTAGATAACGTAACTAAAATATAATATTTTTAGGAGATAATTTTTTTGAAAATAACAGATATACAAAAGACAAAAAAGGGCAGATATTCTATCTTTGCAGATGATGAATTTCTTTTTTCCATACACAAAGATACTTATTTGACAACAGATATTTCCGTAAACAAAGAAATGAGTGTCGAAGAACTTGAAGAATTGCGTACAACCGATGAATTTTATTCTTGCAAGCAAACCGCGTTGAATATACTTTCGGCTGCCGCAAAAAGCGCAGGCATACTTCGTGACAAACTCTTGCAATTTTACAGTGAAGACGCTGTTGAAAGTACCATTGAAAGAATGACAGAGCTTAATTTACTTGATGACTACGACTATGCGCGCCGACTTACGCTCGACTACATAAACTTGCGTGGATACAGTAAACAACGCATAAAGGCAGAACTCTACAAAAAGAAAATCGGCAGAGACATCATAGAAGATGTTTTGACAGAATGTGAAGAAGTAGATGAGACCGCTCCTATTATTGCGCTTATACAAAAAAAATACATTAATAAAATACAGACACGTGAAGATTTGCACAAGACTGTTCTTGCATTGCAACGACGTGGCTTTTTATATGAAGACATTAAAACCGCATTAAAAATAATCGAGGAGATGTGATTGACATAAAAAATTTTTACAGAGAAATCACTCTTAATAACAATAAAAGTTACAGAGGTATTCGTTTTCTTAAAAAAACCGTAATTGCAATAGGAATATTGTGTTTAATATTCTCAGTACTGCCACTCGCTCTGTATAATGTTTTTAACCAAGGGAGCATCGCTCTGTTAATAATTTCTGCTCTGTTTTTTATTTACGCTATATTTTTGTCCCCAAAAAATCTAAAATACAGCGCATGGATAAATAATAGATTCGGTGTCCGTATGCTCAGAATATTATCGGTATTTATGGGCGTTTGCGTTGCTGTTGAAATTATGTTTACAGGCTTTATGATATATAAATCCATAAAAAAACCACCGCAAAACAGTGACGCAACAGCTATTGTTATGGGGTGCGCAACATTTAACGGTAAACCGTCAAATATGCTTTACTATCGCCTAAATGCCACCAAAAAATATTTGGATAAAAATCCCTATGCAAAAGTTATTGTCAGTGGCGGAATAACAAAAAACGATACCGTTACGCAGGCAGAAGTTATGGAGCAGTGGCTACTGAATAACGGTATACATAAATCAAGAATTTTTATCGAGCCATACGCAACCGATACAGATACAAATATAAAGTTATCAAAAGAAATTATCGAAAAAGAAAAATTAAGCTATGATGCAGTAATCGTTACAGATAGCTTTCATCAGGCACGCAGTGTTATCTATGCCGAAAAATACGGCTTAAATCCGTCTTCTGTTTCCTCATTTACGCCACCGCTTATGTATCCGATATATTTTATCAGGGAGCAAATGGGGATAATAGAAGCCTATCTGTTTTCATAATAAATATTTTTTAAGCAAAAAAACACATCTACACTATTAAAATAATAAGGAGAAAAATATATATGAACAAAATAAAAATAGGAATGGTTAGTCTGGGCTGTTCAAAAAACCAATATGACGCAGAAATGATGCTATATGTTATACGCAAAAACGGTTGGGAAATTGTAAGTGATCCCGAAGAAGGCGATGCGGTAATAATAAATACCTGTGGATTTATCGAGAGCGCAAAGCAAGAAGCTATCGATACAATACTTGAATTTTGCGAACTTAAAAAAGAAGGACAGGTAAAAGCCGTTATAGTTACAGGTTGCCTTGCGGAAAGATATCAAGATGAGCTATATCAACAAATTCCTGAAATAGATGTTGTTTTGGGTATTGGCAGTAACAATACAATAATTGAAAATATTGAAAAAGCCCTTGAAGGAAAAAAAATACAGAGCTATGGCGAAAAAACTTCACTATGTCTTGAGGGTGACAGAATCCTTATAGGCGCATCTCATTTTGCCTATGTAAAAATTTCCGAAGGTTGCGACAACAAATGCGCCTACTGCGCTATACCTATGATTCGCGGAGGATTTCGCTCACGTAAAATAGAAAATATTGTGGAGGAAGTTAAAACTCTTGCAAGCCGTGGTGTAAAAGAAGTAAATATTGTTGCGCAAGACACAAGCAAATACGGCTTTGATTTGTACGGAAAATATATGTTACCTGAACTTCTGAAAGAAGTATGTAAGGTTAAGGGTATCGTATGGGTCAGGGTACTGTATTGCTACCCTGACAAAATTACCGATGAACTTCTTGAAGTAATGGCAAACGAAGAAAAGATAGTTAAATATCTTGATATTCCAATACAACACTGCAACGGTAAAGTTTTGAGAGAAATGAACCGTCCCGGAAACAAAGAAACTCTGCTTAACCTTGTTCACAGAATAAGAGAAAAACTTCCTGACGTAATTTTAAGAACTACCCTTATCGCAGGATTTCCCGGAGAAACAGACGAAGAATTTGAAGAACTTTGTGAGTTTGTAAAAGAAAGCAAATTTGAGCGTTTGGGCTGCTTTGCATACAGTCAGGAAGAAAATACCGTCGCAGGAGAAAGAACAGACCAAATAGACGAAGAAATACGCCAAAAACGCGCAGAATTAATAATGGAAGTTCAAAGTGAAATTGCCTTTAAAACAGCAGAAAACCAAATAGGCAAAGAACTGCTTGTTATGGTAGAAGATAAAGGCAGCGAAGGCTACTGTGGCAGAAGCTATATGGACGCGCCTGATATTGACACCCGCGTATATTTTAAATCAAACAATATTTACAGAGCAGGCGACTTTGTTAAAGTTAAAATTACAGAAACCTTTGAATATGACCTTATTGGTACAGTTGTAGAATAAAAAGTATTTTTAAAGGAGACAACAAATAATGAAAAAAATGAATTTACCCAATCAACTTACTATTTTAAGAACTGCTATGGTTCCTATATTTCTTTTATTTATGTTTTTGCCGATAAAGCATAATTATCTATATGCCTTTATTGTATTTGCCCTTGCATCTGTTACCGATGCGCTTGACGGTATGATTGCGCGCAAATATAACTTAATAACAAACTTTGGCAAATTTATGGATCCACTCGCAGATAAAATACTTACTATAAGCGCTTTCATCGCTCTTATACCGGTTGCTGTCGAATTAAATGTAAGTACTCTTTTTGTTATTGCTGTTGTCATCATTATTTCCCGTGAACTTGCAGTTACAGGCTTTCGTATACTTGCAGCCGATAACAAAATCGTTATAGCCGCTGATATTTGGGGCAAAATAAAGACAGTTTTGCAAATGGTATGGATATGCTATACACTGCTTTTCTTGTGGGTAACCGAAGAATTTTCGGCGCTTAATGACTCTTTAATGAGAGTTCTTACAGCTATTTTTTATTATGGTATAATCCTGCTTGCTGTTGTAACATTTATTTCAGGCGCAAGATATATCTTAAATAACAGAAAAGTATTGACAGAATCTAAATAAATACGTTTAAGCAATATGTTTGAATTTGATGTATTATTTATAAAAAATACATTAAAGAAAGTTTTGCCTGTTATATTATACGTATTTTTATGTGTATTTTTCCGTCAATATAGCTTTTGACAGTCTAACAGGACTAAATCTAATGATAAGATTCAGTCCTGTCAACGTATAAAAAAGGTATAGTCATTCCTCATAACGACGAAGTCTATAAAAGTTTTACTCAATTTTTTTCAAAAAATTGCGGTTCTTAGGCAGAGCCTAAGACGTTTTCCGCAGAAAACGGAACGCTTTTGCCGTG
>JAHHTQ010000047.1 GCA_020024555.1 Angelakisella sp.
ATATTATTTATATTATACATAAAAAATGGATATAAGCAATATATTTTTCCAATTTTGACTGTATATTAATTTTTGCATATTAAAAATTATATATATTATATATCGTTTTTTTATAATTTGAATATAATTTAATTATTGATGATTTACAATTATTTAATATTGTGTTAATTTTTACTTAGCAACAACAAATGAAATGAATAATTTAAATTTTGGAGGTAAATGATGGCAAATGCAGTTTTAAAAGAGAAGAATGAAAAAACTTTATCAAATAATGTATACAAAAAATTTATCAATAAAGTTAAAATGTTTGGACGAATTATTAAAAAAGATTGGGATTTATATCTTCTGTTAATACCGGGCGTAATTTGGTTTTTAATGTTTGCATATAAACCTATGGTTGGTTTAAGAACAGCTTTCTATGATTATAACTTATTTAAAGGTATATCGGGAAGTACTTTTGTCGGACTTCAAAACTTCAAAGATTTTATGAGTAGTCCCGATTTTATACGTGTAGTAAAAAATACATTTATGATAGCTCTATGGCAAATACTTATTTGTTTTCCTTTTCCTATAATACTTGCGATTGCCATTACAGAAATGAAAAACAAATTCGTAAGTAAAATGACACAAACAGCAACGTTCCTACCTCACTTTATTTCGGCGGTTGTAGTATGTGGATTGGTTGTAAACTTTACCTCACCCAGTACAGGTATTATTAATCTTATGTTAGAAAAACTTGGTTTTGAACCAATTTACTTTATGGTTAAACCTGAATACTTCCGTGGAATATACACAACAATGACGCTGTGGCAGACAGCGGGTTTTAACGCAATAGTATACATAGCGGCGCTTATGGGTATTGACCAACAACTATACGAAGCGGCAACAGTTGACGGCGCGAATAAATGGAAAAAAATTGTAAATGTTACTATCCCCGGAATTTTACCTACAATCGTAACAATGTTCATACTAAATATTGGTAAAATGGTAAAAGTAGGTTATGAATCAATACTACTTCTATACAAACCAACAACTTATCAAACAGCCGACGTTATAGCAACCTATGCTTATCGCTTAGGTATAGAGCAGCGTAACTATGGACTTGCAACAGCAGTTGGACTATTCGAAGCTGTTATAGCGCTGATTATGGTTGTAGGCGCAAACAAAATAAGTAAAAAACTAACTGAATCAACTCTTTGGTAAGGAAAGTGAGGTAATGTATATGAGTAAGAAAAAAGAAAACCACCTTATTGAAAGTAAGGGTGAAAAAATATTTAATATTACAATGATTATTTTGGGTATCATAATCACAATAGTTGTACTATATCCAATATACTATACATTTATAGCGTCTATCAGTAAACCGCTTTACGTAGAAGACGGTACAGTAATTTTTTTGCCAAAAGGCGTAAACTTTCAGAGTTATGTAGAAGCATTCAAAACCCCTAATATATGGGGGGCTTACGCAAACACATTCTTTTATACAATATTTGGCGTAATATTTAATATGTTTTTGACAACAACAATGGCGTATGCGCTAAGTAAAAAACGGTTGCTTTTCCGTAAATTTTGGACACTTTTTACAGTATTTACAATGTGGTTCAGCGCCGGTATGATTCCACTGTATCTAACATTCAGAGATTACAATCTGCTAAATACACGTACAGCTATTATCATTGGTTTTGGTATCAATACATACAACCTTATCATTATGAAGAGCTTTTTTGAGCAACTACCTGAATCACTGGAAGAAGCAGCGTTTATTGATGGCGCGAATAACATTAAAATTTTTGCAAAGATTTTCTTGCCACTGTCAAAACCCGCCCTTGCAACAGTTGGTATGTTCTATGCGGTAAACAGATGGAACGGTTATTTTTGGCCAATGAACATATTGCAAGACGACAGTAAAATGCCACTGCAAGTTCTACTGAAAAAATTAATTGTTGACCGAGTTGCAAATGAAACAGAAGCGGCAATTATTACATCTGGCTCAATGACTTCCCCCACAACAGTAATATATGCTATTATTATCTTCGCAATAATCCCAATTATAATAGTATATCCTTTCGTACAAAAATACTTTAAAACAGGTGTGACTCTTGGCGCTGTTAAAGGATAATTTTTAAACAACAAACAATAAGTAACCAAAAGATTAGCTTTAATCTTTTAAAATAAAAAATAAAAAAGGAGTATAAAATATGAAAAAATTACTGGCTACACTATTGGCAATCGCGCTAATTTCTACAACATTTACTGCTTGTGGCAATACGAACAATGCCACCGACAACACTGATACGCCTGTTGTTGAAGAAAAACTGGAAGGCAGTCTTATCAGCAAAGACAAAAAAACTTTTTCAATATTCCTAAACTTTAACAATATGCCATTTGACAGCAACTGGCCAATTTGGCAAGAAGTAGGAAAAAGAACAAATATATATCTTGAAGGAATTATCCCAAAATCAAGTTCAGACGAAAAACAGGCGTTCACAAATATGCTAAACTCAGGTGATCTTGCAGATATTATAGGCTTCGTAGACCCTGCGGCTCTTGAAGAACTTGGCAGAGACGGTGGTCTTATTCCACTAAATGACCTAATTGACAAATATGCCCCAAACATTAAAAGAGTCCTTGACGAAAACCCAAAAGTAAAACGTTATGCCACTTCACTCGACGGAAACATCTATCAAATACCAAAAGCCATTAAAACAAAAGTTACAGAGATGTGGTGGATTCGTCAAGACTGGTTGGATAAACTAAATCTTAAAGCGCCTACTAATGTTGATGAACTTTATAATGTTTTAACAGCATTCAAAAACGATGATCCTAACGGAAACGGTAAAAAAGACGAAATTCCTCTATTCGACAGAGCAGGACACAAAATGCTTGACGAATATCTATGCCTATGGGATACAAGCACAAACTTCTATGTAAGAGACGGTAAAGTTATATTTGAACCACTTGAAAAAAACTTTAAAATCGGCGTAACAAATATGGCTAAATGGTACAAAGAAGGATTAATTGACCCTGAAATATTCACACGTGGACCAAAGAGCCGTGACGTACTGCTTGGCGGTAACTTGGGCGGTATGACACACGACTGGCAAAGCGCATCAAGCTACAATGTAACTCTTGCGAAAGATATACCGGGATTTAAAATGCAAGGCATAGCTCCGATTGCTGACCAAAACGGTGTAGTAAAAGAACGTACAGAATCTTCACCCGTTGTTGGTTGGGGTATTTCAAGCAGCTGCAAAGACCCTGTAACTGTAATTAAATTTATGGATTACTTCTTTACAGAAGAAGGCGCAAACTTGATGAACTGGGGTATCGAAGGCGATACATACACAGTAAACGAAAAAGGTGAAAAAGTATTTACTGATAAGGTTCTAAATTCGGGAAAAAGCGTAATATCTTATCTACGTAGCATAGGTTGTCAATACAGAATAGGTATGGACCATGACCCACTGTTTGAAACAGCTTCAGCAACAGACTCAGCAAGAGAAGTTATGCAAATGTATACCGACCATTCAGAATGGTATTTGGAAAATATGCCTCCTTATGTTGACGGTAAACTAACACTGAAATATCTACCAGAAAACGAAAAAGAATACAACAAACTAATGAGTAATATTGAACCTTATGTTGATGAATGTTTCCAAAAATGGATACTTGGTATAAGCGATTTTGAAAAAGACTATCCTTCTTTTATTCAGAACCTAAAAGACCGTGGTATCGACAGAGCTATTGAAATCAATCAAGAAGCTTACGATATTTATCTTGGCAACAAATAATTATTATATGCAGTAATTAAATAACAAAACCAATTATCCCTGTATTTTCATAATACAGGGATACCGTGTGTAAAAAAATGTATAGTCATTCGTTATAACGACGAAGTATATAAAAGTTTTACTCAATTTTTTTTAAAAAAATTGCGGTTCTTAGGCAGTGCCTAAGACGTTTTCCGCAGAAAACGGAAATCTTTTGCCGTGCAAGCGCATTTTTGAAGGTGAATTTTGGCATTTATGCCAAAAGAGGAAATTTTTTGCAAGAGAAAAAGTTTCTTTGAAATTACCCCCTTTGTGCATATTTTTCGGCAATAGCTTTTTTGGCAGTCTGTTATCCCTGTATTTTCATAATACGGGGATATTAGTTATATATAGAGAAGAATACAATAAAGGAGAAAAAATATGTCACAAAAAAACATTTTAATATTTGTAACTGACCAACTTACATGGAGGGCATTACCTTGCTACGGAAACGATTTTGTTAAAACACCGAATATAGACAGAATTGCAAAAGATAGTGTAATTTTTGATAAATGTTATACACCTTGTCCGCTTTGCCAACCTGCGCGCGCATCTTTTTGGAGTGGTAGATACCCACACGAAATTGACGTGCTTTCCAACGGCAGAAATTGGCCTGTAAGTACTGTATCTACCGATGTGCCTACGCTTGGGGAAACTTTTAAAAATGCCGGATATGATACATATCACTTTGGCAAATGCCATGATGCAGGCGCCTTGCGTGGATTTTACTGCGAACCGGAAGAACAAATTAAAATTCCTGACGAAGAAGAAGCTTTCCCACTAAACTTTGATACATATCAAGACATATACACAACAAAAAAATGTGTTGATTTTTTGGAAAATCACAACTTTGAAAAACCGCTTCTTATGGTTGCAGACCTTGTAAATCCTCATAATATTTGCGGTTGGATTGGTGAAAATTCAGGCGTACATAACGATATAGAAACAGACAGACCTTTGCCACCGCTACCGGAAAACTTTGATTTTGATGATATAGAAAACCGACCAAAAGCAATACAATATATTTGTTGCAGTCACAACAGACAAGCGCAAACATCGGGCTGGACACCCAGAAACTATCAACACTATTTAGCTGCTTACTACTATTATTTGGAGTTTGTCGATAAAGAAATAGGACTGATTCTTGACGCACTTGAAAAAACTGGCAAAAAAGATGATACTATGATAGTATTTATGGCTGACCATGGTGACAGTATGGTTGCACGTGGCAGAGTTACAAAACAAGTTGACTTTTACGAAGAAGTGACAAGAGTTCCTTTTATTTTCAGCGGAAAAGATATTGTATCACAAACCAACCGCATACAAGGTTTAACATCACTTCTTGACCTATACCCCACACTTTGCGGATATGCAGGAATAGAAGTGCCTGACGGTGTAAGAGGTACTGATATTTCAAATGTATTGTTTGGCAAAGAAATTCCACAAAAAGAATTTGTGGCAAGCGAATGGCATACAGAATGGGGCTTTACAGTGTCCCCCGGCAGAATGATTCGTACAGATGAATATAAATATACATACTATATCGAGGACAAAGGCGAAGAACTTTATGACCTAAAAAACGACCCTTATGAAAAAGTAAATTTGGCAAAAAATCCCCAATACAAAGAACAACTTATGAATATGCGTAAATTATTGAAGAAACATTTAGACGATACACACGATAATTTTATGGAGCTTGAATGGTATGCTGATGAAAAATGGAGAAGTCATAAGATAGGTTATCAAAACCACCAAGGCATTGCTGCCCCGCAAGAGAAAAAATAAAAAAACAATATATTGCTCTAATTTAATTTTAAATGTATCATTTGAAATTAAATTCACATATTGAAATATACTTGACAAGTAAAAGTCTATTGTAAGTTTTTTATCCCCCGGTTATACTTGGGGGATTTTTCATACTTTTTTTATAATTAAATTTAATAATTTTTGAGTGTTTTTATTGCAAAAAATAATAAATTGGTAAATTGTAAAATGAAATTTAACACAAAAAGAAAATCATAAAAAGCGGGAAATGAGTATGTTTTAACAGAAATATAAAAAAATTAATAATAAAATATTAATAAGACAGGAGTAGTATTGACAACGCAATAAGACTATGGTAGTATTTGCTTAAAGAAACTACCGCAGTCTTATTGTGTTACGAAAGGGGGTTTTTTGTGGAAGTCAAACTTTTTGATTCCGAATTAAAAGTTATGGACGTACTTTGGAAAGAAGGGGATAAACCCGCAAAGTATATTGCAAATGTTTTGACCGAACAATTTGGTTGGAATGTAAACACAACATATACGCTAATTAAAAGATGTATCAAAAAAGGCGCAATAGAACGCATAGAACCCAATTTTGTATGTCATTCTTTAATTCCAAAGGAAAAAGTGCAAGAGGCAGAAACAAATGAATTGATTAATAAAATTTATGACGGTTCAGCAGATAAACTGTTTGCGGCTTTAATCGGACGCAAAAAATTATCTGATGAACAAATTAAAAAATTGAAAAAAATTGTTGGAAATTTGGAGTAGGGGTGATTAATATCAGCTTATTTGAAATGAGTGTAAAAGGCGCATTTTTTATAATATTGATTATTATTATACGTTCACTTTTGATAAATATTTTACCAAAAAAAACTTTTATTGCTCTGTGGTTGGTTGCTCTCTATCTCCTTTTGATACCGATATCCATTCCGTCAAAATTCAGTATTTATACATTTATAGAAAATTATATTGGTAATTTCAATAAATATCAATACAATGATTTTTCTGTTGTAAATTCGCCTAACAATATATCACAAGAATTATTTTTGACTGATAAATACATATCGCCATTAGTTATCGTTTGGATTATTGGTTTTATATTGAGTTTAATTTTTTTTCTTGTATTATATTTGCGTTTTCAGTGGAAAGTTAAGACCTCAATGCCTATTTATAATGAATATATTAATGATTGGCTGGCGAAACATACCTTAAAAAGAACTGTTAATATAAGACAATCGGCTGAAATATCATCACCATTAACTTACGGAATATTTAAACCGGTAATTTTAATGCCAAAATCAACAGATTGGACAGATATAAATTCATTGCAATATATAATTACGCATGAATATATACATATAAAAAGGTTAGATTTACTTACAAAATTTATTTTAACGCTGGCTCTTTGCGTGCATTGGTTTAACCCATTGGTTTGGACTATGTACATTTTGGCGAATAGGGATATTGAATTGGTTTGCGATGAATGTGTGCTTCAAGAATTTGGCATAAATATAAGGAGTTCGTATGCAAATATACTAATCAATATGGAAGAAAGAAAAATCGGTTTAACACCGTTTTCTAATAATTTCAGTAAAAATTCAGTAGAAGAAAGGATAATCGCTATTATGAAAACAAAGAAAAAAACATTATTTACATCTTTAATTGCCGCTGTAATCGTTATTGGTTCAGCAACAGTATTTGCGACATCTGCGCAGGCAAAACCAAATATTTTTACAAGAAACGACAGAACAAATTGCGTATATGATTTGACAAAAGAAAATGCAGGAATACGATATAGGGATTATGCTCGTATTTTTGATAACGAAAGAGAATGGTGTGATGATTGCATATGTGAAAACAACTATCGCCAAAACGGTTCAGGAAGATATCGCAGAGGTGAATATGGTAAAAACAGATATTCAAGAAATAACAATGGTCAAAATTATAGATATAACAGATATAACAGAGGTTGCCAAAGATAATTAATAAGTAAATAAAAGACAGAAGCCCTTTTATGATAGCAAAATGTCATAAAAGGGCTTCTGTGAATTTATAATTGATATATATATAATAATAAGCAAATTCAAACTAATTCTTTGTAGCTTTAATTGTCCGCTGTTTCTAAGTATTTATCCATTAAGTCAAATAATATTTTGTGTAGTTCGACACAAGTGTTATTCTTGTTTTTTAAACCAACAGATACATTATCTTTATCGCTGGTGATAAAGATACGTGATTCTCCATTCCAAAAGAATTTGTATGCGCTGTCTTTTGTTTCAATATATATTGA
Source organism: Angelakisella sp. (assembly GCA_020024555.1). Classification (GTDB taxonomy): domain Bacteria; phylum Bacillota; class Clostridia; order Oscillospirales; family Ruminococcaceae; genus Angelakisella. The sequence goes on from JAHHTQ010000047.1 coordinate 7,869, forward strand.
CCAGCCTCCACCCGTAATAATTTCTTCGTATTCTTCGTTGGAGAGTGTTGATATTTCAAATTTTTTTATCGTTTTAATTATATTTTCTGCTTCTTCGGGTGTTATGGTTACTTTACCTGTTTTGAAGAAAGAAGGTCCCGTAGTAGCGTATATTCTTGTTATATCAGCTAATTTTAAATCAGATATTAGTTTTGTGTATTTTTCCACATCATCTTGTGTTCCGCAAATATGTTTTACTTCTTCTATTTTCATATTTTCAATTTTGAAGTCATCGGAATCCTGATAAATATATGTCTCTATATTTTCCGCTATTTTGTCAGGTTCACTTTCAATATTTGAAGCAGACTGTTCTGTTGTCTCAGATATACTTTGTGACTCTGAAATATTCGGCGTTTGCTTATCTCCACAAGCTGTCATTGAAAGTATTATTGCACAAACTACAAGTATTGATAATATTTTTTTCATAATACATATTCCTCTCTTATGTTGTTTTGTGAGATATATTATAATGATAGATATCTTTATTATACCTAAAACTGTCTGTATATCAAGTTAAGATATTTTACAATTTAATTTATTTTTTTTAAAAAAAAGCTTGACTTTTATTTTTATTTATGTTATTATAATCAAGCGTTAGGCGATAACGCACTACGGAGAGGTGTCCGAGCGGTTTAAGGAGCTAGTCTTGAAAACTAGTGATTCGCAAGAACCGTGGGTTCGAATCCCACCCTCTCCGCCATTTTTATTTATAAATATTGGTATGGAGATGTACCCAAGCTGGTGAAGGGGCTCCCCTGCTAAGGGAGTAGGTCGAGAAATCGGCGCAAGAGTTCGAATCTCTTCATCTCCGCCAGTGGCGAACCGCCACTTGTATGACGTGAGCAATTTTTTGTTCACGTCTTTTTTTATGCTCTCACGTCATAAAAAGAGTAAAATCATAC
>JAHHTQ010000048.1 GCA_020024555.1 Angelakisella sp.
CATAATGACGAAGTCTATAAAAGTTTTACTCAATTTTTTTCAAAAAATTGCAGTTTAAGGGCAGAGCCTAAGACGTTTTCCGCAGAAAACGGAACGCTTTTGCCGTGCAAGCGCATTTTTGAAGGTGAATTTTGGCATTTATGCCAAAAGAGGAAACTTTTTGCAAGAAAAAAAGTTTCTTTGAAATTACCCCTTTTGTGCATATTTTTCTGGTAATAGTCTTTTTCAACAAACTGAACCGACTTCGTATAAAAAAGTCGGTTTTGTTACAGTTTAAACAAAATAATTATTTGCTTGCTGCTTCTATTATTTTAGCAAAATCAGCCGCTTTTAGTGATGCGCCACCGATTAAACCACCGTCAACATCAGGTTGAGCTGTCAGTTCTTCTGCATTACCTGCGTTCATAGAGCCACCGTATTGAATAGTCATAGCGTCTGCTGTTTCTTTATCATATAGTTTTTCTACAACTGTTCTGATGTAATGATTTACTTCATTGGCTTGCTCTGCTGTTGCTGTTTTGCCTGTACCGATTGCCCATACCGGCTCGTAAGCAATTATGATATTTGCAAGTTGCTCTTTTGTAACGCCTGCAAGCGCAAGTTTTGTTTGCATACCAACAACTTCTTCTGTAATTCCGCCTTCACGCTCATTCAGTAGTTCGCCTACGCAAAGAATTGGTTTTAGGCCTGCTGTTAAAGCTGCGTGTAAACGTTTATTAACTGTCCCGTCTGTCTCTCCGAAATATTGTCTGCGTTCACTATGTCCAAGTACAACATACTCAACACCCATTTCTGCAAGCATATCTGCTGATATCTCGCCTGTAAAAGCACCGCTTGTTGCCCAGTGGCAGTTTTCTGCGCCAACTTTTACGTTACTGCCTTTTGTAGCTTCAAGAGCTGTTTCAAGGTTTGTATATGGTACACAGATAACAACACCACAGTCAGCATCTTTTACAAGAGGTAGCATTTCAGCAATAAGCGCTTTTGCCTCTTGACGATTTTTATTCATTTTCCAGTTACCAGCTATAACAGCTTTTCTTAGAGCTTTATTCATTATGTATATCTCCTATTCGTAATAATATCCATAAAGGGCGAACATTGTCCGCCCCTGTTTTTTTTATTTTTCATAAGAAAAATCAGTTTTTGTCAGCTATACAAGCTATACCCGGAAGAACTTTTCCTTCTAGGTATTCAAGGGAAGCGCCGCCACCTGTTGAGATATGTGACATTTTATCAGCATAGCCCAGTTGAGCAACTGCCGCCGCGCTGTCACCACCACCGATGATTGTGATAGCATCTGTTTCTGCAAGAGCCGCCGCAACGCTGTTTGTACCGGCTGCAAGGATTGGGTTTTCAAATACACCCATAGGTCCGTTCCAAACAACAGTCTTAGCTTCTTTTGCCGCATTGGCAAACAGCTCGCGTGTTTTTGGTCCTATATCAAGACCTTCCATATCTGCCGGAATAGCATTTGCGTCAACAACTTTTGTTTCGATTTCTGCATCTATTGGATTTGGGAAATCATAAGTTACAACTGTATCTATCGGAAGAAGAAGTTTAACACCTTTTTCTTCTGCTTGTTTCATCATATTGGCGCAGTATTCAACCTTTTCATCATCAACAAGTGATTTACCTACCTCGTATCCTTTTGCTTTTAGGAATGTGTAAGCCATACCGCCACCGATAATCAAAGTATCAACTTTATTTAGTAGGTTTTCGATAACGTTTAGTTTATCTGCAACTTTTGCGCCGCCAAGGATAGCAAGGAACGGACGCTCAGGAGCTTCTACCGCATTACCTAGGAATTTAATTTCTTTTTGCATTAAGTAACCAACAGCTGTATCTTTGATGTAGTCTGTAACACCCGCTGTTGAGCAGTGCGCTCTGTGGCAAGAACCAAAAGCATCATCAACATATACTTCTGCAAGGGAAGCAAGTTCTTTACTAAAATCTTCTATATTCTTTGTTTCTTCTTTTCTGAAACGTGTGTTTTGCAGAAGAACAACATCACCGTCATTCATTTCTTCAACAGCTTTTTTTGCATTTTCGCCAACAACGTTATCATCATTGGCAAATACAACTGTTTTGCCCAATTTTTCTGAAAGAGCAGCAGCAACAGGAGCAAGTGAAAATTTTTCTTCCGGACCATTCTTTGGTTTGCCTAGGTGTGAGCAAAGAATTACTTTTGCGCCATTATCAACAAGATATTTAATAGTTGGCATAGCGCCGATTATTCTGTTTTCGTCTGTGATTTTGCCGTCTTTCATAGGCACGTTAAAGTCACAGCGTACCAATACTTTTTTACCTTTTACATCTAAATCTTCAATAGTCATTTTGTTATATGTTGTCATCTTGAAAAACTTCCTTTCAACTTGCAAAATTATTGTACTCTCAAAAAAGTCGCAAACTTCTCCAAAAGCACTATATCACTATTGTATATCATTTAACGAAGTTTTGCAAGTATTTTATTAAGATAAAAATATAAATATTCTTTTAATTTTTGCAATAAATTGTATTTTGCCATTTGAGACAGTTCAAAAAGTTATAAAAAATTTATGTCTTTGTGAATATTGTTTAAATTCAAATAGATTTATATGAGTCACAAGATTATAATTTTCAGTATCGTAGAATTATATATTAAAAATAAATAAAAACTTTGTTTAGATAGACAAAGATTATTTTTTTATTACAAAAAACGACAATTCTTATTTACAAAAAGTATTATTTTAGATATAATAAGTCTGCTTGATGTAAAAAAATACATTAAATATTACATAAAGAGGTGTGTAAATGTCATCAGAATTTTCAAGAATATTGACATTATTAAGGAAAGAAAAGGGACTTAGCCAAAAAGAAGTTGCATCTAAACTGGGAATATCACAGGCTCTGCTTTCTCACTACGAAAAAGGTATAAGAGAATGCGGTTTGGATTTCCTTATAACAGTAGCGGATTTTTATGGTGTTTCTTGTGACTATATGTTGGGCAGAACTCCCGAAAGAAACGGTACTATGTTATCCGTTGAAGAAATACCCGATTGCGACACAGTGGCAAAAGACAATAAATTAAAAGGCAGTATATATGCTGTTTTAAACAAGAAATTAATTACAAACTCAATTAATGTATTGTTCGACTTACTTTCAAAAACTCAGAATGAGGGTATGATAGAAAATGTCAGCAACTATTTAATACTGTCTGTATATAGAATGTTCAGATTGATTTTTAATTCTTACGATAAAAACCAACAACAAATGTTCCGTATTCCAAAACAAGTATCCAACGCTTACTGCATATCCGCTATGGAAAAAGCTTTTGCAAAAGCAGATAGTATAGCAGAGGCAAAACCTGTCGATGATTTGGAGAAAATCGAAAATCCTGATGAGCTTTCTATTTCGTCGGAAAAGCTGTCACAAAATTATCCGCTGTTCGCTTCTTCTCTTTTGAATTTGGTTTCCAATGCGGAAGATATTATCGAGAATAAATAAACGCCATAAATAAACAATAATAAAGGACTTTTTTCTTATCTTAATAGATACATTTATTGTAAGGAAAAAGTCTTTGTTTTTTTATGCTTATCAATCAAAGAGGTGTCTTATGCAATTTGAATTTAATTTTTTAATGTTTTTAAGAGAAAATATATCAAATCCCATACTCGACAAGATAATGATATTTATAACTTCGCTCGGTAACGGCGGCTTATTTTGGATAGTACTCGCTTTTATAATGCTTATATTCAAAAAAACACGCAAAACTGGCGTATTTATGCTTATTGCCCTCGCTCTTGGATACATTATGGGAAATCTTCTTATAAAGAATATCTTTGCACGAGCAAGACCATATTTGGCATACAGCCAACCGATAATTATTCCCCCACCATCAGAATACTCTTTTCCGTCAGGACATACTTTATCATCTTTTTCGGCTGCGCTTTGTATTCTCTCCTACAAAAAACACTTCGGAGTATTGGCAATTATTCTTGCAACACTTATCGCCTTTTCGAGAATGTATCTTTTCGTACACTATCCAACTGATATAATCGGCGGTATACTGCTTTCTCTCTTTGTGGTATTTTTATCAAAAATATTACTGAACAAAATATATTCACATAAAGAAATTAAAAAAACTTGACAAAAAGTATAAGTATTAATATGATATTATCATTTTTTATGGCGATATGCAAAAAAATCGAAAATTTGTAAAATAAAGTCCTTGACAAAGGCTATTTGTCTATGTTAAACTAGGAATGCCGCTTGAATTGGGTTAAAAGTGCCTTGTGCCACCTAAGGTTCAGCGAGACTATATGAAATGAGGAATATCCAAATGTACGCAATTATGCAAACAGGCGGTAAGCAATACACTGTTAAAGTGGGCGATGTAGTATACATCGAAAAGCTAAACGCCGAAGAAGAAACAGACTACACATTTACAGAAGTTCTTAGTGTAGGTGAAGAAGGTAACGTTAAATTCGGTGCGCCATATGTTGAAGGTGCAACTGTAACAGGTAAGGTTCTTAAAAACGGTAAAGCTAAGAAAGTTACAGTATTTACTTACCGTCCAAAGAAAGACTATAAGAGAAAACTAGGTCACAGACAACCATATACTAAGGTTGAAATTACAGCTATAAACGCTTAATCAGAAGGAGAGGTGTAATATAAATGGCACATAAGAAAGGTGTTGGCTCAACCAAAAACGGTAGAGATTCAGCTGCACAACGTTTGGGAGTAAAAAGAGCAGATGGTCAATTTGTTCTTGCAGGTAATATACTGGTTCGTCAAAGAGGAACACACATTCACCCGGGTGAAAACGTAGGCATCGGTTCTGATGATACATTGTTTGCACTTGTTGACGGTAAAGTAAAATTTGAGCGTATGGGTAAAGACCGCAAAAAAGTTTCAATCTACACAGCTTAATTTAAAAAAGTATATACTTACTGTTGAGACCCACGATATTCATTATCGTGGGTTTGTTTTTTTATATGAGTATTCCCTATTTTCACAATAATAAAACTATTAATTCAATATATAACTATACATTTTATTTTAGAATTATAAATAAATATATCAAAAAAAATAATATTAATTTGTAAAAGTTTTTTTTGTAAATGATAATAAATTATGTTATAATTGAAAAGACTAAAATACATAGCAAGAGACTTTTTATTATAAAGAACAGGAGATAAAAAATGTTTATAGATAAAGCCACAATAAAAGTAAAAGCCGGCGATGGCGGAAACGGCGCTGTTTCATTTCATCGTGAAAAATATGTAGCCGCCGGCGGACCTGACGGCGGCGATGGCGGTAAAGGTGGAGACGTTGTCTTTGTACTTGATACAAATGTAAACAGTCTACTTCCTTTTAAATACAAAAAAAATTATGTAGCCAAAGACGGTAACAAGGGTGAAAGACGTCGCAGAAGCGGTAAAGGCGCAGAGGATCTATTTATAAAAGTTCCAAAAGGCACTGTTATCCGTGACAAAAAGACAGGTAAAATTCTTGCCGATATTTCTGACGAAACTCCGGTTATTGTAGCCTATGGTGGCAAAGGTGGTTGGGGAAACAGCCATTTTGCCACACCTACCCGTCAAATACCGAACTTTGCGAAAGGTGGTTACAAAGGCGAGGAAAAAGAGCTTGTTTTGGAGCTTAAACTGCTTGCCGATGTCGGCTTGGTTGGTTTTCCAAATGTTGGTAAATCAACGCTTATATCTGTTGTGAGCGCAGCCAAACCTGAAATTGCAAACTACCATTTTACAACACTTACACCTGTACTTGGTGTAGTGCAAATAGATGTTGACCACAACTTTGTAATGGCAGATATTCCGGGACTTATAGAAGGCGCTGCCGAAGGTGTTGGACTTGGACACGAATTCTTGCGTCACGTTGACAGATGCAGACTCATTCTTCATATCGTTGACGTTGCAGGCAGCGAAGGCCGTGACCCTATCGAAGACTTTGAAGCAATAAACAAAGAACTGCTTAACTACAATGAAGAACTTGCCGAAAGACCTATGATAGTTGTAGGTAACAAGTGCGATATAGCCGAACCCGAAAGTATAGAAAAATTCAAAAACTATGTTGAAGAACAAGGATATACTTTCTTCCCTATCACTGCTGCGGCAAATCAAGGAACAAAAGAGCTTATAAACTATGTTTATGAACAGCTTTCTACTTTGCCGCCTATTGTAAGATATCAACCTGACGAAACAGAAGAATTCATTGAAGAAAATAAAAATCAATTTGAAATTATCAAAGAAAACGGCATATATTATGTTGAGGCTGATTGGCTGCAACACACACTGGGTATGGTTGATATGGACGACTATGAATCTCTCCAATATTTCCAACGTGTTTTGCGTGTTAGTGGTATTATTGAAAAACTTGAAGAAATGGGAATTAAAGAGGGCGATACAGTAGACGTCCTAGGCTTTGAATTTGAATTCTTATATTAATAATATGATAAATAAAACAGCTCTTGGTCAAAAAAGCTGTCGGACTATTGAATAAGTATATTGAAAAAATTGGGTAAAACTTTTCTAACTTCATAAATTTTACACAACAATTAGCTTTTTCTGCAATCTGACAGTTCTTAACAGTAAAAGAGCTGTTTATATTGTATCTTTTCTTTTTATATTTATTAAAAATAAATTATGTAGGTGAGAGGTAAGATGAGTAAGTTGTATTTTAAATATGGTACTATGGGTAGTTCAAAAACTGCTCAATTATTGATGACAAAAAGAAACTACGAAGACAAAAATATGAAGACATGGTTAATCAAACCTATTATTGATGACAGGGACGGTGTAGATATAGTTCATTCCCGTATAGGCTTGCAGGAAAATGCCGATACGGTTATCAAAAATGATGACGATATACTTGATTTGTTTAGTTCTCTTGATTATAAAACCGATGTTGTACTTTGCGATGAAGCACAATTTTTGACTACAAAACAGGTTGAGCAACTACATAGTATCAGCGCGCTACACAATGTTTCTGTTATATGTTTTGGTTTGCTTACAGATTTTACCAGTCACCTTTTTGAAGGAAGTAAACGTTTAATAGAAATTTCCGAAAGCATTCAGGAAATAAAAACTGTTTGTCGATGTGGTAAGAAAGCTACTATTAACGCGCGCATTTGTAATGGTAAGGTAGTCTGCGAAGGGGAACAGGTACAAATTGGCGGTGATGAAATGTATGAAAGTATGTGTTATAACTGCTGGGTAGAAAAATTAAACGAAAAAAATAAATAATAATATAAAAAAATGGAGTATATGTAAATTATTACACATACTCTCAGCGTGTCAAAAAAGGCATATCAATTCGTCATAATGACGAAGTCTATAAAAGT
>JAHHTQ010000049.1 GCA_020024555.1 Angelakisella sp.
CATAAATGCCAAAAGAGGAAACTTTTTGCAAGAGAAAAAGTTTCTTTGAAATTACCCCTTTTGTGCATATTTTTCTGATAATAGGTTTTTTCGACAAACTGAGGAGTTGATATTTTTTATCAGCTCCTATATTTTTTATATAGATTAAGCCTACATTATATGTTTTATAAATGTAGGCTCAGTTTATACGTAATATTTAAAATGGTTTATAGGACTTACGTCCGATTTTGTAAACTTGTTCACGGTAGTTTAGTTCAGTGAATAAAAAGTCATTGTATGGTGGCAGTTCATCATTATCTGATATTGTTGCATCAATATAATAATACTCACCGTCTATCTGTACTTTATTCCATATATGAGACTCTCCGTTTACTGAACCGGAAACAGTGGTACACTTTATTTTGGCAAGGTCACAAAGAATTTTTATTGCCTGAGCATAGCCTGTACATGCGGTTTTGCCAATAAAAAATCCACCGTAAGCCGAATTTTGAATATGCTCCTCAAAAGTCATATTATAATTATTTATTTTTGCCTGTAAGTCTTTATCGTATTCCATACTATCCACAACAACACTATGTATGTATTTAATTTGTTCTCTTTGAGTTTTGAGCTTTTTAAAGCTGTCGCTGTTTATAATATTGTTTGCATATTTATATAACTCATCATGACGTTCTTTTAAGTTTTTTGTATCTTTATCAAATATAATATCTATTACCAGAATATCATTATAAAGTTGTTCCATACTGTGAAATTTAGGCTCTTGCCATAATAAATTATTATTTACGGCAGTTTTCAATATAAATTCAGTGACCATAGATTTATATAGATTATCGGAGATTTTGATAAAAAACGCATATTTTTCGTTGTTAATGTTTTTGGAAAATTCATTGTACAGCTCAAAATCATCTGTTAACGGAGCTTTATTATAAAATTCAAGTTCATCTTCGTTAAACTCAAATTTAAAATCAACAGTTAAGTATTTATTTGTTTGCTGTGTTCGGTATGTTACTTTTTTGATTAATATATCACTGTATTTATTTTTTCCTTTTACTTCGTCGGCGGCATATTTAAATGGCTTTCTTACAATAAAACCTTGATATTGGGAAAAGTTTACGGAAACATTCTTACGTTTATAATAAATAGCATCAAAAAAAATCTTTTGCAGAGTTTCATCATTTAAAGGTATTTCTAATTGATATTGGTAGGTAGGCGGACATTTTTTGTTATCTGTATTAATTATATTACAAGAAGCAGTAAACAATAACAGTAATATGGTTGTTAATGTAACAGTAATTTTTTTTAAATGCAAACGTCTATCCTCCGACAAAAATTAGATTTTTATATTTTTAAAACAACACCTATTACACCGGAAATAATTATCCAAAAAATAGGGTGAAATTTACTTTTTTTCATAAGCAGATAAAGTATAATTCCAAAGCCAAGTGCTTTTAGGTTGATGATATTCGGTATAAGTGAAATGTCAAAATTCAGTATACATATCTGACTTTTAAATAACACAAGTTTTAGGATACCGACGCATGCGACTGCAATAAGCGCTGTTGACGTTGGACGCAGTCCGGTAAGAATACCTTGTATATATTTGTTTTCCTTAAATTTATTAAAGACTTTTGCAATGATAAGAATAATAATAATCGATGGTGTAATAAGTCCCAAAGTAGCGATAATTCCGCCGAAAATACCGCCTACGTGAAAACCTGTATATGTTGCCATATTTATGCCCATAGCTCCCGGTGTGCTTTCGGAAATCGCTATCATATCAGCAAGCATTTCATGGTTATACCACCCTGTACGTATACCTATATCTTCCAAAAAAGGGAGAGTGGCAAGACCGCCGCCAATGGCAAAAAGTCCTGTTAAAAAGAATTCTATATATAATCTTAAATATATCATTTTTTTATCTCCTTTATTTATGTGCGTTTATTTTCAAAAAATGTTGCAATTAATCCGACAATGCTTGCGCCGATAATTAATATTATAGGTGATACATCGAAAAAGATTGACAGTATAAAGACTATAAAGAAGATTACTGCGCCAAAAACATTTTTTACAGAGCTGTCAAAAAGTTTTAATACAGTTTGAAGAATAAGTACGCCGACACATACGCGTATTCCGTTAAAGGCATATTGCACAGCGGAAATAGAAGTAAAGTTTGAAATAAACTTGCTGATAAGTTCTATTATTACGATTGATGGAAATACAAGTCCCAAAGTTGCGAAGATACCGCCGATAACACCGGCTTGTTTTTGTCCGATATAGGTTGCGGTATTAACTGCAATAATTCCGGGTGTGCATTGTCCTATCGCATAGTAGTCGATAAGTTCATCGGAGGTTGCCCATTGCTTATTTTCCACAATTTCACGTTGTAATATCGGCATCATAGCATAGCCTCCGCCAAAGGTAAAAGCGCCTATTTTTGCGAATGTAAAAAACAAATTAAATATAAGCTTAATTTTTTCTGTCATAACTAAAATCCTCATATTTTCAATAAATAAAAGGCACTGTTCTTTTTAATTTTAAGAAAAGTGCCTTTTTATTATGTTTTATAATAAATTATTTTGTTCCGAATATACGGTCGCCTGCATCGCCAAGACCGGGGATAATATATTTGTCTTCATTTAATTTTTCATCAAGAGCGCCACAATATACCTGTACATCTGGGTGCGCTTCTTCAAGCGCTTTCATACCTTCCGGAGCGGCTATGATACACATAAATTTAATGTTTTTTACGCCACGTTCTTTTATTTGGGTAATAGCGTCTATCGCGCTGCCTCCTGTTGCAAGCATAGGATCAAGAACGATAACTTCACGTTGAGCTATATCTGATGGCAATTTACAGTAATACTCAATAGGTTGCGCTGTTTCGTGGTCACGATATAAGCCTATATGACCTACTTTTGCGGCAGGAACAAGAGTAAGCACACCTTCAAGCATACCCATACCGGCGCGAAGAATAGGAACAAATGCAAGTTTTCTGCCCGAAAGTTCTTTACCGACAGCTTTGCACATAGGTGTTTCTATTTCTTTATCAACCAGTGGCAAATCTCTTGTTGCCTCATAACACATTAAAGTGGCTATTTCTGATGTCAAAGCACGAAAATCCCTCGAACCTGTGTTTTTATCCCTCAGTATAGTCAATTTGTGTTGAATAAGCGGGTGCTCCATAATAAATGGTTTCATAGTATTTCCTCCAAAAATTTGTTTAATTATATATAAAAAAATAAACTTACAAAAAAGTTCATACTTTCATTTTGTTTTGCGCGCATTAAGTTCTCTTTCTGCCTGTGGTAGTCGCAGGTATGTCGGTACTATGTCTTTGTATGAAATCGTATTACCTTTTTTAAATTCCTCCGTACCTATCAGCGCAGTAGATGTTGCGTTTTGAAATCTTAATTTTGCAACAGGTATTTTAACTTCAATATTTTTATTTTTCAGGTATTCATAAGCTACGTTCAGTCCGTCGCCAGCAACATAAACCGTAGTATCTTTGTGGTTTTGCAAAAGTTCGCACAATTCGTCAAGCGACATAGCGCTATCTTCTGTAAGCCTTGTTATATTGTCGTCTTCAAGTTTAAACAGCGCTGTATAAACTTGATTGCATCTTGCGTCCATAGTGACAGCCACTATACCGTTAAAGCCTTTTAGGTTATAGGCAATGCTTTCAAGTGTGGAAACAGATATACACGGAATATTTTTTCCCATAGCCATTCCTTTTACTGCCGCCAAAGCTATACGAAGTCCTGTAAAAGAACCCGGCCCTGTGGTTACGGCAATGGCATCTATATCGCCAAGGGTTACACCAACGGTTTTTAACAGTTCTTCCGTTATTGGCATAAGTGTTTGACTGTGAGTTTTTCCTGTATGGAGATAGTACTCACCCAAAATTATATCATCTTGACAAAGAGCCACTGAGGCGCTGATTGCAGACGCTTCAATCCCCAATATTTTCAAATCTCTCATCTCCCAGTACAGTTATTGTTCGGCTATCGCCTTCGTTTATTTGTATATCTATTGTTATATGGTTTTTTGGTAGTGTTTCTTCTATATTTTCACTCCACTCAATGGCAAGTACCCTGCCTGTATCCAAATAATCAAAAAAACCTGTTGAATAAAGCTCATCAAGTGTGTTGATACGGTACATATCAAAATGGCAAAGGGGAATGTCGCCTTCATATTCATACACAAGCGCAAATGTTGGACTGGATACCCATACATCAAGACCCATACCTTTTGCAAGTCCTATTGTAAATGTTGTTTTGCCGGCGCCCATACTGCCTTTATATGCAATTATATCATTCGGTTTTAAAAGTTTACCGATTTTTTCCGCAAACTTTATAGTTTCTTCGGCATTCTTTGTGGTATATGTCAATGGTTGTACCCCCTTTATATAAAATTTTTCAGATAAAAAAATTCCTAACACTTATAATAACATAAAAATATGTATTTTACAATAAATATATAAATATAAATAAATTTTTGATATTAACAGTGGTGTGGTGATATAAATAGAAAAGTTTTTAACTTTTATTAATACATATCTTTGGGGAAAAGTAATGGTGGTTTTGCTTACTTTTGTCGGAATATATTATACGGTTAAATTGGGCTTTATACAAATAAAAAAACTGCCGTTTGCTGTTAAAACTGTATTTTGTCCACAGAAAAATAAAAACAGCAATAACAATTTAACTCCGTTTGAGGCTCTGTCCACTGCTCTTGGCGGAACAATGGGTACGGGAAATATTGTAGGTGTAGGCACAGCTATCGTAATAGGAGGCGCAGGAACTGTATTTTGGATGTGGATAAGCGCATTTTTGGGTATGGTTATTAAGTATGTTGAGGTATATCTTGCGGTATACTATAAACAGCAAAACAGCCGAAAAGTAGTCAGCGGCGGACCTATGTACTATATTGAAAAAGGACTTGGCAGAAATTACAGGGGGCTTGCCGTAATATTTGCAATAGGTACGGTTATTTCTTCGTTTGGCATAGGAAATATTACGCAGGTGAATGCTGTAACAACACAAATAGAGTCAGGTTATAGTATCAGCCCGATAGTAACCGCTTTATTTTTGTTTGTCCCGGTATGCTTGGTGTGTATAGCCGATTATACAAGCACAGGAACATTTACGGCAAAACTTGTGCCACTTATGACATTTATATATATAATAATGTGCGGAATAGTTCTCTTTAAGAATATAAGCTTATTGCCACAGGCTTTTTATGATATTTTTACACAGGCTTTTTCATTCAAAAGCACAGTCGGCGGTGTTATTGGGTATAGTTTTTCAAGGGCAGTGAGACTGGGTTTTTCCCGCGGTATTTTTTCTAATGAGGCGGGAATGGGTTCAAGTCCTATTGCGCATGGCTCATCAAACGGCAGCACTCCGCATATACAAGGTCTATATGGTATTTTTGAAGTATTTGCCGACACAATAGTTATGTGCACGGTAACAGCGCTTGTTGTGCTTACTTGCAGTGACAAGGGTGGCTTACAAAATGCGGAAATGCCTGTAACTTTTGCTATGTCGCAAGTTTTCGGTGATAAAATATCTGTGTTTTTACTGTCTGTTTGTATTGTTGTATTTGCATATACAAGTATACTCGGGTGGTGTTTTTATGGTTGCAAGTGTTGCGAGTATCTTTTTGGTGAGGGAAAAACGCTGATTTATAAAACCATATTTTGCATATTCATAGTTATCGGCGCTTTTTTTGATATGTCTTTTGTATGGAATTTATCCGATATATTAAATTTATTTATGGCAGTACCAAATTTAATAGCCATTACATTATTACGTAAAAAAATAAAAAAACAGGACTGAATCTTATCGTTAGATTTAGTCCTGTTTGAATGTCAAAAATTCTATTGCCGGAAAAATAGGCACAAAAGATGTAATCTCAAAGAAACTTTTTCTCTTGCAAAAAGTTTCCTCTTTTGGCATAAATGCCAAAA
>JAHHTQ010000005.1 GCA_020024555.1 Angelakisella sp.
ATAAATAATTCTACAAAATTATTATATTTTTAAGCAAGTTATGTTAATTTTAAAAAAAGTTGTTAATGTAGTGGAAATTTGTAAAATAAAGTGATATAATGACTACATAACTAAAAATTGAGAAAATAAAGTTTTATATATTTCTTTTCTTAAAAATCATGCTTTTTTTATATTATCAAAATTTTTTTGGGGTAGTGGTATTATAAAAAAGTAAATAATCAAATTTAGTAGGTGATAAAATGAGTTATATTGACGCTAGCATGGAACCAATGATAGGTACATATGTTTTGGACACTAGTACCCTTTTAGATGAGCTTGATGAAATATTATTGGAAGGCGAAAAGCAACACAATATTTCATCAGAAAATATTAATGAAATATTTCGTATAATGCATACCATTAAGGGTTCATCTGCAATGATGGGAATAGAAACTGTTTCTACACTTGCGCATCGTGTAGAGGATCTTTTCTTTATTATTCGTGAGCATAATGAAGTAATGGATAGAGACAATTCAGTTCTGTTTGATTTACTTTTTAAAGCATCGGATTTCTTTAAGTCGGAAGTAGAGCTTTTGCAAGAGGACAGCGAAAGTTATTATCCAGCGGATTCTTCTAAACTAATAGAAGCGATTGCCAAACAAATTGATGAGGTAAACGCATTTGTAAATGGCACGCCAATAAAGAAAGAAAGTACGCCTCAACAATCTGTGGCGGCAAATACAGTAAGCGAAACTGTTGAAGAAGAAAATACGCTTGATTCAATAGATGACACTCTTTATAAAATACGTGTGTTTTTTGAAGATGGTTGTCAAATGGAAAATATACGCGCATTTATGTTGATATCAAAATTACAGGAAGCCTGTGATTATATTGAGTCTATTCCTGAAAATCCCGAAAGCAATTCCGCTTGTTCAAATGAGATAGCAACAAACGGTTTGCTTATTAAACTAAAAACAACATTGCCGATAGATGATATTTGCAGTATTATAGAAAATTCCGTAAGTATGAAATCGTACGAAGTGGAAGATGATGCAAAACCCAATACTCCAAATTCTGATGAGAAAAAATCAAAAGAGACTGTGAAAGAAGAAAAACCTGTACACGCACAACCAAAAGAACCACAAAAAACGGAGAAACCAAAGGCAGAGCCACAAAATAATGCAAATAAGATGTCTTCATCGGCAGGCAAACAAAGCCTTATAAGCGTAAATCAATCTAAACTTGATTTACTTATGGATATAATGGGTGAAATAGTAATCAATGAAGCTATGGTTACAAACAGCCCTGATTTAAAAGGTCTGCAACTGGATAACTTTAATAAATCGGCGCGTCAATTACGTAAACTGACAGATCAACTGCAAGATGTGGTAATGTCTATACGAATGGTGCCGATTAACGGTGTGTTCCAAAAAATGAACCGTATAGTACGTGATATGAATAAAAAGCTGGGCAAAGAAGTAGAACTTGTAACTGTCGGTGGAGATACAGAAGTAGATAAAACAATAAACGATGTTCTCGGTGATCCGTTTATGCATATGATAAGAAATGCTATGGACCACGCAATAGAACTGCCGGAAGAACGTTTGCTTCAAGGTAAAAACGAGAAAGGTACAATAACTCTATCCGCGCAAAATATCGGTGGTGAGATAGTTATTATACTAAAAGATGACGGTTGCGGACTAAATCGTGACAAAATACTTGACAAAGCCGAGAGAAACGGACTATTGACAAAAGCAAAAGCTGAATATACAGACAAAGAAGTATTTGGAATGATAATGCTTCCCGGATTTTCAACTAACGAGACAGTAACCGAGTTTTCGGGACGTGGCGTTGGTATGGACGTTGTTCGTCAAAATCTTGAAAAGGTAAGCGGCTCTATATCTGTTGACTCAGTAGTTGGAGAGGGAACAACATTTACCATAAAAATACCATTGACACTGGCAATAGTCGCAGGTATGACAATTTCTGTTTATGATGAAATCTTCACAGTTCCTATAACTTCGATTCGTCAGACATTTAAGCTTTCGGAAGATATAAAAGTAATAACAGATACAAACGGAAGCGAAGTTATTATGTTGCGTGGCGAGTGCTACCCTATTATTCGTTTGCATGAATTGTTCAATGTGGAAAATGGTGAAAAAGATTTGTCAAAGGGTATATTCCTACTAATAGAAAATAGCGGAAGCGCAGCTTGCATCTTTGCAGATGAACTTCTTGGTGAACAAAAGGTGGTTGTAAAACCTTTCCCGACATATCTAAATAAATATAATATTAAGAGTATTGGTCTTACAGGTTGTACAATTATGGGTGATGGCAGTATCAGCTTAATTTTGGATATTGACAATTTGTTGGGTAAACACTGAATAAGGGGGGAATAATATGGAAGAAGTAATGACTAACTTTGATGAAAAAACTGATGACCTTATGGGTTCGTCACTTACATTTATGATAGGTGAAAAATATTACGGTATACAACTTTCATACGTAAATGAAATAATAAATATGCAAAAAATTACACGTGTTCCGGGATTGCCAAGCCATATAAGTGGTATTATAAACCTGCGTGGCAGAATAATGCCAGTAATAGAAGCACGTACAAAACTGGGACTTCCGGTAATTGAATATACAGAGAGAACTTGTATAATAGAGATAAACTATCAAGATACAGTTGTTTGTTTAATTGTTGACAGCGTTGCTGATGTTGTGGATTTGGATCAAATTTCAGTTTCGGAATTTCCTAACACTGCCTCTAATCAAGATACACAGTACGTAACAAATGTGTCAAAAGTCGGAGAGAGAATAATAATGAATATTGACCTTGAAAAATTTTTGACAGATACCAATATCAAAAAGTAAAATTAGAAGAAAAGTGTTGTATGTGTTTCTTAAAAAAGATAATACAACACTTTGATTTTTATGTTAAAATACATTTGTAAGGGGGAAAAGTGTTTTGATAAAATTGACAGATAAAGAATTTGAGACACTTGTAAAATTTGTATATGACAGATACGGTATCAATTTGGCAAAAAAACGTGTTTTAATAGAAGGCAGACTGTCGAATACTTTAATTGAAAAAGGGCTTAGTCATTTTAGTGAATATATGGATTTGTTATTTAATGACAAAACAGGTAATGAGGTCACAACTTTTTTGAATAAGATAACAACAAATCATACATATTTTTTAAGAGAATATGAGCATTTTGATTATATGCAAAAGAAAGTTTTGCCTTTCTTTGAAGAAAAGTTTAAAAACACACGTGATGTAAGAATATGGAGCGCCGCATGTTCATCGGGACAAGAACCATACACTATCGCCATGGTGATAGATGAATACTTTGGCGCAAGAAAATCACAGTGGGATACAACCATTCTTGCAACAGATATCTCAATGAGAGCATTGGACAAAGCAAAAAAAGGTATCTACACAGAGGAAGAAATAAAAGATATTCCAAAACACTGGGTTAATAAATATCTTATAGACAAAAAAGACGGAACTTTTGAGATTTGCCCAAAAATCAAAAAAGAAGTTGTTTTCCGTACAGGAAACTTAATGGAGCCATTTAGTGTAAAAAAACCGTTTGATTTAATTTTTTGCAGAAATGTAATGATATATTTTGATGCGCCCACAAAAGATAAATTAATAAATAAGTTCTATGATGTAACAGCAAAAGATGGCTTTTTATTTATCGGACATTCAGAGGTTATAAACAAAGAAACAACAAAATATACATATTTACAGCCGGCAATCTATCAAAGAAGGAGCTGAGATAAATGAGTTTGTTAAAGAAAACGAAAGTTTTAATTGTTGATGATTCTTTACTTTTTCGTGAAACTTTAAAAAAACGTCTTTCCGAAGAAAGTAATATAGAAGTAGTTGGTTTGGCAGTAGACAGTTTTGATGCTTATGAGAAAATTAAGCAATTAAAACCCGATGTGGTTACATTGGACGTAGAAATGCCAAAACTAAACGGTATAGATTTTTTGAAGAAACTTATACCTATGTGTCCCGTTCCTGTTGTTGTAGTAAGTTCTTTACCGATAAATGCCTTGGAAGCATTGCAGGCAGGCGCTGTTGATTTTGTAAGAAAACCATTAATAAAATCACCAAATGACTTTAATATGTTTTTTGGTGAATTGTTGGGAAAAATAAAAATAGCATCTATTGCAAAGGTAAGACAAGCTCCTGCCGGTATTTTGAGGACAATAGGAAAAGAAGATACAACAAAAGAAATGCCAAAACCGAAAGTAAGACCTATTTTCAATAAAACGATAATGGCATCAAACAAGACAGTAATAGCAATAGGCGCATCGACAGGTGGTACGGAGGCAATTTTGGAAGTTGTTAGAGATTTGCCACCGACTACGCCGGGTATTGTTATAGTTCAGCATATGCCCGCAGGTTTTACAAAAATGTATAGTGAAAGACTGAATAAAATTTGTAAAATGAATGTAAAAGAGGCGGAAGACGGTGACAGAGTAACCCCCGGCAATATTATTATAGGCGCGGGAGAGTATCATTTAAGGCTTATGCAAGATGCAAAAGGTTACTACGTAAGCAGTAAACGCGGAGAAAAAGTCAGCGGTCACTGTCCGTCGGTTGATGTTCTTTTTGATTCTGTTGCGGATACAGCAGGAAAAAATGCTTATGGCATAATATTGACAGGTATGGGCGCAGATGGCGCAAAAGGTATGCTGAAAATGAGACAAAAAGGCGCTTATACAATAGGACAAGACAAGGAAACTTGCGTAGTTTACGGTATGCCTATGGTTGCGTTTAATAACGGCGCTGTGGTTAAACAACTTCCACTGGAAAACATAGCTGAACATTTATTAAGCGTTATAGTATAATAATAAAAAATCTAGGTCTTTCTATAATTATAAATAGCAAGACTTAGTTTTTTTTTGTTAAAAATATTTTCAATAAATATAATTGCAAAATGGTAGAAAAGAATTTTATTTTGTGATATAATTAATCTGCTGTCTTAATATATATT
This sequence comes from Angelakisella sp., assembly GCA_020024555.1. Classification (GTDB taxonomy): domain Bacteria; phylum Bacillota; class Clostridia; order Oscillospirales; family Ruminococcaceae; genus Angelakisella. The sequence continues at coordinate 4,995 of JAHHTQ010000005.1, forward strand.
TTTGAAATAAGTTTTTTGAAGATTTAAATATATTATGTTTGGGATTAATTATTACAAAGGAAAAAGGGAAAAATGCAAGAAATGAAAGAAGAAATACCGCCGGTAAAACGAGTTAATCGAAAAAACAATACAAGAACAGTAAGCGTATTGTTTTATTTTGCTTATTTACTTTTGGTAATTGTGTGTATTGTTGCCGCAACTGTTTCGTGGGATAAGTATTCGTTAAAAGATAAACCAATGACATATAATATAGGGGCTGTTTCAATACCGTCACTGTCTACTGTAAATGAAGATGTAAGATTTTTGTTGAATACAGGTATAATAGGTGGAGACGGTCTCTATTCAGGTTTAAAATATGAGTATAAAAATATAGAAAATTCAAAAAGTACTTTAACAGATGATATAAAAATGTATATTGAACTTTTAAAGTCGGATTATGGCGCAGAATTGCTTGAAATTTCCAATGATAAAAACAGTGTAAAACTGCAAATACCAACAAAAACAGATGACAAAAAGATAGAAATGACAATATCTTTTAATGATGGAAAATATTTTGTGGATTTACAGGAAGTACTGATAAAAACAGACAAACCCATTGTGGAAGAACCTGTAAACAAAATATCGGAAGAACAAGCAAAAGAAATACTACTCTCTTTAACAAAAAAGGAGACAAATTTCAGAGCTGAAATCAGTGTTTATACTATTGAATTATTGCCTGAACCTGTCGTAATAGACGGCTGGAAATATTATGTTTTTGATGTTATTGCTGATTATTCGGAAACAAGAAAAGAACATAGAGGTACTTTTTATATTTCGTGTGATGACGGTATGATACTTAGATACAATAAAGATACAGGTGGAACATCTTTTGTAAGGGAAGGTTTATAATTTTATATAATAAGTAAGCATAATTCAGTTAATATTAATATGTAATTGTGTGGTATTACTTGAAAAATTTTTTTAAAGATGTATTATGGGAAAGAGAGCAAAAGGAAAATTGAGGAAAATATCTAAAAAAAAAATATTGAGTCTTTTTTTAAGTGTTTTTTTGATTTTAACTATGACGTTTCCACAAACTGTATATGCCTATACTCCAAATTTAAGTATAGTATCGGATACGTATGTTGTTGTGGATATGGAAACAGGTCAGGTTTTAATTGAAAAAAACAAAGATAAAAGAAAAGCGCCGGCAAGTATAACGAAGATAATGACACTCGCTCTTGCGCTGCAACGTGGAAATTTGGACGATAAAATTACAGTATCACGAGAGGCTGCATATTCAATAGAGCCAAACAGTACGCACATAGCGCTTGAACCGGGTGAAATAGTTACGTTTCGTGATGTGGTAATGGCTACGCAATTAATAAGCGCAAATGATGCGGCGAATGTTGTTGCGGAGTATACAAGCGGAGCTATGACAACTTTTGTGGATTTAATGAATAGTAAAGTTCACGACCTTGGATTGAAAAACACACATTTTGCAAATCCAAACGGACTTGATAAAAAAGGACATTATTCATCGGCTGCCGATATGGCGGAAATAACGAGATTTGCGCTCAGTGTTCCGGGTTTTGCTGAGGTTTTTGGCGCAACAGAATATAAGATGCCAAGAACAAATATAAAAGACAGAGGTTATAAATTCCTTGTTCAGAATGCTATGATGAATAAAAATTCAAAATACTATTATGAAGGTATTTTGGGTGGAAAACTCGGTTATACGTGGGACGCAAACCATACGCTTGTGGCGCTTGCCGAAAAAAACGATATGAAACTTATAGTTGTTACTATGGATTCAAAAGGTACTGCGGCAAAATTTAATGATGCCGCAAAATTGCTTGATTATTGTTTTGATAATTATCAAAAAATAACATTGTCACCACACGATATCGGTGTGAAAGAAGTTCCGGTATCAGATGTGAATACGCCGTCAGCAAAAATCAGATTGAGCACAAATACCGTACATAGTTTTTTGGCGCCGATAGGAACTGCAAATAATTATAAAATAGTATATAATGTGCCGGAGTACTATGTTAACAGCAGAGATATAAATCCTACTTTTTCGGTAACTACACCTGATGGTGTTGTGATGTATACAGCCCCGCTTACTTTTTCAATAGAAGAAATAGTAAAGCCGTCTGGAACGGAAGTCATACCGACAGCAAGACTTGGAACAGGCGATGCTGTCGCAGATAGCATGGTGATAGCATTTTTTATGCTACTGTTAATAGTTTTTGTGGGATTTTTTGTTTATTTATCATATAGAGTGTTTATAATGATGGGATATGGAATAAAAAAGCAGACCAGAAAAAATAAACGTATGCTACTTGAAAAACGTCAAAAAAATGCCCGTGAGAGAAACAGAGGACAGGTATCTTTTATAAGAAAAGAGAGAGAAAGAATATATGATGAAATTGATCGTGTTGATATAAATCATCTTAAATCTTCTTATAAAAAATCTATACAAAAAAATGCGCCAAAATACTATTCAAGCAAAAGAAATGTGTAGATGTTTAATAAAATTTTGCGTAACAGATATTTGTTTATTATACAAGTATTGTTTATAAATATAGGAGAAGGAGAAAAAGAAAATGTCAGATTGTAATCATAATTGCAGTACATGCAGTAAAAATTGTTCAGATAGAGAAAAAGAACAGCAAAGCTTTTTGTTGAAATCGCACCCACTATCGCATATTAAAAAAATTATAGGTATAGTAAGCGGTAAAGGCGGAGTAGGTAAAAGTTTAGTTACATCAATGATGGCTGTAACAATGCAGAGAAAAGAGTATAAATCGGCTATTTTAGATGCCGATATAACAGGCCCGTCTATTCCGAAAGCTTTTGGTTTGCGCGAAAAAGCGCAGGGAAACGAAACAGGACTGTTTCCTGTAATGACAAAAACAGGTATAGAAGTAATGAGCGTAAACTTGTTGCTTGAAAATGATACGGATCCTGTTGTTTGGCGTGGCCCTGTAATTGCGGGAACAGTAAAACAATTCTATACAGACGTTATATGGAATGATGTTGACTTTATGTTTGTTGATATGCCACCGGGAACAGGTGATGTTCCTCTTACAGTTTTCCAATCATTGCCCATTGATGGCATAATTGTGGTAACAAGTCCGCAAGAGCTTGTTTCTATGATAGTTGAAAAGGCTGTTAAAATGGCTGACCTTATGAATATTCCTATATTGGGATTAGTAGAAAATATGTCATATTTTAAGTGTGATAAGTGTGGTGAAAAACACAGCATATTCGGGGAAAGCCATATAGAAGAAATTGCAGATAAATATGGAATAAAAAATATAGCGAAACTTCCTATTGATCCGCAAATTGCAAAAAAATGTGACCAAGGCGCAGTAGAATCGTTTGAAGGTGATTGGTTGGAAGATTTAGCGGAGAGTTTAATTAAATAATAATTAATTGATGATGCTCAGAGTGATTTTTTTAAAAACAAATCATTCTGGGCTAATTCTATTGTAAATAGTATTAATTTTTAAATAAGTATGTAAAATACGGATTTATATTATAGCCATTCTATTGCAGATGAAGGAGAGTAAGGTATAATGAAACACATATTTATTGATTTTGAGATGAATCCTATTAGCAAATTACATAAAGAAGAACGAAAAATATGTAAAAATGAAATAATAGAGATAGGCGCTGTTATACTTGATGAAAATTTTGTGGAATTTAAGCAATATTCACAATATGTAAAGCCTATGTATAACGAAAGAGTGAATACCCGAATAACAGAACTTACAGGAATAAAGACAGAAGATATATTAAACGCACCGATATTTGAAGATGCGGTTATGGATTTTATCAACTTTTGTATAAAATATTGCGGAAAAGATAATTACAAAGTATATGCTTGGAGTCAAACAGACTTGGAACAACTGGAAAAAGAATGTAAACTTAAAAATTTTGAGCAAGATGAAAATTATAATTATCTAAAAGAAAATTGGATAGATTTTCAAAAAGAATACAGTAAAATATTGAATATTACCAGCGTTATGTCACTGGAAAAAGCAATATCTTCAATAGAAACCGAATTTGACGGTAAAGCGCATGACGCTATGTGGGACGCAAAAAACACCGCAAAATTATTTGTGCTTTCGCAGGACGAAGAAAAATTCAAAGAAATTATGAAACCGATTTTGGATAATTTTAAACAGGAAAAAGAGCCTGTGGCTTCTTGTTTGGGAGAACTGTTTAATTTTGATTTATATGACTTTTGTGAGTAATGGTGAATTTTGACAGTAAATTTCATATATTTATAGATATATAAAAAAAATAATATAAAAATATTGAAAAATTTTCCTTTTAATAGTATAATATAAAGAAATAAGAATAAAAGAATAAAATATAATCATATAATATTTAAATTGTAAACTTAAATAAACTAATAATAAATATATTACATATAGGAGTGTATATTATGAATTTTACTTCTTTGTCGGGACAGGCACTACAAAAGGGTTTAGATGCAGCATGGCTAAAAACAAAAATTATATCATCAAATATAGCAAACTATGATACGCCGGGATATAAGGCAAAAAATGTTGATTTTGCTGAGGTAATGTCAAAATACAGCGAAGCAGGTAAGAAAACACAAGCTTCATACAGAACAGTGGTTTATGATGATCCGTCAACATCTATGCGTGTAGATGGCAATAATGTAAGTATGGAAAAAGAACAGTTGGAACTTTGGAAAACATATTCACAATATGCATATATGATAGACAAAATAAGCGGTGAATATAATAAATTGAGTTATGTTATAAAAAATACATGCAAATAATATTTATGAGGTGAAAAAATGGCTTTTTTAAACAGTTTAAATATTGCAGGTTCTGCTCTTACAGCAGAAAGAGTTAGAACTGATATTATTTTGCAAAATCTATCAAATATAAGTACAACAGGACCAGATGGTAAAGCTTATCGCAGACAACAGGTTGTCTTTGAAGAAAGAGGAATAACTTTTTCGGAGACGCTTCAAAAAGAACAATTTAAAGTAAACGGTGGCGGAGTAAGGGTAAAAGAAATAGTTGAAAATCAGAGTGATTTTATTCCTGTATACGATCCTAGTCACCCACACGCAAATGAAGATGGTTATGTAATGATGCCAAATGTTAACAGAGCTGAGGAAATGGCTGATTTAATGGTGGCGACCCGTGCCTATGAAGCAAATGTTACAGCGGTGAATATAGTAAAAGCAATGGCTATGAAAGCATTGGAAATAGGTAAATAATCAGTTAAAAAAACTTTGAAATTTATATTGTAAACTTTGAAATATGGGAGGAAAGACGGACAATGTTTATTATACCGATATCACAAATGCCAAGTATCAGTGAAATTCAACAATCAGCAGTACCTACACAAGAGACAAATCAAAATACAAAAAATATACCGTTTGCGGATATGTTGGCAGACGCTATGCGTCAGGCAAACGAAGCGCAGGCGATAGCAAGTCAGGATAGCTATGAATTGGCAATAGGTAAAACAGATGATTTGCATAATGTAATGATAAATTCTGCAAAGGCAAGAACAGCCCTTGAATTTACGGTGGAACTTACATCAAGAGCTGTAAACGCATATAACGAAATACTGAGAATGCAAATATAATATATAAATGCTACTATAATTTATTTTATAGTAGTTATTGTATTTTTTTAAAAAAAAATTAAAGATACAATAATCAAATAGTAAAAAATACATAAATTTTGAGGTAGAAATGGAAGAACAACTTAAAAAGTCGTTTAATACAACGAAAGAATATTTTACTAATATGTCAAAACAAAAGCGGGGAGTTTTTATATTTTCCGGTGTTGGCATACTGTTATTTTCAATATTGGTAGTAGTGTGGTTAAATTTATCCGGCAATAAGCTTGTAAATTTGTATACAGGTCTGGATCCAAAAGAGGCATCAGATGTATATACAGTCTTGCAAGATTTGGGTGTAACCGCACAATTAGATAATACCGGCGCAATAAAAGTGCCAAAGGGCGAAGTTGAAACTTTGCGTATACAGTTAGCGGCAAAGGGATATCCGAAAACTGCTTTGAACTATGATATATTTTCAAGTGTAAATGGACTTACATCTACTGAGTTTGAAAAGAGAGTAGGTCTTGTGCATCAAGCTCAAAACAGGTTGCAAGATACGCTTATGCGAATGCATGGAATCAGTAAAGCGGTAGTAAATATTAATCTGGCGCAAACAGGTAATTATATTTGGGAACAGGATACTTCCAAAAGTACAGCGAGCGTATTGCTTACACTGTATCCGGGTGTCGAATTTAGTAAAAAACAAGTATCTGCAATAAAAAGTTTGGTTGCGACAAGTCTTCCGAAATTAGATCCCAAAGATGTAACAGTAGTCAATTCCGAAACACATAACGAGATGTTTGGACTTGATGAAATATCAGACGCATCAAGTGACTTAGAGGAAGCTATACTGCGCTTAGGGCTTGAAAGACAAATGGAGCAAGCTCTTGAAGACAAAGTTTCAAAACAACTTTCACTCAAATACGGTCCTGATGAAATGCGTGTTTCTGCTACTGTAGAGCTAAACTATGATAAAATGATTAGTGAAAGCACGCAGTATAAACCGGAAGGCGACAGCCAAGCAGGTGTTATAACAAAAGTTGAAGAGTCTTACAAAATGGATTCATCAAAGACAACAAGTGGCATAGTAGGCGAGGAACAAAATACCGATATACCAATAGTTGTTGACAAAAACGGAGATGGCGTACCGGAAGCAGTTGATCATCAGAAAAATGTGGACTATGTAGTTAGCTATATTAAACAACAAGTGGAAAGAGGCAGTGCGGAAGTTGTCAATAAAACTGTTGCAATAATGGTTAAAGATAAATATGAGCTTACGCAACAAAGAAAAGATGAGCTGATAGAACAAGTATCTATGGCTACAAATATTCCGCTTAGCAATATCTCAATAGAAAATGCGCTTTCAACAACACTAGCTGACCCAACTATACAAGATAACTGGTTACAAACAGTTAAAAATATTCTTGAAGACCCGACAATGATGGCTACCATATTGTTACTAATAGTAGCTCTAATAGTTACAATTATGTTGATTGCAGCCAAAGTAAAGAGAGACAAACAAAAATATATGTATGTTGAGGAGTATGTTGCTCCTGATGGTACAACAACCATGGTTGGTGAGGATACGACTCTTGAAGAAGAAACCAAAAAAATGCAGAAAGCTATGGAAGAAAAGAAAAGACAACTTATATTGGCTGCTGAAAAACGTAAGACAGAAGAATCGGGTATTACTAATGAAATTAAGCAATTTACAAAAGTTCACCCTGAAATTACAGCAAGTTTGATTAGGACTTGGCTTAGAGAGGAAGAATAATTATTATGTCAACAACAAGTGGACAACTGACACAGGTACAGAGAGCCGCTGCGGTTATTGTTGCTTTGGGAGCTGAACAAGCATCAGAAGTTTATAAATATCTTCGTGAAGACGAAGTAGAGCAGCTTTCTGTTGAAATATCAAAAATGGAACGAATGTCGGCTGAGGAACTGGAAAACACAATGGAAGATTTTTATGGTCTTTGTGTTACAAAACAGGTTATCAGCGAGGGCGGTGTAGAGTATGCAAAAGATGTTTTGGAAAAGGCTTTTGGCGCTCAACAGGCAACCGCATATATGGAAAGAGTCAGCAAATCCATTAAAACAAAGGCATTTGACTTTGTAAGAAAGGCTGACAGTAAAAACTTATTGAACCTTTTACAAAATGAACACCCACAAACAATAGCGCTGGTGCTTTCTTATGCAAGGGCTGATCAGGCATCATATATTATAGCGGAGCTTCCGTCTCAGTTAAGAATAGATGTCATTGAAAGAATAGCGAAACTTGACAGAGCTTCACCGGAGATATTGAGTATTGTGGAAAATACTCTGAGTCAAAAAGTTGAAAGTATTGTTTCTGTCGATTTGGTTGATTTGGGTGGTGTAAACTACATAGCGGATATTATGAACTACGTTGACAGAAGTATGGAGAAGAAGATATTTGATGAACTTAATGTGAAAGATCCTATTCTTGCTGAGGACATCAGAAAACTTATGTTTGTATTTGAGGATATCGCATTTTTGGACGAAATGTCTGTTCAAAGATTTATCAGAGACACAGACACAAAAGATTTGGCTGTTGCGCTTAAAGGCGCTACGCAAGATGTTCAAAGCGTATTCTTTAAGAATATGTCCAAGAGAATGGGTGAGACAGTACAGAGTGATATGGATTATCTACACAATGTACGTATGAGCGATGTTGAACAGGCTCAACAACGTATAGTTGCAATTATTCGTAAGTTGGAAGAAGAAGGCGAAATTGTAATTTCTAAGGGTGGAAAGGATGAGGTAATTGCATAATGGTATATATAAAGCCTCATCAATAGTATTTTCAAATCAAGATGTAGCTGTCAATAAAGACAACTTCCCAAAAACAATATTTGAATCTATACAAAATCTTTCCGATGATGATTTGGCAGAGTATTTGGATAATTTGCCGGCAGAACAAAAAGAGGCTGTTGTCCAAGAAAAAAGTATAGTAGACGCTATGCTGTATAATGAAAGACGAAAACTTCAACAAGAAAGAATGGAGTTTGAGGGCGATCGTTTTAAATTAATAGAAATTTCAAAAGAGGAAGCTCGTGCCGAAAAAGAATATATATTGGAACAAGCAAGAGCCGAGGCAGAAAAAATTGTGGAGCAGGGCAGAACAGATGCCGAAAAGCTACACAGCGATATGCTAAATGATTTTCAAAATGAGATAGAGAATATTAAGGCAACCGTATATCAAGATGCCTTTAATTCAGCTAAAAGTGAAGCTATTGAACATACGAAAGACACAGTGCAGGAATGTCTCAATGACATACAAAATTTTATATCGCTTGCGGAAGAAAAACAAAAAGAATTTATAGCAAATTATGAAAGAGATATGAAATGGGCTGTGTTGCAAGTTTCCAGAAAAGTTCTTAACCGTATGGTTGACGAAGATGAACTTAATATGGAAGATATGATAGTTGGCGCGGTTGATGTTGTCCGAGATGCCGACTGGATAGATGTAACTATTTCAAATGAGTCACAAAGACTGCTTGAAAAATTAAGAGAAGAGCTGTCGGTTATGGACAATGTTACAGTAAATACCACCAATATGGACACAGACAGCGCAGTGGTAGCTACAAATAAAGAAATACTGGGTGTATCTGTCGATAAACAAATAGATAATATGATTGAGTATTTTAAAAGGGTTGATGATTAGCGATATTAATTAAAGAAAGTATGGGAGGTGGATAATCTGGATAGGCAGAAGTTTGTAAGAATACTTATGAATGAAGACTTTTATACATATATGGGACGTATAGATAAGCTTGTGGGAATGACAGTAGAGTCAATAGGTCCGCCATGTAGTATAGGTGATGTATGTACAATACAAATAAATAAAAATAAGGCTGTTCTATCAGAAGTTGTTGGTTTTAATGAAAATAAAATCCTCCTTATGCCATACGAAGATTTAGACGGTATTGCCCTAAACAGTACAGTTATAAATACAGGTACAAGACTGCGTGTGCCTGTAACCGAAAATTTGATAGGAAGAACTATTGATGCGCTGGGTAATCCGATTGACGGAGGCCCACCGATAGAATATACGGAAACGATGCTTATTGACGGTGAGCCGTCGAACCCAATGCTTAGACCGGGTATCAAAGAACCGATAGAAATGGGAGTACGGGCTATTGACGGATTTTTGACAATAGGTAAGGGACAAAGAATGGGCATTTTTGCCGGAAGTGGCGTTGGTAAAAGTACGCTTATGGGTATGATGGCGCGAAATGTTAAAGCAGATGTTAATGTTATAGCTTTGGTTGGCGAACGTGGCAGAGAGGTTTTGGAATTTATTAATCGAGACCTAGGCCCTGAGGGTATAAAACGCTCAGTCTTAGTTGTTGCAACCTCTGACCAACCCGCTATGATGCGTTCAAAATGCGCGCTTACCGCGACTACTATTGCGGAATATTTTCAAAAGCAAGGAAAAGATGTTCTTCTTATGATGGACTCTCTTACCCGTTATTGTATGGCTCAGAGAGAGATAGGACTTGCAACAGGTGAGCCACCGGTTGCAAGAGGCTATACACCGTCAATGTATAAGGTATTGCCAAGACTTTTGGAAAGAGCCGGAAACTTTGAAAAAGGTTCTATCACAGGAATATATACCGTACTTGTTGAAGGTGATGACGCAAATGAACCTATATCCGATACAGTGCGTGGTATTATTGACGGACATATTATGCTGTCAAGAAAAGTTGCCGCAAAAAACCATTATCCTGCTATTGATATATCGTCAAGTATAAGCCGTCTTATGAGTGAAATAGCAAGTCCGGAACACAAAATGGCAGCATCGGAACTTCGTAATATGCTGGCTGTTTATGATGCGAATGTTGATTTGATATCAATAGGCGCATATAAGAGTGGTGGTAATCCTGAACTTGACAGAGCTGTTCAAAATATAGATGAATTAAATAATTTCTTAAAACAGCGTGTTGATGAAAAAGTTACATTTGAAGAAAGTGTTGAGGCATTAACATCAATATTAAATAAATGATAGATTTAGTTTTATGGTGATTGAAATTTGAAAAAATTTGAGTTTTCTCTTGAAAGAATTTTAAATTACAGACAGTCGATATATGATAAAGAAAAAAATGTGCTTATGGGACTGTATGCTACTCGCAACGACATAGAACAAGAACTTGACGGATACAAAAAAACGTACGGCGCGCTTTGTGAAGAACAAAAAATATCCGTACAAAACGGTATAGAAGTTTTTGAGTATAAACAGTTGTGCTTACGGTTGGAAAGCGCAAAAAGAAAAATAGAAGAAGTTACTGAAAACCTAAAAAATATAGAATATAAGATAGACAGACAAAAAGATGTTGTTACTCAGGCATCAAAAGAAGTTAAGGTTTTTGAAAACTTAAAAGAGAAAAAACAAGAGGAATTTGACTTTGAACTGTCAAAAGAAGAACAAGAAAGAATAATGGAACTTGTTGGCAATAAGGCGGCAGAACAAGTTATAAATTCCAATAAAAATTAGTTGATAAATTTAAACATTTAATAATTATGTTTAAATTTAATCATAAATATTATATATTATAGAGGTAGGTGAAAAAATGGAAGCAATATCAATGAACGTGGCAAGCGCTGTTAATCCGGCAGCTCCACAGCAGATGCAGGGAATGCCAAGTGGCGTCAACGGTGATTTTTTACAGCAATTAATCTGCGCTATGCAAATTGGCAATGCAGATGCTTTTTTGGAAATATTGGGCGCGAATATCAATATGGACGAAAAAATGTTTGACGGTATGATGAAAAATAATTCAGAAGCTATGCAAATGATGATGGCGCAGCTAATGGGTATTATTTCAAATATCAATTATGTTGATGTAGAAAATAATCAGGAACCATTAAATACTGTTGAAACAAATTTTCAAGAGCTGAACTTGAACAATCTGTTCGATAAGACAGTAGCGCAACCAAAAGAACAATCGCAAGAGCAAAAAGTTGAGCAAAAACCATTTATGGAAATTTTGTCAGTTGAAACGAATGTTAAAACAAACAAAGAGCAAAAGACAGACGAAAATATAATCAAGTCTTTTGACCAGAATATCGAACAGGCAAAACGCATAATGGGTGAAACAAAGATAAAAGCTGTTTCACAATCAGACTTGGCAGAATTGGGCGGTTTTGCTCAAGAAGCGCCGGTTATAAATACGTCAAGCATAACAGTGAAGGACAACCTTTCCGAGATTTCTCCGAAAATTATTATGGAGCAAATAGAAAACGGAATTAAAGAGGGAATTAAGCTTAAAAATGACAATATCGTCATAAAGCTTCACCCGGAGGGTTTGGGTCAAGTTACAGTAAAAATGACAGACGTAAACGGAAAAATATCACTTGATATAATAACCGCAAGCCAGTACGCGCATAATGCGCTTAACAGTGAGATAGAATCACTGAAAGAATCATTAAGACAATATAATGCGGAAGTAAATAGCCTTGTTACAGCAAATGGCTTTAATTTTGCGCAAGAGAATGGACAGAATAATCAAGGTGGTAATCAACAACCAAATCATAACAGAAATGTTGAGTACTATGATGATGTGGCATATACAAATGATATGACTGCTATGGAAGAATATGTAAGAGCATTGAGCGAGGCGCTTACAAGATATGTATAATGAAAGGAGGATAAGACAGTGAACACAATAAATAATACAATAGCTATGTCTGCTATAAACTCCGAACAATATAAACTTTTGGGAGCAACATCAGCGAACTCAAAGGGTAATAATTTTAATGCGGTATATGAAGACGAATCTGCAAAGACACCTACTGTTGATATGTTTTTGCAACTTATGATAGCGCAAATGCAAAATCAAGACCCGATGAATCCTGTTGATGATACACAGTATGTAACACAGATGTCACAGATAGCGGCAATGCAACAAATGCAAGAGCTTGCTTACTATTCACGTTCAAACTTTGTTATGTCAATGGTTGGAAATAACGTAACCGTTGCTCAGCACAAAATCGGCGGTGGGGTTGACAGTATAACAGGAGTAGTTGAAAAAGTTAGTTTGGTTGGTGGCGAATTCAAAGTTTATGTTAAAGGAAACGCCTATGATTTAAATCAAGTAATGGAAATTCACCCAAAACCAAGCGACAGAACAAACGGTGATACAGAAAACAGTGTTATTACAAAATATGGCTTGTCTTTGCAAGATACAACATCTACAAGCGCAGCAGTAAACTGGGAAGTACCGACAACAGAGGAAGACAGCAACGCAGATTTAATTAGATATACTGTTTATTATTCCACATCACCCGAGATGGATACAGTTGAACAAGTTAAAAAAGGTACAAGAACAGGTAAATTGGAAGAGACAGGTATAAATGAAATGGAAATAAAAGACTTGGAGCCAAATACAACATATTATGTTAATATTATTGCAAAAGATGCAACAGGTAAAGAGTTTGTTTATAAGAAAATTTCATTTATTACAGATAAGGCAGACATTTAACCCCGATAGTGAGGAAAAAATATGGATATTCGTAATGTTAATCGTTTTTCCATTCCTATAACCACAGGTAATATTAACTATAATACAAAAAATATAGATTGTAAGGCGGAACAGAATAAACAAAATATAAATTTTGGAGAAATGTTAAAAGCCAAACTTGCAAATAGTCCTGTGGAATTCTCGAAACATGCAACCGAAAGGGTTTTGGAAAGAAATTTGAATATTTCTGAAAAAGAAATGCAAAGATTATCAAAGGGTGTAGAAATAGCAAAAGAAAAGGGCTTAGACGATACACTTATACTTATAGATAAGACTGCGTACATAGTCAGCGCAAAAAATCAAAAAGTAATAACAGCAGTAAACGGAAACGAACTGCACGGTAATGTATTCACAAATATAGACGGAACAGTTATCATATAGCCGGACCCATATGGGAAGTTATTTTTTTGCTTTGAATGACAGATGAGCAAAATATACTGTTTTTCTTTATATTTGAGTAATTAAATTTAAGGAGTAAAAGCAATGGTTAGATCAATGTATTCGGGTGTTTCCGGAATGAAAGCACAACAAGCGGCAATGGACGTTATAGGTAATAATATAGCAAACGTTCGTACATATGGTTTCAAAAGCAGTAGAACAACTTTTAAAGATGTTTATTATCAAAGATTGAACGGTGGTTCAAAAGCTACTGCAAACCGTGGTGGTACAAATACATCACAAGTAGGTTATGGTTCTCAACTTTCAACTATTGACGTTATGCAAAGTCAATCTTCGTTTACAATGACAGGTCGTTCAATGGATATGGCGATTGCAGGTGAAGGTTTTTTCCAGGTACAAGACCCTGACGGAAATATTTTCTTTACACGCGCAGGACAACTAAACTTTGATGCGGAAGGTAACCTTGTTGATTCAATGGGTAACTTCGTTTTGGGTGTATCTGGTGATCCACTTGGCAGAGAACCTTCTTCCGAGAGAATTACAGTAAACGTTCCTCCTGTTGACCCGACAGCATCAAAAGTTGAAGAAACAATTAACGGTATTAAATTTACAATAAAATCAACCAATCCAACAAAAGACGGTAACTTGGGTATGTCATTTATTGCTGACAGCGCTTTGCCTCTTGGTCAGGATCTTGATGTTGATTTGCTTGCAGGCGGTGGTATAATTGTTAAAATAAACCCTGCGGCGCAATTTAATGACCTTTCAGATCTGTCAACAAAAATCAACGAGAAAATCAGACAGAAAAACGGTGGTAAAGATCACCCGGCAGGCGCATTTACAATCAGCGCCGATAAGCAAATCGGAAAATTGACAGGTGAAGAAATCTGCGGTAAGAACTTCGCTGTAAAACCAGGTAAGGTTTCAGGTTCACTGACATCAGGTTTTTACGCTGGATTGTCAATAGATAAGCTTGGCGATGATTTTAAGGTAAATGACGGAGATACAGAAGCAAAAATAGATAATATGACTGTTGAATACGATGAAACAAATAAAGTATTTACAGTAAAAATTGAAACTGATAATGCAGGTGACTTTGAAGGCAGAATACCAGAAAGCGCAACAGGTGCAGGTAAACTTTTACTATCGGGTACTAATGGTTCTATTGTATTAAATCACCCCGGATTTACAGCTATGCACGATAAATTTAAAGCAGATATGACCCCGAATACAACTGGTCCTTGGACTTCTAAGCCTACCCATAATTTTACTGCGAGTGAAATTACATTCACATCTTCAACCCCTTCAAAAGATATAGGTCTCGGAAGTAAGACATTTAAACTTGCAGGCGGTACAGAGGGTGGCGTACAAGGTATCGAAGACTTAGACGGCATAATGGTGGGCGCTGACGGTATGATTGTGGCAAAACACCCTGTGCACGGTGAGATAGCTGTCGGACGTATAGACCTTGTTACATTTGCAAACCCACAGGGTCTTGAACAAGCAGGTAATACATACTTTACCGCAGGCGCAAACAGCGGTGTTATGAACTTTGCGATTCCGGGTACTGATGGTTCAGGACAGATTGCAACAGGTTCGCTTGAACAATCAAATGTTGACTTGTCACAAGAATTTTCAGATATGATAACAACACAGAGAGCTTATCAGGCAAATTCACGTTTGATAACAGTTTCAGACACAATGCTTGAAGAACTTGTAAATCTAAAACGATAATTATTCAGTAATTTTTTTAACAAAATTTTATTAGCAGTGGCCTATATTTATAGATAGGTCACTGCCATAGGTAAAAAAATGTGAAAAATAAAAAAATTTTAAAAATATATGTACATTTATATGTTTTTTTTGTATAATGTATAATAATGAATAAAATACGATATTGTGGAAAAATATATTTTTTTCCCTATGGCAGTGACTTTAAAAATTTAATTGGGAGGATATAAGTAATATATGATACAGCTGACAAAACTAAACGGAACTGAGTTTACTTTGAATTCAGACCTAATAGAAACAATTTATGAAAATCCGGACACAACAATCCGTTTAACAAACGGTCCGATTTACATCGTAAAAGAAACAAGAGACGAAATAACGCAAAAGACAATTAAATATCATCAAGAGATATTTAAAAATCTTATTACTACCGGAATGAGAAATCCGAATAATGAAGAAAATAATATATTGGAATAATGACTAATTTATTATAAAGTATATAGGTAAAGGAAGTTTGATGCTATGGATATTTTTACCGTCCTTGGTTGGATATTTGGTATATTTTTGATATTTTTCGGTATTGTTTTCGATAGTAAAACAGGTAATTGGTTGGTGGGAAATTTATGGCAGTTTTGGGATCCGCCAAGTGTGGCTATTACTATCGGCGGTACTATTGCAGGCCTTATGATAGCCTTTCCGGGAAGATCGTTTGCAAAGTTGGGTAAACACTTAAAAATTTGTTTGTTTCCGACAAAATACAATCCGAACGAATACATAGACCAAATTGTTGACTTTGCGAAAGAAGCAAGAATGAAAGGTTTGCTGTCATTGGAAGACAAGCTGAGTGAAACAAAAGATAAGTTTTTGCAATCGAGTCTTATGCTGGTTGTTGACTCAGTCGATCCTGAAAAAGTACATAATTTGTTGCAGGCAGAGCTTGAACATCTTGATGACAGGCACGCGCAAGACAGAGAGTTTTACAATAAGGGCGCGGCTTTTGCTCCTGGTTTTGGTATGATTGGTACGCTTATCGGTCTGGTTAATATGCTTGCAAACCTGAATGACCCCGACCTTATCGCTCCGTCAATGGCGGTTGCGCTACTTACCACATTGTACGGTAGTCTTATTGCGAACCTGTACTTTACACCGGTTGCCAATAAGCTGAAAATTCGCCACGAAGAAGAATACTTGTGTAAAGTTCTTATTTGTGAGGGCGTAGAGGCTATACAGGCAGGTGAAAACCCTAACTTTATACGAGAGAAACTCGAAAAATTGGTTATTCAATCGAAAAAGGGTAAGGGTAAAAAGTCCGAAAATTCGTCAGGTGAATAATAAGAAAATGATAGTTTTTAAAAATAGAGCAAAAGGTGGTGTGATATATGGCTAAAAAGCAGAGAGAAGAAAGTGGTGGCTATAACTTTATGGACACCTATGGCGATATGATGACATTGTTACTTACCTTCTTTGTTTTGCTTTTTTCAATGTCATCTGTTGAACAAGAAAAATTTGAACTTTTGGTTAGAGCTTTTACAGCGAGAGGCGATGAAACCAGCCAAATAGTACTAACCCCTGACGGAGATGGTAATGATATAGGCGCAAATCATGGTCAAGGAAGTTCAACATCGGAAAGCGAGATAGACTTGGCTACATCTATGCCGGAAACCCTTGATGAGCTGTTTGAATATCTGAAAGCTTATGCCGCACAACACGAAATGTCTAATAGTATCAGTATTGAAAAAACTGGTAAAAATACAATTTTTATAAGATTTGAAGATAATATATTTTTCTTGCCTGACAGTGATATAATAAAAAATACTTCAACAGATATTTTGGATTTTATGGGTAAATGTCTTAAAAATATTGAAGATAAACTTATGCTTGTAAGAATCAGCGGTCATACTGCTGATCCCGGTATAGCGAATTATCAGGTATCAGACAGAATGTTGAGTACAAACAGAGCTAATGCAGTTTTGATGTATTTTGAAGATAAATATAATTTTGACAGCAAGAAATTGGTTGCCAGTGGATATGGTAAAAATTATCCTATCGCAGACAACAGCACACCCGAAGGAAGAAGCAAAAACAGACGGGTAGAAATGTTTATTATAGGTAATGATGCGGATTTGACTTCACAAGAAGAATTATATGGAATACTTGAAAATGCTTTGAAGTTACCTGTAAACCATGAAAATCAATCAGGAGAAGGTGAGGTTGTCGAAGTTGAACCGAGTACAACTGAGCCAAAAGACAATCAAGATATAATAAAGGATTTTGAGACAGTACCTGATTCCGTTCTTAACAGGCAAAATGAAGGTGAAAATGCTTCTTAAACAGCAAAATAATAATTTATACCAAATAAATTATATTATACTTAAAAAAACAGTAAAGTAATATTACAAAAGTATTTTGGGCTATCGTCCGAATGTTTAATGAATTTTGGGCGTTGCCCTTATTGATGTAATTTTATATAAAGGAAAAGGGGGGATACCATTGGCGGATATATTATCCCAATCGCAGATTGATGCTTTGTTAAAAAACATTGGCAATAGTGGTATCGAGGAAGAAGTAAAAAATGAAGAACCTAAGATAAAAAGTTATGACTTTCGTTCTCCAAAGAAGTTTACAAAAGAACAATTAAGAATAATGGACAGCTTGCATGAAAACTTCGGACGTTTGCTATCTTCATATTTATCCGGTGTTTTGCGTTCATCTTGTAGTATAGAAGTGTTGCAAATAGAAGAATATCGTTATTATGAATTTAATAATGCTCTTCCGGATAACGCACTGATTAGTTTAGTTGATATTATTCCTAAAAATAAAAATGTAAGTACAGCAACTATGCTTATGGATATAAGTCCACAAATTGCTTATTATATGATAGATAGATTGCTTGGCGGTTCAGGTGAGCCGGTACAAATAAATCGTGATTTTTCTGAAATAGAAGTTGCGATTATGACACATGAATCCAGAAAAATGGTTAGATACTTGGAAGAGGCATGGAAAGATTATATGGATAACGAATGCCACTTGACAAGCGTAGAGACAAACAGCAGATTAATTCAAATTTACTCTCCTGAGGATATAGTCGTTGTTGTTGCATTAAAAGTAAAGATTGAAAAAGTCGAAGGCGCAATATCAATATGTATTCCGGGTATGGGTCTGGAAGAAATGATGGCTGATTTTGTATCTAAATATGGCAGAGTGACACAAAGACTCACCAATGAAACAAAAGAATCTGTACGTCAGCAATTAATAAAGAGAGCTGTCAACAATTCAAGTTTAAAAATGGTAGCAACTTTGAATGATGTTAAATTAAACCTTAGCGATATACTGAATTTGCAAGTAAATGATGTAATACCGCTAAATAAAAGTATAGATTCTGATATTACTGTTAAAGTGGATTCTGTACCATGGTTTAGCGCAAAACTCGGTGAAGTTAAAGATAGCAAAGCCGTTAAATTAACAGGGATAGCTAAAAGATAATCTTGTATGAAAAGGGGAAAGAATATGAGTATGAAACTTACTCCAATAGAAGTTGATGCTATCGGAGAGGTAATGAATATAAGCATGGGTGCTGCGGCTACTGCCATTTCATCTATGCTTGATAAACAGGTTATCATTACCATACCAGAAGTTGAAGTTTTAAACGTGGCGGATATAGATTATAGAGAGTTGGAACCGGCATTATTGGTTAAAATAGTTTATACAGAAGGTATAAGCGGTTCTAATGTAATGGTATTTAGCCAGCGGGATATGCAGCTTATACTAAATCAACTAATGGGTATTGATGAGCCACCGGTTGATGATTTCGTTTTTGATGATTTGAGTATGAGCGCTGCTTGTGAAATTATGAATCAGATGATGGGTTCATCTGCGACAGCTCTGTCAAACTTCTTGGAATATCCGATAAATATAAGCACACCGACAGCTGAAATAATGAAGGACAGAGATGTATTTAAAAATGCTATTGGTCTTACGGAAGAAACAGATATAGTTAGTATAACTTTCAAAATTAAAATCGGTAATATAATGGATAGTGAGTTTATAAGTGTTATGGGCTGTGAACTTGCCAAAGAAATAATAACAAGATTTTTGAAAGAACCTGAAAAAGAATCAGCTATATCAAAAGATACTTCTGCTGCACAAAGTATGCCGACGATGGAAGTGTCTCAGCCTGAACAGCAACCTGTAAATCAATCACAACAAATGGCAGGACAACAACCGACAATGCCTCAACAACCAATGATGGAGATGAACCAACAACCAATGATGAATCAACAACAAATGATTGGTCAGCCACAAATGATGAGCCAACAACCAATGATGAATCAGCCACCGCAGATGATGGGACAGATGGGTGAACAACAAGGTTACTATCCACCTTATCCACCAAATCCTTATTACCCATATCCGCCTTATGGTATGCCGATGATGAATCAACCGCAAATGCAATCACAGATGACTGTTATGAATCCGCAATTTCCTGATTTTTCACATACTGTTCCACAAGGCGCGCCTATGATGAACGGAAATATGGGACTTATAATGAATGTTCCGCTTGCGGTTACTGTCGAGATAGGTTCGGCAAAACGTAAAATCAAAGATATTTTGGATTTCAATCAGGGAACGGTTATAGAACTTGACAAGCAAGCCGGTTCGCCTGTTGATATAATAGTAAATGGACAACTTTTTGCAAAAGGAGACGTTGTTGTCCTTGACGATAACTTTGGTGTACGTATAACGGAAATTATAGGTACAAAAGAGTTGTTGGATTCCTTGGAAAAGGGAACAAATTAATTAAAAGCTAACTAAATTATTAAAAAAAGAATTATTTTATTTTATTTTAAAGGAGAATTTATATGGACAAAAAGATTTTAGTAGTAGATGATGCGGCTTTTATGCGAATGATGATTAAGAATGCGTTATCGGGTGAAGGTTACACAAATATTATTGAAGCTTCTGACGGAAAAATTGCTGTTGAAACATATCAAACAGAAAAACCAGACCTTGTTATTATGGATATTACAATGCCTAATATGGACGGCTTACAAGCGCTACAAGCTATAAAGGCCGCTGACCCTTCGTCAAAAATTGTTATGTGTTCAGCTATGGGTCAAGAGGCTATGGTTGTTGATGCTATACGTTTTGGTGCTTTGGACTTCATCGTTAAACCATTTAAGCCGGAAAGAATATTGCAAACAGTAGCAAAAGTATTGGCTTAATTTTTATTTGATAAAATAATTAATATTTATGTTAGAAATATATACCCATAGACAAATATATGGAGAGAAAATGGTTTTTCTCCATATATGCGATGAGGGTATATGTTTTAATATGATGTAACACCACACAATTAACACTTATAAATTCAGATATAATTTGCGTTATATTAATTAAATATATTATCTGTAATTATGCGGTATTATCTAAGTGATTATTTTATTTTTTTCGCAAATGGAGGATATTTGATGAATGACAGCAGTACAATGAGTTTTCTTACACTACTATGGACATTGATTTGTCTTATACTCATATTGTTTTTAGCGTATTTTTCCGTAAAGCTGCTCGCAAAAAAACAACGGATAAGTGGTGCGGGAAAGTTAATAAAGGTGCTTGATCAAGTAAGTATCGGACAAGATAAAGTTCTTGTTGTAGTAAAAGTAGCTGATAAAACTATGCTTATAGCTATGTCGTCAAATACCGTAACTAAGGTTTGTGAATTGGATAATGATTATTGCGAAAAGTTTATATTACAAAATCCGGTAATGCCGTTTTCCGAAGTCCTTAAATCAGCATTTAATAAAACCAAAAATGACGATAAAAACAATAAAGGAGACGGAAAAGTGTGATTTGTAAAAAAAATATGAGTAAAATTAATGAAGAAAAATTAAAAAAATTAAAACACAAATTAAATGTTCAAAAAAAATTATTTGCAAAATATTTAGTGGTATTTATTTGTCTTATTACCATACTTGGCGGTATGACCGCATACGCATCAACTGCGGGTGTGACAATAGATTTCGTAACGGACGCTGATGCAACAGGAGCAATGGGCGTGTTGGATATAATGATACTGTTCACTGTACTTGCGCTTATGCCGACCATTGTACTGATGATGACAAGCTTTACCAGAATAGTAATAGTATTGTCATTTTTACGTAGCGCGCTGGGAACACAGCAATCGCCACCAAACCAAATAATTATCGGTTTATCGCTGTTTTTGACATTGTTTATAATGACACCTGTTTTGCAGGATATAAACACAAATGCATATCAGCCATATAAAAATGCAGAGATAACACAGGAAGTGGCAATAGAACGGGCAGTGGAACCACTAAAAGAATTTATGATAAAACAAACTGATAAAAAGTCGCTTAATTTGTTTTTATCAATAGGTAATAGAACAGATGTTAAATTTACCAATGAAAATGCAATTGAAGTTCTAAAAAAAGAGAGTTTAACAATACTTGTACCGGCATTCATTACAAGTGAGCTTACAAAGGCGTTTTCAATGGCATTTTTGATATTCTTGCCTTTTTTAATTATAGATATTGTTGTATCCAGTCTGTTAATGTCGATGGGTATGGTTATGCTGCCGCCTGCGATGATTGCTCTGCCGTTCAAATTACTTATGTTTGTACTGGTAGACGGTTGGACACTGTTACTGGGTACATTGGCGCAAAGTTTTCGTTAATATAACCAAAAGGAGAGAGAGTATTGACACAGGGGCAAATATTAACAATATTTACAGATGCTCTTATGGTAGCATTAAAATTAGCAGGACCAATGCTTTTGGTAAGTGTTTTAATCGGTTTGATAGTTGCTGTTTTTCAGGCAGCTACACAAATTCATGAGCAAACGCTTACTTTTGTGCCAAAACTCATTTGTATAGCATTTTTACTTTTATTTACAGGTTCATGGATGATAACAATGTTTTCGGAATTTGTTGATAGAATATTTATGATTATGCGTAATTTATAAAAATACCGTTTGTTAAAAGGAGAATGTAAGTTGAGTATACAGTTTGATTCATTAACAACTTTTGTTCTTGTCTTTGTAAGAATGGTATCTATGATAGTATTTAATCCTGTAATTACAAGAAGAAATGTACCTACACGTGTGACAATGGGACTGTCACTTCTTATAACAATACTGGTTGCAGGAACAGTTCCGCCTGTGGAAAATATTACTCCGTTAGATGTCACATTTTTGTTATTATCCGAAATTATAGTGGGTTTTATGTGTGGATATGTATTTAGATTATTCTACTATATGCTGTATTTTGCGGGAGATATGCTCGATATGCAGTTTGGTTTGGCTATGTCAAAAGTTTTTGACCCAAGTAGCAGTATACAGGTTTCATTAAGTGGTAGAGTTTTGGAAATACTGTTCATTTTATACTTTTTTTCAACAGGCAGTCATTTGATACTTATAAGAATTTTTGCAACTTCATATAAGATTATTCCAATAGGACTGGGTATAAATATTCTTGAAGCATCTAGTTTTGTGGTACAGGTATTTTTGAGCGCATTTTCATTGATAATGAGGCTGATTATACCGTTTATTGTTACTGAATTTATACTTGAAGTATCAATGGGCGTGCTTATGCGATTAATTCCGCAAATACATATTTTTGTTATTAACATTCAGCTTAAAGTTTTGTTGGGAATTATATTGCTGTTTTTATTTGCAAGTCCTATTACAAATTTTATGGATAGATATATGGTAATACTTCTGGAAACAACACAAAAAATTTTATATTCTTTAAAATAGATTGATATAAAAAATATTTACATTACTCTTGTAATCAAAAAGGGGGAAAGATAGTTTGGCAGGAGAGAAAACCGAAAAAGCCACCCCGAAACGAAAGAAGGACGAACGAAAAAAGGGTAATGTATTTCAAAGTAGCGAAATTCTCGCAGTTGCGTCATTACTTATAATGTTTAATCTCGTTAAACTATTGATGCCGTTTATTGTAACAACACTTATGGGATATATACAAAAGATGTTTTCTTCCATAACAAAAGAAGGAACGCTTATTGTAAAATCCGATATGTTTAAAATGGGAATGGACACGCTGATTGTTATCGTACTTGTTTTGGGTCCTATGTTATTTGCGTCAGGACTTATAGCAATACTTACAACATTCGCGCAAACAAAAATGCTTGTTTCTTTTGAAAGCATAAAGTTTAAGTTCAGTAAATTAAATCCTATAAACGGATTTAAACGTATGTTTTCATTACGCGGTTTGGTAGAACTCTTAAAATCAATAATAAAAATAGCGGCGCTCGTCATAATTATATATTATTCCGTAAAAAAGAAAATAGCCCTATTACCGAGATTGTTTGATATGGAAATCATACCGTGCGTAATATTTTTGAGTGATTTGGTTTTCAGCATTATAAATACGGTTGGCGCGATATTCGTATTTCTTGCTATTGGCGATTATATATATCAGTGGTGGGACTATGAAAAAAATCTTCGTATGTCAAAAGATGAGATAAAAGAAGAATATAAACAAATGGAAGGTGACCCGCAAGTTAAGGGTAAAATTAAAGAAAAACAACGACAAATGGCTCAAAGTCGTATGATGCAGGCAGTACCGACTGCCGATGTTATTATACGTAACCCAACACACTTTGCTGTTGCGCTTAAATATGACGGTGAAAATTCGCAAGCGCCAAAGGTAGTGGCAAAAGGTCAAGACGAAATAGCTCTTAAAATTGTTGAGGTAGCCCAAGCGAATGGAGTCACTGTTATGGAAAATGTTGCGCTGGCGCGTGGACTATATGCCGCTGTGGATATTGATATGGAAATTCCAGAGCAATTTTATCAGCCTGTGGCAGAAGTACTTGCATTTGTATATAATTTAAAAAACAAAAAGAATGTTATCGGTGACGAGATAATTAAAAGATAATTAATTTGAAAAATACAGTTTTAACTGTTTTTATATATAATACTTAATATAAATATAATTTACTGGCGAATATATATAAAGGATTGATTAATACTTTGAGAAATAAAAAATTTGGATTTATGGGCAACTTTGTTGCAATATTTGTAGTGCTGATAGTTCTGTTGATTATTTTCCCTTTACCGACAGCGCTACTGGATATGATGTTTATAGTTAACTTAACAGTTTCTTTTGTAATATTGCTGACAACTATGTACATAAAAGAACCGTTGGAGTTTTCTATTTTTCCGTCATTACTACTTATTACAACACTTTTCAGATTGGGTCTAAACGTATCTTCAACAAGAAAAATTTTGACTAATCAGGGTGATGCCGGTAAGGTTATTGAAACTTTCGGTAAATTTGTTATTCAGGGAAACGTTGTCGTAGGTCTTATTATATTCTTAATCATAGTTATAGTTCAGTTCGTGGTTATTACAAAAGGTTCGGAACGTGTAGCGGAAGTATCGGCACGTTTTACACTTGATGCTATGCCCGGTAAACAAATGGCTATTGATGCGGATTTGAGTTCCGGACTTATTGATGAGGAGACAGCAAGATACCGTAGATTGAAAATACAACGTGAAGCCGATTTCTTTGGTTCAATGGACGGTGCTTCAAAGTTTGTTAAGGGCGACTCGATTATTTCTATAATAGTAACATTCATAAATCTTATTGGTGGTATAATAATGGGATTTATGCAAAATGTTGGTTCATTTAGTGAAATAATGAATATATACAGTAATGCGACAGTCGGTGACGGACTTATGTCGCAGATACCTGCGCTTTTGATTTCAACAGCAACAGGTATGATAGTAACCCGCTCGGCATCGGAAAACAATCTTAACCAAGATATGTCGAAACAATTTTTATCACAGCCGGTTGTTCTTATTATTGCCGGCAGCGTAATGTTTGGACTTATGTTTATAGGTTTTCCTCCGGTACAAATTATAATTGTCTCCGTTGGACTTATTGCGCTGGGTATAATGTTACTTCAAAAACAGAAAAAGATTTCCAAGGCAGTAGAGGAAGAAATGCCGTCTGTAACAGAAGAAATTACAAGCGAAGCTTCTTTCTACAAAAATATAGAAAACGTATATGGCTTATTATATGTAGAGCCGATAGAAATGGAGTTTGGTTACAGTCTTATTCCACTGGTTGATGAGGCAAGTGGCGGTAGCTTTCTTGATAGGGTAGTAATGTTCCGTAAGCAGTTTGCAAACGATATGGGTATGGTTATCCCTTCAATTAAGCTTACAGACAGCGGTGAATTAAACCCAAACCAGTATTCCATTAAGCTTAAAGGTGAGCAAATAGCCATTGGTGATGTGCTTATTGACCACTACCTTGCGCTTGCTCCTTCCGATACGGCAGAGCCCATTGAAGGTATTGATACCATAGAACCGGCATTCGGTATACCTGCAAAATGGATAAGTGAAGATAAAAAATCAAAGGCAGAACTTGCGGATTATACGCTTATTGATCCGACATCAGTTATTATTACGCACCTTGCGGAAGTTTTGAAACACCACGCGCACGAACTTTTGACACGTCAAGAAGTCGGAAATATACTTACAAATGTTAAAAAACAAAATGCGCCGCTTGTTGAAGATATCATACCAAATGTAATTTCAATAGGTGATTTGCAAAAAATTCTTTGTAATTTATTGCGTGAAGGCGTACCTATAAAAGATATGGAGACAATACTTGAAGTTTTGGGTGACCATGGCGCAAATACAAAGGATACGGATATTTTGTCAGAATATGTAAGACAGGCATTAAAACGTTCTATATCGCATAAATTCAGCTCTGCCAATCAGTTAAAGGTATTGAGTATTGATGCTGAAATAGAAAATATAATAATGTCGTCTGTAAAGAAAATGGATACAGGTTCTTATTTGGCGCTAGACCCCAATACCATTCAGGCAATAGTATCTGCTATGGGTGAGGAAATCAATAAGATAAAAGATTTGGTGCCTGAGGTTATTATATTAACTTCCCCTATTGTACGTGTGTATGTAAAAAAATTGGTAGACCAGTTCTATCAAAATATTGTAGTATTATCGTTTAGTGAAATTGATAATAACATACAGATACAGGCATTGGGGAATATATCAATATAAATATCTTATATTAAATAAAGGGGGGACTTGACTTGGGAGAAAAGATTAATGATATGCAGAGCAATGGTATAAAAATGTTGTTGAAATACAAAGAAAATCCAAGCCAAGCCCTAAGAAATGATATTGTAATGGAATATTTATATATTCCGAAAGTAGTCGCCTCGCAGATGAGGGGATATACAGCGGCGTTTGCGCAAGTTGAGGATATGGTAAATCAAGGAGTGATAACTCTTATTGAATGTATAGATAAATATGAGTTTGATAAGGGATTGAGCTTTGAGACGTATGCCTATGCCAAAATAAAATGCGCAAATATAGATTATTTACGAAAACAGGACTGGTTGCCAAGACGTGTGAGAAAAACAGCAAAAGATATTTCAAAGGCATACGACGAACTCGCAAATAAATTTATGCGAGAACCAACAATAGAAGAAATAGCTGAAAAGCTTGGTGTACAGCCTGATATAATAAAAAAACACAACAGTGAGATTGCAAATTCCGTAATGTTATCTTTTGAAATGATATTACAAGGAGTATCGACAGATAACGATATGTCAGATATACCTCTGTGTTCAAGCTCTCCCGAAGAGGCTATTTTTGCGGAAGAATTGCGAGAGCAATTAAAAAAAGCGATTGATAGTATAAATAGCAGAGAAAGAACGGTAATTTCATTATATTACTATGAACATTTGCGTTTATCCGAAATTGCTGATATAATAGGGGTAAGTCAGTCGAGAGTATGCCAGATACATAAAAATGCCATACAAAAGATGAGAAATGTGTTAGAAAACTATATGAAAGGATGAAAAAACTATGCTTACAGGATTTTATACTGCCACGTCAGGAATGCTTACACAGCAAAGAACATTAAATGTACATGCAAATAACTTAAATAACTTAAATACACCGGGATTTAAAAGTGAGAAAGTTGTTACTACCACTTTTCAACAAGAGTTTTTAAATCGCTTGGAAGGCGGAGTGTATACGCCTGTTGGACATGGTGCTCCTCTTGTAACAGTTGAGGATATTCGCACAAAGTTCGATTCAAGTATGCTTGAAAGAACAGACAGAGCGCTTGATTTTGCAATAGAGGGCGAAGGATTTTTTACAGTACGCAGCGGTGAAAGGGATATGCTTACGAGAAACGGTAACTTTGCTATTGATGAGGAAGGCTACCTTATTTTGCGTGGTATAGGCAGAGTACAGGGATACAAAGGAGATATACACGTTAGAACCTCAAAGTTTACAATCACACCGGATGGTGAAATTTTAGATGAAAAAGAAAGAGTTATTGACAGCTTTTTAATATCTATTCCCGCAGAGGATACAAAACTGGAAAAATATCCAAATGGATTATTTGCAGCTGATGAGACAGGACTGCCCGATGACGGCTTGGAATTTATTGATATGCCGAGAATATTACAAGGTGTAACAGAACGTTCAAATGTCGATATAAACAGAGAAATGACAGCAATGATTGAAACACAAAGAAATTTTCAAAGTTGTAACAATGCGCTTAAAATTATAGATACAATGAATCAAAAAACAGTAACAAATTTAGCGTCTCTTTAATTTTAATTTATCGTTTTTAATCTTAATTTATCGTTGGAGGAAAATATAAAATGAATATAGCTTTTTATACAGGCGTAAGCGGTTTGATGGCGTTTCAAGAACATATGGATATAACAGCACATAATATATCTAACTCTAATACTCCGGGTTATAAATCCGGTCGTTCTTCTTTTACTGATTTAATATATACAGAAATGGATTTGCGTGCAGGTGAGACAAAGAAAAACGGTCATGGAGCAAAAGTAGGCGCGGTAGATGTAAATTTTACACAAGCAGGTATTAATATGACAGGCAGACAACTTGATTTTGCCATTGTTGGAGACGGCTTTTTTGCGCTTGAAAATGAAGATGGCATAAAATATACACGTAATGGTGCTTTCGGTATATCGGTTGAAGGGAAAAACGGATTTTTAACATCTCTTTCAGACGGTTCATACGTGCTGGATAACAGAGGCAAAAGAATAAAATTAAGACGAGATGAAGATACTGGAACTTTTAATATAAATAATGTGCACGAAAGAATAGGTGTGTTTACTTTTGATAATCCTTACGGTTTGGCAAGAGCGGAAGCGTCAAGTTTTACAGAAACAGAAACTTCCGGAATAGCAAAGGATATAACAGGCTCATCACTATATGAAATGCGTGGTGGCTCGTTGGAATTTTCAGGCACAAGCCTTACTGATGAAATGATAAATATTATACAATCGCAAAGAGCTTATCAAATGAGCTCAAAGGTTGTACGTTCCGCTGATGAAATGGAAGAACTTATCAATAATTTAAGATAAATAAGATAAAAACTAAAAATGTAAAGTGGTATATAGGGTGGTAATATGAGTATAGATAAAATTGATAATTTAAATGAAATGCATATTGATGTATTGAGAGAATTGGGAAATATCGGCTCAGGAAATGCTGCAACATCAATTTCTGCTATGCTTTCAAAACCGGTTAATATTTCTGTTCCTATAATAAGTATAGTAGATTATAATCAAGCGACAGAGATGTTGGGAGGGCCGGAAAATACTCTTGTAGGATTACTGCTCATGCTGGAAGGTGATGTTAGAGGTATTATGATGTTCTTGCTTGAAAAAGATTTTGCGCATCTGATACTTAACAGTTTATTGGGTCAAAATTTAAAAAGTTTTGAAGAAGTTGATGAGATGGGTCTGTCTGCATTAAAAGAGATAGGTAACATAATGGCGGCATCATACGTAAATGCTATATCATCAATGACAGGTATGTCAATAGATATATCTGTTCCTGAAATTTCGATTGATATGGTTGGCGCAATGCTTACAGTTCCACTTATACATTTTTCGTCAGTCAGTGACAAATTAATATTTATACAAGACAAGTTTTGTGGAGGAACAGACAGTGCAGAAGATGCGCAGAGTCATATACTACTTTTGCCGGAGGTTGATTCTCTAAATAATATGATGGAGAAGCTGGGGTTGAGTATATGAATGAAAAATTAGTGACAGTAGGAATAGCGGATTGCAATGTTGTAAAAGGCACAGGAAAACTGGTAACATACGCGTTAGGTTCATGTGTCGGTATATGTTTATATGATGCTAATTCTCGTGTTGCCGGTTTAGCACATATAATGCTTCCCGATAGTAAAGCTTTATCACAAAATACACAAACAAAAAAGTTTGCGGATACATGTATAGTAGAACTTGTTAAGATGATGGAGCAACTTGGAGCAAAAAAAATTTTTATTAAGGCAAAGATTGCGGGAGGAGCGCAAATGTTTGCCGTTAAATCCAATTCTGAAATTGCAAATATTGGCGCAAGAAATGTAGAGGCGGTTAAGAAAACATTAGCCTCTCTGTCAATACCTATTATAGCAGAAGATACAGGATTAAATTATGGAAGAACACAGTACTTTGATGTCGAAACAGGACAAATGATTATCAAATCAGGATTAAACGGAACAAAGGTCTTTTAATTAAATAATAGTATAAATTTTGGGTAACTTTATATTTTGATCTTTGTAAAAACAGATGGAGAGAAGAATTATGGAACAGTTTGAAAAAATAAATGAAAATGTTGAAGATATATTTACACCCACAGATGCTGATGCAACTGTAAATGTAAGTGCTGATAAAATGATGGCTTCAATTTTTGTATTTTCTCCTAAACATGGAGGTCAAGATATTAGTGAAATTAAATTGAGAGAAGCTCTTAATTTAAAAGGTGTGGTTTTTGGAATAAATGAGGATTTACTTAAAGATATAGTAAGTAAAAAAATGTATAATGAAGAAATCACTATTGCAAAAGCCAAACAGAAAACAGATGGAACAGATGCTTTTATAGAAGAATATTTTGAACACGAGTTAAAGTTAGAGCCGTTTAAGAATCCTGATGGAACAGTGGATTTTAAAACTCTTAATATTATACGTGAAGTTAAAATGGGAGTTTTAATCGCAAAGAAGACGCCTGCAACACAGGGTGTAGACGGAACTACTGTTTTGGGAACACCTATTGTTGCAAGACAAGGCAAAGATATTAATATACAAGTAGGTGAAAATACAAGAATAACCGATGACGGATTGGAATTATATACAAATGCAAAAGGAAATCTTGTATATAAAGGCAATAGGTTTAATGTTGAAACATTGTTTATTGTAGATGGTAATGTTGATAATAACACAGGTAACCTTATTTTCAGTGGAGATATATTGGTTAAAGGTGATGTTTTTGAAGGATATACAATCAAGGCAAAAGGTCAGGTACATGTTAAAGGCGGTGTGCAAGGCGGTATTATCCAAGCAGGCGGAGATGTCATTGTTGACGGTGGTTTTAATGGAATGACTGATGGCGAAATTACCTCAAAACATAATATTAAAGCTAAATTTTTGCAAAACTGTAAAGCAAACGCTCAGGGAAATATTGAGGCAGAGGCAGTAATAAATTCTTATGTAAACTGTAACGGCGACCTTATTGTAACAAGTAATAAAGGTGTAATAACCGGAGGTAAATGTAATGTTTTGCATAGAGTGGAAGCAAAAGTTATAGGTTCGGAGATAAATACGCCTACACGTATAAATATTGGTGTTTCACCGCAACTTTTAGAAGAAAAGAATAGTTTGAACAGTGAAATATTAAAGATAAATGAAAATAATGATTTGATTGAGAAAAACTTAAAATTTATAGAATATGCGGTAGCGCATGGAGAGTCATTGGGAAAGTACAAAGAAACACGTGATGTTTGCAGTAAACAAAAGATAATAAATATGATAAACTTATCAAAACATAACAAACGTCTGGAAGAAATAAATAATATTATAGAAGAAAGTAATGTTGGTTCAGAGGTTAGGGCATCGCAGGTATTTCCTTCAACAAAGATAAGTTTTGCATCAATTTCAACAGTTGTAAAAAAAGAGATAGCAAGAGCTGTTTTTAGAGTAGAAGATGGTGAAATTAAAGTTTCAACGTTCTGATTTTGGGGTTGATTGAATAAAATATATAAAGAAATACAGTATTATATTGATTAAACACATTAAAATTTTTTTTGTTATAGGTATTATTATTTTTTTCTTATATTTTTTTAATATAGGTTGTCCGATAAGATATTTCATAGGCTATCCTTGTCCGACCTGTGGTATAACCAGGTCTATATTATGTCTTTTAAGATTGGACTTCAAAGGATTTATATATTATAATCCTATGACAGTTATTATTATATTGGCTTTTATTTTGGCAATTCATAGAAAAATAATACCTATTAATAAAAAATTGGTTGATGTCTTGGTTTGCATTATGGCTTTGCTTATTTTTATTGTGTATATAATAAGATTTAATAATATACCATAGAGTACTAAGCTTATAATTAACTTATAAAAGAAAAAGCGGTGTTTTAATTTAATGATTTTTGGGGAGGTATTATTATGAATCAGCAAAAAATCGATATGTTTATACTGGCAAATCAAAAATATTTTCCGCCTGAAAAAATTATGTATATTCGTGATAGATTATCAATGATAGATGAATCAAAATGGATATTGATTTCAGCAGTTGAATTTAAAGATCCAACACTTATTTTGGTTCTCTCTATACTATTCGGTTATTTGGGAATAGATAGATTTATATTGGGTGATATTGGTATGGGTATATTAAAACTTCTAACAGGTGGTTTATGCGGTATACTGACTATTATTGATTGGTTTATTATTATGAACAAAACAAGGGAACTTAACTTTAATAATTTTATGGCAGTATTGTAATAAAAGTAATTTTAGTATGTGTAAGTTTTATTTACACATACTTTTTTTGCGTTTTTATAAAATTAGTAAATTTTTATAATATTTTTCTCGTAGAATGTTGATTTTTATATAATTTAATGGTATAATATGGTAAAAATATAATTATATTATATTATAGTATTTTATTATAAAATTTAATTATAAAGAGGGGTATTATTATGGATCAACAAAAGATTGATATGTTTATGCTGACAAATCAAAAATTCTTCCCTGCGGACAAAATGATTTATATTCGTGAGAGACTTTCAACTCTTGATGAAGGAAAATGGGCAATGATTTCAACAGTTGAATTTAAAGATCCAACACTGATTTTGATTATCTCTATATTCTTGGGTTCTTTGGGTATAGATAGATTTATGATAGGCGATGTTGGTATGGGTATATTAAAATTATTAACCGCTGGTCTATGTGGTATATTGACTATTATTGACTGGTTTATAATAATGAATAAAGTAAAAGAACTTAACTTTAATACTTTAATGACAATATTGTAATATTTTTTGTATGTCGATTTATATTTTTACATAGCATATTATATTTAAAAATAACTTGTATTTTGAAAAGTAGTATTATTAATGTATATTATAAATATAAAGATGCTCTACCTATGTGTATTGGGTAGAGCATCTTTATGTTTGGTTTTTGTTTTTCTTTTCGTTAAATAAATTTATGTATTGCGTTTTTTCTTCATTTTCTTTTGTGAATATTTTTCCAATAAATGCGTCACATTTTGTTGCTTTTTAAAATATAAGGTGTTATAATTTAACATAGTATCAATAAATATAAAAAAAGTGTGGTTTTCTCGGAAATTGTACTTTTAATAATGTAGTCGATTATTTAATTAATTAAAAGTAATCATCATATTATAGGAGTGAGGCAAATGAAAAATTTAAAGATTAGAAATAAATTTTTAGTAGTTTTTGGCGTAATAATAGCTGTTTTATTGGTAATTACTACATTATCCTCAGTTGCATTTAAAATAACTGGCGGTAACTTTCAGAACTTTTATGATAATAGCTATAAATTAATGACCAGAACATACGATATGAGAATAAGTATGGAATCAGCTATGAAAAATATTTTGAGTACCATTAGTGCGGATTCGCAGTCAGAGGTACAAAAATTTATTGATGCAGCAAATAAAGCTTTGGGATTGATAAAAGAGAACTATGAGTATTTAAAAGAAAATGCAACACCGGAAGTTAAGAAACTTAATGAAGATTTGAATTCAATCCTTTTAAATACAGGAACTGTTAAAGAAAGACTTTTCAGTTTGGCTCTGCAAAACAGAGATCAGGAAGCAAAAACAGTATTTTTCCTCCAATATCAACCGGAACTAATTAAAGCTGGGTTAATACTTAAACAAATAGATGATATTTCAACTGAAAATGCTGATAACAACTTTACACAGAATCAGTCTTATTTAAATATGAGGCTATATTTTATTGTAGCTCTTGCGGTATTAGGCGTTATCTTTGTATTATTGTTGGTACTATATCTGACAAAGATAATCACAACTCCAATAAAGCAGATAGAAAATGTTGTAACTGAGATGAGTAAAGGTAGTCTAAATGTTGATATAGATTATATTGCAAAAGACGAACTGGGTAATCTTGCATCAAACGTACATATATTGGTAGCAAGCTTAAAGTCTGTTGTTGACGATATTACTTATTCTTTAAACGAAATGGCAGAGGGTAATTTCAGTATATCAAGTAAAGATGAAGGTAAATATATAGGTGATTATAAGCCTCTGCTTGTTTCTATGAAAAATATAAATAAGAAATTAAGTGATACTCTATATAATATAAGGGTGTCAGCAGAGCAAGTTAATACAGGCGCGGATCAAGTTTCTTCCGGCGCGCAAGCGTTATCACAAGGCGCAACTGAACAGGCAAGCGCAATAGAAGAACTATCGGCAACAATAATTGAAATTTCTTCAAAAATTAAGGCAAATGCCGATAATGCCGTTTATGCAGGAAGTATATCGGAACAAGCAGGTGTTAGTGTTCAAGACAGTAATGAAAAGATGGGTGAACTGACAAATGCAATGCAAAATATTACTGATATTTCAAATGAAATCAGTAAAATTATTAAAACTATTGATGATATTGCTTTCCAAACAAATATACTTGCGCTCAATGCGGCAGTAGAGGCGGCGCGCGCGGGCGAAGCAGGTAAAGGTTTTGCGGTTGTTGCTGATGAAGTACGTAATTTGGCGCAAAAATCCGCTGAGGCTGCGAAAAATACAACTATATTGATAGAAAATACAGTTGATGCAGTTAATAACGGTAATAAACTGGCAAATGAAACGGCTGAATCACTGTCAAAAGTTGTTGAAAACGTAACAAACATCAATAATAAGATTAAAGAGATTGCAAATGCGTCAGAAGAACAAGCAAGCGCTGTTAATCAAATAACACTTGGTGTTGAGCAGATTTCAGCAGTCGTACAGACTAACTCTGCTACATCTGAGGAAAGCGCCGCATCAAGTCAGGAATTATCAGGACAGGCAAATATTCTTAAAAATTTGGTAGAAAAATTCAAATTGATGAATGATACAGCAAGCGCATATAATCCAACAATTAATTATAACAATACAGAAGACAATTTTTATAGTCAAACATATTCACCGGACGGAAGCAAATATTGATAAAACTTTTGAATTATAATAAAAAAATCCTATTTTATGATTTTAAATATCATAGAATAGGATTTTCCTCTATTTATGCAAAATTCTTTTCAATTATGTTTTTTAAGCTTATAGTATCTGAGCGAATATATCTGGGTATTCTGTAAAGACAACTGTCATCAAATTTCTTTGCTGTAAACTTTTTGTCGCAAGCATCTAAACTGGCAAGAAATCCCATATCTATGATACATTTATAGCTGTCTTTACTTATTCTGCCGAATGGATAAGTATAGGCAACAGGTTTAAATCCCACGTTTTTATAAAATAAATCTTGTGTTTTGGTAGCGTCTTCCGTAAATATTCTTTGGTATTCTTCATTACTTTCGTTATATTTTTTTTCAGAACCCTTCCTACCCTTATTTAAACTGTGCATATCATAGCTGTGATTTAAAAATTCCACATAGCCACTCTTTTGCATTTCATCAATATGTTCCCAATTTAAACTTGCATAACTTTCGTGGGTATCTATGGTTTTGGTATACTTTTCAGCCTCCGAACCTATAACTGATATTGTTCCACATTCATTATATTTTTTTAAGAGAGGAAAAGCGTTAAGATAATTATTATAATATCCATCATCAAAAGTAAGCAGTATAGGTTTATCCGGCAGTTTAGTTCCTTTTTTTACATAGTTTATTATATCTATTAAAAAAACAGTTTTGTATCCGTTTTTTTGCAGATATATAATGTCATTTTCAAGCGCCTTTGGTGTTATTACATATTTATTTTGTTTATTTGAATTACTGTATATTGAATGATACATTATTACGGGAATGGTTATACTGTCACGATTATCGGTAAGTTCTTTAATATTAATGCTTTCGGTGGTTATTACCTGAGAATCAAACATTACTATAAAAAAGATTAGTATCACTAAAATACATATAATTAAAGATACAGTAAATTTAAATATTTTTTTGGTTTTCACTCTAAAATACTCCTCTAAAATAAATATATTAATAATACAGTATATATAATAAGAACCTAAAATATACTGAATTTTTTACAAAGTGAAATCATATATTATGATAAGGTATTTAATAAATCTTTTGTATGGAGGGTGTTTTCGTGTGAAAAAAATAATTTCTATATGTATTGCTCTTTTTATATGTA
Organism: Angelakisella sp.; assembly: GCA_020024555.1. Taxonomy (GTDB): domain Bacteria; phylum Bacillota; class Clostridia; order Oscillospirales; family Ruminococcaceae; genus Angelakisella. Next base: position 40,988 of record JAHHTQ010000005.1, read on the forward strand.
TGTCAAATATAGATGTCGCAATGTGTAGTGAAATAGGTGGAACAAATTTTGAGGAGAATGTAGAGGTAAACGTACCTGTCTATAAAGTACAAAAAGAAATAGATGACGCAAAAAACATCTCTCCGGAAAATAAACTGCCTGTTAAATCAGCAATATTAATTGAACAGAATACGGGAAAAGTATTATTGGAACAAGATGCGGATATAAAATTACCACCCGCATCTGTTACGAAGATAATGACACTGTTACTGGTTATGGAGGCGCTGGATAGTAAGAAAATATCGCTTAATGATAAGGTTACCTGTTCCGAAAATGCTTCGCAATATGGAGGAAGTCAAATATGGTTAAAACCGAATGAAGTAATGACTGTAGACGATTTGATAAAAGCCACAGCTATTGCAAGCGCAAACGATGCGACGGTATGTTTGGCAGAATATCTTGCAGGAAGCGAAGATGCCTTTATTGCAGAGATGAATAAAAAAGCGCAGGAACTTGGTATGAAGAATACAACTTTTAAGTGCATAGAGGGACTCGATACAGAGGGACACCTAACAACAGCAAGGGATATTTCCATTATGTCAAGGGAACTTATGAAACATACAACAATAAAGAATTATACAACAGTTTGGATGGATTCATTAAGAAACGGTGAAACACAGCTTGTAAATACAAATAGATTGGTAAGATTTTATGAGGGAGCGACAGGACTGAAAACAGGAACAACAAGCGGTGCGGGTAGCTGTATTTCGGCGACTGCCACAAGAAACGGATTGGATTTGGTAGCGGTTATTATGGGCGCTGATACCAGTGATTTGAGGTTTTCAACAGCGAGGGGTCTTTTGGATTGGGGTTTTGCAAACTATACAAATATAAAGGTAGAGCCACAACCACTGGAACCTATTACGGTAAAAGGCGGAACACAGGAAACCTGTAATATAAAAGCTATGATACCGCAAGGGATAGTTGTAAATAAAAATGATGCGGAGCTTATAACGCAAAATTTTGAGTTGCCTGAATTTATAGAAGCGCCACTTGCTATGGGTGACGAGATAGGAACTCTTACAATAAAAGTTGGTGAAGAAGAATATATGAAATGTCCTATAGTGTGCGAGGAAGATGTGCCAAAAATGACATTTGGTTTTGCTCTCAAAAATATATTTTCACAGTTATTTAAACTGTCTTGATTATTTTTTACTGTAATATTCACAGTTAAGGGCAGGGTTTGTTAAAAGCGTTACATTGTCAGCTATCTCCTTGAAAACTTTTGCGGGTTTATCCGCGCCGTTGCCTCCGCCCTCTTCAAAAATTGTAATTGCATATTTGGGGTCTTCGGTTGGGAAAAATCCTGCAAACCAGCCATGCACAACTTCATTGTTATTTATAAATTGTCCCGTCTGCGCCGAACCTGTTTTCCCTGCGCAAGTACAAAAGTTACTTTGAGCCTCTTTACCACTGCCATTTATTACTACATCAGACAGAAGTTCATTGAGTGTTTTTGCCGTATTGGTTGAAAACACTCTTTCTTTTTTTTCTGGGATTTGTTTATTATATATACTGTATCCGTCATTTGTAAGTCCTTTGTAGAGAGTAGGATTTACCGCATATCCGCCATTAGCGACAGTTGACATCATAGCTGTTATTTGTATTGGTGTGGCGGTAAGCAAACCTTGTCCAAAACATAAATTGCAAAATTCACCTTTTGTTATTGTATCCTTTTGTGGTATAGTGCCACTACTTGCCACTATGCCTTCCGCAAGTTTCATTTCTTTGCCAAAACCTATTTTTTCGGCAATATCGATTATTGAGTTTGCGCCAATCTTTTGACCGAGTTCTATAAAATATACATTACAGGAATGAGCCATAGCCTGCCACATATCTATTTCCCAATGTCCCGAACGCTGATGACAGCCAAAAGTTATATCATTTAAAGTATATTTACCGCTGCATATTTCTTTGTGTTCGGTACTGATACCTTGTTCCAAGGCTGCGGCAGATATAATTGTTTTGAATGTAGAACCTACGTTATATGCGGCTATTGCCCTATTAAATAAAGCCCCGTTTTTATCGTTTATTGCTGTTTGCATATCGTTTTGTGAAAAAGTGGGTTTGCTTACCATTGCCATTATCTCGCCTGTATTTATATCCATAACAACGCAAGCGCCTTTTTTGATGTCGGTCATTGCTTTTTCGCTTATTTTTTGTATATCTTTATCAATAGTAAGAATTACGCCACCTTGTGAATATTTACCATAGCGGGTATCAACTATTTTTTCTATATCGTTGCCGAGCGCGTTGCCATAAGCGTTTACATTATATGTTAATTTTACTTTACCGCCCATTTCTTTTAAAAAATCATTATAGCCTTTTTCAATTCCGTATACTCCGTTTTTTTCGTTATTGAGATAGCCTATTATGTGTGGCGCAATTTGTTCATCTTCATATCTTTCTGGAATTTGATATACGTTTAATCCCAAAGACTCTGTAAAATGTTCATTGGTTACTATTTTTGTTGGTTTGCCACTTTCGAGCGATGGAAGTATTGCGTTAAAATCATCATCATTTAATGTAGTTTTAAGCGTTGTAAGGACATTTGGCATAGGTATTACAGAGAGAACATTGTGTATTTGTGTATTTACTATCGGTCGCAAATGTCTGTCATATATATACCCTCTTTGTTCACCGATATTTATTGAGTATAGACTTTGATTTGAGGATACCGATTTATATGAATTAATATTGATGATATTTATTATTTGCACATAAACAATCGAAAAAGACAATATAAAGAGGAAAAAAACGATAATAATTCTTTTGCCAATACTTTTCATATAAACACAACCTTTATTTTTGTATTATTGATAGTATTGATATTTATTGAAAATTTATACAATTATAAATACATTAATGAATAATTAGTTAAATATGTGCAATAATATTATTGACAAATTATATTTTCCTGTATAAAAAGACAAAATGTGTCAAAAATGTATTTAATATATCAAAAACTATTGATTTTTTAGACACAATATGTTAATATAATTAAGTCGTTCATATTTAGTGAAAATATGGATTTAAAATTTAATAATTTTAAAATCTTTTGATTTAGATAGAGGTTGCGGTAATTAAAAGTAACTAAACAATAATGTGGCAACAGTTGTTAGTGAAAGGAATTATCGCCGAAACAAATATTTTTGCCAAAGATATTTGTTGGGACGTTATAGAATATGTAGCGTACTGTCACATTTGTGGAGTGCTATCGTTTTTAATGCTTATAACGGCATTGTGATGTTTCCATAAGTGAGATATTGCAGTGCTGTTTTTTTGTCAGTAATAGCGCAATACAGCTTATGGTTATAGAAAAAACACTTCTCATAAAATCTAATGGAATTTATTGAATTATTAAAAAATTTTAAAGTATAAAGGAGAAGTCGTTAAAATGGAAGGTATTAACGCAGGGTGGTTATCCATTTTGCCACCTATTATCGCAATCGCTCTTGCATTAATTACAAAAGAGGTTATTTCATCACTGGTTATAGGAATATTGTCGGGTTCTGTAATATACGCTTTATTGTCTCCGGCAACAACAAATGTTATAGGCACTGTGTTTGACGGAACGCTGTTTGCTTTAACAAATAATTTTTCGATACCTATAATTATATTTTTGGGGTTGTTGGGTTCGCTTGTATATGTTATTACCAAAGCGGGTGGTTCACGCGCCTATGGAGAATGGGCGACAAAGAAAATTAAAACCCGTGCCGGAGCGCAGTTTGCCACATTCTTTTTGGGAATACTTATATTTATCGATGACTATTTTAACTGTTTGACAGTTGGTACTGTTATGAAACCTGTAACAGATAAACACAAAATATCACGGGTAAAACTCGCATACATTATAGATGCAACAGCAGCGCCAATCTGCATAATTGCGCCTATTTCATCTTGGGCAGCTTCTGTTATGGTGTATATGGAAGGCTCAGGAATGAATGGAATGACAGCTTTTATAAAAGCTATTCCGTTTAATCTGTACGCTATGCTTACAATAGTTATGGTGTTGGTACTGTGCTTTACAAATTTAGAGTTTGGTTCTATGGCAAAGAGTGAAAGACTGGCTATTGAAAAAGGTGATTTATCAATAGCAAAAGACACTGAGGAAATAAAAGAAGATGATATATCATCAAAGGGAACAGTGTTTGACTTGGTTATTCCTATTTTGGGTTTGGTTGTATTTTCAATAATTGCTATGCTGTACGTTGGCGGTTATTTCAATGGCAATATGACAGTTTTTCAGGCATTTGGAAATACAGATGCCGCCATTGCCATAACTTATGGAGCAATATCCGCGCTTATACTTACATTTTTACTTTATATTCCACGTAAACTTATGAATTTCAAAGAGTTTATGGACGGTATGGGCAAAGGCGTAGGCACAATGACACAGGCTTTTATTATTCTTACTCTTGCATGGGGTATGGGCACAGTATGTCGTGATATGCTGGGTACAGGCGAATATGTCGGCAATTTGGTAAAAAATTCAAATATGACAGGCTCATTTATTCCTATTATAATATTTATCGTAGCCGCTTTCCTATCATTTTCTATGGGTACGTCTTGGGGTACTTTTGGTATACTTATTCCGATAATAATAGATATTTGTACAGCCATTGCGCCAGAAGTTATGATTATATCATTATCGGCAACTCTTGCCGGTTCTGTTTTCGGAGACCACTGTTCGCCAATATCAGATACAACAATTTTGTCATCAACAGGCGCGGGTTGCAATCACATTGACCATGTAAGTACGCAGATGTATTATAGTATAGTAGTGGCAGCCTGTTGTATAGTTGGCTATTTAATAGCAGGTTTTACAAGAAATGTATACTTAACATTGGGTACATCAATAGTAATGTTGCTTGTATTATTAAAAGTTTTGCACACAGTAACAGAAAAAAGAAAAGTAGATATAAAAAATTAAAAATGTAAAGTGAAATAGTGTAAAAATATAGATATTAAAAATAAAGTATAAAAAGAAACGGTTGTCAAACTTGTGTGGAGTTTTGTCAGCCGTTTCTTTTTTTGCAAAACAATATAATCAAAAAAAGCAACCGTTAATTTTAATTGATTAACAGTTGCTTTTATTATTAAGTTACACTTCTTGTATTACGGTTATTATCATTGGTTTTCGTTTGGTTGTTGTAAAAATAAAGTCGGTTAAATCATCACGTATTTTGTTTTTTATGGAATTAATATCGCGTGAATTGATAGGATAGAATTTATTAAGCGTGTGCATAAGTATTCTTGATGCGTCATTCAGTAGTTCTTCCGAGTCTTTCATATATACAAATCCGCGTGAGATAAGCTCAGGACCTGCGACTACTTCGCCTGTGTTTGAGTCAACTGTAATAACAGCGACAAGCAGTCCTTCTTCGGCAAGAAGTTTTCTGTCACGCAAAACAATACTGCCTACGTCACCTATGCCAAGTCCGTCAACTAGTACTTTACCGGCTGGGACAATACTTGTTTTTTTCATATTTATTCCATCGGTTTCTATAACTTGTCCTATGTCGGCAACAATAATATTTTTGGGTGAATAACCCATACTTTTTGCTATTTCTGCATTTTTTACAAGGTGTTTGTATTCGCCATGTACCGGCATATAGAATTTTGGCTTGGTAAGCGCGATTATTGTTTTTATTTCGTCCTGACATGCGTGTCCTGATACGTGTATATCATACATACGGTCATATATAACTTGCGCGCCCAGTCTCATAAGTTCATTTATTACTTTACCAACGTGTTTTTCGTTTCCGGGAATAGGTGTAGCTGATATTATGATGTAGTCATTCGGTGTAATTTTAACTTGTCTGTGGTCACCTGTTGACATTCTTGCGAGCGCGCTGAGCGGTTCGCCTTGGCTACCTGTACTTATTACCACAAGTTGTCCGTCGGTGTAGTTATTCATAGTTTCAATATCGACAAAGACACCTTCTTTTACTTTTAGGTAGTCAAGCTCAATAGCTTTTTGCACAACATTTACCATACTTCTGCCGAATACCGCAATTTTTCTCTTTGATTTAACAGCCGCATCGACAACTTGTTGAATACGGTATACGTTACTTGCAAATGTTGCGATTACTATACGTTTACCCACAGCCTCGTGGAATAGCTTATCAAAGCTGTAACCGACTGTGCGTTCGCTTTTGCTGTAACCTTCCTTTTCGGCATTCGTACTGTCGCAAAGAAGCGCAAGTACGCCTTCGTCACCAAGTTCTCCGAGTCTGCGCAAGTCTATAATGTCACCGTTACCGGCAATAGGGGTATAGTCAATTTTAAAGTCGCCTGTTTGAATAACAACGCCTGCGGGAGTGTGTATAGCAAGCGCGCAACTATCGGGGAAAGAATGGTTTACATGTATAAACTCCACTGACATTTGTCCTGTATAGTACGTTTGTCGGGGTTCAACAACATGTAGTTTCGATTTTTCAAATAAGCCATGCTCACGCAGTTTGCCTTCGATTAGTCCCATAGCAAGCTTTGTTGCATATACCGGAATATTAAAGTCACGGAGAAAATATGGAATAGCGCCTATATGGTCCTCGTGTCCGTGTGTTATAAACAGTCCCTTTACCTTGTCAATATTTCGCGCAAGATAGGTAAAATCGGGGATAACCAAGTCAACGCCGAGCATATCGTTATCAGGAAAAGCAAGTCCGCAGTCAACAATCAATATTTCATTGTTGTATTCGTATGCTGTCATATTTTTACCTATTTCACCAAGTCCGCCAAGTGGTATTATTTTTAGTGGGAAAGGGGATTTTACGGCATTTTTATTTTGATTTTTTGATTTATTGTTTTTCTTGTTGTTATTTGTTTTTTTATTATTTGTCAAAATATCAACATCAAGATTGTTTTTTGTATTGGTTTTTTTGTTAGGTTTATTACTGTTATTTTTTGCAATTTTCTTTGTTTTTTCCGATGTTATATCACTTGTCTTATTTTGTTTATTTTTATTGTTTTGCGCTCTTTTTTTGTTGATATTTTTCTTTTCCAATTCTTTTATTGTATCATTTGCAAGACTTTCCATTGCTTTTTTTGCAGTATTTTCCTTTGATACTGTATTTGTGTTGTTTTTCTTTATTTTTTCAGTAAAGCCTTCCGGAATTTTCAGCAGTTTATCCAGTGTAGGTGTTGGTTTAAATGTCTTATTATTGTTATTATCTGTCAATTTAACTCCTCCATTTCGTTTTTTGGTTTTAATTGGGCATAAATATGTAAAGTTTTTCTGTATTTATTTTTGTACCCATTACGGCGTGTTTATTCGTATTACATTTAATATTTTTTAATATTTATTGCTAATATACATCTGTCAATGCTGTTGTTTGTAAAATGGCATAGTTATCCTATAAAAGCTTTAATTTTAACAAATGTTTATTTAATTGGGTTAAATATGTATTAATTAAACATACCAAAATTCATATTTCTTTGATTATAATATTTATTTATGCAACAACAAAAGAGTGATAAAAATTTACATTTTTTTATCACTAAAAGAAATATAAGTATTTGTTTTTTTATATAAAAAGTTGCAAACACTATTGCAACTAAGCCGTCTGATTTTAGTTCAATATAATGATTAATAAAAATAATTTTTATAAATTTACAGTAATTAAAATAATATTTACAAAAATTATAACTACATAACTCTAATAATTATTTTAATTATATAGTTAAAAATATTTTATGTCAAGCGTATATTGTCGGATAGTGTCTATATGCCTTCTAGGTTGAAGCAAGGCGTATACTCCTCGCTGGCGGAAGATAGGTCTTGACAATAGCCATCGAATATGGAATTTTCCACTTTTTCCATAACTCTGTCTACTTCCCATTGTTCCAATTTCCGTTTGAGAAAATCTATATCCCCGTCATAGAAAGTAGGTGTATATTGGCTCATTATACTTATCAAAATTTCGTCTGATAAAAATGTATTTTCAAGCTCGTCTATTATATCAAGCGTATCTGATGTATTATCGGGTATTACAAGGTGACGTATTATTACGCCTCTTTTTAGTATTCCGTTGTCATCAAATGTATATTTACCACATTGTCTAACCATTTCCTGTATAGCGGACATAGTTTTTTCGTAGTAGTTGGGTGTTTTTGAAAGTGCCTTTGAAAGAGAAGAACTCATATATTTTAAATCTGTAAGATAAATATCAATTTTACCATCTAACATTTTAAGTGTTTCAACATTTTCATACCCGCTTGTGTTATAGACAACCGGAATATGAAGTTTGTCTTTGACCAAATCAAGCGCCTGTGATATTTGCATAGCAAAGTGCGTAGGGGTAACCAAATTTATATTGTGCGCATTTTTTTCTTGCAGTTCCAAAAATATTTCGGCAAGTCGCCCTATGCTTATTTCTTTTCCGAAATTTCCCGCGCTTATATCTTTGTTTTGACAAAATACACATTTCAGCGGGCAACCTGAAAAAAACACAGTGCCTGAACCTTGTGAACCGCTGATACATGGTTCTTCAAAGTAGTGAAGCGCCGCCCGCGCAAGTTTTACAGTGGAAGTACCACCGCAAAAACCCTGTTTTTCATATCTGTCTATACCACATTTTCGTGGGCATATTTTACAATTATGCAAATCCATTTGTTTCTCTGACTTTCCTATGTTATTATTTTAGCTTATGCTTAAATTCTGTTTATTCTCTTTTGCATACGGATATCGTTACCGTTAAATTTAAAAGCTTTGTAACCGAAAAGTATTCTTGATGCTATACGGTTTTCATACTTTGCGGATAAAGTTTGCAAATCTACATTGGTTGTTATTATTGTTGCCTGATTATTTAGTATTCTTTGATTTATAACATTGTATATAACCGATTGTGTAAAACTTGTAATAAATTCTGAGCCGAGGTCATCAATAATCAGTAGTGGCACAGTGCATATATCTTCTGTAATTTCTCTATCCATAAAAGTGGGTGATTTATCAAAACGCACACGTTCAAAGGCATCTATAAGTTCTTGCGCGGAAAGAAAACGGGCGTAGCTTATTTTATCTTTTTGTATTGCGTTATTTGCTATTGCAAGAGAAAGATGTGTTTTTCCCAGTCCCGTACCCCCCAAAAACAAAAGACTTTCAGGATTGTAGGCTATATTTTCGCTGTAATTTATGCAGTAGTTTAGCAGTTTTTCCATATTTTTTCTGCATTCGTTACCTATATCGTCACTGATAGGGTAGTAATTTAGTTTGAAGTTTGCAAAATCGCAGACAGTATCACCTATATTTTGCGGTAAAGCAAAACCGCTGTATTGCCTTAATAATTCCGTATAGCATTTGCAACGTTTTCCTTTATAGAAACCAGTATCTTCGCAAAGCGGACAGCGGTATTTAATATCCAAAACATCTTTTGGATAACCTAAGCTTTCGATAATTTCCGTTTTTTTATCATGTAATAATTTTATCTGTTCTTTTATTGTATTGATTTTTTCGGTATCGCCTGAAATTGCTGTTATTGCTATTTCTTTTGCAATTCCCGCTATATCGCTGTCGATATTATATAGAACAGGCGCTTTTTGATATATTTCTTCTTTTAATTTTTGTTGTGTGTTTATTGCTGTATCTCTGTATTTTGACAGTATTTCTTTAACTTTTTCTTTTGTCTGTTGTTCATTCATATATTAAAACCCCATATTACTTTTAAATACCTTTTCAATATCATTTATATCAAATGAGTTCATACCTGTGGTTTTATCAAGTTTGCCTGTGTTTATTTTTGAATTAGCGTTGTTTTTATCGTATTTTGTGGATTCTTCTATTGCCTGTTTAATTGTGCGAACCCCGTTTTTGTTCCAGTTTTCAAGCGTTGTATTTACGTACGCAATAATGCTCTTTTCAGGTATTTCGTTTTTGGTTGCCCTTTCATAAGCCAATTCTATTACAGGCGCATCATAACCAAACTCCTCATACCATTTTATTATAAAGTCTTTTTCTTTTAATGTTAATTTTCTTTCAATTTTAAACATATTTTTTATTTCATTGTTGTTTGTATTGCGATTGTCAAGTAAAATTATGTAGTTTTCGGCGCTTTCCAAAGTATCTATACCGTTTTCAACCCACGTTTTAAGCTCTTTTATAATTGAATACATACTGTTTTTGCCGTTTTGTATACAGTAGGCAACAACCATTAACATATACTCGGGATCAAGATTCATATAGACATAGTAGTATATAAATTCTTCTAATTCGGTGGGTGAAATAGGCTTTGCAAGTTGAAGTTGCAGTTCTTCTGTCAATATAGAAATATTTGGATCTGTTAAACTCATCTCGTGAATTTGGGCGGGAGATAGTTTTGCACGTGAATGTTGTATTTTTATTATCTGCTCTTTATCGTTTTTATTATTTATTGTGGTTGTCATAGGTACACTGCTTGCGGTATCTTTTTTGTGTTCCTGCTCTGTTTTTTTCCTTGTATTGTTTTTTATGTAGGTTTCGGTAGTTTCTATATCAAATTTTTCTTCGCCCTCACGAAGTATTTTTGTTTCGGTCTTTGTATGACTGGCGGTACTTTGAAAAATATCGGTAGTTTCCCAGTAGGAAAGGCAGTCCTCTACGTTTTCCACTGTCAGTGAAAGGTCATTTGCTATTTTTTGCGTATCAATAACGTCTTCGCCATACCGCAAAGCCATAAGCAGTACTTTTAATTGCAGTTCTGAGCATAGTTTTATATGTCTGTCTATTAATTTTGTGGGGACTGCAAAAATACTCCCCCACAAACCAAAATTAACTTTAAATTCCATTACAACCTCATTTTATCATTAATCAGAGAATGACCTAATGTCATTTGTTTTCTCTATATATTATGTGAATATTTATTAAAATATAATTTCAAATAATTATAAAAATCTTTGTTTAAATTTATATATTTTTTATTTAACCGAACACAAAAAAGTTTTACTCTGTTATTTTTGGAAAATTGTATTTTTATGGGGACAAATTTCATATAAATCAGTCCTTGGAAACGTTTAAGATTAAATTGAAAGACGCTTTGCAATATTAAAACTTTTCTGTTTGATTAATTTCAAATATTTTGTAATTTTTTGTGTTTTTTTGCTGTCTAAACAGTATAACATAATATATGCTCTTTTTCAAATAAATATCGAATTTTTATTTATATAAATAATGTAAAAAGTAGGTGTAATATGTAGACTGTCAAAAAAACTTATTGCCAAAATTTACCTTCAAAAATATGCCTGCACGGCAAAAAGCGTTCCGTTTTCTGCGGAAAACGACTTAGGCTCTGCCAAAGAACCGCAATTTCTTGAAAAAATTGAGTAAAATTTTTATATACTTCGTCATTGTTACGAATGACCATACATTTTTTGACACGCTGTAATATTGTACATTTTTTAAAATAACACAAAAAACAGCTTTCTATAATAAATATATATCTATTATAGAAAGCTTGATATTAAATGTTATTTACTGCTTGCGCTTGTTTCGGAATTAGTACATTCCGCCCATACCACCCATATCAGGTGTCATTGGAGCTTGTCCGACAGGCTCTTTTTTGTCTGTTACAAGGCTCTCTGTTGTTAGAACCATTGCAGCTATCGAAGAAGCGTTTTCAAGAGCTGAACGTGTAACTTTTGTTGGGTCAACTATACCGTTTGCTATCATATCGCAGTATTCTTCGTTATATGCGTCAAAGCCATAGCCAACTTTTCCGCTGTTGATAATTTTATCAATGATTACCGAACCTTCAAGTCCGCTGTTGGCAGCTATTTGACGAACAGGTTCTTCAAGAGCGCGACGTACAATCTTAATACCTGTCTTTTCGTCGCCTTCCGCTGTTGCAATCAGTTCTTCAACCGCAGGAATAGCATTTAACAGAGCTGTACCGCCACCTGCAACGATACCTTCTTCTACTGCTGCTTTTGTAGCGGCAAGAGCATCTTCAATGCGAAGTTTCTTTTCTTTCATTTCAACTTCTGTTGCAGCGCCTACTTTTATAACAGCTACGCCGCCGCTAAGTTTAGCAAGTCTCTCTTGTAGTTTTTCTCTGTCAAAATCACTTGTTGTTTCAGCAATTTGGTTTTTGATTTGATTGATTCTTTCCTGAATACTTTCCTTTGCGCCGTAACCGTCAACAATGATTGTATTTTCTTTCAGAACTTTTACTTGTTTAGCGCGTCCAAGTTGCGCGATTGTTGTTTCTTTCAGTTCAAGTCCAAGTTCTTCTGTGATAACTTCACCGCCTGTAAGAACTGCTATATCACGTAGCATTTCTTTACGTCTGTCACCAAAGCCGGGAGCTTTAACAGCAACACAAGTGAATGTACCGCGCATTTTGTTTACGATTAGTGTAGCAAGAGCCTCGCCCTCGATATCCTCTGCGATTATAACAAGTTTCTTGCCTTGTTGAACAACTTGTTCCAGCAGTGGCAATATTTCTTGAATATTACCAATCTTTTTATCTGTAATTAGGATATAAGCATCATCTATAACAGCTTCCATTTTGTCTGTATCTGTTACCATATATGGTGTGATGTAACCTCTGTCAAATTGCATACCTTCAACAACTTCGCTGTATGTTTCGGCTGTTTTTGATTCTTCAAGAGTGATAACGCCGTCTGCTGTTACCTTTTCCATAGCTTCTGCAATTAGTTTACCGATTGCTTCGTCACCGCTTGATACTGTCGCAACTCTTGCAATATCTTCGGAAGAACCAACTTTTGCGCTGTTTTGAACAACTGCTTTAACAGCTACTTTAACAGCTTTTTGTATACCTTTTTTTACAACCATTGGGTTTGCGCCGGCTGTAACGTTCTTCATACCTTCACGTACAAGAGCCTGCGCAAGTACTGTCGCTGTTGTTGTACCGTCGCCTGCCGCGTCATTTGTTTTTGTGGCAACTTCACGGACAAGTTGAGCGCCCATATTTTCAAATGGATTATCCAGTTCAATTTCTTTCGCTATTGTAACGCCGTCATTTGTGATTAGCGGACTGCCGAACTTCTTATCAAGAACAACGTTTCTGCCTTTTGGTCCAAGTGTGATTTTTACTGTATTCGCAAGTTGGTCGATACCACTTTGCAGAGCTTTTCTGGCGTCTTCGCCATATATAATTTCTTTTGCCATAATATTCTTTTCCTCCCAAGTTTATTTTTTTATATAATAAAATATGGTAATTATTTGAATTAATTATTCAACGATTGCCAAAACATCGGATTGACGTATAATTATAAATTCTTCACCGTCAAGTTTAACTTCTGAACCTGCGTATTTACTCAAAAGAACTTTATCGCCAATATTTAGGTACATTTTAACTTCGTTACCGTCAACCATACCACCTTCACCTACTGCTATAACTTCGGCTACTGTTGGTTTCTCTTTGGCAGCGCCTGCAAGGATAATACCACTTTTTGTTGTCTCCTCTGCTTCTAACATTTTTACGACTACTCGGTCTAATAAAGGTTTTATTGTCATATCTAAAATTCCTCCTATTTTAATTTTGTTGGCACTCTATGTATATGAGTGCTAATTGATTACAATTTATATTGTAACTCTTTTTAAAATAAAATCAAGTAGTTTTTTTGAATTTTATAAAAAAACAACAAATTTAATAGTTTATTAAAAAATACAGATTTGTTTTTGTTATTATAAAATTTTTATGATATTTTATTATATTTTTTGATATAGGTTGATTTTTATTTTATTTTGTACTATTATATAACTTGTAGTGTGTACACAATTTTATGATTATTAAAGATAAAATTGTCAAAAATTATACAAAATACAGTCGAAGGAAGGTTATTTATTTAATGAAGGTTTTAGTAATTAATGCAGGTAGTTCATCATTGAAATATCAACTTATTGATATGAGCAACGAGGAAGTTTTGGCAAAAGGTAACTGTGAAAGAATAGGTGTTGACGGTAAAATAGGTCACAAAACACACACAGGTTATGAAGTAGAATACAATGTATCTTTCCCAACACACAAAGAAGCGTTTATGGAGCTTGTAAAAGTACTTACAGAGGGCGAAGGAAAGGTAATCGAAAGTGTTAAAGAAATTGCCGCTGTTGGACACAGAACACTACACGGTAGTGAAAAATACAAAGTTTCAACACTTATCACAGATGAAGTTATCAGTGATATAGAGGCATTCTCAGACTTAGGCCCTCTACACAACCCACCGCAAGCTCTTGCAATGCGCGCTTGCCGTGAAGTTTTCGGTGATGTTCCAATGGTAGCTGTATTTGATACGTCTTTCCACCAAACAATGCCACCAAAAGCTTATATGTTTGCTATTCCTTACGAATACTATGAAAAATACAGTATCCGTAGATATGGTTTCCACGGCACAAGCCACCGTTTTGTAAGCGGAAGATACACAGAGCTTACAGGTAAAGCTCCGCGTCTAATCACTTGCCACCTTGGTAACGGCAGTTCAATAGCCGCAATAAACAATGGTAAAGTTATGGATACATCAATGGGTCTTACTCCGCTGGACGGCTTTATTATGGGTACACGTTGCGGCGCTATTGACTCATCTGTTGTAACATATATCGCTAAAAAAGATAACTTGACACCTGACGAAATGAGCGATATTTTAAACAAAAAATCAGGTTTCTTGGGTGTGTCAGGCGTATCAAGCGATTGCCGTGACCTTAAAAAAGCTGCCGCTGAGGGCAACGAGAGAGCGAAACTTGCCCTTGATATGCTTGTATATCAAATCAAAAAAGTCATCGGCGGATATGCTGCCGCTATGGGTGGCGTAGACGCTATCGTATTCACAGGCGGTATCGGTGAAAACGATGCTGAAATCCGCGCAAGTATTCTTGATGATATGGATTATATGGGTGTTAAATACGATGCTGAAAAGAACAAAACACGTAAAGAAACACAAATTACAGCAGAGGGTTCAAAAGTTGATGTTTGGGTAATTCCGACAAACGAAGAAATCCTAATTGCGCGTGACACAGTTGAACTTGCAAACCTAAAATAATTTTGATATAAATTGATCTTGCAGAGGAAAATATCAATTATGGGAAATATGATTAGCTTAAATTCTAAAATTTCCGATAAAGATGATTTGAGTATGAGTAATGGTTTAACAGATGTTTTTATCAATGTTTTGTCATTGAGCGGTTCTAAACTTGCCAAAACAGTAGATGAAAAAAGGTTGATAGTATGGCTTTCGGAAAAAGACCAAAGCTCTGTTGGCAGTGGAACGGTAGGTTTTGATATTTCAGATATGCCGTGGAATATACAAACATTTGAGGAAAACAGACAATTTTTATTACAGACCATTAAAAATGCAAAAGAGAAAATATCTTGGGAAATGCTTGACTATGAACCCGATACAGAGTTTTTGTTTCCGCAATTGGATAAATTTTATAATTTGATAGAAAAGTTAAATGTTATGGATATTTCGCAAGATAATTTGGAAGAATGGTTGGAAACGTCAGATAAAGACGACCCTATATTTAACGGTTTTCCATTGTGTCAAAAACATAAAGCGCTTCTCACTGTGTTCGGTTGTCAGATATGTAATAATTAGTTTATAATCATATTGTTATGATAAACGATATTTTAGTATGGATTTAAACATTGATAATTAAAAGAAACAGCGGTGTAACTTACATCAATTTGTGAGTTACACCGCTAAATGTTTTATTAAATATATAAAATTATTTTGTCTTTTAATCAGTATTATTTGGATTTTGCGATAAGTCTTACTATACGGGGTCTATTGTATCTTTGCATAATTACAAAGGTTAAATCAAATAGAGCAGACAAAACAGATGTAATGAAAAATACCCAAAATGCTCCGAAATATTTTGATATTGCAATAGGCAAAAAACTAAGTAAAATAATAGTTTCGTGGATTATTTCCGCTTGACACATCGCCTGCGCTATTTCATTCATAGAATGTTTTTTTGTATCAAAAAGACTGCTTTCGTATGTAGGCATTTTGTTTTTCCACTGTTTCACATTTAATTTTTTGTATATATTTTTTTCAAAAGTTGTTTGTTGATACCAACTTTTTGTATAGTCTACGTGATTTTTCATAGTTTTGTTATAAATTGTTCCAACAGCCAGCCTCATACTTATGTGATAAAATACAGTACCAAAAGTTATGGCAAGTGATAAAAAACAATCAACGTCAAATTGTTTATAAAACAGTGTGGAAACTACTGACAGAACAAATGATAGGTATAGCATTACTTTTAAGACTTTTTTCATATCATCACTCTTAAAAAAATATTTAATTTGTCTGTTACGAAAAATTATAAAAGTTCTTTGCGTAATTCTTCGTTACTTAAATTTGACAGCATAAACGGAGGTACATCAAAAACAGTAATTGCGCCACGGCGGTTTTCCCTGTACATTCGTACCGTTGCGCGCGCGTAGGCGACAACAACCGATGCTGTAAATTCCGCATTGGAGTCGAGTTTTAATGAAAATTCTACTATATGGTTGTTTTTATTGTCATTTGTTTGTCCTGTCCGGAATACAAAACCGCCATGTGGCATTTTCTGATGATTTTCCTTAAATTCTTCTTCGGTAATAAAGTGTACTATTGTATTGTAATCTGCAAAGTAGTTCGGCATTGTTACAATTTGTCTTTCAATTTCCTGCGAATCTGCGCCTTCTTTTGCAACAACAAAACATTCGCGCAAATGTTTGTCACGGGTGCTGAGAACAGGATTTGTACCTCTGCGGACTTCATTTACTGCGTTGTCAACAGGGATAGTGTACTGTATGCCCATTTTTACTCCGTCTATTCTGCGTATTGCGTCAGAATGTCCCTGACTGACACCCTTACCCCAAAATGTATATGTTTCGCCCTGTGGCAAAATGGAACTGCCCAGTACGCGCATTGTGCTGAATAAACCGGGGTCCCAGCCACAAGAAATCATTGAGATATGATTATTTTCTTTTGCGGTACTGTCAACTTTTTCAAAATATTCAGGAATTTTTGCGTGTGTGTCAAAAGTATCTATTGTATTGAATTTTTGCGCGTATATCGGTGTTTGCTTTGGTAGGTCGGTTGCAGAACCCCCGCACAAAAACATAATGTCGATTTTATTTACGAGTGTGTCAATATTATCTTCGTGTATTACGGATATATTTTTGGTAATTGGTGTTATACTTTCCGGACTGCGTCGGGT
Organism: Angelakisella sp.; assembly: GCA_020024555.1. Classification (GTDB taxonomy): domain Bacteria; phylum Bacillota; class Clostridia; order Oscillospirales; family Ruminococcaceae; genus Angelakisella. The sequence continues at coordinate 58,170 of JAHHTQ010000005.1, forward strand.
AACTATTGCCACAAGTTCAAAATCCGGATTTTGCATAAGTGAGAGTTCAACTGCTTTGCCTATATTTCCGTATCCGCTGATGGCAACTCTGATTTTTTCCATAAAATTCTACCGCCCTTTTCTTTTTATTATAAATATATTTTAAAATACCGTAAATATTATATAAATATCTACGGTAAAAGAATTTTTATTTAAGTTTACGCATAAGCTTCGGTCTAAATTGATAGATGTATATATAATGACAGGATTTTACGGCATAGTCATATATTATAAAAAATACATTGCCACAAGCGAGCATTATAAGAAATGTGTATTTTCCAAATTGGGTAAATTCTTCCGGTTTGGAAAATAAGTTTATAAATATTAAATAAGCAATCGTAACCGATACATTGAAAATTAAAAATTTAATTAATATTTTGAAAAATTTATTTTTAATTTTATTTAATTCAAGATAAATAGACGGATAGTATCCGAAGAAGAATAAAAACAGCAACGCGGACTCCTTAACCGGAACAATAAACAATCCTAAAACAGAGACTGCAAAATATACTATAAGCGCTGTTTTGAAATTTATATCGATAACAATAGCTATTAAAATAAAACCCGAGAAAGCGGGTAGGGCATATTCACCGAATGGTATAAGTCCTGTTAAAAACATTATAACAAGTGACAGCGCCGCAATCAGACCACCCATTGCAACCTGTGTGCTTTTCTTTATTTTATTTTGAGACATTTTCTCGCCTGCCTTTTATTTATCAGCAACCGTTACCGCAACAGTCACAACAACAGTTTGCGCAGTATAGAGTTGCGCATATATCGCAACAGCTAAGTCCAGCGTTTGTTTGCGGTCTGCCATAACTGTATGCGTGCTGACGTTGATAAGCCATTCTTTGCAGCGCCGCGCGATACTCTTGATTTGTAGGGCTCATTTGGCATGCTGTTGAGAAATATTGATATGCGTAGTCTGTCCAACCACGGTTATAGTATACAGTACCTTTTAAAAAGTACCATTCAGCGTCACGTTTTTCGTTTGGAACACCGTCAAGCAGTTCTTCGGCTTCCATTGGTCTACCTGTTGTTATAAGTCTACGTATATCCGAAAACTGTGACGAAGAAGATGAATATGATGAAGATGATGATGAAGAATATGAATAGTTTGAATTATTGTAGCTACTTTGTGATGAAGCGTTTTTGCGTTGGGCAACAATAGTATCATAAGCCTCATTTATTTCTTTCATCTTTTCTGTGGCAAGTTCTGCAAGTGGGTTATTCACATAATTATCAGGGTGATATTTACGCGCCAACTTCCTGTAAGCATCTTTTATTTCGGCATCGGTCGCAGACTGGGAAACACCAAGTACGTTATATGGGTCAGTCATTATTAATCTCCAATCTTTTTGTTCTTTTACATTTTGTTTTTTTATTGTTTTTGTTCATAAATATATAGTCAACATTATCTTTTAAACCAAGAAACAGTATGTTTTCGATAATTGGTTCAAAATGATAAATGGTCAGTAAATTAAAAGCGTTTTGCGCTTCGGCTATTGAAAGATATACAGAATTTTTTGCAATAGCGTATTTATCTGTTATATTTTCCGTATTTTGCAAATTCAAAACATTATAATTGTTTTTCTTTAAATCTTCTTCTACATCATCAATAGCGTCACAAAGATAAATATACTTTCCCATAAAATAACCCATTCTGTAAAGAGCGGGTTTCTCAATAGTATTTTGTGTTAAGTTTGCAAAAATATTTCCTAACATATCAGCTGTCGGGTGACTTATTTCGTCGGTAGACGTACATTTTTCTTGTTCGAGTTTTCGCTGAGTGTCCATATAGTCACGCATAAGTACATCAATTTGCGGTTGCGAAGTTTTTGCTTTTTTGTATGAATGTTTTAAACACAATATGCTCAATTTTGCAAGTGTCTGTTTAAAAAACGTTTCGTCGTTTGCAGTATCGATTAATTTATAGTATAGCATTAACATTGCCACATCTGCCGAAAACTCGATTTCCTTGTTATTGTGGCAGGAGTTAATCTTTTTAAAAGGATTGAATGGGCAGTGAGCTTTATCGATAACAGGCGCATTTTTTGTTGTGGCGATAGCAAGCAAAGCTAAAAATGTGAAGTCATAATTCAGCGTAAACCTTGCCCAAAAGCCGTACTTTTTATCGAGTTGTTTGCATAATCCGCAATAAAGGGATTTGTATGCGTCATATTCGCATATACGAAGTTGCGGTTTGTTTATTTTAATATATCCAAACAAAAAATTCACCACCTATAAAGTTTATGATACACTAAATAGAGCAAAAATAGATTAATAATTTGTAAACATAAAATAAATGATAGAATAATTTTACAATTTTATACTATAAAAAAGGTCTTTTCACTAAAAAACTTAGAAAAAAGACCAAATTTTTATTATGGCAATACTTTATCAGAATGTTAAAAAAAACATTGCCGAAGAAATATGCGTAAAATTCACATTCACGGCAAAACGTTCCGTTTTCTGTGGAAAACGTCTTTGGCTATGCCTAAGAACCGCAATTTTTTGAAAAAAATTGAGTAAAACTTTTATATACTCCGTCATTATGACGAATGGCTATACCTTTTTTGACACGCCTCTTTTTTGTAATTGCGTGGGATTACATTAAATCCGCAATTACATCAAGCGCATCATTGATAAGCGAGGCTATGGATAAATCTTTTACGCCTACTATTATATTATCGCATTTATTAATAGGTATAAATATTTTTTTTGCCGAACTTCCGCCGATTGCCGCAGACATCTTCGGCGTAACTTCTCCATACAGCGCGTTTGCAATAGCTATTCCGATAGGCCCTATTATTACATCAGCTTTTTGGGAATTTACGATAACTGCGTTTTCGCCTGTGGCTGCGCAGTTAATACCTGTTTTTAGCATAGTTGATGTTGCAATGGCATTTGTACCTACTGCCATTATGTCTATTTCCGGAAATTTTGATAAAATTTGTTCGATAAGTTGCTTACCGATTTTTCCACCCTGTCCGTCTATTACTAAAATCTTCATTTTAAATCCTTTTGTATTATTTTTTTATTATTGATACTAAGTTTATTCATTGTTTTTTGGGAGTACGCCCAGTTCGTCAAGATACGCTTCTATTCGTTTTAGCGCCTCTATAATGTGTTCGATAGAGTAAGAATAACTTATTCTTACAAAACCTTCTCCGCTTTCTCCAAAGGCATTACCGGGAACAACAGCGACTTTTTTGCTTCTTAAAAGTCCTTCGGCAAATTGTTCAGATGTCATACCTGTAATTTTTATTGAAGGGAATACATAGAATGCGCCCATTGGATTAGCGCAGGTAAGCCCCATTCTGTTAAGACTTGAAACGATTAAACCCCGACGCATACCAAACTGTATTGCCATACGTTCTATTTCTTCGTCACAATTTTTCATAGCCTCAATAGCCGCATATTGACTGGTTGTAGGCGCGCACATAAGCGCGAATTGATGCACCTTTGTCATTTGCGATAAAATTTCCCGTGGACCTGCGGCATAGCCAAGTCGCCAACCTGTCATAGCGTAAGCTTTTGAAAAACCGTTTACAACAACGGTTCTCTCACGCATACCGTCTATTGATGCAAATGATGTATGTTTACCTTCGTAAGTAAGCTCTGCATATATTTCGTCAGAAAGTACTATTATATTTGTATCACGCAAAACTTCGGCTATTTTTTCCATATCGTCTTTTTTCATAATAGCGCCTGTTGGGTTTGCTGGATATGGGAATATAAGCAGTTTTGTTTTTGGTGTAATAGCTTTTTTTAGGTCTTTTGGCATTAGTTTAAAATCATCTTCGGCGCGTGTATATATTGGCACAGGGACAGCGCCGGCAAGTTTTGCTATCGGTTCGTATGCCACAAAGCATGGTTCCGGAATAAGTACTTCGTCACCCGGATTAATAACCGCGCGTGTGCATAAATCTATTGCCTCAGAACCGCCGACAGTTATAAGTATCTCTGTATTTGGATTATATGAGAGATTAAATCTTCTGTTTAGATATTTGCCTATTTCTTCACGCAACGCTAAAAGTCCTGCGTTTGCTGTATACCATGTATGGCCTTTTTCAAGAGATTCTATACCTGCGCGGCGAATGGAATACGGAGTTTTAAAGTCCGGTTCGCCAACGCCAAGTGATATAACACCTTCCATTGTGTTCGCAAGGTCAAAAAAACGTCTTATTCCTGACGGTTTTAGGTTTACAACACAGTCAGAAAGAACTTTACTGTAATCCATCAACCAATATCCTCCCTCATATCATCAGAATTTTCGGTTGATATAATACCACGCTCTTTGTATTTGCGTAGAACAAAGTGTGTTGCAGTTGAAAGAACAGAGGGCAGAGGAGCAAGTCTGTGGGATACAAACATTGCTATATCTTTAAATGTTTTTGCGGAAACAGTAAGAGCAAGGTCATAACCGCCACTCATAAGATAAACTGTCTCTACTTCGTCAAATTGCGCTATCGTATCGGCAATTTCTTCAAAACCCATACCGCTTTTTGGTGTGACACGAAGTTCTATTCTTGCGCTGCATACGCTACGGTCTGTTTTCTCCCAGTCGATAATGGCTTTGTAGCCTTTTACTATACCACGAGCCTCTAAATTTGCAATAATATCACAAGTTTCTTTTTCCGTAAGTCCTATCATATCGGCTATTTGCTTTTCGCTTAGGCGGGCATTATCTGAAAGTATATCCAAAACTTTATTTTCATAACTTAAATAATTACTCATTATTCTTCTCCCTATGTTTATTATATAATTTTTAGCATAACAGGTTGTCTTTCCTTGTAAAAGGCAAAATATTTATATCCAAGTTCAAGCATTTTTTCCATAACAATATCAAAAGCGTAACACATATCTGTTGCAATATGGGCATCACTGCCGATTGTTACAAGCTCCCCGCCAAAGTCTTTGTATCTTTTCAAAATATCAAAGTCGGGATTTGCCTGAGCCAGTGGAGTACGCATACCACCTGTATTTATTTCAAGCGCCTTATTGTTTGCAATAAGTGTTTTCAGTATTTCATCGATTATATCAATATGTAAATTAATGTCAAAAGGTATCCGATACTTACCCCATATATATCGGATAGGATAGCCCAGATGAGCGAATGAATCAAATTTATTGTATTTTGCAAGCTCCAAACATGATAAAAAATATTCCTCCATAACATTTTTTATAACAATTTCGTGGTCATCAAAATTAATATATGCAAAGTCATTTTGATTTTTGTTCTTATGCACGGAAGCAATTACAAAGTCAAATTTATGGTCATTCAGTATTTTATCAGATATTTCAGGTTGATAGTGTGGTTGTCCAAGCTCTATACCCTTTGTCAAACGAATTTTGGAAGAAAATGTAGTGTTGGCAAGCTCTGTTTCAAATACAGATTGTTTTATTGCCTGACATTGCTTTTCCATATTTTGAGTTTCATCACATTCAAAATGGTCAGTTATGGAAAATCCCATAATACGATTGTCTTTCGCATATTCACAGATATACATAATAGGGTTTTTGCCGTCGTGAGAATTGTCGCTGTGTACGTGACTATCAAAAAGATTTATTTTCATAAAATACACATCTCTTTCGTATAAATTTTAGGTAATTTAATATTTTTATTATATACTGAATTTACTTACAATGAGTTTTATTCTAACATATTTTTTAAAAAAAGTATAGTCTTTTCTTGACAATTAAAATAATTAGTGCTAATCTATAAATAAGTAATAGATATATATTGATAACACTTTGACGGAAAGCACATTTACTGTATGTTTATTTCAGAGAGTTACAACATAATGCTGTAAGTTGTAATAATAGATTTGTATATGTGTACCACTCCCGAGTGCAGTGCAGGAAATTTTTATGTTTTCCGAACACTGTCGCATAAGTCTGCGTTATGGACTTCTTTTGAGTAATACCGTAATTTTTTTATGGTATTAATACAGGTGGAACCGTGGGAAAAATCGACTTCTCGCCCTGTGTATTATAGTTTTTGTAATTATGATACATAGGGCTTTTTTTATTATCACTGTTACTGTATATAACTAGAAACAAACAATAAATAAACGGAGGTAAATTTAATATGATAATTACATTAAAAGATGGCTCAACAAAAGAGTATGCCCAACCAATGCTTGCAAGTGATATTACAAAAGACATCAGTATGGGACTGTATCGTAATGCATGCGCTGTAATGATTAACGGAAAAGTGGAGGATTTACGTGTAACTGTTGACAGTGATTGCGACTTTGCTGTTCTTACATTTGATGACGAACAAGGTCAACGCGCGTTCAACCATACAGCGTCGCACATACTTGCCCTTGCAGTTAAACGTCTGTTTCCAAATGTTAAATTTGCAATAGGCCCTGCTATTGAAAACGGTTTTTACTATGATTTCGATTGCGAAAAACCATTCTCACCGGAAGATTTGACAAAACTTGAAGCGGAAATGGCTAAAATCGCAAAAGAAGATTTGAAGCTTGAAAGATTTACAAAATCTGTGGAAGAAGCAAATGAGCTTATGAAAGATGAGCCGTTTAAGCTTGAACTGATTGCAGAACATTCAGCAAAAGGTGAAGAAATCAGCTTTTATACAGTTGGCGAATTTACAGACCTATGCGCTGGCCCTCACCTTGTTTCAACAGGTGCCGTAAAAGCTGTTAAACTACTTTCATGTACAGGCGCATATTGGAGAGGCAGTGAAAAGAACAAGATGCTTAACCGTATATACGGTACAGCGTTCCCTAAAAAGAGTATGTTGGAAGAACATTTGGAAAAACTTGAAGAAGCAAAGAAACGTGACCATAATAAACTTGGCAGAGAACTTCAACTATTCACAACTTCTGACCTTATCGGTCAAGGCTTGCCTATTATGTTGCCTTATGGCGCAAGAGTAATACAACTATTGCAACGTTTTGTAGAAGACGAGGAGCAAAAGAGAGGTTGGCAACTGACAAAAACACCATTTATGGCAAAGAGCGACCTATACAAAGTATCGGGACACTGGGACCATTACAAAGACGGTATGTTTGTACTTGGTGACGAAGAAGCCGATGACGAAGTATTCGCAATGCGTCCTATGACTTGCCCGTTTCAATATCAGGCATATCTAAACAGACCACGTTCATACCGTGATTTGCCGATAAGATATAACGAGACATCTACTCTATTCCGTAATGAAGCATCAGGCGAAATGCACGGACTGATTCGTGTGCGTCAATTTACAATTTCAGAAGGTCACCTAATGTGTACGCCCGACCAACTTGAAAATGAATTTAAGAATTGCTTGGAGCTTGCCATATATATGCTAAAAACTCTTGGGCTGTATGAAGATGTTTCTTATAGATTTTCACAATGGGATCCCGAGGACAAAGAAAAATACATCGGTACTGCTGAACAGTGGGAAGAAGCGCAAAGCACAATGGCAAAAATTCTTGACCACCTAAATATACCATACAGCGTAGGTATTGGTGAGGCTGCTTTCTATGGCCCGAAACTTGATATTCAAATTAAGAACGTTCACGGTAAAGAAGATACGCTTATAACAATACAAATCGACCAACTACTGAGCGAAAAATTCGGTATGGAATACACAGACAAAGACGGTTCAAAGAAAAATCCATACATCATTCACCGTACATCTCTTGGTTGTTACGAAAGAACGCTTGCGCTTCTTATTGAAAAATACGCAGGCGCATTCCCACTGTGGCTTGCTCCTGTACAAGTTAAGCTTTTGCCTATTGCTGACAGACATATTGATTATCTATATGATGTTAAGGCAAAACTTGAAGCAAAAGGTATTCGTTGCGAAATTGATGACAGAAGTGAGAAGATTGGCTACAAGATAAGAGAGGCGCAACTAATGAAAGTTCCTTATATGCTTGTTGCCGGTGATAAAGATATAGAAAACGGTACTGTTTCTGTACGTTCAAGAAAAGACGGAGATATAGGCGCGTCTACTCTTGATGAATTTATAGCGAAAGCTATGGCGGAAATTGAATCAAAAGAAATTAAATAATGTATTTATTTTTATATTGAAAATAAAAAAGACTTGACAAAGTCCGAAATCATACTTATAATAGCTGGTATGATTTCGGACTTTAATATTTTGAAAGGGGAAAGTTTATGGAGAAATATATAAATTCTTTTATAGATGTTATAAGACTATATGCTGAGGAAGACAAAATTTACAGGGATTACGCTATAAAGTGCGGATTATCGGTGACGTCTTTTTGGATTTTGGAGGCACTGTATAGAGAAAAAAGACCTCTTTCGCAAAAAGAAATTTGCGATGAATTGGTTAGATTTCCAAAACAGACAGTAAATTCGGCAGTCAAAAAGTTGATTGAAGATTTGTTTATTGTACAAAAGCCTGTTGCCAATGCAAAAAACAGTAAGGCTCTTGAACTTACAGAAAGCGGTATGGCTTTTTGCGATAAACATATGGCTCTACTCATAAAAGCAGAAAACAGCGCCTATGCGCAGCTTACAGAAGAAGAACAGAATAAGTACATAGAACATTTTAAATTAATGAATGAAAAACGGAAAAAAGAGTTGGGGCTTTAAAAAAATATAAATAAGCGGGGGGAAGGGAAGAATGAATATAAGATTATCTGAACATTTTACATATACAAAATTGGGAAGGTTTGTTTTGCCTTCTGTCATAATGATGGTCGTTACATCACTATACAGTATAATTGACGGATTGTTCGTATCAAACTATGTTGGGAAAAATGCTTTTGCCGCGTTAAATCTCATCTTTCCGATAATAATGATTGTTATGGCATTCGGATTTATGATTGGCGCGGGGGGAAGCGCATTGGTTGCCAAAAAATTGGGCGAAGGCGAAGATGAGACAGCGAATAAGTATTTTTCAATGTTTTTTGCCTTTGCAACTGTTTTGGGTATTTCGCTGTCTGCAATTTGTTTTATATTTATGCCTAAACTTGCGAAACTTATAGGCGCAAGTGACTTGATACTTGAAGACTGTGTGATATATGGACGGGTGCTGATGGTGTCAAGCACATTTTATATTTTGCAAAATTGCTTTCAGAACTTTATGATAGTTGCGGAAAAACCAAAACTTGGACTTTTTATAACCCTTTTGGCAGGCGGTACGAATATTGTACTTGACTATCTGTTAATATATATTTTTGATATGGGGATTTTCGGAGCTGCGGCGGCGACAGCCGGTTCGCAAGTTATAGGCGCTGTTATACCGTTAATATATTTTTCAAAGAAAAGAAAAAATACAAAGTTGCATTTTGTAAAGCCGATATTTGATTTTAAGGCTATTGCAAAGGGTTGTACAAACGGCGTATCGGAACTTTTATCAAATATTTCTATGTCATTTGTAAGTATGCTGTACAATATTCAGCTTATAAAAATAGCGGCAGAAAACGGAATAGCCGCCTATGGTGTCATAATGTATTTGGGATTTACGTTCAGCGCAATATTTTTTGGTTATGTAATTGGCACAGCTCCTATTATAAGCTATCATTATGGCGCAAATAACCATAATGAACTGAAAAATCTGTTCAGAAAAAGTATCATAATAAATATGGTTGTGTCGATAATGATGACAACAATATCAATAACTTTCGCAACACCGCTTTCAAGAATTTTTGTTGGCTATGATGCGAAATTACTTGAAATGACAGTAAATGGTATGCGTTTATATGCGATATCGTTTTTGATTTGCGGTATAAATATTTTTGCGTCGGGATTTTTTACGGCACTGAACGACGGTCTTGTTTCAGGGGTTATATCGGTACTTCGCACGCTTGTATTTCAGGTTCTTTCTATTTCGATATTGCCAATATTCTTTGGACTGAACGGTATATGGCTGTCTTTGGTTACTGCGGAACTGTTGTCGTTAATAGTATCGTTAATTTACTTCATAAGAAAACGTAAGATATATAAATATATATAAAGTTACAGCAAAAAGTCTTGACTTTGATGTAAGCCAAGACTTTTTAATATGTTTATTTTTTTAAGTTTGAAACGAATGTATTGTTGTCAACAGCCTGTTCCTTGTTAAATATACTTATATATGGATAGACTTTATGGTAACCGTTTACCGCGCCCAATGCGAAATTAAATATACAGAAACATATAAGAACGAATGTAATTAATGACTTTGTATCGTTTATTTGTTTTTGCTTTGATTTACTTACTATCTTCTCATAATCATTTTTCTCTTTTGAATTTAGAGCTTCAATATCTGCGCTGTATAGAGAAATAATTTGAGGTATAAAGATTAAGAAATACAGTTGGAAGTTAATGGAAAATCTTTCGATTATAAATACATTTATACCCATTAATATAAGAGTCATAGATATAAGTGAAATATAGAATATATAGCTGTTTTTCTTATCTTTTTTATAAAGCTTTTGTGTAAAAATAAGTGTTATTATCATTATTACAGCTTGAAAAAGCATAGTTTTAATACTGCCTTTTCCCAAATACATTTGAAGTTCGGGATTATCTAAATACTTACTGTATACAGTAAATTGAGCCAATAAGTTTATTGCTGGTTTTATGGCAAAAATACCTATTAAACATATTGCTGACATAATTGAACACCATATTTTGTTCAGTGGCAATCTCGATACTATATATACGGGTAAGGCAATCAGCGCGCTGAAATGGAATGTTGTTGCAAGCAAAACAATCAATAAGTATTTTATTGTGTTTCCGTTTTTTAGATATTTGTAACCCCAAAACAGAACCACTGCCGCCATACTTTGACGTAGGAAGTTCATATTTGTGGCGAATATGTGCATAGAAATATACAGTAGGTACGAAATCCATGGGGAGTCGGTATTTTTATATGTTATATAGAAAATAGAACCGATAATAAAAGTACCGGATACAAATAGCCATATTTGATAATTGTCGGTAACGCAACCTACAAGCCAAGAGAATATATAGTAAGACGGTTCTTTCCAATGCGCTTTAAGTACATCTGTAAATGATTGTGAGCAAACTTGTTTAAAAAAGTCGTTGTACATATCATAATCGAAACCAATTCTATAACGAAAAGAAGAAACAAGTATAAAAGAAACAGCCAAAATTATCATAGAAAAAATGCGTATTTTGTTGTGATACGGATTAGTTTTAGTTTTTTCGTCAAGTATCCATGCAAGGACTACCAAACACATTAAACCAATATATACAGTCATTAAATAGTCTCCTTTAAATTAATATAAACTTTAACTTATAATTTAGCATAATTTTATAAAAAAAACAAGTGCGAAAAATAAAAGCTTTACATAGATTTAAAAATATGCTAAACTGTTTAAGTATTATTTGAGTATACTGGACAACAGCGGAAATGCTTTTTGGCATTTATGAGGAAAGTCCGAGCTTCACAGGGTAAAAATAGCTGCTAACGGCAGCCGGAGGCGACTCTAGGGAAAGTGCAACAGAGATATACCGCCGAATTTTTCGGTAAGGGTGGAAAGGCGAGGTAAGAGCTCACCGGGTTGTAGGAGACTACAATGCCATGTAAACCCTATTTGAAGCAACACCGATAGGAATATGGTCAGTTTTGACCTAAACGGCGACCCGTCGGTTCCGCCAAGGTGGCTTGAGCCTTTGAGCAATTAAAGGCCTAGATAGATTGTTGTCTAAACAGAACTCGGCTTATAGGTATACTCAAATTAATATATAGAATTTTATTGCGCTGATAAAAAACAACCCCCATTTTTGATAGATTTTTTGTATCTACCACAAATGAGGGTTGTTTTTTTGTGTATGTTCGTATGTAAGGAGTATAGAAAAAGTCTAATTATTTTTTGTCTTGCGAGTGGCATTTGCATGCTGCGGAACAACCGCTGCAATTACAACCGCAAGCAGATTTGCCTGATTTCTTTTGTTTTATCAAGTATACTATTACAGCAACTACTATGCACAAAAGAATGGCGCTTATTATTATTGTTGCTAAGTTTTGTGATAAAAAGTTAATCATAAATTTTTACCTCGATTTCTTATTGATTACGCATTAACTTTCGCATTGTTATTAAGTTGATGTTTTTGTTTATTGTATGGTTTAAATAGCATATACAGCATACCAACCAAAATAACAACTGCGAATATAAGTCCGATTATGTTTACGCTACCTGAGAACAGCAGACCGAACTGATAAATCATCAGTGATACAGCATAAGCGAACAATGTTTGGTACAGAATAGCAAACCATGTCCAGCGGGCATTGTTCATTTCTCTCTTTATTGCGCCGATTGCCGCAAAACAAGGCGCGCACAATAGGTTGAATATTAGGAATGAGTATGCTTGCAAAGCTGTGTAGTCAGCCGCAATCAGTCCCCAGATTTCGTTACCGTCTTCTGAAAGTTCACCTGCGAAATTGTACAGAATACCAAAAGTTGTAACAACGTTTTCTTTTGCAACAAGACCTAAGAATGTAGCGACTGTCGCCTTTGCGTTACCAAAGCCAAGAGGAGCAAATATCCAAGCTATTGCGTTACCGATATATCCCAAGATACTGTGGTCATAATTTTCAACTGCGCCAAATGAACCGTCAATAAATCCATAAGCAGATGTGAACCAAATAAGTATTGCGGAAAGCAAAATGATAGTACCGGCTTTTTTGATGAATGACCAGCCTCTTTCCCACATTGAACGAAGTATTGTGCCAACCTGTGGCATATGATATGCAGGAAGCTCCATAACGAATGGCGCAGGTTCACCTGAGAAAGGTTTTGTCTTTTTAAGCATTATGCCTGAAACGATTATTGCCGCTATACCTACGAAGTATGCTGATGGGGCAACCCACCAAGCGCCGCCGAACAATGCGCCTGAAATAAGTGCAATTATCGGAAGTTTTGCGCCGCATGGCATAAATGTTGTTGTCATTATTGTCATACGTCTGTCACGTTCATTTTCGATTGTTCTGCTTGCCATAACACCCGGAATACCGCAACCTGTACCGATTAGCATAGGTATAAACGATTTACCGGAAAGACCGAATTTACGGAAAACTCTGTCAAGAACGAAAGCTATACGTGACATATAGCCACATTCTTCCAAGAATGCGAGGAAGATGAAAAGCACAAAAATTTGAGGAACAAAGCCCAATACTGCGCCGACACCGCCAACAATACCGTCAACGATAAGTCCTTGTAGAAATGGAGCTACGTTCATACTTTCAAGAGCGCCTGCAACTGTCGGTGATATCCATTCTCCGAAAAGTGTATCATTTGTAAAGTCAGTAACCAAAGCGCCTACTGTTGTTACTGATATGTAGTACACTACAAACATAATAAGAGCGAAAATAGGTAGAGCCAAAAATCTGTTTGTGACAAATCTGTCTATTTTATCAGATGGTGAGAGTTTACCTTTATTTTTCTTTATGTAGCATTTATTTATTATGCTTGATATAAAGTTGTATCTTTCGTTTGTTATAATGCTTTCACTGTCATCATCTTGACTTTTTTCCACATCTTTGATAAGATTTTCTATTTCCAAATTAGTGCTTTCGTTTATGTTGAGCTCACTTTGTATTTCGCTGTCATGCTCGAACATTTTGATAGCAAAAAATCTTTGTTGGTTTCTTCTTACGTTGTTTCCAAGTAGTCCTTCTATATCGTTAAGCGCTTTGTCAACTTCTTCGCCGTAGATATTTACGTGTTGAACAGGAGCATTTTTTTCTGCAAGAGCGACAGCTGCCTTTACAACTTCGCTTATGCCATGCCCTTTCATAGCTGATATTTCAAATACAGGACATTTTAGGCTTTCAGCAAGTTTTTCTGTTTTGATTATATCACCGTATTTTTTTACAACGTCCATCATATTTACTGCAAGAACAACAGGTATTCCTATTTCGAGCAGTTGTGTCGTAAGATATAGGTTTCTTTCAAGGTTTGTACCGTCAACAATATTGATTATTGCGTTTGGTGAGTCGTTTAATAAATATTTTCTTGCAACTACTTCCTCGGGCGTATATGGCGAAAGAGAATATATACCGGGCAAGTCTGTTATTGTTATCTGTTTGTTTGTTTTTAACTTGCCTTCTTTCTTTTCAACTGTTACACCGGGCCAGTTACCAACATATTGGTTTGATCCTGTTAAATAGTTAAACAGTGTGGTTTTACCACTGTTTGGGTTACCTGCAAGCGCGATTTTAATACTCATAATTAAAAATAATCCTTTCTTAAAGGTTAGCTTTTACTAACTTAATTTGACAAATAAACAGACTTCATAGTTTGTCTGTCTGTGATACAAAATTATTCGTTTGTAACTTCTATTATCTCGGCATCTGCTTTACGTATAGACAGCTCATATCCACGGACAGTAAGCTCTATGGGGTCGCCGAGTGGCGCTACCTTTCTAACGTAGATAGAAGTACCTTTGGTTATACCCATATCCATAATACGTCTTTTTAAAGCGCCTTCGCCATTAAGTTTGGTAACTGTGACAGTTTTACCCACTTTGATATCTTTTAATGTACTCATATTTTCCCTCCATAAAAAAACTATATTATTAAACAATAATTTTATTTGCCATACCTTTATTAATTGCTATTCTGGAATTTTTTATTTCCACGATAACATCACCGAGGATTTCGTTTACAACTACAACAGTTGCACCTGTGACAAAACCCAATTGTTTTAAGTGACGCAACACTTCTTCGTTGCCTGTAATTTTTTTTATTGTATTCATTTCTCCGACTTTTGCAAATGTTAGTGGCATAAAGTTCAATCCTTTCATAAAGTTAGCAAGACCTAACTGGTTGGTTAAGGCAACAGTTAGCAAAAACTAACTATCACGTATACAGTTTAGTTTAATTTTATTATTTTGTCAATAGCTTTTTATAAAAAAATTTGTATTATTTAAAAATATAAATATTTTATAGAAAAATACTGTTCAATATGATATAATGATTGTACAATATTTAATAAAATAAAAGTTGGAGTATATAAATAATAATGAATAATTTTATTTGTCCTGTGTGTAGTGAAATTTTGGTAAAAACAAATACCATATATAAATGTAGAAACAATCATACTTTTGATATATCGAAAAAAGGTTATGTCAATTTGCTTATGAGTCAAAATAACAAGAATAAACAGCATGGCGATGATAAAATAATGGTGCGCGCAAGACGTGATTTTTTAAACAAAGGGTATTATAGCCCGTTTATGCAAGAAATCTGTAAAATCATAAATAAATATGCCGAAAACAATTCCACAATATTAGATGCGGGTTGCGGTGAATGTTACTATACAAATAATATTTATAAATACTTACTTGAAGATGGAAAATGTGTGGATTTATTCGGAATTGATATTTCAAAGAATGCTTTGGAAATATCAAGCAGAGAGTTTTTGCAAATTAACAAGGCGGTGGCTAGCGTATTTAAAATACCTATGCAAGAGGATAGTTGTGATATTTTGATTAACATATTTTCACCGTTTAGTGATATGGAGTACAAAAGAGTAATAAAGACAGGTGGAAAACTTATTCTTGCCATTCCGCTTGAAAATCACCTATGGGGACTGAAAGAGGCTGTATACGAAAAGCCTTATAAAAACGAAGTTGGTGCATATAATATTGACGGATATAATTTTTTGGAAGAAAAAAGAGTGGAGTATGATGTAACTTTACAGGGAAATGATACTATTAAAAATTTATTTATGATGACGCCGTATTATTACAAAACATCAAAAACAGATTTTGATAAACTGAATAATTATGAAATACTTTCAACAAGATTGGAGTTTGCCATACTGGTATACGAAAAAATATAGATTTGTCAAAGGATAGAAAAGAGATACAAAGTGAGTAATTTTAAATATGTATTAAAAAATGAAAATTTGCAAAAAACAGTAATAAAAGTAGGTGAAACAAAGATTGGCGAAGATTTTTTGCTTATTGCCGGTCCGTGCAGTGTGGAGGATATTAATCAAGTGGAAGAAATTGCGCAGAGCGTAAAAAAAAGCGGCGCAAACGTACTTCGTGGCGGAGCATATAAGCCACGCACATCTCCGTATAGTTTTAGAGGACTGGGTTTGCAAGGACTTGAATATTTAAGGTATGCGGGTCAAAAAGTGGGATTGCCGATTATTACAGAAGTTTGCGATACGAGAGACGTGGAGACAGTTGCGTATTATAGTGATATTTTGCAAATAGGAACACGAAATATGCAAAACTTCTCGTTACTTGTGGAAGTGGGCAAAACAAACAGACCTGTACTTCTAAAACGTGGTATATACAGCACTATTGATGAATTTTTAAATTCTGCCGAATATATAATGAACGAGGGAAATCAAAACGTTATTCTCTGTGAGAGAGGTATTCGTACAGTTGAGACAGAATATACACGCAATACGCTGGATTTAAGCACAGTTGCGCTCTTGAAACAAATAACGCACCTTCCTGTAATAGTTGACCCGTCGCACGCAACAGGTAGGGCGGATTTAATTGAACCTATGTGTTTAAGCTCAGTTATGGCAGGTTGTGACGGTCTTGAAATAGAAGTGCATAATTCGCCTGATAAGGCTTTGAGCGACAGTGAACAGCAAATTACACCCGAAGAATTCAGTAAGATGTCAACAAAAATATTTAAAACTGTTGAATTTAAGAAAAATTTATAAGTATAAGTATAGAACAGAAAGGTAATTAATTTATGAAAATACATAGATTGACAGTGAGCGAATATATTTCTGAGAATTGCTTTATTGTGGAAAATGAAGATACAAAGGAATGTATACTTATTGATACAGGTTCGGAAAGAGAAAGAATACGGAATTTTGTAAAAGAAAAAGGTTTAAGCGTAGTATGTATTTTGCTTACGCACGCTCATTTTGACCATATTGGCGCTTGCGACTGCTTCGATGTGCCTATATATATTTTTAAAGATGAAATGGATATTTTAAAAGACAATAATGCGAATTTGTCTGCCCTTTTTGGAATAAAATTTGATTATGATGTCAATAAACTTAATTTAATAACATTGGAAGACGGACAGGAATTAGAAATAGCAGATATGAATATAAAGGTTATACACACAAAGGGACATACGAAAGGTTCAGTGTGTTATCTGTTTAATAATAAATATCTGTTCAGTGGTGACACACTGTTTAAAGGCAGTGTGGGAAGAACAGATTTTATCAGCGGAAACCAAGCAGAACTATTAAATTCATTAAAATACTTAATTAAAAATTTAGACGAAAGCATTGAAGTTTTTCCTGCGCATGGAGAAAGTACAACAATAGGTTATGAAAAGAAAACAAATGTATTTTGCATAAATTTACAATAAACAGGAGATTATTTATGAATATTGCAAAAAAATATGTTGAAGGCTTAAAAAATGCGTATAACGAAATAGGCGGAAAAAAATTATGGGACGATTTTGAAAAAACAGTGTATGGAGCAAGCAGTCAGGGTAGAACATTTAAATAAAATATAATGATACATAATCCGCCAAACATTTAATGAAAAAGTTTATAATTAATATCATATATATTAATTGACACTGATTTTTTTATGTGATAAGCTATTATTATAATCAATTTTTTAAATAAAGGGGTTAAGAAGATATGGTAAACGCTTACAACAATGTTCTTTGGAATGACAGAAAACGTTTTATGGGAATGCCTTTGTCATTTACACGCTATATACTTACAGATAAAAAATTTATTACATCAAAAGGTTTTTTGTCACTTGAAGAAGACGAACTTGATTTATACAAAGTTACAGACAAAAAACTATCATTACCATTATCACAAAGAATTTTCGGTTGTGGTACAATAGTACTTAATGTTCGTGATGTTGATACTCCCGTAAAGACAATAAAAAATATAAAAAATCCACGCAAGGTAATTGAGCAAATAGATAAACTTGTAAACGAACAACGTGACGCATATCGTGTTCGTGGTAAAGATATGATAGCCGCTAATCTCGATGATGATATTTGTGACTGCGATAGTGACAATAGTGATACAGAATAATAAATTTTAATAATAAATAAAAACAGCTACTGATTGTATGAATCATATAATCAGTAGCTGTTTATTTTTGGTTTTATATTTCAGTTAAAATTATTTAACGATTTCTGCATATACTGTTCCGCTCAGTGCAGCAGCATTTGCTTCGTCTGTATCAAAGTGAGCGGCTAGAGCGTAAGACGGTGAAACCCTTACAACAACATCACCGAAAATGGTTGAACGGCTGTCGTTTGTAACTTTTAGCGAAACGATTTCTTTGTCCTTAACGTTCAGTCTTTCTGCATCTTCCGGTGTTGCGTGTATATGACGTTTAGCAACAATAACACCTTCTGTGATTTCAATTTCGCCTTTTGGTCCTACAAGTTTGCAACCTGCGCTGCCTGCAATGTCACCTGATTCACGGATAGGAGCTGAAAGACCGATTGAACGCGCGTCTGTAAGTGACAGTTCCACTTGTGTTGCATTACGAACAGGGCCAAGAATAGACACACCGCTGAGTGTTCTCTTTGGACCTACTACGTCAACACGCTCCTGACAGGCATATTGTCCGGGTTGTGATAGTTCTTTTTTTACTGTAAGTTCATAGCCTTCACCAAAAAGAGTGAATAAATCTTCTTGTGATAGGTGTACGTGACGGGCAGATGTTTCCAATAATACTTCATTAGCCATTTTAAAAATCCTCCAAAAATATGTATAGTTTATAACAATATTCACATAAAAAATATAATATAAATATTGTTAATTTACAAAATTAATTTGCCATAGATAATAATAACATAAATTACTATATACTTCAAGTAAACCGAGAAAAAATAATGGGCTTTTAAGATAATTTTTAGTGTATATTGTAGTATTATATATCTATTGCCATATTTAGATAAAACGAGAATATAATTTTTTCTTTTACTTTTTTGCCGAGTATTCTTTGAATAATATCTTTGTATAGTTCAAGCTGTATGGCGTATTTTTCTTTGAGTTCGTTTATATCTGTTGCGAAGTCCGTCTTGTAGTCAATTAATACCAGTCCGTCATCTTCGTACAAAATACAGTCACTTGCGCCCTGTATAACAGTTGTATCGCCTATTTCGGTGTTTTTACCGATAATATTTTCCAGTTCATCACGGGTATACTTATACATAAAACGCATTTCTCTTTTTATGTATGAAGAATTTAGTATACGTTTGCCAAAGTTTGATGTAAATAGTTGGAATAACATTTTTTTATTTATTAACTTAGCTTCATTTTCAGTCAAAAACTTTTTATCAACCATTCGTTTGAGTTCTTTATCAATATTGTTTGGCATTTGTTTAAAGTCAACGTATTGCATAAATTTGTGAGTGGCTGTACCCCGTTCTGTCGGTGATGACTGTTGATTTGTGAATATTTTTGGTTTACGGTTAAAATAATACTGTTCTTCGTACTCACCTTTGCTAAGTGATGAGACGGAAAATTTAACAGGGGTCTTTGTATCTTCCTCAAAAGGATATTGCCACAAAATATTGTCTTCTATAATTTTACTCTTATTGTAGTCAATAACAATATTTTTCTCTTGTGGTTTTTCACTGTCAGATTTATTTTGAGTATCTATTTGCGGAACGCTTACTGTTAATTCACCGTAATTTTTGGCTGAATGATTTATTATAGGCTCTATCCCTTCAATATTAACATTAAACTGTGGGTGATGCACAAGAGACATTATTATCCAAGAATAAAAGTTGTTTGCCGAACGTATATTCCAAGGGTTAATTTTATTGTTGATATATGGCAGTGTGGCATATTTACACATTGTATTCAGCTTATTGTCATCAGCGGATATTATTAAGTATTGTTTTGCGCGGGTAAGGGCAACATACAGTATTCTTATTTCTTCGGATAGCATAGCGCGTTGATTTTCAATAGACACAGCAATATATGGAAGTGTTTTGTGCTGTATCATTTTATCTGTATTTTTCAGTTTGAAAGCCGCGCCGTATGTGGCGTTTAGAATAATACTTTCACGTAAATCAATGTTATTGAAAGAAGTTTCTGTTTCGGCAAGAATAACGACAGGAAATTCAAGTCCTTTTGATTTATGTACAGTCATTATTTTTACACTGTTTTTTGATGCAAATTGCGCAGCTTCAAGGTCGCAGTCAACATCTTCCATATTGTAAATATAGGTAACAAAGCTACCTATATCATAGCTGTTGCTGTATGTATCCGCATAGTTTAAGAGCAGTCTGAGGTTTGCAAGACGCATATCCCCGCCGGAAAGCGCGGTTACTTTATTTTCGGCAGATGTAAGGGTATATATCATTTGCAGAATTTCCGATGCCTTGCGGGATACAGATTCATTACGCAACAGAGTATAGTCACTCAAAAACTCAGCAATATTTTCATTGTTTTTGTTTTCTTCTTGCATCAGTACAGTAAATACATTTTTACTTTTGTCAATACGTAAATTTGCAAGCATTTCTGAGGAAAAACCATATAGGTATGATGAAAGTACTTCGCAAAGCTCAAAATTAAGCATAGGATTTTGCAAAATTTTAAGATAACTGATTATAGGCGCTATTTCATAAGAAGTTAAAAACTCGTCTTGCGCATCGGATACTGCTGTTATACCGTATTTTTCCAGTTCTTCCGTATATGTTGGCATAGCTGTACGGGAACGCATAAGTATACATATATCATTTGGCTCAATATCACGATAGGCTATAATATTTTCGTTTTCTTCGTTTTTTGTTACATACTCAATTTGCACTTTGCTTTTCAGCATTGTATTGATTCTGTCCGCAACTGTTTTTGCCTGAATATTACCGTTTTCTTCGGGATATATGCTTTTGTCTGTTATGAGTAATTCAACAGCTTTTTTTGTGGTGTAATCAAATTGTCCTTTTGAGTACAGCATATCTTCGCTTGAATAATCCATTTCGCCTACGGTTTCATTAAAAATATCGTGACAGATATAGTTAATTAATTCGGTAGACTCTTGACGGGTACGGAAATTCGCCGAAAGCATAATTTTTGCAGGAAAATCTTTGTTGTTAAATGGCGTATAGTTATTTTTTTTCGCCAAAAAGTTTTCGGGGCGAGCCTGTCTAAATCTATAAATACTCTGTTTGACGTCACCGACCAAAAAGCGGTTATTATTGCTTATTGCTTCAAATATCATTTCCTGTGTTTCGTTTGTGTCCTGATATTCGTCAATAAGTACTTCGCTGTATTGTTTTTTCAGGTGTTTTGCTTCTTCGGTAAGAATATATCCATCTTGTGTTTGAGTATAAAGAAGTTTGAGTG
This sequence comes from Angelakisella sp., assembly GCA_020024555.1. GTDB lineage: Bacteria > Bacillota > Clostridia > Oscillospirales > Ruminococcaceae > Angelakisella. The sequence goes on from JAHHTQ010000005.1 coordinate 79,469, forward strand.
TATAGTGTTCAAGGTCATTAAAATCAAGCTGATTTTTTTCAAGTTTTGCCTTTGAATACATTTTGTCGAAATCCATAACCATTCTAAACAGAATTTTTACAAGTGGTTCAAGATATACGTTATCATTTTTATACGTATCTTTTGTAATAATAAATATTTTTTCTTTCAGAGCTTTAATTGTGGCTTTTGTTTCGTTACGTAAGTCTGAAATTTTTTCTTTAAATTCTGCGTCATCATAATCTTTTGTACGGTTGAGTCTTGCAAAATTCGCATTGTTTATGGATTTTTGTATTTTGTCCCAATCATTCTTATTTAATTCAAGAATAATATTGTCAATAAGCGTTATATCGCTTTTCAGTGTCTTTTCGTAAAATGAGTAGAGGTCACTGTCGGTCGAGCAAAGTTCATCTGTGTATGTAACGAGTTCTTTACAGTAATTCAGGGCGTCTGTTACATAGTTAATTATAATTTTGTACCAGTCTGTATTTTCCAATACCATTTCTGATGAATAGTTGCGTTCGGCAGCTTTCAGCCAATTATCATAGAATGGGTGGTTGCGTAAAAATTTATAGAAATTCAGTATTATATCTTCAATTTTTCTGTCATTTTTTGACGCTGCCAAAAGTTCTATCAGTTGCAAAAAATCATCATTTTTTTCTTCGTAATAATTTTCCAAAAGTTCTTTGACAAGTTTTTTTTGCATAACAGTCAAATCTTTTTCGTCACCAATGCTAAATTCCGCGCTTAGTCCAAGTGTGTGAAAATTTGAACGTAAAAGCTGTATGCAAAATGAGTGTATTGTGCTTATGGGAGCTGAGTCTACAAGCAACAGTTGTTTTTGTAAATTTTGGTCAGCTGTATTTTTTTCTAACAAGTCCCATAATTTTTTTTGTATACGTTGCTTCATTTCTTCGGCTGCCGCATTTGTGAATGTAACGATTAAAAGAGTATCAATATTTACAGGGTTTTCTTCATCAGTTATTTTTTCTATAACTCTTTCGGTAAGTACGGCGGTTTTGCCACTACCTGCCGCCGCAGATACAAGTATGTCTCCGCCCTTTCCGTATATAGCGTTCAGTTGTTCATTTGTCCATTTCATATTTGCCATATAAACAAATACCTCCTCTCATAAAAATTTAACTGTTTTCTTCTTCGTTGTCATCTAATGATTGTATAATTTCCATTTCGGCATTTGTATATGTAATGTCTTTATATACTTTTTTATATTTATTTTTGCATAAAACAGCATTTGGACAGTACTCACAGGCAAATTTCATATTTTTCTTTATCGGATTGGGTAGGATATTTCCGTCAAGTATATTTTTACCCATAGTTTCTATTTTTTCATATACTGCCTCTTTTACATAGTCCAGTGCTTTTTTTGAAATAGTTGTATTGGTTTTTTTGGGCGTACCGTTTTTGGTTAGTGATATAGGAATAAATTTACCGCCAATACCATGCTCCATAGCGTCTAATATATGTATATCGTTTACAATCAGACCGTTTGGAAGAAGATTTTTATCCATAACGGCTTTGCTTGACGCATCATCTAAATCATCAGTACTGTCTATCGGTTTTACATTAATCGGCGAATAGAGAATACCTGCGGGTTGGAGTTCGCCATAAGGATATTTTTTGTCATCGCACAGCGCAAAAAGATATATGAGCATTTGCATATTCAGACCATAGAAAACTTCATTGAGGGAAAATGTTTTATCGCCTGATTTATAGTCTGTTACACGCGCGTAATTTTTGCCGTCTATTTTCGCAATATCTATTCTGTCGATACTGCCGTTTACGTTTATTATTGTGCCGTCAATATTTACGGAAATAGGCTCTATTTTACAGAACTTGGCAACTTTTACTTCTGTTCCCACAGGCGCAAAGTCACTTTCTTTAAATTCACGTCCAATACGTTCAACTATTATATAAAGCATATTTGACAGTCTTTCTACATTGTAATTAAAACGGGTGTCCTCTATTGAATCCTTTGTGGTTATGGATTTTATATAGTCGGTAAGAGAATCTCTGATTTTTTCTTTTAGGCTCGTTTCATTCAAATCTATAATATTTTTATATCCTATATCATTTATGATTTTGTCCAATACGAAGTGCATCGCGCTACCGGTTATTAATGGATTGTACTCTGCCTTTTCACGCTTTTTTATTTTCAGCATATTTTCTGTGAAAAACATAAATGGGCAAGTATAAAATTTTTCTATCTTTGTGGGTGAAAGATTCATTTCATTGCCAATCAGTCTTTTTGCTGTTTCCGGCAAGATATTTTGCGCCAACTTTTCATTAAAAATATCTTCAACAGAGTCAATAAATTTTTTATCATTAAGTTTTTGCAACATATATAGTTCTGTATAACAGTCAATTTGTCTGCTCTTTAATTTAACATATTGACTTCTAAGAGTGAAAACATCATATATATAGTGTGTTGATGATAAATTATCGGCATTTATTTTATTGATTTTAAGAGTCTTTTGAGCTTGTTCGATAATGAGTGACGGTTCAAGCGTTGTTCCTGTCAGTGTCGATAAACAGTAGCTTAGGTATAGTTTTTCCTGTGGTGAGGTTATGGCTGTATATAGGTACATTTTTTCGATAATAGCCTTTTGAAAAGGATTAAGATTTATCTCTATACCCATATTTATCAGTTCATCTTGTTCATTTTTCGTAAATACGCCTTTGTATGATAGTTTTTGCGGAAAAATACCACTGTTTAGACCGAAGGCAAAAGTAATTTTCGGTGAGTCGAAACGGGAGATATCCGCGCTGCCGGCGACAACACAGTCAAGAGTATTTGGAATATTGCCCACTTCAAGCGTATCTATGGCATTTATAAATATTTCGCAAAGTTCTTTTTTGTCAAGATATGTTTTGCCGATAATATCGCTGAATAAATCCAAAATATCCATAAGTAAGTTATACATATTGGCTGAATTTTGTATTGCCTCTTTGTAATTCTTATCTTCTGCATTTTGATTGTGGATATTATAGTAGTAATTACTTATGTTATCTATGAGCGATATATTTGTAATATAGTTAAATACAGCTTCTGTAAAAGAAATTCCGTCACTTTTTTTGATTTCCTGTAAAAAGTTTTGTAGAGGTTCAACTATTTTTTTACGTGTATTTTCAATGGATAAGAGTATTTCGGCATCTTCCTCGGACAATTCGCCCTGTAACCCTTTTGGCGAATTAAGAAACGGTAATTTTAATTGTCGTCCGTTAATGTTCCATATATAACAGTAGTTTTCAAAATCAGAATATTCATTTTGTGAAATATTGAGCGCGGGATTTCTTGCCAGTCGCAATATTCCTTCGGTAGTAAATCCTTTATTGCCTATTTCGGCTATTGTTTTGACGCATGAGAAAATCGGTTGGGAAGTAACCTTTTCTTTTTTTGAGAAAAATACAGGTATATCATATATTTTAAATACAGTTTCAAGTATTGCGGAATTGTCGTCAAGGTTTCTTGTGATTAGCGCAATATCCTTATATCTGTAATTTTCTTTATGAACAAGTCTTTTGATTTCGGAGGCTATGTACATTAATTCATCATAAACATTTCCACATTCTGTTATGGTTATACTGTTGTCGCCGTTTATTGTTTTTGTGATTTTTGAGCCTTTAAGTATCTCGCCTATGCTTTTAAGATTTTGGCTCTTTGCTCTGTAATTTTCATTTAATATAATTGGGACTTTTACTGTTTGCAGAGCTTTTTTGCCTGTCTCTATAAACCATTTGGCTGTCTGTTTCATCAGCAAAAATATATCAAAACCGTTGATGTTAATATTATCGCTACATAGTGACAGATAGACATCGTCACTATTGTTAATCATTATTTCAAGCATTCTCTTTTGCGGAGGACTGAAATAATCAAAGCTATCTATAAAAATATTTTTACCTTTGAAGAAATCATTTATTTCATCAAGTCTAATGGCGCGGGATATATCATCAAGCGGATCTTTGTAGTTTTGTTCTATCATTGACTGATACACACTGTAAATAAGTTTTATGTCAGATAATTTTTTTGAAAGCTGTTCATCATTTGTTTGGCTTATTACTTTTTCTATCTCGTCAGGATACGCTCCACAGGCTTTCAGTTCCTCAATGGTATTTGTCATTGTGGTTATAAAGCTGTTTTTGTCATGCAGTTCGCCATATACGCAAAAATCGTCTTTAACTTGTTGCAAACTCAGTTTCATAAGTATCAATTTTGCTGTGTCATTTAGCGACTTTCCGCATACTCCGCCATATATATTAAAGATATTTTCGCATAGTCTGTTAAAAGACAAGACTGTTATTTTGTCAAGCTGTAACCCATTTGTAAAGTCAAGTAATTTTTGCTCAATGGCAAAAGAAAATTGTTCTGGCACTACTATCAAACATTCTTTTCCGTCCTTTGCATATTCAATGGCAGTATTAAGCATAGTTGTGGTTTTGCCTGCGCCGGCAGTCCCAAGTATTAGTTGAAGCATAATAATTCACCTCAATTATCCAGTTTTATATTAATAAAATAAGTGTAGCACAATAAAAAGCCATAATCAAATTATTAGTTCGACATAATAAGAGTAATTTTATTACTTTATACAATTTCACTCAGTATTTTACATACAGTATCAACAGGTATTTTATATATATCGGTATTGCCAATTTCTTTTGGCAAGACAAAGGTTATATTGCTGTCATTATTCTTTTTATCATTGCCCATAAAGTCTATCAATGTGTTAATGTCTTTTTTTTCGCATATTTTTTGCAAGGAATAATCAATATTGTATTTTTGCAAAGTTTTAATAACAGTGCTGCTTATAGAGTTATCAAGACCAAAATATTTTTCAGCGAAAAGTGTTTCGTACACAAGTCCTATTCCGACAGCTTTGCCATGGGAGATACTGTGATTTGTAAATTGTTCAATGGAATGTGCTATTGTGTGTCCGAAGTTTAATTTTTGTCTTACGCCAACATCGAACTCATCACATTCTACATATTTAGCCTTAATTCTAATACATTCTGTAATAATATCATAGATATTTACGTTATTCTCCAAAAGTTTTGTTATTATATTGTTTTTTTCTAGAATACCGTATTTTATTACTTCTGTTATACCTTCGCAAAAAATATCCTGCGGTAATTTATCGATAATATCTGTATCACAAAAAACAAATTTAGGTTGATGAAATACACCGACCAAGTTTTTACCCATATCAATGTTTATTGCGGTTTTTCCGCCGATTGAGGCATCTACCATAGCCATTAGTGTGGTCGGAACCTGAATAAAAGTCATACCACGTTTATAGATACCTGTTGCAAAGCCTGTAATGTCGCCAACTACACCGCCCCCCAGCGCTATAACCACATCATTTCTGTTAATATTGTTCTGCGCCAAAAAGTTTGTTATCTTTATTGTTTCGTCAAAAGTTTTTGAGTTTTCGCCATTTGGCATAACATAAATTACAGTTGTTATGCCTTCTTTTTTTATACTCTCGTTTACTGTATTACAGTACTTTTGCATAACTATATCATCTGTTATAATAACGGCTGTTTTGTAGCCAAGTTCTTTTATATATTTGCCGATTTTATCAATATAATTTCTGTCAATATATATTTTATATGGATTTTCTGTATTAATTGTAATGTTATTAATTTTTATCAGTCCTTTATAATGATTGTAGTAAAGTAAGATGAGTTTAAGTCAATATCTTCTATTTTTTTATAAATTTTTTCGTCGGGCAAGCCACAGTTTTGCACAGCCATTGCCTTATCTTGTAGCCCATATTTTTTTATTTCATCTACTATATTTTTAAGCTCTTTTCCACTTTTCATAATAACTTTTGTACCTTCAAAAGAAAGAGCATCGCCGATATTGCTTGCCGGTAGTATGTGAATTGGTTTGTGCATAGTTGTAAGGCTTGTATTAAGTTTTGCGGCAACAGTGCAAAAACTTGTTACGCCGGAAATCATTTCACACTCAAATCCACGTTCTGTTAATATTTCCATTATGTATGCAAATGTGGAATATACCGATATATCTCCGAGATTTAGCATTGCCACATCTTGACCGTCAATAAGGTATTGCGCAATAGTATCAGCAATATTATTGTGACTTTCGTTAAGCTTTTGTGTATCCCGTGTCATCAAAAAGTTTAGTGGCAGAATGGTTTTTTGTGACATATCAACTATTTGGCTAGCTATATTAAAGGCAAGCATTTTTTTGTTATTTGTTATTGGTGTAGCTATTATATTACATTTTTCGATTGTTTTAACAGCTTTGATTGTCATTAGTTGTGGATCTCCCGATCCAACACTTACGCCATAAAATTTTCCCTTCATTTATTATAAAACCTTTCTGTAATTTTGTAGTTTAATAAAAAAACAGACCATTCTTATTTTGCAAAAAAAGAAAAAGTCTGTTTAAAAAATATAATTATATTGATTTAAAAGTATAGCTTGTAATAATGTCAGTGAAAAGTGAGCGATATTCATCTTCAAGATTATTACCGCATTCTATTAATTTTTCGTTTTCTTCGTTTACACAAAGTTCTGAATATATTTTACCGATATGTCCGGCTTGCTTTCGGTCTTCCATAATATACAGTGTGTATGCAACGTTATCTGTAATAATATCGGATATTTCTTTATCTTCTTCCAAAAGAGCCTTTTTGAAGCTACCAAGAGCAGATTTTTGTAAAATTTCATCAGTAATATTAAGTTCGAGTTCATCACACATCAAAAATGATATAAGAGTTAATTTTTGTCTTTTATACTCATCATTTTTGAAACGTTTTGCAGTGTTCAAAAAGCAGTTTGCAAGAAGTTTCCCCATTTCATTTGTTTTATCAATATTTCCGTTATCTTTGTGAGCCAAAAAAGCTTTTGCGGAATCTTCGCTATTGATAATATCATTTGAAACAGTTGTATTTTCAGATTTATAAATTTTTACATCATCTTCCATAATTACAACCCCTTTTTTTACAATTACTATGTTTATATCATAAAATATTAATATGTATAATTATAAGCTTTAATATTAAGCGTTTACAACAAGTTCTTTCAGCGCTTTTGCAAGTTGGTCGGGACATGAAGTCTCTTTGTTTCCGCAAGTAATTCCTTCCAAACGTGTGATAACATCTTCAACAGGCATTCCTATTACAAGCGCAGAGATACCTTTCAGGTTACCGTTACAGCCACCTGTGAAAGACATAGTTTTGATAGTTCCGTCCTCTACCTCAAAATTTATTTCTCTTGAACATACGCCGGTTGGCTTAAATGTATATGTCATATATTTCCTCCTAATATAATTTTAAAATTTATATTAGTATTATACTATATGCTTTTTAGATATGCAATATACACAGCAATCAATTTATAAATATATATACTATTTAGAAAACTGTATAAACTCTTTTTTCCATTCATCAAGTTCATTCATCAATATTTTCTTTATATCTGCGTTGGCAAATGAAACTTTTAATGATTGCTCCATTAATGTAACTATGTCTGATTTAGAAAGATTAAAATATTTTTGCGATATTTTTAATTCTTTTATTATTGATGTATTGGTAACAGTTCTATTGTCTGTATTTATTGAAATATTTACGCCCTGCTCAAAAAATTCATTAAACGGATATTCATTAAAACTTAATGCTGCTTTTGTTTGAAGATTGCTACTGGGACACATTTCTATGCCTATTCCGTTTTTAATTACTTCTTTTTGTAATTCTTTATCCCCTTGCATAGCAATTCCATGACCTATTCGTTTAGCGCCATATTTAATAGCCAGCTCAATATTTTTTTTTCTTCCACATTCACCCGAGTGTATGGTAAACGGAATATTTTGAAGATAGGCTTTTCTGAAATATCCTTCAAAAAGCTCATTGTTAAATCCTGCCTCATCTCCGGCAAGGTCAACTCCGCAAACACCTATATTTAAATATTTTTTTGCTAATTCCAAAATTCGTAAATTATCTTTTTCACTAAAATGACGCATTCCGCATAAGATAAGATTTGCTATAATTCCCGTGTCTGCATAAGCCTTTTTCAGTCCCGAAATACACGCCTCGATAATTTTTTCCGATGATAAATTTTGATGTTCCGATAATAGTGGTGAAAACCTTAATTCCAAATATCTGACACCCTCTTTGGAAGCCTGTACAGCAGTTTCATAACTTGCAATAAAAAATGCTTTTTCTGTTTTTAAACATTTTAACGGCAAATCAAATGCTTTTAAATATTCAAGCAAACTTTTACAGTCGTCATTTACTTCTATTAATTTTCTAAAAGCATCTTCATTTTCCGGAATAGATATATTTTCCATATAACATAATTTTTTTAGTGTGGAAATAGGAATAGAACCGTCTAAATGACAATGTAATTCTATTTTAGGTAATTTTTTAAGCCACATATCCAATTTCCTTTCTTTTGATTAAATTTTATTTATAACTTAGTATACATTTAAATTTTATAAAGTCAAGAAATTGTACTTATTTTTTTAGATTATAAATAATATCTGACATAAAATATGTTTATGTAATATGAGCGGCGGTTCGCCGAAAGGCTTAGCTTTGTAAATAATAATAGTTTGATGTGAGAGTATAAAAAAGACGTGAACAAGAATTTTGCTCACGTCTCACGAGTGGCGGTTCGCCGAAATGCTTATCATTGTAAATAATGATAGTCTGACGTGAGAACAAAAAATAAGATATAAACATAAACTTTGCTCACGTTC
>JAHHTQ010000050.1 GCA_020024555.1 Angelakisella sp.
TTGAGTAAAACTTTTATATACTTCGTTATTATGATGAATGGCTATACCTTTTTTGGCACGCTGATATATAGTATAACATACCATATTATTATATATCTTTAATAAAAAAAAATCAACTATTTAATGATTATGTTTAAAACCACATAAATTATAAATTCTATATATAGTTTACCCAATTAAAATATATTATATATTTTAAAATATGAATTTTTTATTAACAAAAGCTGACAGATTAAAATATTTATGTTATTATATATTGAATAGATAACTTTTATAAAATATGGAGGAAGTATAATGATTAAAAGTATGACTGGCTTTGGTAGAAGTCAGTGTGAATTCAACAGTAAGATGTTTACTGTTGAAGTAAGAGCCGTAAACCATAGATATATGGAATATTCCTCAAAAATTCCGAGAATATATAACTTTATGGACGACAAGCTTAAAAAAGTCGTAAGTTCAAAAGTTGCGCGTGGTAAAACAGAAGTGAGTATTTCATACACTTCTATGCCAAACGACAATTCTGTCAAGGTAAGTATCAACAATTCACTTGCGAAAGAATATATTGACAGTTTACGTGAACTGGGAAAAGAATATAATCTTACTGATGATTTAACGCTAAGTGCCATTTCACGTTTTAATGATATTTTTGTTCAAGAGAAAAAAGAGGAAGACGAAGAAGAGCTTGAAAGTATACTTATAAGCACACTTAACGAAGCCCTCGACAGCTTTGTTGATATGCGTATAAAAGAAGGCGGAAATTTGAAAAACGATATTTTGTGTCGCCTTGATATAATAGAAAAGGCTGTTGCAACCATTGAAGAAAAATCACCGGAAACGGTTGAAAACTATCGTAAAAAACTTACAGATAAAATAACCGAGCTGCTGCAAACTACCGACATTGATTCACAAAGAATATTAACCGAAGTTGCCTTGCTTGCCGATAAACTTGCCGTTGACGAAGAAACAGTAAGACTGCGTAGCCATATCGCGCAAATGCGACAGATGCTTGAAAGCAATGAACCAATCGGCAGAAAAATGGACTTTTTGGTACAGGAATTCAATCGTGAAGCAAACACGATAGGCAGTAAATCACAGGATTTGGAAATAGCGCAAGTTGTGGTAAATATAAAAAGTGAAATAGAAAAAATCCGAGAACAAGTGCAAAATATTGAATAACAACTGATTATGGTGAATAGAAATGAAGTTAATTAATATAGGTTTTGGGAATATGGTTTCTGCAAACAGGGTTATTGCAATGGTAAGTCCCGACTCTGCGCCGATAAAAAGAATTATACAGGAAGCCAAAGAAAAAGGATATTTGATAGATGCAACTTATGGCAGAAAAACACGTACGGTTATTATAATGGATTCTGACCATGTGGTACTGTCTGCAATTCAACCTGAAACTGTATCCAACAGAATTGTAAATTATGAAAACGATGGGGAGGAAACAGACAATGACAGATGTTAAAGGAAAATTGATTGTAATTTCAGGGCCTTCCGGAGTTGGTAAAGGTACTGTTTTAAAGGAATATCTGAAAAACGCGCAGAATACTTTTCTTTCGGTATCGGCAACCACACGCAGTCCACGTGAAGGAGAATTGGACGGAATAAACTACTTTTTTGTATCACACGATAAATTTGAGTCAATGATAGAAAACGGAGAGATAATAGAACACACAGTATATAACGGAAACTATTACGGCACACCGAAGTCTCCGCTGCAAAATGCAATAGACAACGGTAAAAACGTTATTTTGGAAATAGAAGTAGATGGCTGTATGCAAGTAAAGAAAGTTTTTCCCGATGCACTTACTATTTTCGTTATGCCACCAACTTTTGAAGAATTACGCAAAAGGCTGACAAACAGACATACCGAAACCGCTGAACAAATAGAAAACAGACTAAGCCGAGCAAAAGAAGAAATAGGCTATAAAGAGAACTATGATGTTATTCTTATTAATGACACAATAGAAAACGCAACCAAAAAACTTGATAAAATAATCAATAATACATAATACGTATCCAATATATTTTTTGATACAAAATATATTGATATATAATAAAAAAATTAAAATTAATATAAAAAGGAGAAAAATATTATGTTAAGACCATCAATGCGTGAAATATTAAAAGAGGGCGAAAGCTACTATGAAATGGTAGTTGCAATAGCAAGAAAAGCAAGAAAAATAGCTGAACAAGCCGAAAAAGACGGCATACTTTTGGAAGAAAAATCTGTAACAACAGCTGTAAATATGTTTGCATCAGGAGAAGAAAAGCTTTCTAACGCAGATGTAAATATAAATAATAACAAACAATAAAAGTTTATAACTAAAAGGAGAAAATATGAAAGATTATATATATTATATTATATTTTCTATAATCTCTTATCTTGTTGGCAGTATAAGTTTTGGTATTATTTATTCTAAATTTAAATATCAAGATGATATACGAAATTATGGTAGCGGAAATTCCGGTATGACGAATACTATGCGTACATTTGGCAAAAAATCAGGATTTATTGTATTCATTGGAGACTTTTTAAAGGGCTTTTTAATGGTGTTTATTGCCGGAATACTGACGCACTCTACCATTTGTCAGACTCTTGCAGGATTTTTTGTGGTATTGGGGCATATTTTCCCAATTTTCTTTAAATTCAAAGGTGGCAAGGGTGTTGCGACATCAGGTGGCATTATTTTGGCTATTGAGCCTATGATACTTCCGTTTATGCTGATTGTATTTGTTATTATACTTTTCACAACAAAGTATATGTCACTTGCATCTATTACTATGGGTGTGCTATATCCACTGTTTACAATAATAAAAGTTTTTATTGTAAATGAAGCTGCCGCCAATGCTATGCCAAAGATTATTCTATCGGTCATTGTTGGCGCTTTGGTAATTTTTATGCACCGTTCCAACATAAAACGACTGATTAACGGAACAGAAAACAAACTTGGGCAACGTGTAAAAAGAAACCAATAATTAAAAGGAGGACTGCTTTATGGGATTGGGATATAATTTTATGTTTGATGTTTTTCCTTTTCTTTTTGTAATAATTTTTATAACTGTATTTAGTATAATAATTTATTCTTTTATCAAAAGAATAAAGCAAGACAGTAAAAACAACAATTCACCACGAATTACTGTTGATACGGTAATAGTTGGAAAACGTAACCATATACGTAACTCAGTAAACAACAGTATGGATAATAATAATTACCACACATATACAAAATATTATGCAACGTTTGAGGTTGAGAGCGGTGACAGAATGGAGCTTGAAGTTCCTGAATGCGAATATGGGCTTTTAGCTGAAAATGATAGGGGAAAACTAACATTTCAAGGTACAAAATACATATCCTTTGACAGAATGAAAAATTAAACTACATAATACAAAATAAGAGACACAGTATAGTAAATACCATACTGTGTCTCTTTTAAATTATTGTATAAAGGGAAAGTTATTTAATAAATACAACAGGTTTAATTAAATCCTTTGGTTTATCTTTCATTAGCAGAAGCGCGTCTTCAACATGCTCAAAACCTTCAAAACGATGTGTTATAAGTTTACTTGGGTCAATACGTTTTGTTTCAATCAAGGACATTAATTTTTCCATACGTAGTCTACCACCAGGCATTAGACCGCCTGCAATTTGTTTGTGAGCCATACCGCAGCCCCACTCACTACGTGGAACCTTAACATAGTCACCTTCACCAAGGTAGTTTACGTTACCGATTTTTCCGCCCGGTTTAACTACTTTTATAGCAGTAATCATTGTATCGACATCACCGCCGGCGATAACAACTCTGTCTACGCCTTTGCCGTTTGTTAGCGCCATTACCTGATCTTCTATGCTGCCGTTTCTGTAATTGATGATATGTGTTGCGCCGTATTCTTTTGCTATTTCAATACAATTTGGGCGGCTACCAACTGCGTATATCTCTGATGCGCCTCTAAGAGCCGCTGCCGCAACTGACATAAGTCCAACAGGACCTATACCTATAACAAGTACTTTATCACCGAATTGTACGTCGGCAAGCTCAACGCCGTGGAAACCTGTCGGCACCATATCACATAGCATAACTGCTGTTGCGTCATCAATAGTATCAGGTAGATGCGCCATATTTCCGTCTGCATCATTTACATGGAAATATTCAGCAAACACACCGTCTTTGAAGTTTGAGAATTTCCAGCCTGCAAGCATTCCGCCTGAATGCATTGAATAGCCTGCTTGTGCTTCCAGTGAATTCCAGTCGGGAGTAATAGCAGGAACAACAACTCTGTCCCCGGGCGCAAAGTCACGGACTTCACTACCAACTGCCTCTACAATACCAACTGCCTCGTGACCCAAAATCATATCTTTACGGTCACCGATAGCTCCTGCCCATACTGTATGTACGTCTGATGTACAAGGAGAAATAGCTGTTGGTCTTACCAAAGCATCTTTTGAACCAAGCTGAGGTACTTCTTTTTCCACCCAACCTATTTCACCGATTTTTTTCATTGCAAAGCCTTTCATATTTAAAATCCCCCTTAAAATAATTTAAATGAACATTTTAAATTATTTTATCATATCGTTATTTATTTGTCAATAACCTATATAAGTATTAAATATCTAAAATTTTTCATTCGATTTATGTATATTTTGCACATAAAGACATTGAAAAAATCCCACTGTCTATATTTAGATAGTGGGAAAATATAGTTATATTAATTTATTTGTGAAAAAGCTGTTATTATTCCGCCTTGACCACCGTAAACTGTTGATACTCCGTGGGCTGCGACTATAATTATATTTGAAATAGCCGGACATAGTTCCATTATTTCAGCTTTTACTTCTTTGGCTCTTTCCTCACAGTTACAATGTGTAATAATAAGTTCAACTGTATTTTTTGTTAAATTCTGTGTTTCTTCAAGTATATAGTTGCACATCTTTGTAAGCGCATTTTTTGTTCCGCGGACTTTATCACGTACCATTATTTCGCCATTACCGTTATCGGAAAGAATTGGACGCAAAGACAACATTGTTGCCACTTTTCCCGCAAGTCTGTTAAGTCTTCCGTTTTTTATCATTGTACTTAAATCTTCAAGAACAAAAATTGTTTTCATTTTTTCTTTCATTTTTTCAGCGCAGTTTACAGCGTCTTTTAATGAAATACCTTTTTGAAGTTCCTCAAAAACCCTTTTTGCAAGCAATGTTTCACCTGATGCGGCGCTCAATGAATCTATAACATATATTTCTTTATCAGGAAATTCTTCATTTACAATATTTTTCGCTATCACAGCCGAATTATAAGAACCACTCAAATTCGATGAAAGAGTTACAACAACACAGGCATCATATTCACGCATTGCCGCCGCATAAGCGTCAGGCGATGGGCAAGCAGTTTTGCACCCAGATTTTGACTCTTTTAATGTATTTCTGAATACATCTACATTAAGATTATTGTCATCTATAAAAATTTGGTTTTCTATATCTATTTGCAGTGGAACTATCTTTACATTCATTGCGCTTTCAAGCTCATTATTCAAATCACAGCAACTGTCACCGATTATACCAATATTCATAATAAATCCCCTTTTATAGAAAAATACTTTTAAATACAAATTGATGTCATTTTCAATACTATATGATATAATACATAAAATCCAATAATAATATTATACTATATCTTTAAAATAATGCAAGTAAAATTTTTGTTAAAACTGAAAACTTATTCTCTTTTATATTGAATATATTATTAATTTTGCAAAATAAAAATATATTCAGTATAAATAATATATTTTTTTAAATTACAAAAAGTGATAAAATTTTTATACAAA
>JAHHTQ010000051.1 GCA_020024555.1 Angelakisella sp.
CTATATGATATTTGCATCTCCAGCTTGAATGTGATAAACTATTTATGTCTTTCATGACAAATCCTCCTATGTTTTTTATTTGGTTGCCAGACCATTTGATTTTATTTTATCATAGGAGGATTATCTTTTTTACTATAAGTTTTTTTCTTACTCCCAGTTGAACTGGGGGTTTTTTCATGCCTTTTCGGCGCCAATCAAAACCTCATTATTTTAGACTTAAAAAATCTAAAGTAATGAGGTCTTTTTTTCTATTTATTCTTCTGTCATCTATCCACACCCCAATGTCATTTGTAAAACGACATTTTTTGTGGGTAAGCAAAATTGCATATTAAAATCTACAAAGCGGTTTTTAACCGCTATAAAAGATTCAGGGTGTATTGTGGTTCTATGTAAATACATTTTATTTTGTCAGCATATTCTTGCTCAAATGCTTTTAGAACTAAAACAGTCGCTGTGAATAATTGAATATTTGCAATTTAATTGTTGATTTTTTAATATTTTTAACATTATATCTCCAAAAACCCATCTTCAAATGCGCTTGGATATTGGAAAGTCTTTTCACTTCCTCCAAATATAACCGTTATCTTGCTGTTTTTGATAGACAGTGATGTAATTTTTCCTTTCCCAAAAGCTTTATGAGTAACTGTTGCGCCAACTTTTACTTTTGTGTAATCGATTTTTGGTTTAGCATTTGGAATAGCAGGCTTCGGTGTTGGCGGAATAAAAGCAGGTTTGTATGTGGAAGTTGTATTTTGCCTTGGAATATATACGCTGTTATTGTGTGATTTTGGTTTTGATACTTGCTTTTGTGGAGTAACTACTTTTTCTTCTTTTGTTTCACTTTCGTAATATGGTTTATTGGTAATATCATTTATATCACGTTTTGCCACAATCATGGATTTTGCAAACATAGTGTTCATAGAATCATAATCTTCACGTGAAAGAACAGTACTGTATAGACCGACGTTTTCTCCTGCGTGTCTGTCGATACCCGTATACAAAAGACTTGCGTCCTCATAACGCTTGAATTTATATACTGCATCATTCATAAGGGATTCATTAAATACACCAATAGATACAAACAAATCAAAATCCTTTACAGTCAGTCCTGTTACCTTTCTGAATAAATCCGGTTCAAGCTGTGTGATTACATCTTTCAAGCTATATTCACGATAGTCTGTTAAATACATAAATACAGGAACTCTTGTCGCAAATTTTATTAGCTTTTCCTGTATCATTTTCCGCTTTGATTTATATTCTTTTTCTGCTTCGCTAAGTTCTTTCTTTTGCTTTTCGGTAGGGTGTTCATTATCTTTTTTTGCTTTTTTAACTGCTTCCGATTTGTTTATAATAGTCGCAATATCAGCATTTAAACTACGGAATCCTTCAATACGCATAAGAGCGTCCATAGCGTCTTTACTTGCAAGTAATCGGGCAAGAGTATCGTTATCTACATTTACAAGTAATGCTGATTCCCAACGTTTGGCAAGAAGAGTTGCCGATGTACCAGCCATTGCAATATCAAGAATTTCTCCTGCGTTTACCTGTCGCATACCGCTTCCGTCATAGGCAAGTACAGGTAAGAAGCTTATGAAGTCTCCAACTTTCTTTTCGGGATTATTTTCGTTTACATTCAATCTGCAACTGTAATCTGATATTTGTCGGAGCGCTCTGTCAAGTGCGAAATCGAACACATAACATTCGTGCTTTACAATTTCTTTTTCACCTTTTTCGGTCTTTATCTCCCAAGGTGATTGCACACGGAACGCCGCCTGAAAATATGTTTCGGGACTTGATAAATTACAAAGCATAAATATACCCGTCCACGGCTTAACCGTTACGCCTGTCATTAGCTTGCCACAAGACAGGGTTATGGTTTTTGTTGAAAGCGGATCACCCATAGATTTTTGAACAGGTTCAAGAGCTGCCACGCCAATACCGGCTTTTGTACCTGCGCAGACATTTACTTTATAGTCATTAAAAAAAGTGTTTTGTTTCTGCCTTAACAAATTACCCATAGCGTAGCACGATGCGACATTTGGCAAATACCAAAGAGTGTGGGACAGAACATTTAAAAGAGTAACATCAGAAAAAGGCATAGGCGGTTTTTTTGCGCCTTGCTTTAATTCATCAACGGTTGTTTCAAGGAAAGCTCCACGTATTAGGTCAAGCCATTTTTGAACATAGTCCTCATATTTGAATTTTGCGTTTTCTCCGTCACCCTCAGCTTTAAAAAACAAATTTAAGTCAAATTCATCAAATTCGCCCTGCTTAGCTATTTTCTGTATGCTGTCGGGAATTTTGTATGTCATCATAATCATTTTTGGAAGAGCAGAGTAGGGATTGTTTGGACCAACCCAAGAATTTTTTGCTCTTTGCTCATCGGAATAAGTCCAGTTGTAAATTTGTTCTTCAATAAATTCGCCACTGTTTAAAGCTCTGAATGGAGTGCCTGATAAAAAAAGATAGTATGATGTAGTAATCGGTAGCCAGGTTTCGTCAAGCGCATCATTTCTATCGTACTTTGATAAATCATCTTGACTTTCTTCGTCATTTTCAAACAGATTTTTTGCATTTGTTTTCCATGCGCCAAAGTGATATTCATCAAATATAACCAAATCCCAGTTTGTTTCGTGAACCCATTCGTTATTTGCCTTAATACCGCCTGTTTCACGGTTTACACCCAAGAAGTCTTGGAAAGAACCAAAGCAGACAATGGGTTTTGTCTTATTAGCCCGTATGTATTGCAAGTCAATGGTATCTTGCAAATTGTTATTGTCACGCGCAATAAACTGCCAACCTTCAAAGTCAACGTGAGTCACCAAATCTTCACGCCAAGCCACTTGAACGGCAGGCTTAAACGTAAGGACAAGCACACGTTGAAAGTTCATTTTTTTTGCAAGCTCGTATGCGGCGAAGGTTTTGCCAAAACGCATTTTTGCATTCCATAAAAATTTTGGCGTACGTGTTGAGCCTTCCTCATAAGCCGATTTGTAATAATTCATTGTCATTTTGACAGCTTCTTCCTGTTCAGGACGCATACTGAATGTTTGGGTACGGTTTTCAGTATTTTGAGTATGATTTTTAACTGCTATAACAGCCGCTTTTACATCATTAACAGAACATCTGTACCATTCGCCACCAACACACTCAATATTTTTACGCTTTAACATCAAGTGTACGTCATGATCTGTAAAGCTTGTTCCGTCTGAGTACATAGCAGATTCACGCAATACAATTTTGTACGGTACTTTTCCATCGGGACGTTTTGTAGGATATTGTTGAGCAACACGTTTATCAATATCGACTGATGTATAGCCAACTTTCAGACAACCTGGATATGATATATCCTCATAAGCATAAATCATAGGGTGTGACTTTGTTCTGTTATGTAAAAAGCTCTGTAAATTGGTTAAGTCTGCCATTACTCATCACCACCCAAATCCATTGGTTTTATCATTGATTCTATAAAATTAATTTCTTCTTCGGATAAATTGTATTTTTTATAAAGTTTTTCATCTGTCCAAAGTTTTGAAAAGTCTTGAATTGGTATAAATATAAATTTGTCTTTTGATATATTAATTGAAGTTAGTGCTTGTAGTAAAAGAAATCTAAAAAATTTAGTAGACATATATTTTTTTAAATTATTAGCAATATTATAATTTGTAAAAGATCCTAAACACAGATAAGTCTCAGTGCATATTTCATTTGGTAATAATACTTTCATTGTTGCAGATATAACCTGATATTTTCCATCACTAGAAGGTTTATTGCCACCTGACATAGCTTTTGTCATCATAACTTTATATTTATTAATAATATTGTTTTTATCAGATACTTTTGAACTTTCAATATATGATTTACCTTTTAAAGAGTAAAGTATTAAATCAGAATCGCTTTTATTTTCATGACCATTTTCTTTACTTTCTAAATTGAAGCAGTTCCTAGAATATACAATATTATCAATAGTATCTTCATTTAGAAGTTTGATTTTTCTAATTATATTTATAGAAACATTATCACGTACAAAAACTTCAAATTCGTTTAATTCTCTAATGCTTTCAGATATTGTATCATTACCTTTTTTATTGATAACTTTACATTTTCCATTGTAGTCTCGTTCCCATAGAAAATAGTTAACACCACCAGCTATTGTAACACCAGGAAAACAATCTGCACTATTTGCATAGTCAACTAATGTAGAAATTTTTTTGCAAGTTAGCATCTTTTTCCTAAATTCATCTAAACCTTTACCACCAGCAAACCATCTTGATGGTGTAATCATAGTTAGATATTTAGGATTTATTTTTTGAGCTTGCACTATAAAATGTTGGTATATAGGCATAGCACTTGAACCTGTTCCACCTCCATCATTAAGTTGATAAGGTGGATTTCCGATAATAACATCAAATTTCATATTAAATATTGCCTCCGGTTTTGTTGTATGTATCAGTTCATAGGCGTGTGATTCAAGTTCTTCACCACGAGTGGCTTTTCCGTATTCTTTTTCACTTGCTCCACAAAACAGACACTTTCCGTCTTTAAAAGTGTGTTCTATATTTTTAAAACGAATATTGCCGTCTATATTTTCAAATTTAGTTACAGAATATTCCATATTTGCGCATTTTGAACAGTATAGACTACGCCTTGAAAGATGACTTGTAAGCTCTGTGATAGCTATGCCATACAGTTGCTTTTGAAATATATGATCTATTCTTTCCTGTAAATCGGGTATTGTCTTTTCAATTCCAACAATAAGACGCTTAGCTATTTCCCTTAAAAATATGCCTGACTTTGTTGTTGGATCCAAAAAAGTTGTTTCCGGATTTGAAAATAATTCCTGCGGTAACATATCAAGCATTGCATTCGCAATTTCAGGTGGAGTAAATACTTCATCATTTGACAGATTTGCTATACATGACAAAACATCAGGATTATACATATTACTGCTGTAAAAATCACTCATAATCCTCTACCTTCCTGTAATCTGTCAATGGGTATTCATGAATTGGGGAGGGAATAAAGGCTTTTATCTCTTCGTCATATTCCCACCCGGATCTAAACATACTCATTTGTTCTTCGTGTCCGTCAAGTAGTTCGTTTAAAGCGAAATCTCTACGCTTTACTTTACTGTCGGTTACAAAATTCCATTCAGCAAAAATTATGGGTTTCTCGTCTGATGTAAGCATTGTAAGGGCATCACCACATAAAATATTCTTTTTTAATATAAATTTGACCGCATTTCTGCATTCTTCATTTGCTTGTTCTTTAACATTTTTTGTATATTCTTTGTTCCAAATATTGTATAATCGTCCTCGACATTCTTCGGTATTATCTGGCAAAATATCAACTCCATAAATACTTGTAACAGCAAGTACCGAATATTTTTCATAATCAAATGGACTCTTTGCATAACGATTCTTTACTACATTTAATTTTCTGTTTAAAATTTCTGCCAAAAAGTTTCCGTTTCCACACGCAGGCTCAAGAAATCTTGATTCAATACGTTCAGTTTCTTCTTTTATTAAATCAAGCATAGCATTAACTTCACGTTTATTGGTAAATACTTCGCCATGATCTGCTACACGTTGTTTTGATTTAACTTGTTCAGACACTATATTTTCCCCTTTCCGTTTTAGGAAAATACTGTATGTTAAAATGTGTA
>JAHHTQ010000052.1 GCA_020024555.1 Angelakisella sp.
TAAAATCTATAAATTAAGCTTTTATTTTTTTAAATTTTGTATTATAATAAAGTTAGTTATATAAAAAAATAATTTGACGAATTATATTACATAAAGTATTATAATTCACAACGTACAAAATATAAATCTCACTTCCCAAAAAGCAAAGGAGACATCAATGGCCGATATATTAAAAATTAGCACACCATATCTTGATAAATCAGCTGTTCCGAGTCATCGCCCAATTCAAGATGTGTCATTACCATTTGAAATAAGTGAAACACAGAAAGTTATCCAGACCCATAACCAAAATCAAATGGAGTCAAACACCAACCAACTGTTAATGGGGCAGAATTCGCCATCAACACTTACAAGTCTTTTGCGTGATCCGTCAGTTGCTGTAAATTTTCTTAAAAATATATATTTACTTCAAGAATTCATTTCACTTATCCCCGGACACAATAGCACTGTTACAAACGAAATTCAAGAAATGTTTGACGCTTTGCTTGTAAATCCCGATGAAATAGTAGCCGAACTTTTAAGACAAGAATGTACTTCTACTTCTTATAAAGGTGAGCTTTTTGACTTTTTAAGGAACTTGCTTAATACAAATACGCAAAAAGAAACAAAAGCTGCCATATCCGCTTTTTTAAAATCACTGAACGGACTGGTTGACAAACAAGAAATCACGCAATCTTTGTCAAATAATCTGGAATTTTTGGCGAATAACTTAAAGGGCAGCGCTTCTTTAAATTCAAAACTTGCAATGCTTGCGCAAAAATTTGCACAAAATGATGCTGCAACACACTTTTCGTCACTAAAAGCCGAAACACTGGAATTATTAAACGAAGTGGAATCAAGTATTCTCTTTACTCCAAAACTACAAAGGGCTATCCCTTTAATCATATATAATTTATCACGTTTCAGTGATAATCCCGACTTTTTGCAAGACTCTATCGGTTATCTTATGACACTTTTGAATGGTTCTGAACAGCGCGGTCTGTTTATGAAACTTTTAAAAGAACACTTAGAAGAAGTTTTTAATACCGCCAAAGACAAATCACAAGTTCTTGATACGCTTTCAAATATTTTGGGTAAGCAAGTTACCAATGAAGACTTGACACTCGCAAACAGCGAAAGACTTGAAAAAATCATACATAGTTTATTATCGTCACCATGCAACTTCACACCGCTTTTGCACTTTATTGTCCCTGTCTATGACGGCAATACAAAGGCGTTTGCAGAAATGTGGATAGATCCCAACAGCGAAGAAGAATCACCAAAAGATATGGGAAAATCCAAAGATAATATGCACATATTAATAGAATTTGATGTTGAAGGCATAGGTCAATTTGAATCTGAAATATTTGTTGTTGGGAAAAAAATCAACCTAAAACTGTTTTGCCCTTACCAACACGTTAAAGAATTTATGGTTTTGGAAAAATCACTGAAAAACGCAATAGAGCAAACAGGCTATACATTTACAGATATAAAAGTTTCAGATATGCAAAAACAACGTTCATTAATGCAAGTATTTAAAACACTACCACACAAAAGGACTGGAATAAATGTTAAAATCTAATAAAAAACAAGAAAAAGCCGTTGCTTTGAAATATCGTCCGGATAGTAGCGACTCACCTGTTGTAATCGCTTCCGGATATGGTTCTATTGCAGAAAAAATAATAGATATTGCGGAAAAAAGAGGTATACCTGTCTTTCGTGATGACAGCACAGCGTCTTTACTGTGTATGCTGGAAGTAGGAAAAAACATACCACCCGAATTATACGAAGTGGTAGCTACAATTTATAGCCAAATATTAAAGATTTCAAACGAAATAAAGACAATCTCCCAATCAGACAGCGAATCGGTTGAAAAAATCGATAAGCGGGCAGTAGCAAGAGAACTATATAAAATTCACGAAAATCTTTCAGGTTCTCAAACAAACAAATAACCAGTTAAGGAGGTTTATATAAAATGGATATATATAATATGGCTCAGCACTTTGAAGGTGCTGTTTGTGAAATAAGGAACAGTAAGAATAAACTAATAAGTATAGGCGCTATTAGCAGAATAACAGAGGATTTTTTTGAAATTCTGTCTTATAATAATGATTTATTACCGATATTATCAATAAACACACCATTAAAAATATCTACCCGTCGAGGCAAATATTTTATTGTAGTACAGGGAAATGTATATACCTCCTCAGAAAGCAGAATGACTCTTAGTGAAATAGAAAGTTTGCAAGAAGTTGAAAGACGCAACTTTTTCAGAGTAAATACAAATAATATCCTCACGCAACTTATGTATGTAAACGATACTGATAAAAAACCTGATCAAAGCAAAGAGCCAATACCTGTTTATCTTGAAAATATCAGTTTAAGCGGACTGCTCTTTTCACCTGTCAATAATGATGTGCAATTCGCCTATAAACAAAAACTGATTATTAACGTGCCTATCTATAGACAGGTTCTTCCGATAAATATCATTATTGAAAGAATAGAAATAATAGCTGAACAAAATACAAAATATGGCTGTTCATTTTCTTTTAAAGACGATAAGCAAACAGATTTACTGTGTAGCTATATATTTACCAAAGAACGTGAAATGCTTAAAGATATTAAAAAATTACATTAATATCTTCATAAAAATTAATGTTGTGAGGTGTACAATGAATACAACAGAACAAATTGCAAATAAATATATTTTTTCACTTGATATAGGCACACGTTCAGTTATCGGTATTGTCGGATATCGTGATAACGATTTATTTAATGTTATGGCAATGGAAAAACTTCCTCATAAAAAACGCGCTATGATTGACGGACAAATAGAGGATATTGAACAAGTAGCCGATATCGTAAAAGAAGTGAAAGCAAGACTTGAAGATTCGGTGGGCTTTAAACTTACAGATGTATATGTTGCCGCTGCCGGCCGCTCACTAAAAACAGTTAAATCTACCTTCAAAACAGAAATAAACCCAAACATCTCTGTTACAAACGAACAAATAAAAGACATCGAAATGAATGCAATCGCTATTGCGCAGGAAAATATCTATAAAAATGACAATAATGATGAGCAAGAACAAAATATGATTTGTGTCGGCTATTCTGTTATCACTTACTATATAGATAATTACAAAATGTCAACTATTCTCGGTCACAAGGGCAAAGAAATACAAGTTGACATAATCGCAACATTTTTACCAAATCCGGTTGTGGACAGTCTTCGCTCTGCAATGAATAAATCGGGACTTAATATTATAAATATGACACTTGAACCCATTGCTGCAAGTAATGCGGTTATTCCGCAAGAACTCCGGCTTTTAAATCTTGCTTTGGTTGATATAGGCGCAGGCACATCGGATATAGCTATATCAAACGAAGGAAGTATAACAGCCTATACAATGGCAACCGTTGCGGGTGACGAAGTTACGGAAGCAATTATGCAAAAATTACTTGTTGACTTTAACGAAGCAGAACGGATTAAGCAAATTCTCTTTACAGGTGTCACTCCCATAAACTATACAAATATTCTCGGTATTGAAGCTATCGAAAGCAAAGAAAACATACTTGAATATACTCAATCTGCTGTGCAAAACATCGCAAACGAGATAGCGCAAAGAATTCTTGACTGCAACGGTAAAATACCCGCCGCCATATTCCTCGTAGGCGGTGGCAGTAAATCACCAAATCTTGTACAATATTTATCCGAAAAACTGCAAATGGAGGAAAACAAAATAGCTGTCGGCGGCAGTAACTATATGAAAAAACAAACTGTCGGAAATATTGATGCCAACGATCCCGAACTTGCAACCCCACTCGGTATTGCAATATCCGCTATGAACTTTATCACAGATGATGACATAGCGGTTACGGTAAACGGCGAAGAATTAAAACTTATCAAAACAACCGGCTGCACTGTTATGAATGCGCTACTGATGTCAGGTATTAAGTATTCAGCCATTATGGGAAGAAACGGTAAAAGTATTACTTTTTCATTAAATGACAAAACTATTGTTGCGCGTGGCGGATTGTCTCAATCAGCAGAAATAACGGTAAACGGAAACGTTGCGCATATTTCCACTATTTTAAATAACGGTGATAAGGTAGAGGTAAAAACCTTTCCACAAGGAGAAGATGCCTGTGTTAAAATTTCCGACTACGTTAAGGTACAAAGCGGTACAGTATCTGTTGATAACACAAGATATAAATTTGGCACAATGGCGAGTATTAACGGTATTGCGCTAAATAGCGATACAATAATAAATGATTTTGACAAAATTGAGGTTTCTTCTCTTTTAACTTTCGGTGATTTATGCAACAGTTATGGATTGGATTTCCACAAGTATATTTGCAACGGCGAAATTGTAAATAACGATTTACTTTTGGAAAACAATATGACCATAACAACATATACCGAGCCACAAACAATAGAACAAAATATTCAACAGCCAATTATAGATACTGTTACAAAAGAAAACACTTCTTACTATACTGACAGTGGAACTCTAATAACAGAACAGGCGCAACCGACACCTAATCAGGCTACGCAAAAATATGACAACAGCCAAAATAATACTCAAACTATACCCTACACAAACAGTTCAAATTATGATATGCCGACTTTTACATCTGCAAAAAGTATAAAAGTAACACTTAACGGACAACTCATACTACTACCTGCAAAAGCCGATACAACACCATATCTGTTTTTGGATATGCTTAACTATATTGATATTGACCCCACAAAACCAATGGAAAATGTGGAACTACTGCTTAATGGCACACTAAATCCTTCATATTTGCAACAATTAAACGATGGTGACGTTATACAAATTAAATGGAAAAACAAATAAAAAAACAGGAGACTTTACTTTATGAAACTTACAGGCGCAATTTTTGATATGGACGGCACTATTATGGACTCTATGGCGATATGGCACAATGCAGGTAATAATTATTTATTGCAAAAAGGAATAACGCCAAAAGAAGATTTAAATCAGAAATTTTTAAATATGAGCATTGTGGACAGCGCGGAATTCTATATCAAGGAATATGGCATAAAGAAAACCTCACAAGAGATTATCGATGAAATAAATCAAATGGTGGAAAACTTTTATTTTACAAAAGCAAAGCTGAAAGACGGCATATATGAGATGCTTATTGAAATGAAAGCCAAAGGCATTAAAATGGCTGTGGCAACAGCTACCGATAAGCACCTTGTTGTAGAGACGCTTAAACGTAATAATGTATACGGTTTATTTGACTGCATATATACGTGCACAGAAGTTGGGGCAGACAAAAATGTTCCTAAAATTTACGATACTGCTTTAAAAACACTTGGAACAGACAAAGAAACCACTTTTGTATTTGAAGATGCATTGCACGCAATAACCACAGCAAAAAACAGCGGATATACAGTTGTCGGAGTGGAAGATATATATGCAAAAAACAATAAAGAAAAAATTAAAGCTCTTTGCGATATATATATTGACAATACTCAAAAATGGAGAGAATATATTGAATTTTAATACAAAAAAGCTGAGGAAGTTTTCCTCAAAGTGTGTAAAACGTCATAATGACGAAGTCTATAAAAGTTTTACTCAATTTTTTTCAAAAAATTGCG
>JAHHTQ010000053.1 GCA_020024555.1 Angelakisella sp.
AGATAAAAATTTACATTATTCATTAAAATTTTATCGATATAATATATATTTTTTTATGCTTTTTACACATATAACCATAGTATAATATTAATATTTAATTTTTTTCACGTCTATTTTGGATTTTATATCAATTTTTGTTTAAATAATATTAACATATTTATTGACTAATTACTATGTTTAGTGTTATCATATTTATTGTAATTAAATATTAATCACAATATTACTTAACAAATTAGAAAGAGTGATTTTTTATGAAAAAAACATTATTAAGAAAATATGCAAAACTTGCTGTTCAAAAAGGTGTAAATATAAAAAGAGGACAAGGCTGTGTTATATATGCCGAAGTTGCCCAACATGAATTTGCAAACTATGTTATGGACGAGGCATACAAAGCCGGCGCAAAATGGGTGCAAATGATGTGGTCAGACCAACCTTCCATGAAACTTCAATACAGACACGAAAGCCTAACGACACTTTCAAAAGTTGAAAAATGGGAAGAAGCAAGACTTCAACACTTTGTAGACACTCTTCCTTGCAGAATATTTATAGAATCAAGTGATCCGGACGGACTAAAAGGCGTAAATATAGAAAAAATGCAAAAATCCAACATAGCGCGCACAAAAATAACAAAACCATATCGTGACGCTATGGATAATCTCCATCAATGGTCAATTATTGCAATACCATCTGAAAAATGGGCAAAAAAAGTATTTCCAAACGAAAGAAAAAGTATTGCTGTAAAAAAACTATGGGAAGCGATATTTGCCTGTGTAAGAATTACAGAGGACAATGACCCCGTATTTGAATGGGCAAAACATAATGCAAACCTAAAAGAAAAATATGACAAACTTAATTCTTATCATTTTGACTATCTACACTATCAAAGCAAAAACGGCACAGACTTTAAATGTAAACTGATACCTGAGGCTAAATGGACAGGTGGATACGAAACTATGAAAGACGGTACAACATTTAATCCCAATATGCCCACCGAGGAAATTTTCACTTCACCTATGAAAGGTCAATGTGAAGGTACAGTTGTTGCAACAATGCCTCTTTCATATATGGGTAATTTAATCGAAAACTTCTCAATTACATTCAAAGACGGTCGCGCTGTTGATTGTAAAGCTGAAAAAAATGAAGAACTTTTAAGAAAAATGATAGCAATGGACGAAGGCGCGGCAATGCTTGGTGAACTTGCGCTTGTTCCGGACAATTCTCCGATATCAAATACAGGCATACTTTTCTATAATACTCTGTTTGATGAAAATGCCGCTTGCCATTTGGCTCTTGGCAGAGGTTTTGATGAAGTTATAGAGGGTTACGAGAACAAAACAAAAGACGAACTGCATAAAATGGGTCTTAACGATTCACTTATCCACGTTGACTTTATGATAGGTGGCCCTGAACTAAACATAACAGGCTATACAAAAGACGGAAAAGCTGTTCCGATATTTATAAACGGTAATTGGGCAGATACACTGTAATATATAAATTTATATTAATATATAAAGCTCTATAAAAAAATACGTACTGTATCTTTTTGCAGTACGTATAATTTTTAAGAAAAGCGGTTGACTGAAAGGAATATAAAAAAATGAAACTATTATTTGCCTCAGATATACATGGTTCAGGATATTGGTGCGAAAGATTGCTTGAAAGAATAAATATAGAAAATCCTGATAAAATAGTGCTTTGCGGAGATTTATTGTATCACGGGCCACGCAATGACCTACCGAAAGAGCATAACCCCAAAAAAGTAATATCAATTTTATCTGAACTAAAAGATAAAATTATTGCTGTTCGTGGTAACTGCGAAGCTGAGGTTGACCAAATGGTTTTGCCATTTCCCGTCCTTGCGGATTTTACAACAATAAATTTTGATGATATCGGAATATTTGTGTCACATGGACATCTATTCAATAAGGACAATATCGAACAAATAGGAAATTGTGACGTACTGGTAAACGGACACACACATATATACGAAATTACAAATATCAATAACAAAAAATATATAAATATAGGCTCTGTATCATTGCCGAAAGAAAACAGAGAAAACACATACTGTATGTACGAAAACGGCAATTTTTACATCAAAAATTTTGATGGTAATATTCTGTTAAGCGATAAATAATTATCTGTTATTTTTTGTAAATTTATGATATACTGTATTTGTCAAAATAAAAACTATTTTAAATTTTTATGTTATGGGAAATTTAGGAGGAAATATGAAAAACGGTTTTAAACTAAACAAACAAAAAAAAGCTAATATTAAAAAACCTGTTAGATTTATAAAATACAAAAATCAAACAAGTGAAAATACATATTTCACAAGAAATC
Source organism: Angelakisella sp. (assembly GCA_020024555.1). Lineage (GTDB taxonomy): Bacteria > Bacillota > Clostridia > Oscillospirales > Ruminococcaceae > Angelakisella. The sequence goes on from JAHHTQ010000053.1 coordinate 2,344, forward strand.
CCATAAATCTAAAAACTCAGCTTATAACCGCATTACTGTTGCCAATTATAATTATAATCGTATTGGGCACATCATCATATACAAAAGCCAGCAACGCGCTTAACAATAATTATGAAAAAACAAATATGCGTATGCTGTCGCTTATTACAGAAAATATAGACTCAGTACTAAAAGATATAAGAGCGGACTGCGCCGAAATGGCAGTCAATTCAGATATCAATAGATATTTAAAGTCCTACTTAAACGACAAAAACAGTTTGGATACTTATAAATTAAAAAACAATATATCCAATATGTTTATAACAAAACAAACGCTTAATTCCTATATTAAAAACATAGCGCTTATACCTGCGTCACAGGAAAGTGAAATTATAACAATGCAATCAACAAATATAAAAAATGACGGCTCTGTTTATAAAGAATTAATTTCACATAAGACAAGTATGGGTACTTTTACTTGGTTTGTTGGACACCAAAAAACCGATGACGCTTTTAATTGGAATGCAAATGATACGCTTTTCAGCGCTATGATGCTTATTCCGGGAGGAGATATTTTACTGTTGGACATAAGCAAACAGGCGGTTATGGAATTAATAGGAAAAATATCAACAGATGACACTTGTAGCGTATCATTTGTAACACTGAACAATGAATGGATATATAACGGATTAACACAGACACCTATTAAAGATACTGAGTTTTATCAAAACGCCTATATGTATCAAGAACCTTTTGGCACAGAATATGTTGAAATAGACGGCGAAACATATCTGTTTATGTATGTTATGACAAACTCTTTGTCCGGTATGGTAACCTCGCTTATCCCCGAAGATACCGTTATTGCAGAAGCATTATATATAAAAAATTCAGTTATTGTTTATGTTATAATCGCGCTTATTTTACTTCTAAGTTTTTCTGTATTTATGATGGTTGGCATACAGTCAAGTATGAATAAAATAACAGATGCGCTAAACGAAACCGCAAAAGGTAATCTTGCAATAACAATCAATACTAAGGGAAACACAGAGTTTTCCATATTGGCAAAACGTTTGGCGGATATGGTTAATAACACTAAAAAATTGGTTTTGGAAGTAAAAAACATTATTCAAAATATATTTAGCTCCGCGCAACATATTGATGAAGTAACAAAATCAGTTAATAAATCCTCAGAGGAAATAAGCTCCGCTATGCAAGAAATTGTAATCGGCTCGCAAGAACAAACCAAAAGCGCGAATATTTGCCTTGACAATATGGTAAAACTTTCCACAAGAATTAATAATACTACAACAAATTCGCAAGAAGTGCTGGCTCTTGCCGAAGACACAAAAAATAAACTTACAAATTTAAAATTTACTTTTGATGAACTGAAAGAACAATCCGCAGCAGGCGCAAATATATCAAAAGATATAACTTTCGATGTTGAAAAACTTGTTGCTCATTCAACATCTATTGCCGAATACATAACCAAAATAAACGATGTGGCGCGTCAAACAAAACTACTGTCGCTTAATGCCACAATAGAATCCGCAAAAGCAGGCGTACACGGAAAAGGATTTTCTGTTGTTGCAGATGAAATTAAAATTTTGTCGGAAAATTCGTTAAAAGTATCCGCGCTGATAGAAAAAGCTGTCTATGAAATATTTGATATGACCCGCGCCGTGGATAAATCCACAAAAAACGGTCTTTCTATCAATAACCAACAATTTGAAAAAGTTGAAAATACACAGGCAGAAGTTACCGAAATGGTTAACGCAATAGATAATCTTATTCTTAAAATACAAAACGTCAATGATGAAATGGAATATATTAATGATGAACGTCAAAATACACTGGACGCTATTGAGTCAATTTCTGCCGTATTGGAAGAATCCGCATCTACAAGCGAAATGGTAAATACATCAATACTTGAACAGGCGCAAGAAGTAAACGCTTTGCACACATCATCAAATAATCTTCACAAAGATATGAATAATTTGTACGAGGCAATAAGTAAATTTAAAATTAAATAATAATATTAAAATAAATCTCACTGCTAAAATTAACAGTGAGATTTGTTTTTCAAAAAATATATTATATTTTTAAATTGACAAAGATACAAATGTTTTTCTTTATTATTTTAATAAATTGCGTAAAACTTTTATATATTTCTATATACTTCGTCATTATGACGAATGTCTATACCTTTTTTTACACGCTGAGAACCGATATTTTGTTGTTATCGTCTCAGCTTGTCGTAAATTAAAATTATGTATCATTTTCTTTTACTGTATTTATGTAATTTGCAAGAATATTAACTGCTGTTTCCGTCTTTAAATCAGTAACATCAAGAGTCAAGTCATAGTTACGGGCATCGCCCCACTCTACATCGGAATAGTAGTTATAATAGCTTGCGCGTTTCTTACCTACCTTTTTAATCATATCTATTGCCGCTTGTCTGTCTATTTCGTTTTCCAGCATAACATGATTGATACGGTATTCCTCTGAGGCATGTATAAATATATTAAAACAATTAGGTTTTCCACGTAAAATATAATCAGCGCATCTGCCAACTATCAAACAAGGACTTTCATTTGCAAGTTCTTTTATAACCTTTGCCTGCATCAAAAATAATTTATCATTTGTCAAACACTCCATATAATTAAGTGTGGGATTATATGAACGGGAATTGAGGGATAGAGTATATAGGAAACTATTTGAAGGCATTTCGTCAGCTTTTTCAAATATTTTTTCACTTAAACCGTTTTCTTTTGCGGCAATTTTTATTAGCTCCTTATCATAATATTTTAAATTTAATTTTTTTGCGAGAGCCTCTCCGATGTGTCTACCATTACTGCCAAATTGACGTGAAATTGTTATTACCAAGTTATTAGCCATATAATATAAGCCTCCCTATCAATTAGTTTAACTTTGTAAACTTTATTATGAGTATATTCTAACATAATTTTTTAACCATTTCAAGATATTTTTGTATAAATTTTACTAAGGCGCTTTAATCTATTCTGTTTCAAGTGGCGATTTATACCATATAGTTGCATTAAAACAAAAAGTATAATACAATATTATTATATCAGAGTGTCAAAAAAGGTATCATCATTCGTCATAATGACAAAGTCTATAAAAGTTTTACTCAATTTTTTTCAAAAA
>JAHHTQ010000054.1 GCA_020024555.1 Angelakisella sp.
TTCTTTCTTGAATTATTTGATAAAATATTAACAAATAATTTTAAATAATATTGACCACAAATTTGATATTAAAAATTAAAAGGAGAAAATATGAAAAAAATATTATTAAGCTTTTTGATTATATTATCGATTGGATTAGTAGGATGTACAGATTCTGATGATATCCAAAACAATCAAAACAATGAAGACGCTAATCAACAACAGGAAGATGCATATGATAACATAAAAACATATAATCAATACAGCGGTATAGGATACGGTACCGAAGACGGTTTTTATTATGTGGATGTTTCCAGGGATGGTACACAAAATATTAAGTATACGGATTATGCATCAGCAACAGAAGTATATCTGTGCAATAGGGTTGAGTGCACCCATATTGATGACAGCTGTACCTCGGTTGTAACACCATACGGAGGTTCTGTAACACCTATTATTCATAATAAAAAAATTTATCTACTTTATAGTGGCAGTGACAATATGAAATATTATGAAAGATATGCGGAGCAGTCACTTCCCAGAGTTGTGTCCAAAGATTTGAACGGTGAAAATAATAAGACTATATTTAAATTAGAACCTAATCAGATTATTGTGGGCAATATAAGTTTTTCAGACTCGACAGTATATTGCGTTGTTCTTTCATCAGTGGAAACAGAAAATGGCATTGAAATAAAGTACACACTTGAAGGTTACAGTTTAAATGACGGCAAAGAAATGTTTTATCTGGATTTGGATATGGGCAGTCCAAAGATTATAACGAGTAATGAGGAATTTATATATATTGAAGGGGTTAATTTGGACTCTTCATCCCAAAGCTTACAGCAGGCGAGTAAATCGGTATATTGTGTGAATACCGCTACATACGAAACAGAAAAGAAACTTGATTATCTGATTACAGATACAATAGTAAAAGCTAATGACGGTATTTTATATCTTATCGGCAAAAATGATTTTTCACTTGCTACCGTAAATCTTGATACTTTAGAAGAAAATAAATTTTCTGACAATATCCGTCCTGAGAGTACTTTCGGAGGGGTAGTATGTATTACAAACGACGGTATACTTTATATGCATAGCAAAAAGGGGGACTATTCTGATTTGGCAATGGATTTCTATTCTGTAGAAGATAATAGATTTATGGATATTTCATTAAGTCATACATATCTTGATGAACAGCAACAGGGCCTTGAAATATTGGCGGAAAATGAGGGCAGTTATTTGGTTACCGTAAATATATCGGAGAAAGAAGTGTCTTTTTACGGTGAAAACGGAGAATTGGTAACGTTTCCGTCAAGTAGCCGTGAAAACGCATTGATAACTAAAGAGGACTACTATAATTCGTTTGAAAACTATAAAATGATATCTAAAGTAAACTAGTATTTTATACGCAGCACACCAATATTTAAAGATATTTAAGGATAATATATGCTCACAATAAACGAACTATCAAAAAAATATCCTTTGCCAAAGAAATTTTTGAGCAAAGAAAAACAACAATATAAAAAAGCTTTGGACGAGGTCAGTTTTGACCTTGCTCCAGGGCTTTATGGCCTTTTAGGGCCTAACGGTGCAGGCAAATCCACACTTATAAATATTATCACCGGTACATTAAAACAAAATAGTGGCAGTGTAAAATGGGACGACGTATCTATAAGAAAACTTGGTAAAAAGTATAGAAAAATTTTGGGATATATGCCACAACAACAAAATCTATATGATACTTTCACTGGTCGCCAGTTTTTACTGTATATGTGTGCACTTAAAGAAATAAAATCAGAAAATGCAGTTACAGAAGTTGAAAATGTTGCAAAAA
>JAHHTQ010000006.1 GCA_020024555.1 Angelakisella sp.
GGGGGAGTATTTTAAGAGGGGGAACACCCTCTTAAATGTGTTTTGGTTACTTTGTAACACACAAGTGGCGAACCGCCACACGTGGGACGTGAGCAAAATTCTTGTTCACGTCTTTTTTTATGCTCTCACGTCATAAAGAGAGTAAACGTATACTCTCTATTTTTTCGATAGTTTATATTAACTTTTTAAAAGATAACATTTTTGTACAGTAATAACAGTCGAGTACCTCGACACGTATGACGTGAGCAAAATTCTTGTTCACGTCCTTTTTATGCTCTCACGTTATAAAAAGAGTAAAATCATACCCACTATCTACCCCAAATTTACTTTAAATTTTACAGTAATATCCAACATAAATAAAAAAACTCTCCTTTCAGTATCCTCTGAGCGAAAGCGAGTGATACTGAAAAAAAGATTAAATTACGCAAAGATACTTTGCTTATATATGTAGAAAATATATACAATTTAGAATTAATATTGTCCGAAAATTATTATTTAAAAACAAAGAAAAAAATTACGGGTGAGACTTGAAAAATGTTGAATATATAGTCCGAAAATATAATATAACTATTGATACTTAGAATAATGACGAAAATTTCAAAGTATTAATATTAATTTTGGATTCACATTGAAAAATTTGCAGAATTATAGCAGATATGTTACAATATTGCAAGCAACACTACATAATTATAAATAATATATTAATCTGAAAGAGATATTACAAACTTAATATAGGAGGGAAATGATTTGAAATATTGGTTCAAAAATGATTATTCATTTGGCGCTCATCCTCAAATTATGAATGCCGTGATTGCGGCAAATTTACAAGGAAATATAGGCTATGGCTTTGATGAACACACACAATACGCAAAAGATATTATAAGAGAAAAATGCGGACTGCCAAATGCTATGGTTGAATTTATGATTGGAGGCACGCAAACAAACGTTGTTGCATGTTCATTTATGCTAAGACAGTGGGAAGCGGTAATATGTGCAAATTCTGCTCATATAAACGGACACGAGGCAGGAGCATTTGAAAGTACCGGACATAAACTCTTGCAGGTTGAAGTTGGCATTGACGGAAAACTTACTCCCGAACTTATAGCTCCACTACTGGAAATACATAAAGATGTACACCTGACAAAGCCAAAACTTGTATATATCTCAAATGCCACCGAAACAGGCGAAGTATATACAAAAGCTGAACTTATGGCGCTTAGTAAGTTTTGTAAATCAAACAACCTGTATCTTTTTGCTGACGGAGCCCGTTTGGGAGCGGCGCTTACTTCCAAAAGCAATGATTTAACTCTATCTGAATTTGCATCATTTGTTGATTTGTTTTATATAGGTGGTACAAAAAATGGACTTATGTACGGTGAAGCACTGGTTATTAAAAATGTAGATTTATGCGAAGATTTCTTTCGTATGAAAAAACAAATGGGCGCAGTAATGGCAAAAGGTTGGATACAAGGGGTTATGTTTAAAGCGTTATTTGAAGACGATTTGTTTTATAAAATGGCATCTAACGCAAACGAAATGGCAGAGAAATTGCAGTATGGACTTATTAACTTAGGTTTTAAGCCTTGGATAAAATCTCCGACGAACCAACTGTTTTTCATCATACCAAACAAAGTAAAAAGTAAACTTAATGATATATGCGAATGTGAAGATTGGTGCGTTTATGATAACAATCATATGGTTGTACGTTTTGTGACATCTTTTAAAACTTCTGAAAGCGACGTTGACGGACTTATAGAAAGTATAAAAAATATTGTATTAAAATCAAGATAAAATATTATATTAATTTTATGTTTTGAAAGATTAATAATATCTTTAAATTCCGTAAAAATAATTATATAGCCACAGTAAAACAGATATATAAACACAAAAGCATTATTATATGATTAAAAAGTATCGAATGATAGTGTTTGCTATTTCGATAACTTACAGCATTATTCATAAAAATTAAAGAAACATAGTATCTTTGTGAGAATAAGGATAAGATTATAAAAAATGTTAAAAAACATAAATTTTTAAATTTATGATAAATACTGTAAAGTATAAAAAACTACAAAAAAATCAGTTGTTATGTTAAGGCAATATCAGAAAGGTAGACACGATGAAAATAAGTGTCTACCTTTACTTTATTAAGATGTATGCTTGATGTTTTACAGAATGATTTATAATTACTATATGTATCAATAAATACAACATATTATTAAGCGTATATTAATTTTAATTATAAATTATTATTGTTTAATTAATAATGGATTTATTATTGTATTATAATATGTTAAAATATAATCAATCCGATGTGGAAAAGGATATTGATGATATAGAGCATAAAATAAATAATATGAATCGTTAATCTGTTGATTAAAAATAATTTTATTATATTAAAAAACATAGTACAATAATATGGAAAATTTTATCGTTAAATTAAAATATTTTTTAAGTTTGTGAGATCTTTTTTCATAGGACAATTTTTTGTTTTGGGAGATAGAATATGAATGGTATTAATAAGCAAAGTATTATATATAAGGAGAAATATGAATGAAAGTAGTAGTAACCGGTGGAGCAGGTTTTATTGGTGGAAATTTTGTTCATTATATGTTAAATAAATATAGTGATTATAAAATTATTTGTTTAGATGCACTTACCTATGCAGGAAATATGGATACGCTTACTAATATTATGAACAATAAAAACTTTAAATTTATAAAAGGTGATATATCCGACAGAAAATTGGTTTATAACTTATTTGAAGATGAAAAACCCGATATTATAGTAAACTTTGCGGCAGAAAGTCATGTTGACCGTTCAATAGAAAATCCGGAGATATTCTTAAAGAATAATATAATAGGTACATCTGTGCTTATGGACGCATGTATAAAATATGGCGTAACCCGTTATCATCAGGTATCAACCGATGAGGTTTACGGAGATTTACCGCTTAACAGACCTGATTTATTATTTACAGAAGAAACTCCTATACGTACATCAAGTCCTTATTCATCATCAAAAGCAAGCGCGGATTTGATTGTACAGGCTTATCACAAAACATACGGTTTACCTGTAACCATATCAAGATGTTCAAATAATTACGGTCCATATCATTTTCCTGAAAAGCTAATCCCTCTTATGATAGTAAATGCCATTAATGATAAACCCCTACCTATTTATGGGACAGGTGAAAATGTACGTGACTGGTTATATGTAAAGGATCATTGTTCTGCGATAGATTTAATTATTCATAATGGTAGAGTCGGTGAAGTATATAATATAGGCGGACACAATGAGCGTACAAATTTACAGGTAGTTGAAACAATTATAAAAGAGATAGGAAAAGGTAAAATTATATTTGTGGAAGACAGAAAAGGTCACGATATGCGTTATGCTATTGATTCTACCAAAATACATAATGAGCTTGGGTGGTTACCAACTACTGCTTTTGATGAAGGTATCAAAAAAACGATAAAATGGTACATTGACAATAAACCTTGGTGGGAAAATATCATTAACGGAGAATATCAAAATTATTATGAAAAAATGTATGGTAAGTAATAATTAAAAATTTTTATGGGTTCGAAAAAATATACCCACGTTGAATGAAGTAGGAAGATAAATTTAGACGAATGTAAGTTTATATTTATTTTTCTACTTCATTTTAATTTTCTTAATACATATTTCTAAATATATCAATATTTATTTTCAGGGTAAAGTTATATTTTGCGATTAAGTATTCATAAATTGTTTTAAAATATACATAACTCTTATTAAAAATATGTGTTATAATAAATTTGTCATAGTATAACTGGTAAGATAATATGTAAATGTTATTATTGCAGAGATTGATATATTTTTAATTGAAATACAAATTAATAAGCAAATTTGATAAGATAGACTTATAAAGAAATTGCTTAATAAAAACACGTGATAATAGTAGTTTTAAAAATGTAATATGACATTAACAAAGGCATAAATGCTTTGTTTTAGTATTGACACATAAAAAGATAAGTGGTAAAATCAATATTTAGTAAAATTGGTGTATGTTGTTTTGTATATTTATGTAATATTTATTCTTGGAGGTAGAAAGATGGAATATAAACAACCTTTATTATCGGTTATTGTTCCTGTATACAATACAGAGAAATTTTTGGAAAAATGTCTTGACTCTATTAAAAATCAAACTTATAAAAATTTAGAGGTAATAGTTGTCGATGACTGCTCTACGGATAATTCGGCAGATATAATTAATAAATTTATAGATGAAGATAACAGATTTAAGTGTGTAAAACATGATTCAAATAAGGGTTTATTTCAGGCTAGAATAACAGGTGTCGAAAATTCCGCCGGTGAATACTTTGCGTTTGTAGACAGTGATGATTATATTTCCATAGATTGGTATAGAATGTTGATAAAAAATGCTGTGGAAAATGATTCGGATATGGTAATCGGTAATACGGTTTGTGAAGATGAAAACAATTGGATGTACGTAAGACCTTTAAGTAGAAACGTCCACTATACAACCAAAACAGGTGATGATGTATTTTCATTTTTGACAAAAGGAGAGGGTTTGGATTTCTCTATACATACAGTTTGGAATAAGGTATATAAAAAAACTTTGTGGGATAAATGTATCGGGCATTTTAAGACTATAAACACACATTTAATAATGACAGAAGATATTGCATTTTCTACTGTTTTTTATTTTTATGCTAAAAAACTTACTTTTGAAAATGTAGATGCATATTTTTATTACAGACATTCAGGGGCTTCTACTGCAATGTCAAAATCGGTTGAAAAATTAGAGAAAAATTTGTCTGATTTAAAAACGGTATTTACTTTTATTGAAAGCTTCTTAAAATCCCAAAATGTATATGATAAATATGCTGTTAATTTTAAAAATCTGAAAGATCGCTATTTTAAATATTGGAGTTATTCTGTAAAAACAACATTTGAAGGTTTGGACAATGTAAGTATATTTACAAAAAATAAAATTAAAAAAGATTTCTTTAAATTCTTTGAAAAAGAAAATTTTGAAGAAACATCAAAAGTAGATACTTTTTTGGATTCCAGAAGAACAGAATGGAATGATAAGTATGTAAAATTAAAAGAAGCCATTGTTGATCCAAGTATCGAGTTTGTTTCATTTGATATTTTCGATACACTTTTGGTTAGACCATTTCTTAATCCAAGTGATATGTATCTTGTAATGCAAAATTATTTTGAGGAATTAACCAAATCTGAGGCAAGATTCAAAGAAATAAGGTCTTATTCAGAAAATAGAGCGAGAGAAACAATATCAACAATCAATCCATATTTTAAAGATGTAACAATTGATGAAATATATGATAGTATGGAAAAAGAATTACATATTTCAAGAGAAATTTGTGATAAGCTTAAACAAAAAGAGTTAGATTTAGAAATGGCTTTTTTAAGACCAAGAAAAGCTATGAAGGAAATTTACGAATTGGCTTTGTATGAAAACAAAAAAATAATAATAATTTCCGATATGTATTTAACGAAGGGAAATATTGCAAATCTATTGGAAAAGAACGGATATACAGGTTATACAGAACTGTTTGTTTCATCAAAAGAACGTTGCTTAAAGCACTCCGGAGAACTGTTTACATGCGCAATTAAAAAATTGGATATAAAAGACACAAGTACAGTTATACATATAGGCGATAATTGGAATTCAGACCATATTATGCCTTTAAGTTTAGGTATGAAATCATATTTTATACCTAAGACAAGCGATATATTGTTTAATAAGCTTGAAGATACCTATACAGGCGATTCTGTTAACGAATTAGTATACAATAATAATTCAATAATTGACAGAACAGACTATTTCTATCAATTTAATACAAATTGTCTATATGCGTTGGTTGCAAATTATATTTTTGACAATCCTTTTGTGTCATTTGATAATGAAACAAATTATAATTTAGATGCATTTTTCATAGGAATGTTACCTGTAGGAATACATCTGTTGGGTTTATGTAAATGGTTAATTGAACAATCTGAGCTAATGAAAATAGATACGATACATTTTTTGGCAAGAGATGGATATTTACCTAAATATATTTATGATATATTACTGAAATACTATCCAAATGCGGCAAAATCCAATTATCTATATGCAAGCAGAAAATCATTGTTGCCTATGTCAATAAATTGTGAATTGGACTTATATAATATTAAGAACAATATTGTTTTTACTCAACATTCTCCCGAGTCATTATTGGAAATGTTAAAGAATATATCAAAACCTTTGACTGACGCTGATAAAAAAGCATATAAAGAGAATGGAATCAGATTATCCTGTAAATTTATGAACAATAACGAATATAAAGTGTTCATTGACAAATATATCGAAATATCTTTTTCAAAGGAATTATTGGAAAAAGAACAAAGTATTTGCAAAAAGTATTTTGGTGAAAATATCAAAGAAAATGATGTTACTTTTGATTTGGGTTATAGCGGAAAAATACAATCGTACATTTCCAAAGCCTGCCAAAGACCTGTTGATGTATTTTTTGTACATTCGAATGGTTTTGGGGCATCACAAATAAAGGCAAGAGATGGATTTAAGATACATTCATATCTTGATTATGCTACATCAATGTCAGGTATAATCAACGAGTTTGTTTTGTCAGATTTCAGACCGTCTTGTATAGGATATACTATGGAAAATGATGAAGTATTGCCTGTTTTTGAAGAAGCTGGATATTTATTTATTGATGAATATATTTTGGATCAAATTAAATTTGGCGCAGAAACCTTTGTAAAAGAATTTATGGATACATTTAAAGATTACTTATATCTATTTGATTTTACTTCTTCACAAACATCATTACCTTATGAAACTTTCCTAATAGCAAAAAAATGGAAAGATCGTGAAATTTTTGCATGCTCTTATGTTGAAGATACTTTCTATGCCGGTGTAAAAGAAAAAAGTCTTTCAGATTTTTGGTGGGAGCAAATCTCAAATAAAAATCTTTTGAATGAAAATAAAGGTATGGTGGTTTATAATAATATTCCTTCTGTTATGAGTGATATATATGCCGATGGTTTGTTTGTATCTTTTTATAACAAAATGAATCGTATACTGCCCAAAGGCTCTAAAAAGAGAGAAAATGTAAAGAAGATTGCAAGAAAATTTATTAAGTAAAAGGAGTAGTTCTTATGGTCTTATATTATGTAAAAACAATATATCAATTTACTTCTGCAATTTGTCATAAAATTTATTTTCATAGAAATGAACCGGCTATATTTATGATAAATGATTTTATTGCCGATAGAATAAACATTGATATTTTAAAAGAGTTAAATATTACTTATCATGTATATTATACAGGGCGTATTACAAGTAAAGAAAATAGTGACCAAAAAACATTCATAGATGATATAAATAGATATTATGATAATTTGTTAAATGAATGCAACATTAAATTAGAAAATATTGATGAATTTTACTTATTTGCATCATTGAGATTTTCAATATATCTTATAAATAAAGAAATATATTTTAATCTGTTTGAGGATGGTGTTGGTGCTTATTCTACTTTAAAATCATTGGTTGCATGGAGAAATCTTGATAAAGTTAATAAAAATAAAGTTGCACGTGAATATGGTTTAATAGATGGTAACAATAAATATATTAAAAATATTTATTTGTCTATTGAAAAAAATAAATTAAGTGAAAAAGATTACAAATATAAGAATTATACATTATCACTTAATTTAGAAAAAATGAATAAAGAAGATATAGTTACTATACTCAAAATATTTAATTTGGATAAAGATAATATAGATAATATAGATAATAGTGCAATAATACTAACACAATATTATTTTAGTAATAATGAACTTGCGAATAATATAAATGAAAGACTATATTTATATTCAATAATTGCTGATTATTTTACAGAGGAAGATAATATTTTTATTAAACCTCATCCAGCTGATTCTGTAAATTATTTTTCAAATAACAAATGTGTAATTTTGAATAGATTTGCCCCTTCTGAATTATTACCATATATTTTTGAAAAAAATTTTAACAAAGCAATAACATTGAATTCTTCATCTATTTATGAATTCGAAAAAATGGCTAATAGTATTATTCAATTAGGCTCAAATTTTTCGTATGCATACAAATATATAAACAAAATTTATTATATTTTATCATTGATAAAATACGAAATAGGTGTAAATGAAATTTTATGTTATAAAACACTGTTTAATTACTGTAAAGATGTAATATCTTATTTGAATGATGATATCAATGTAATAATGTCGTTACTTGATATAAATATATATGAAGCAGATAAGAAAGTAGTAATAATTGATGACTTTACTGTATTTAATAGTAATAAATACAGTGAAGTTATCAATTTGATACCTCAAGATACAGTTATAGTATTTATAAATCCTGAAAATGATGATAATATTTATAATTTAAATTTTGAACAAGGATTTGAAGAATTTTTTAATAATATAATTGAAATTCGTCTCAATAAAAAAGTTATAAATCAAAATTCAGCAGGTGATTTAAAAGATGAAGTAATTTATGTTTTTTCAAAAAACCAAGATATTTTAAAAAGAATAAGGAGTTTTAAATTTAAAAATACTCTTCAATATACAGGAATAGAAATAAACAGTGAATATATTTATGAGGATAATTTAAAAAATAATATGAAAAAATATCTAAATAAAGGTGTTTTTTCTATAGAGCAAAAAGTTGATAATGATTTTATTAATGATTTTATTTTAAAGCCTAAACCAGAAAATTTTATTGACAAATTAGGGAAAATAAGTATACAGTGTTATAGTAATTTAACAATTGGTTGTTATGGGAATAGTAGCAAAAAAATATTTGAAGTTCCGATTCAATTCGGTGGTGGGAATATTGATGCTGATTTTATTGGAGCTTTTACATATTTTTGTAAAAATTTAAACGCGAAATTCATATCAAAAATAGGAAGATTTTGCGTAATAGAGGAAAATGTTACTATTGGTATACATGATCATTCTGTAAATATGCTTTCGCCAAGTCCTATATTTTACTGGCCTGAATCAAAATTTAAAGATTATCATTCATGGAAAAACAACGATGACTTTGTGAATAAAAACAGGTATAAACATCAGTTGGATATATCAGGTAAATCTAACAAGATAGAGATAGGTAACGATGTCTGGATTGGATATGGCGCAACAATACTTAATGGTGTTAAAATCGGAGACGGAGCAGTAATTGCAACAGGAGCAGTTGTAACAAAAGATGTAGAACCATATACCATAGTGGGTGGTGTGCCTGCAAAACCAATAAAGAAAAGATTTTCGCAAGATGTTATTGATAGATTGATGAAAATACAGTGGTGGGACTATGGATTTGATTTCCTGAAAAATGTAGATATGAGTGACCCTTACAAATTTATATACCAAATGGAAGAAAAAATAGCGAATGGTTATCAAAAAGTAGAGTATGACCGTTGGATTATTGACCCTAAAAATAAAACTATCACTTTTGAAAAAAAAATAAAAAGATAGAAGTTATATAGTAGGAGAAAATAGTGGTTAATTTTAAGTATAAATTTTTATTTGAGGAACTTGTTAAAAGAGATTTTAACAAAAAATATAAACGCTCATTTTTAGGTGTATTTTGGAGTTTGTTGTCCCCGTTGTTAATGCTTGCAGTTATGTCTTTGATTTTTACAAAATTTTTTGGAAGAACAACACCACACTATACAGTACACCTTTTCGTTGGTCAAATAGTCTTTTCTTTTTTTACTGAAGCAACAAATGCGGGTATGTCTTCAATGGTCGGAGCGGCATCAATTTATTCAAAAATAAATATCCCAAAATATTTATTTATTATTACAAGCAATACACTGGCGCTGGTTAATTTTCTGTTGACGATGGTTATATTATTCATATTTACAGCTCTTGATGGAATTCCTATCACATGGAAGTTTTTATTATTGCTTTATCCTATTATTTGTCTAGTATTGTTTAATATAGGTTTTTCGTTTATATTATCTACATTATTTGTATTTTTTAAAGATGTACAGTATTTATATAGTGTGTTTACAAGAATATTAATGTATGTTTCAGCTATTTTTTATGATATAAAAATATATGATCCACAGTTTCAAAAACTATTTTATTTAAATCCGATTTTTGTTTATATAAAGTATTTTAGAACAATAATTATAGATAATACAATACCAAGTATGACAATGCAATTTTTAGCTTTATTTTATGCAATAATCACTTTATTTATTGGTATTATGGTATATAGAAAAAATCATAGTAAATTTTTATATTATATATAAAATATTGGAGAAAAGATAATGATAATTGAAGTTAAAAATGTGTCTGTAAAATTTATGACAGGTAATTTTAGAGATATTGGATTAAAAGAATATCTTGTTAGAAAAGTAAAAAAAGATGTATATTCAAGTGAATTTTGCGCATTGGATAATATTAATTTTACTATTAATAAAGGTGATATGCTTGGAATAATTGGAACAAACGGAGCAGGCAAATCTACTCTCTTAAAGGTTATAACGGGTGTATTGCCACCTACAAACGGAACCGTAAAGTGTAGAGGAAGTATTTCTGCTTTGCTCGAACTGGCAACGGGATTTGACGGAGACCTTACAGTCAGAGAAAATACTTATCTGCGAGGCGCATTGCTTGGGTATTCAAGACAATTTATGAATGAAACTTATGATGATATTATTGAATTTGCTGAATTGGAAGAATTTCAGGATTGTTCATTTAAACATTTGTCATCAGGAATGAAATCCAGACTTGCTTTTGCGATAGCATCACTTGTAAATCCTGAAATTCTTATTCTCGATGAAGTTTTGTCGGTAGGCGATGGTTCTTTTAGAGATAAAAGCGAAACGAAAATGAAAGAAATAATCAATGATGGCGCTACAACCATTATGGTTTCACACTCTATTTCGCAAATCAGAAGAATGAGTAATAAAGTTTTATGGATAGATAAAGGTAAGCAAATAGCCTTTGGTGATACTAAAAATATTTGTGATGAATATGAAAAATATTTGAAAACTAAAGTTTTGCCTAATGGTTGCAATATGCAATGAGTAAATATTTGTTATATCCATAATAAATTTATGTAAAATTTAGTATAATAGGAGGACATATTATGAAAATTATAGGTGTAATTCCATCAAGATATTCATCAACAAGGTTTCCTGGTAAGGGAATAGAGAACATATGTGGGAAACCAATGATTTGGTGGGTATATCAAAGTTTAATTAAAGCAAAAGGAATTGATGAAGCATATGTTGCAACAGATGATCAAAGAATAGTTGATGTTTGTGATCGTTTTGGTATACCTTCGGTAATGACTTCAACAGATTGTCCAACACATTTAGAGAGATTGTATGAGGTATCTCAAAAAGTTGATGCTGATTTTTATATAAATGTTAATGGTGATGAGCCACTTATTGAAAGTTCAGCAATAGAAGATTTAGTTCCTAATGGAGTAGATCCCAATAGTAGTTATGTTGCAAACGGTATGATGATATTAAAAGATCCTATTGATGCCTTTGATACTTCAAAAATTAAAATCGCAACAGATATGAATAGTTACGGAATGTATATGGCACGTACTCCAATACCATTCCCAAAAGGTCGTTCGGATTTTCAACTGAAAAAATTTGTTGGTGTACAATGTTTTACAAAAAGTGCTTTAAAATTTGTTATAGATACGCCAAGAGGATTTTTAGAAGGAATAGAAGATATTGATGAATATCGTTTCTTAGAAAATGGTCATAAAATAAAATTTGTTCTTACTGAGGCTAATACTTTATCAGTAGATACAAAAAAGGATTTAGAAAAGGTTCGTAAAATAATATTGGAGAAAATAGAAAAAGGGGAGCTTTCTAATGAATAATATACAAATATTAGACTGTACATTGAGAGACGGTGGATATGTTAATGATTGGAGATTTGGGAAATATACAATAAAAAGTGTTATTGACAATTTGACAAAATCTAAAATTGACATTATAGAGTGTGGATTTTTGGCAGATATAGAGTATGATGTTAATTGCACACGCTTTTCAGATGTAGAGCAATTAAAGAAGTTTTTACCGGAATATCATAAAAATGTAATGTTTGTTGGTATGATTGCTTTGGGTAAAGAAGAACTTCATTATGACAAAATACCAGTTTGTGATAATAAGTCTCTTGATGGTATAAGGATAACTTTTCATCAATACGAAATAGAAAAAGCCGTTGAATTTGCAAAAAATTTGATGGGAAAAGGCTACAAAGTATTCATGCAACCTGTCGGAACTATGACATATACAGATATGGAATTAATTCGACTTATAGAAATCATTAATAACTTAAAGCCATTTGCATTTTATTTGGTTGATACACTGGGTTCAATGTATAAAAATGATTTGTTGAGAATGTTCTATCTAGTAGATAATAATTTGGATTTTGATATAAATATCGGATTTCATTCTCATAACAATTTACAGCTATCGTTCTCCAATGCTCAAGAATTAATGAAATTACATACAAAAAGACAGATAATTATAGATTCTTCTGTATTTGGTATGGGACGTGGAGCAGGAAATTTGTGTTCTGAATTAATTACACAATATGTAAATGATAATATAGCGGTTAAATATGATGTGGTACCATTGCTAAGAATAATAGATGAACATTTGACAGTGATAAAAGCTGAAAATCCGTGGGGATATACTGCACCTTATTATATTGCGGCTGTTCACTGTTGCCACCCTGACTATGCAAGCTTTTTGATGAATAAACAAACTCTATCAATAAACGATATAGATAAAATAATCCAATCAATTCCAACAGAGAATAGAGGAACATACGATAAAGATTATATTAAGGAAGCTTATGTTAAATATCAAGAACACTATATAGACGATAAAGAAAGTCTAGAAAAGTTAAAAGATAGATTTAGTGGTAAGAATATTTTGTTACTGGGTCCAGGAAAAACAATATATAGTGAGCAGGATAAAATCAAAGATATAATTGCAAAAGAAAATCCAATTATTATAACAGTAAATTTTGTATCGGATATTTTTAATCAAGACTATGTATATATAAGTAATCTAAAAAGATTTGACAATTTAGAAGTTATATCCCCTTCAATAGAAGATAATTATGAGCTAATAATTACATCTAATATTACAACAGAAAAAAAAGACGGTCAATTTATTATCAATTATAAATCTTATACTATTGATGATGATAATGTATTTGATAATGCAGGACTAATGGCAATGCAGTTTATATGCAAATGTAATCCAAATACGATTTACTTGGCGGGATTTGATGGATTTTCAGATGACAATAAGCAAAATTATTTTTCTGTAAATATGGTAAATAATGTAGAAATAGATGTACTTAACTTGAAAAATGAAAGTATGAAATATTATATAAATAAAATATTATCAAATTATAATTATGAATTTATAACTACTTCAAGTTATATTGAAAAATAAAGTAAAGTGAAGGTTTAATTGTGAAAAAGTATAAAGCAGTAATATTTGATTTTGATGGAACATTAGCAAATACCTATGAGGGAATTTTTAATTCTTACACTTATGCAGCCCAACAGCTTGGTTTAGAAAAACCAACTGTTGAGTTGGTAGATGGGGCAATAGGTGCTTCGCCATTGGAAGTTTTTTTGACAAGATTTGGTTTGTCGGAAGAAAAAGCTATGGAAGCTACACAAATTTATCGTTCAAGATACAAAAGAGAAGGTATTTTTGAAGTTAAGCTTTATGATGGTATGCAACAAGTATTGGAGTTCTTGAATTCACAAGATATTAAGATTGGAATAGCAACATTAAAATTGCAACAATTTGCATCAATAATGCTTGACCATTTAAATATTAAAGATTTGTTCTCTGATGTATCAGGAGCTGATGCTAATGACACATTGACAAAAGCGGATATTATTTTACAATCATTGCAGAATATGGGAATTGATCCAAGTGATGCAGTTTTGATAGGTGACAGCAAATATGATGCAATAGGAGCTGAAAAAGCCGGTGTTGATTTTATCGCTGTTACTTATGGTTTTGGTTTTAAAACATTAAAAGATGTTTCTGTATATAAAACAGTAGCTAAGGTTAAAAGTGTAGCTGAATTAAAAAATTTGTTTTAAATTTTCGTAAAGTGATGACGAAATTTATAGTTAATAAATATAATTTGATTTTAAATTTATGTTTTATTATGAACACTGTAATATATTGATTTTGATACCCCCATTGTAATTATAATAATTATGCACTATAATTATTATAAGAATTATAAATTTATATATGGGGGTATATATAATGTCTTTGCACTCATCTTTAATTTCACAAGAGAAACTACAATATCTTGAACTTCTTTCACAAAAATATCCAACAATTCAAGAAGTTTGTACAGAAATAATAAACCTGCAAGCTATATTAAATTTGCCCAAAGGTACGGAACACTTCATAAGCGATATTCACGGTGAAGATGAAGCTTTTTATCATATGCTTAATAACTGTTCCGGGGTAATCCGTGAGAAAGTTAAGATGTTATTTGACAATAAAATGTCTCAAAATGAACAAGCAGAACTCTGTACATTGATATATTATACTCAAGAAAAGATAGACGAGTTACGTGAAAAAGGTGTTATTAATGATGAGTGGTACAGTACAACTTTGCTTAGATTAATAGAAATTTGCAAATTGTTATCGACCAAATATACACGTTCCAAAGTACGTAAAGCGTTGCCAAAATCATTTTCATATATTATAGATGAACTTTTACATGCGAATAATGATGAAAACATAAATCAAATTGTATATCACCGCCAAATAATAAATACTATTATAAATATCGATAACGCTGAAAGTTTTATTATTGCAATGAGCGAGCTTATAAAACGATTGGCTGTGGATAGACTCCATATTGTAGGAGATATTTTTGACAGAGGTTCGGGAGCAGATAAAGTTATGGATATGCTTATGAATCATCATTCTGTTGATATTGAGTGGGGTAATCACGATATTTTGTGGATGGGTGCTGCCGCAGGAAGCAGGGCTTGTATAGCAACTGTTCTAAAAAACAGCATTATGTACAGAAATTATGCAACTCTTGAAAATGGATACGGTATAAGTCTGCGTTCGCTATTTTTATTCGCTGAAAAAAACTATAAAGACTGTAAAGACGTTTATGAGGCAACTGACCATTGTATAGCTGTTTTATTATTTAAATTGGAGGGTGAAATAATAAAGCGTCACCCTGAGTATGATATGCAAGACAGGCTGTTCTTGGATAAGATAGATTACAAAAACAATACAATAAATATCAATGGTACTGTATATGCACTTAATAACGCATACTTTCCAACCATTGATATAAATAATCCTTATGAACTTACAGATGAAGAAAATACCATATTAACTGAAATTCAAGAGGCTTTCAGTAATAGCGAGAAACTACATAAACACATTAATTTTTTGTACGCAAACGGCAGTATGTATAAACAGTTTAATCAAAATTTACTTTTTCATGGTTGCATACCATTAGATGAAAATGGTGAATTTACAAAGATTAATATTGATAATAAAATTCTCTACGGAAAGAATTTATTGGATTGGTTTAATGTTGCCGCTCGTCGAGCTTACTTTTTACCTGAAAATGATAAAAATAAAGAATTTTACAGAGACACTATGTGGTATTTATGGTGTGGTAAAAATTCTCCTCTTTTTGGCAGAAATAAAATGACTACTTTTGAAAGAATGTATATTAAAGTTCCTGAACTTATTGAAGAGAAAAAAGACCCTTACTATAAATTTTGTAATGATAAAAATTTCTGTCAAAAAATATTAAAGGAATTTGATATACATTATCCAAATGCGCATATTATAAACGGACATGTACCTGTAAAGGTAAAAGAGGGAGAGTCACCTGTAAAGGCTGACAACAAATTAATTATCATTGACGGCGGTATGTGTAAACACTATCAAGCTACAACAGGAATAGCCGGTTATACCCTAATATATAATTCTCACGGTATGCGTTTAATGTCGCACGAGCCTTTTACTACACGTAAAGACGCAATTTTAAATAATACGGATATAAATTCTACTTCAAATATGTTTGAAACAGAAGTAGAAAGAGTTTATGTTAAAGATACGGATATAGGCGAAAATATCAGTAATAAAATATATGACCTTACACTGTTAATGCACGCATATAAAGACGGAACACTTATTCCTTCCGTTGAACATCAAATATAATTAATATTTTGCAAAGATATATCATATAATTATAAATAATATATTTGTCTGAAAAAGTTTAAGATTACAATAGATGTGTTATAAAAAATAATAAAAATAATAAAATGGAAATCTATGTTACAGGAAGCTTGTGAAAACTAAATATACAGTGAGGATAATCCATTTCTTTATGAAAGCGTAATATAAACTTGCTATTTAAGTTAAACATTTGTATTCTAAAAAATACCGAGTAACCAAAGCTGTTGTCAGATACAAAACAAACCTCAAATATATCTGTCGTAGCTTAAAACAAGATAACGGTAAAGTAGAACGTAGCCATCGTAAAGAAAAAGAATATTTTTATGCAGTACATAAATTTTATTTGTTTGATGACTTTAAAAAACAACTTGCTGTACATAGCAGAAAGCGCAATAAATTTATTGTCATTTCTTAAAACCGGCTATCTTCCAAATATGACATTAACTCATTTTAAATTGACAGAGAAGTTTTTTGGTGTTGTAATACATCATTGACAAACATCAATTTGATTATCGGTATTTTGTGCGAATTTTTTTCGCAGTAATTAATTGTTTTTTGTTTGGGGTATGCTTTCTGCGCATACAAACTCATACTACACCGCTTTTTACCCTCTATTTTTCTTAAATATTAAAGACACTGTTTGTAAATTATATTTTTAAAATTTGTCGGAACATTCTATATAAACTAAATTTAAAGTAATATTAATCTGATTCATTTGTCTCGGCTTTAAGTTCCACAATTTTTTCATTTGCTTTATTAAGTATAAAAATGCCTTTTTCAGTAATAGAATAGTATTTTCTGATTTTACCATTAACTGCTATGTTCTCTACTGTTAAAAGGCCGTCTTTTTTTAGATTATGAAAAATAGGATATAGAGTTCCGGCGCTGATATTATATCCGTGTCGCTTTAATTCCTCAATCATCCAAGAGCCGTATATCGGCTTTTTTTTTGCGTGGTGCAGTATATGAACTTGAATAAAAGCTAAAAACAATTTTCTTAATATTGGCTCTTGCATTTTGTATCCTCCTGTGATAGAATATCGTTATCGCTTTTCGATATTGATATGTGCTATTTAATTTTAATAATAGGATTATATCATTGATTTCCGAACGGGTCAACGTAAAAATGGAGGGAAATATGTTAAATAAACAGTTAAAGGAAATTAAATCAGATTTACAAATAAAAAAATTTTGTTTCTATGGTTTTTTGAAAAATCTAAAATTTTTCGAGCCATATTTACTGATTTTTCTTATGGGAAAAGGTATAAGTCTTTTTGAAATTGGTATTTTAATTGCAATTCGGGAGGTTATCATCAATGTTTTTGAAATACCCTCAGGCTTCATTGCAGACTATTTCGGTAGAAAAAAAGAATTGTATTTTTGCTTTAACTTTTATATTATTTCATTTATTTGCTTTTTCTATACAAATTCATTTTTTATGGCAACTGCGGCTATGGTATTTTTCGGACTTGGAGAAGCTTTCCGCAGTGGTACTCACAAGGCAATGATTTATACATATTTAGACAGCAAGGGGTGGCAAACAGATAAAACTTTTGTGTATGGAAGAACCCGAGCTTTTTCACTAATGGGTAGCGCTGTCAGTTCTTTAATCGGAATATTACTAATATTGAATGTAACATCTGTAAATACAATTTTTCTATTTTCAATCATACCGTACATTTTAGATTTTATTTTGATTTTGTCATATCCACAATTCTTGGATTGCGCAGATAAAAAGGCAAAGTTGAATTTTAAAGATATGTTTAAAAACTCGATAGTTAATTTTCAAAAAAATCGTATTCTCAGAAACATTTTATTGGAAGACGGTATTTTTGAAGCAACAATATCTTTTATAAAAGATTTAATTCAACCAATGTTGGAACTAATTGTTTTAGGTAATGGTATTGTGCTACTATCCTCCCTAAGCGCCGAGGACAATTTAAATGTCATTTTGGGATTTGTCTATACAATTTTGAATTTATTCGGGTCTTTTGCGTCCAAAAAATCTTATGTTGTAAAATCCAACAGAAGCAATATACAATGTTTATACATCATTCATTTTTTACTTACTGTAAGTATGGCTGTTCTTGCGCTTGTTTCCAAAAATCCGTTTTTGGTATTCGGTATCTATCTCTTTATTTATTTACTTTTCAATATCAGAAAGCCTATATTCGTAGATGAAGTTGATGAGCATATAGAAAAATCTGCAAGAGCGACTGCCCTTAGCGTATCTTCACAATTAAAGTCATTGTTTCTGATAATATTTGCGCCTGTTTTAGGATTTATAGCTGATAACTTTGGGATTAGCGTTATAATGTTTATTCTGGTTTTTTTATTTATGGTTACACTACCACTACTCAAAGTCAAAGACTGATTTATCGCTTTTATGCAAATATAGTGACATATTTATTTTAGAAAAGAAGCAGAAAAACAGAATATGTTTTCTCATCTGCTATTTGTTCACTGTTCTTACAAAAATAAATTCAGAATGGTTTTACCTTTTATAGTTTAAAAACAGTTTTATGACTAGTAATAGACCTATTTGTTCTCAAAATTATTCTAATTTATAATATAAATTAAATACAGATTTATTTTTTCATTTAATTAAGATTTATTTTATATACTGTCATTAAAAATATTGACATTAATGAAAAAAAAGCGTATTCTATAATTTATGTGTCTTTTTTAGATTATAAACCATACAAATTGTAAAGAAAGGAAAGAGTGATGATTGGTTTTTATTGTCACAGAATAATTTATGAGTTCGGAAATAAAGAAAAACAAATATGAAATAGATATGTGTAGCGGTCCGCTTATAGGTAAACTTATTTCGTTTTCAATTCCACTTGCTCTGTCATCAATTTTACAGTTACTATTTAATGCGGTAGATATTGTTGTTGTCGGAAAATTCAGCGGAAGTCAGTCACTGGCGGCGGTTGGTTCAACTACATCGCTTATAAATCTTATAACTACACTTTTTATAGGTGTTTCGCTTGGTACCAATGTTTTGGCAGGTCGCTTTTATTCAATGCAAGATGAAAAAAATATGGAAGATGTTGTGCATACGTCTGTAATGTTTGCAATATTGAGTGGAATAGCAGTTAGTATAATAGGAATATTGTTTTCAAATTGGGCGTTAATCGCTATGGGAACACCATATAATATTTTGGATAAATCTTTGCTTTATATAAGAATTTATTTTTTAGGTATGCCGTTTTTTATGTTATATAACTATGGGGCGGCTGTTTTAAGAGCTGTCGGAGATACCAAAAGACCGTTAATTTTCTTGGTAATTGCTGGTATAATAAATGCAGTATTAAATATGATTTTGGTTATCGTTTTTAATCTTGGGGTAATTGGTGTTGCAGTGGCAACTGTTATTGCTCAGTTAATATCATGCGTGCTTGTGCTTAAATGTCTTTGTGAAACAGACGGTATCTATAAATTGAGTTTTTCAAAACTGAGAATAAATTTATCACACTTAAAACAACTGTTTAGAATAGGACTTCCCGCAGGCATACAAAGCTTGGTTATTAATTTTTCAAACGTATTGTTGCAATCATCAGTAAACTCTTTTGGTGATATAGCTATGGCGGGTTATACAGCCGCAAACAATATTTTTGGATTTTTGTTTGTAACAGTAAACTCCTTTACACAAACCTGTATGAGTTTTACAAGTCAAAACTATGGTGTTAAAAACTATAAGAGAATGGATAAGGTGCTTAAAGATTGCATAATTTTGTCGGTTTGCATTACTTTTGTTTTAGGTAGCTGTATCTATTTTTTCGGAGAAAATATATTAAATATATATACAGAAAGTCAAGAAGTTATACAATGCGGTATGGAAGTTTTACTCTATACAACAGTTACATATTTCCTTTGCGGATTAATGGACTTGTTCCCCGGAGCAATGCGTGGTATGGGTTATTCAGTCATACCTATGATACTCTCTGTAATAGGAACAGTAGGTGTCAGAATTTTTTGGATTTATTGTGTATTTCCAACATACCACTCTTTGTCGACCCTATTTATTTCATACCCACTTTCATGGCTTATAACGGTAATTATGCAGATAATATGTTTTTGTTTTGTCAGAAAGAAAGTGTATAATTTGATGAAGTCTGAATAATTTTATTTTTACAGAACATAAAAAAGGTATACTAATTCTTTATAATGACGAAGTCTATAAAAGTTTTACTCAATTTTTTTCAAAAAATTGCGGTTTAAGGGCAGAGCTAAGACATTTTCCGCAGAAAACGGAACGCTTTTGTCGTGCAAGCGCATTTTTGAATGTGAATTTTGACATAAATGCCAAAAGAGGAGACTTTTTGCAAGAGAAAAAGTTTCTTTTTTAATTACCCATTTTGCGCATATTTTTCTGGAAATAGTGTTTTTCGTATTCTGAGTCTATTTTTATATGTATTAACACATATTCGCAACTCTGTGAGACAAGAGCATTAACCGATATAAATACTTTGACAGTGACTTTTCCATTCGGAAAGTTTTATTTGCAAATTTCGGTTTCTTTACTTTAAACGTATTTTCATCGCCGTAAATTTTTCTTTTTTTGATTATTGTTCGGTCTGTTACTACTTTAATCAGTTGCGGTTATAATTCCTTAATAACTAAATTACTTGTATCATACATAACCTTTGCATGATTTGTTTTTATAAGTTCTTTTTTTATGGTATTTCCTGTTTTTTTATCAACAATAGTTCTGTATATCTCCCCGTTTCGATAAACGACATTATCCTCTTTTGAAAAAAACTCATTTTCGGCTGTTATATGATAAGAAAGATTTAATGGTTCAGTACTGCGTATTTCTCCGCAAAGATATTCTTTCGTCACATATACTATAATTTGATAAGGTTGATTGGTATTATTCTTAAATCTATAATCTATATAGTTATATAATATACTTGTTCCTGTACCAAACGGTACTTGACGGTTAAAATCAGGAAATAAATCTATACCATCGTGATGATGATGCTCTACGATTTCGAGTGGCGTATGTAAAACAAGCCAATGAATTAAATTTGTAAACTGGCACATTCCTCCGCCAATTCCTTCGGTTGCCTGACCACTTGAAATTGTAAGCCCCATTTTATATCCTTCGCTTTCTTTTGGAAGTCCGACTAATTTCCAAAAAGAAAAAGTTTCTCCCGGCTCTACCAGTATTTTATTGACTTTCGGGGCAGCGATTGCTAAATTTACAGCTTTGTTTTCCTGTAAGATTAAATTCACATTACCGAGTGTTCTTCTGATAAGAGAATTGCTTTTGTATATAATTATCGGCAAAATATCTTCTGACTTCTTTTTTGCAAATTTGTTAAAAGAAAAAAAATCTTGTATGTTTCTTAGAATAATACCTTTGCTCACAGATATTTTATAGGTTAACGGTGATATTTCACAAAATAATTTTCTCTTCTTCATAAATTACACTACCTTTATAAATTTTATAATACTAAATTTACTGATATTATACCACAAAAAATTCTATATGAATAGTTTATCCATATTAAAAAATTATGTGTTTTTATAGCCCTTGTCATATAGTAATTATTATAAAAAACGTAATATTTAAGACTAACATTAGTTTTGAAATCTTTTTTTGTCTGAATATGTATTTAAGCTGTAATTTATAATATCTTGTTTTGCTAACTTACCGTACATTACTTTGTAAGTATATAAAAGAAAAAATGTACGGTATATTATAAGTGTGACAATATGCAAGATAATCTGTTGTTTTTGCATAATATTTGCTTTTTAAGAAAAAAAATGTTATACTGATATGAACGGTTTTTATATAATATAATTATTAAATATATATTACCGCGTTTGTAAAAATTTTTGATATTTTTTATAAAAGTTTAAGAGGTGAGATATTGCTTGTAAACAAACCTATACGAATACTGCAAATAATAGGAAATGTGTCACACGGTGGTGTCGAAATGGTGATATTTAACTATTATAGACATATTAACACAGATGAAATACAATTTGACTTTGTAATAGATGAAGACAGTCAAGACAGTATTCCGCAAGATATAACAGAACGTGGGGCAAGAGTTTATCCGATACCATCGTACAAACATATTTTTTCATATATACATAATATCCGCAAAATCGTAAGTGAAAGAAATTATAATATAGTTCATTCAAATATGAATACAATGAGTGTGTTTTCATTATTTGCGGCGGCTCTCGGTGGCGCAAAAGTAAGAATTTGCCACAGTCACAGCACAGCTCACAAAGGAGAGGGTTTCAAAAATACGCTTAAATACATACTTCGTCCTTTTAGTAAACTGTTTGCAACAGATTATTTTGCCTGCTCGGAAGTTGCGGGAAGATGGCTATTTGGTGATAAAACTTTTGAGAAGAAACAAGTTACCGTCATAGCAAATGCAGTAGATACAGAAGCGTTTGGTTTTAGCGAGAAAGTGCGGGATAAGGTTCGCGCAAATTTAAATATAGAAAGAAATTTCGTAATAGGACATATTGGCCGTTTTATGTATCAAAAAAATCATTCATTTCTGATTGATATATTTAATGAAGTAAAAAAACAAAAAGAAAACAGTGTGCTTGTTCTTGTTGGAGACGGAGAACTGCGACAGGAAACAGAGAATAAAGTTGCCGGTTTAAATTTAAAGGACAGTGTGTTGTTCTTGGGAAAACGTGATGATGTAAGCGAACTTTTGCAAGCTTTTGATTGTTTTGTATTACCGTCATTTTATGAGGGTTTGCCGTTGGTTGCCGTTGAGGCGCAATACGCGCGGTTGCCGATAATACTTTCAAATAACATAACGCAAGAAGTAAAAATAAATACAGCCATACAATATATTGATTTGGAAGAAAGTCCTGAAATATGGGCAAATGAAATATTGAACAGCAATACTTATAAAAATGAATTTACAGACTATTATAAATTTGATATAAATCAACAAGTAAAGATACTTGAAAAAAAATATCTTAAACTTGAAGAAAGATATTCTGTTTTAGAAAAAATTTAAATAATATTGTTTTGGGTTTTAACATCAAAGAACAATATTTGTTTACAGAAATGCCTATATTTTGTTAATTAAGAAAAGAGATATATTTCAGTACTTTGAAGAACTTAAAAAAGTGGCATTATTTTTGTTTTAAGTATTATATTTATAATGAGATGAATTGAAGCTTGGTCACTGAAAAATTGTTTATCTTTGGTTATTTTCATTTTCTTAGGGTCAGTATTATTTAGTTTGGAGTAAGAATATATGTACTTACGTGTTAATTTTGATGAAATAGAAACTTCTGAGGAAGATATATTTCGTGAGGCAAAATACCAAGGTAAATTGTTTTCCGGCACAGCTATTGCCGATGACGGAAAAGTACATTCCGAATACAGATATAATAATGGTTTGGGTGAAGGACGTTCTTTTTCTGTTTATGAAAACGGTCAGCTGGAAGGGGAATGGTTTATGGAAAACGGTGAAACCATAACAGAAACCCAATGGTATGAAAATGGAACTGTAAGATTGTATTTTCAGAAAGAACCTCTCTTACAGCGTTTCTTTGACAGAAACGGTAATAAAATTAAGGAAATAACACAGGATTATGATAAGAAATGGTACAAAAGCGGAGAATTAAAGATTGAATATGACAAAATAAAAAAAGAAAGCGTATATTATGTGAAAAACGGTGAGTGGGTAGTAAAATCTAAACTAAAAGAAAAAATTGACTGGAAAGATCCTTATAGTTATATATTTAATGATTATTACATAAAAACACACTATATGGAGCTTTTGGAGGACAGTGATTTTACGCCGTATTTTATACAATGGTTACCGAAGCCTCCCAAAAAGAAAAAAATCTTTTTTCCCTTTAAAAAAAGATTGCAAGAAACAGAGCAATATATACAACAGATAATATGTGATATGATAGCTTCTGACAATATGAACATAAAGTATGACGGTATATGTTTTGCGCAGAGATATACAATAAAAAAAGCCCTTCCTCTTTTAAAACAATCTCTTAATTGCAATGAAAAACCAAAGTACTGGGGCGACGAAACAGATGGGTTATGGAAAACATATAGTTATACTGTCGCAGAACGTGCAAAAATGGCTTTAAAGGATTTAGCGTAAATCTTTATTGAAAATAATTGTATTATTATAATTTTTTGAAAAATTATTTAATGTGTTTTATTATTGTTATATATATTAAATATTTTACAATTAATATACATAATATGTATTAATGCTTAATAATACGGGGTGATTTATGAAAATGAATATATTAAAAGAAATAGATACTATGAAACAAAATGCAATTACTTTTCAAGATGATATAAGGAACTATAATTGCATAGCCCAACGCATTTTTTCTGCCTTAATTATTATGTTTTTTTGTTTGCATATATTGATAATTCACTTGATAGACTGCGAAACATTTGAATTTAACAAATTTGGATACACTATTTATACGGCGCAACTTATTTTTTCTTTGTGCGCATATTTTTTATTTAAATATTATTTTCCGAAAAACAAAAAATATATTTCAATCGCAGCATATATAAATATTTTTCAAACAATGATAGTATTGGAAATACAACGTTATTTAAATAATGAATATCTGTCTTATACGATTTTCCTTTGTATAATAATTTGTACAACAATGGTATTAATTGGACATATCAGAGTTTTTATGTGTCTTATTGCCAGCATTTTGCTTATAGATATGGTATTTACTATGTCAAGAAGTTCAGTATTCGGGGAATTATATTATAAGCAAAGATATGTTTTAGAGAATCTATTTGTTTATATAATTATTATAAGTGTTAATTATTTAATAACAAGATTTATATATATGGTTTTCGATAAAAATAAAAAAATATTATATTTAAGTGAAAGAGATGGTTTAACTGATTTATTAAACAGACGCGCATTGGAATATTGTATTAACTGTCAGGCAAAGAACGATAGTTTATGCGCTATGATATTATTGGACCTTGATAATTTTAAAAAGATTAATGATACATTGGGACATATGGAAGGGGATAATTGTCTTTGTAAGATTGCCGATAATTTAAAATCTATGTTTAGGCATACAGATTATGTTGCAAGACTGGGTGGAGACGAATTTGTTATATTTATGAATGATATTAAGGACAGAGATTCTGCAATAGATAGAGCAAAAATGATATTGGAGAAAATACCTCATTCTTACTATTACAAAGGCAAAGAGTTTGTGGTTACTTGCAGCATAGGAATGGCTTTTACAAACGTAAATAATGCTGATTTATATAGAAGGCTGTATTTGGCCGCCGATAAAGCAATGTATAAATCAAAAGAAGAAGGTAAAAACAAATTAAATGTTGTAGATGACCTGATAGATATAAATTAATATATGATTTGCATAAAACAAACACAATTTAAATTCTCATACGTAAGCAGTTATTTATGTATGACTGTTATTATTCTTTGTAAAATAACAAACAATACATAAAATAATACTTAATTTTTGATAATTTGATTTTGGATTTGTTAAACAAAATATTATTTGAAAAAGAGCGCTATTACAATAAAAAAAGCAGGAGCTATAATATTATGGCTTCCTGCTTTTTTTGGTATTTAATAAAAACATTTAACACAACAAGTGAAGATTTGTTAAGAGATTGCTGTATGGTTAAAGTTTAATTTGTATTTGTATCAAGAATTATTGTCATCTGTTAATAATTCAGTATTATTATTTTCTTCCGAATTATCTTTAATTTCTATATTTTCATTGTTTGATAATAATGCGTCACCCGTTTCTGTAAGTTTATCGCTCAGTTGATTTGACAATTTGGAACTATGCTGTTCAAGTACCGCCACTTTTTTTAATTTGCTTTCCAACACATATTCGCCGTCTAATTTAATTTCAGCTTTTAAAACATTTATTTCACCATCAACTTTTTTTCTTACCGAGTTAATGGTTTTCGCCTGTGTTAGATTGTCAGAAAGAGTCATCATATCACACATTTTTTTCCTGTCATATTCTTCTTCTGTCATTATTTTGTTGTGTTGATTTTCGTCTTTATCATCTTTTACCGACTCTTTTACCATCGTTTCAAGTATTTGTTGTTCAATCATTTTTAATTGTTCATCATATTCTTCAAGTTTATGTTTGTCAACATTACCGTTTTCCAAACCATCTTTCAACAATGCGTCTTTACTTTCCTGAATAAATTTTTTTTGGCGCATAAGGCTGTTTAAAAGACTTCCCCTTTCTCCTTGTTTGGAGAGTGAAAGCACATCTTTGTTTTTCATTATGAATTTTGAATTTTCGGTTACGTTTTGTTTGGTTTCATTACTGAATTTTTGATTTATGGCTGTAACATTAATCAAATTGTTTTTAGCCAAATGATTAACTAGCATTACAAAGACACTCCTTTTTTTTATAATTTAACTATTATTGCCATTTAACAACCATATCGACAATATGTTGTGTTTTTTTACATATAAACATTCAAAATTTTATTATTAGCAAAAAAATATGAAAACAATCAATATTTTGGCAATAAATATCAAACGATATTGATAAATATTGACAAAAACGGAATGATAATATAAAATTATTGTATAGCGTATGGTGCAAGTATCAAATTTTGATTTAATTTATTTTGCTGACAATAAAATTGATAATTTCACTGTTTTAACTAAATATAATTAATTTTTTTAATAAGGAGAGAGCTATGAAACGAATACTTGGTTTAATATTAACCTTTGCTATTATTGCAAATCAGGTTGCGGTTGTTGGCTTTGCAGAGAGTAAAGCAAATGAATTGCCACTTACTGCTCTTGGTACAAGTAATGTATTACACAGTACAAAAGAAAAGTTATCAACTAGACAACAAAGTGCTCAAAGAACAGTAAATACTTGGGACGATTTTAAAAATGCGTTAGCTGATAGCACAGTCGATACGATAATCTTTAATAATACAATCGAAAATTATCGTCCGGAAAATGGTGATGAAGCATTAATGATAAATCACCCTGTAACAATTATTGGACAAGGACATACTTTGGGTTTAGGCTATGGTGGAATTATTTTAGGCGATGATGTTACATTTAAAGATATTGGTATTAATTTTAATAATAATGTAAGAAATGCAATTATTGCCAATGGATACAGCTTAACATTGGATAATGTAAAAAATAAAAGCGCAAGATTGTCTTTACATATTTTTGCAGGCGGTATAACAGATTATAACAGTCCCGGTGCAACTCCGCCGGCTATGGGTAATTATGGACAGATTATTTTGAAAAACAGAAGCGAAGTAGGAAATATTTATGCGGGAAGTATGTCAGATGTGGGCGTAAATCCTGATACCTCTCAACCTTTGCCGGAAAAACCCAATGATTTTACAGGCAATGTAGATATTAAAATAGAGAATAAAGGCGCTGATAAAATAGGCGCTATTTACGCAACAGGAGCAAGAGAAGACCGTCGTGGAGGAAATCCGGACGGTATGATGGAAGACCGTGCGTCATATAAAGTATCCGGAAATGTCACAATAAATATACAAACAGTAAAAAGTTTGGATATTTATCCGAAAACAGGCGGAATAAATAATGCTTCCATAATATATGACGAAAGCACAGGATCAAAATCAACAGTAACGCTGTATGATAATTTGGATAATGTGGAAATAATTAAAGGTCATTTGGCATTAAGTTCAAATAAAGATACTGAAATCAATAAGATAGCAGTGTCAAACAATGCAGTGATTGATTTGGCCGGTATTACAAAAAATATTACAGTTAATGATTTTGAAGGTGGCGGAGATTTAGTCCTTGGTACCAACCAGACACTTAATATAACAGGAAATGTGACTGATACTACAAGAGTTGGTATAGGCGGAATTTTCTCTGACAAATCTACCGATAAACCGCAGAAAAATGGACATAAATATATAGCGGCAATAAATTCGCAAGACAGCTCATTTGTTTTACTTCCACACAGTTCTTCTCCAAATGACAAATTTAATAAAGATGGACAGGGAAATTGGACTGTAAATACAGATGCAACAACTCCTCCAACATCAGATGTTCTGCTATCTGAGTTTAGTATCGATGATAAAAACAAATCTGTAAATATTGATGATTTTAAAGCAGATGGTATAGGATTTAAAGTTAAAACTAAAATAGCAGACTCAGGAAAACAGGGAACATTTGAAGAAGTAAATATCAAGTATAACATTAAAGTTTTTTCGCAAACATATAATGGAAGCAGTGACGGTTCAGGCGCAGCCGAATTTCCTATATTGAATATGACTGTATATCAGGAAAGTTCGATGGACGGAACAGGTTTGGATACTATATCATTGTATTGTAACGATCCGGAACAGGAAATTTATGCCGGAACATATACAATAACAATCATACCAAATACTCCACAAGGAACATCATTAAAGGAAACGGTAGTGTTGGAAATTACAAATGCCGGTGACACAGCGCATACACACAATTGGACTTATACAGCGAAAGGTAACGTAATAACAGCAAATTGCAGTGACGTACAATGCCCTGTAAAAACAGCGACAATTACAGTAGATGCGCCGACTGATTTAGTTTATGACGGTCAAGAAAAGGTAGCTGTTGCCACATCATCTACACCTGAAATAAAAGTTCCGACTGTTGTATACAAGAAAAACAAAAATGAAGTGTTGCAATCAGCTCCGATTAATCCCGGTACATATTCAGCAAATATCACAATAGGCAATGCGACAGCGACAGTAAGTTTTGATATTACCAAAAAAGGCGCGCCTACTCTTGCAGAAATAACACAAAATGTTTATAAAACAGAGACAAGCGTGAAAGTTGTAAATATCAACAAAGATATGCCAAGCGATGCGGGAAAACTGTCTTACAGGGTTGATAATGTACCGTCAGGCGTGACAAATATAAATTTTGCAGACAATAATATGACTTTTAATGTCAGCGGTATTAAGGCTGATAGCAGCATAACAGTACCTGTAATCATAACATCGGAATATTATCTTGATACAACACGTGATGTAACAATAATATTTAAAGACAGAACTATTGATATTACAAATGTAAAACCTCAAAACAGCGTTTATGACGGAAAACAAAAAACAGGTTATACAGGCGCGCCAACAGCCGATGGCGTAAATGCAGATAATTTTGTAGTTAACTATACAGGTATTTTGTCTACAAATTATCCGACAACAACAGTTATGCCAAAAGATGCGGGTAACTATAACGTTGTATTTTCAGTTAAGGGTACTGATATTCAAAGTACTCCGATAGCATTTGAAATAACAAATGCAACACCAACAATAATATGGAATCCGAATACGCAATCATTACCTTTGGGAAGTGACGCGTCAAAAATCAAAAAACCAACGGTAACACTTGTTAATAATGAGAATTTTGAAGGCGCTGTTGATTACAGATATCGCAAGTATGGTACAAACGGAGCATTTACAGACGAGTTCCCGAATGCAATAGGTAAATATGAAGTGGAAGCATCTGTCAGCGCGTTTAAAAACTATAACGAGGCAAAAAATAAGACAAATTTAATACTTGATATTACAAAAAACGTAGCAGAATACAGTGTTAAAGCAGAGTATATAACCAAATATACAGACACAGCAGAACACAGTGTTGATTTGACGGAAGCTTTGAAAAATTCGTTGGGTGATAAATTTGCCACAGATGAAACAATCGCTAATACAAATATAGTTACCGTATCAGGTTCAAAGATTAAAGATACTGTAATCGTAGGCAATAGTTTTAATTTTAAATTAGTATCAAACAAAGCTGAAGATTATAATTTCAAAGACGGAAAATACGAAGAAACAGTTACTGTTAAAGCGGAAACTCAAAATTTCAAAAATATTAAAATTGAAGTAAAAGTAATAGTTACACAAAGAGATAAGGTTACTTTTGATTTGAGTAAAGTTAAGGTAGAAAACAAAGTTTATGACGCCAATAAGGTTGTAGTTATCGGTAAACCTATAACCAATGGTTATACGGGCGCGGTAACAATGGAAATCAGTAAAGACAATAAGGTTCTTACCGAATTGCCAAAAGATGCCGGTAAATATAAATTAAGATATATTGTTGATGACCATACTTTTTATGGTATAAGTGAGTATATTGATTTTGAGATTACACCAAAACCACTTAAATTTGACGGTTCAGCTATGAAGATTGAAAAAATTTATGACGGTACGAAGAAGATAACAAATTCTATATCGGGCAATATTGGAATAAACGGTATTGTCGGAAAAGAAAATGTTACTCTGAAATACGTAATTTCAAAAGATGCAGAATTTGATACAGAGAAACCTCATACAGCGAATAAAACCATTGCGCTAAGCAATAATGTTGCAGAAACGTATTTGGAGGGCAAAGACAAATCAAACTATGTAATTAATGACTATTCAATATCAAATGTAAAAATGGTTATTAATAAAGCAACGCCTCAAATTAAATGGGGAAAAGATACTCAAAAACAAACTTTGGTATATACAGGTGAAATTGTAAAAATAATTCCGCCAACAGTTGTTTTACCAACAGGTAATTATACAGGCAGTATAAATTATTCGTACAGAGTATCGGGTTCTAATGGCGCATATATTAATAATTTGCCAATAAATGCAGGTGTTTATGAAGTTAAAGCAAGTATTCCCGAAAGTGAATATTATAATTCGGCTGTAAGTGGCGAAGTTATGACATTGACTGTTAAAAAATCCGCAGCTCCCACACTACCGCAAGATATTGGCGGACACTTCTCTTATGATAAACATTTGGATAACTTTACTTTTACAGTAGATAAAATCAGCGGCGCTGAGTATAGTTCAGACAGTAAAATTTGGAAAGACAGTAATGTATTTGAAAACTTAAAGGAAGATACAAAATATACTTTCTATGTTCGTATTAAAGAAACAGAAAATATTTTAGTAGGCGCAGTAAAATCCATTACTGTAAAATCACCTAAGCCAATTACAAAATCACCTATGATTACACCGAACGGAGGTAAATATACTTCTCCGCAAAAAGTAGTTATAGATTGCAAGCCGAATACAACTATTTACTATACATTGGACGGCAGCGACCCCAGTGACGCAACTAACAGAAACAGACTAAGCAGTAAAACAAGCGTAACGCTAAAAGTTGTTGACAGTACAACCATACGCGCAATAGCTGTTGAAAATATAGCAAAAATACCCAGCGTAGAGTCAGTGGCGCTGTTTGCTATGAACAGAGACAGATATGAGGAAAGAACAAAGAGTTATGACCTGAAAGACAGTTCGTTACCTGAAAGTTTGAAAGATTTGGGATATCATAGCGCAAGACAGGTTGAGAAGGCTCTTCAAAATGGTATAAAAGACATATTTGGAAATGATTTTGGTAAATCGTTCAAGACACAAGACGTTAAGTTGCAATACAGAATAAACACCGGCTCATTGGGTAATGAAGAAAAATGGGTAGATGCCACACCTTCACATTTTGCAAACGGTGGTATCACAATAGAGCTACCTTATCCAAAAGGCACAGGCAAAAATACGCATGACTTTAAAGTTGCCCATATGTTTACATCAACATCAATAGACGATAAGTATAAAGCGGGTGATATAGAATATCCGTTTGTTCAAAAGACATCGGATACGCTTAGATTTACAGTTAATGGCTTATCTCCGATAATGATTACATGGAAAACGATTGATACAGACAATAATGGCGGAAACAGTGGCGGAAGCACAGGCGGAAGCGGTGGCAGCTATGATTATGACGAAAGTGAAAAAGAAAATGAGTTTTGGGAAGTTCTTGAAGAAAGAATAAATGAGTCTAAATATGGCGACACAATAAAGGTAGATGCTGATGAATTCCATAAATTACCTGTTTCAGTAATGAATGCAATTCTTGTAAAACCAGGTGTCAAAGTAGTTATAGAGTGGAGTGAAGGAAAACCTATCGTTCTTACTTCACGAAATGCTTTGACAGAGCAAAACCGTATTTATTATCCTCTTTCCTATCTTGCTGATTTAAGGCTTGATAGAGATGTTCCGAATTACACAAAACCGGAAACAGACAACTCTTATAAACCCGAAATACCAAGCAGTAAAGTTGAAGAAACAAGCAAACCGGAAATAAGCGAGTCTTCTTCAAGCGCAGAAGAAAGCAGTAAACCGATAGAGGAATCAAAACCCGAATCGGTAACATCTAAATCGGAAAGTTCAGAAGAAACAATGACACCTGAAAAAGAAGAAAATAAATCAGGTAATTCGGCTGCTTACATAGCACTTATACTTGCGGGTGTTTTGGGAGTATCAGGCGTACTGTTCAATCTGCTTAATAAAAAACGCAAACATTAAAAAACGAAGATAATGATTAATTTTATTATCTAAAATAAAAAATCACAGATTGTATTGCAGTCTGTGATTTTTTGTTATATTGAGTTTAATAACGATGATTTTATTTCCATTATGAGTTTTATTAATTCGTTACCTTTAATTATTTATAATCAATAAAATCAATAACGGAGAAATGTTTTGGATTTATGTATTTGATACCGTCATCTATCAAATAAAAACTTTCAAAATCAAAAGATATGTTTTCATTAGTCATAAAATCATCGTCAATCCAAACAATATCCGAAAACAAAGCGGTGTCGGAACAAAAGAGTATTTTATCATTGAACGAATTTACGGAAATATACTTCATATTATATGCTTTGGTATCTTGTTTGAATGCGCCGACATATTTATCCAAAACAAAAGCAATTTGATAGTTGGACGAAACATATGCAATAATATCCTCTTTTTTTGGATTTTGCAAATCACGGATATAGTTTATTTGCGGATTATAATACACAGTTATCCAATTAAAACCTATTTGATATGTGTCATTTTCAACAAAATAATTTTCACTTATAAATTCAAGCATACCGCTCAAAGAAATTATATTTATATCTGTAACTTTGATTTCTTTAATATATTTACTTATATCTGTCATTTTTGCATCACCCACTTTTTTTATATTATAATATAAAAGAAAATCAGTGTCTATATTTATGTAAAACTATGTATTTTATAAAAATAAAACGAAGTACGAACCTATAAAGATTTCATACTTCGTTTGTAAAATTGGAGAATTAAAAATGATTGAAAGTAAAATAAATAAGAAATTTTATATTTTGTAAATTAAGATATCGAATATTCTTTATCTGTATTCTCGGTTTTGTTATAATCTTTGGAGACAGCTGAGATTATAACATTGAATAAAAAACACAAACCAATAGTCAATAAAATATGACCGATACCTGCCAAACCACCTATCATATGGTCTATAAAGCTTGGTATTTGCAACATAAACAGTTGGTAGATTCCTCTTGCCGCCATAAAGAAAAGTGACATAGACAGTCCAAGATTATAAAAAATCATAAATTTCTTAAAGTTTTTGTGTTTATTAACAGAAAATACTTTCATAAAAATAGGAATAATAAAGAAAAGCGCCGAACCTAAAATTATAGCATGTGCATGGAAATAGCTTAGAGTTGTAGTACCTGTAAAATTTGTATAATAAGCCACTTCATGATTAAACAGTCCCATAAAAAGACCTATTATTAAATATGTTATTGAGATATAGTACATTTTTTTCATACTATGATATCCTCCCTTTAAAAAAAATATTATTTATAGATTACACTATTTTGTAAAAAAAGTAAGTAGGCACTTTTTGGTGCGTATATGATATTGAATTTTTAGCAATATGATTTATAATTTTGATAATACTATATTGAGGTGATTTAAAATGCCGGATAAAAGGATAAATAAGGTAAGTTGTGATAATTATAAATGTGAGATAGAGATTACTTTGGAAGTATTAAGCGGAAAATGGAAAGCATTGATTATTTGGAATTTATATCAACATACTATAATCAGATATAATGAATTTAAGAGAATTATACCCGAGATTACACAAAAGATGTTGACGCAACAATTAAAAGAACTTGAAAAATATAAACTTATTTCCAGAAAAGATTATTTTTCAAATCCTCCAAAGGTTGAATATACTCTGACAGAAATCGGAAAATCACTTATTCCGATTATGAAA
Source organism: Angelakisella sp. (assembly GCA_020024555.1). Lineage (GTDB taxonomy): Bacteria > Bacillota > Clostridia > Oscillospirales > Ruminococcaceae > Angelakisella. Next base: position 34,439 of record JAHHTQ010000006.1, read on the forward strand.
GATATGGACAAATGGGGAAAAGAATATATAAAAATTTATAATGAGGAAAAAGATAATATAAATTAACAATTAAACTGACATAAAAAATAATGTATAAAATTTCAGGTGATATTTTTGATAGTTTACATAGCAACTATCTTGACAATTGGAAAACAATATAGTACAATAATAAAAATTGTAATGTTCTTATAAAAATTGTTGTTTTTTTATTAAGTAACAACGAACTTGAATTTTAATATTTTTTTCATTATACTTGTATATTTATTCTTTTTATAACAAACAGATGTACTATTTTAAGATATTGAATATAAAGTAGTATTGGATATAAAACAGTAACAATAAAATCAAAATAATTGATTAAGTTTAACTGTTTATAAAAAAAATAGTTTTTTTTAATAAATACCTATTGATTTTTGAAAGTTGTTAATATATAATAATCTCCGTCCATTTGTAATAAATTGTCAAAAAAAGTTGAAAAAGTAAAAAATTTGTCAAAATATTCATTCCTATATATTCGACAAATTGTATTTTTCATATAAATTAAATTTAAATGAGAAGAATTACTTATCTATGTTTATAAATGAATTTGTATAATTAATTCTTTTTATTATATGATTTTATAAAAAAACATAAATATTTTTTTGAGAAGGAAGTGAAGCATTAATGTCTTTAAGACAGAAGAATGTATCTGAAAAAGGTAAAGGTACATCTAGATTAGGTTTAAACGGAAAACTTGTGGTAGGTATTGTTGTTCCCCTTGTAGCAATTTTATGTGTATTGGCAATTGTGCTCACAATTCAAGTTTCAAATGTTGTATCCAAAATAAAAGCGAATAACATTCAAAACCAAATTGTAGCCGCTTCTGTTCAGGTTGATGAGTATTTTGAAAAATTTTTTACTATCGAAAATATTATTAAGGGTCAAGATACCATTAGTCAAATGCTATTGGAATCGGAACAGGGTCCGTCAGATTTCAAATTTACTGATTCAACGGTATATGCAAATGTTTTGGCTTCTTTAAAAGATTATAAATCTGTGCTTGGCAGCGAAGTAAAAAATATCTGGATAACAGGTATAAAAAACAATCAGGTATTGCTTGCGGAAGGATATATTGAGGAAGGCAGTTTCTCCGTAACAGAGAGGGAATGGTATAAGTTAATACAAGAAAACCCCGGTAAAAGTGTTTTGACAGCTGCATATAAAGATGCAGATACAGGTAATATGGTTGTTACTGCGGCAAGTCCATATTACAATTCTTCAAATAAATTGGTTGCTATTATTGGTATTGATATAGGACTTGATGAACTGACAGCTTTCTTGAATAAAATTAAAGTTGGTGAAACAGGGTATGTAACTATTTATGATTCTGCGAAAAATATAATTTATCATAAAGACCCTGAATTAATTATGACAAATCTTCGCAATATAGAGTATTCTGATAATATAAAGACATCGCTTGAAAATCAGCAGACAAGTGATTTTATAAAGTATCAACGTGGTAAAATTACCAATTACGGCAGTACAATATATTTGAATACAATTAACTGGACAGTGCTTGGTTGTATGCCACAAAAAGAGTATTTGAAAGACACAGTATTTGTTGTAGCTACAACAGTATTGGGATTTATAATTTGCACTGCTATTCTTGTTTTAATTTGTATTGCTTCCGGCAAAAAAATTGTAAAACCATTACAAATACTTAATTCAGCCGCAAGCGAATTTGCAAAAGGTAATTTGGATATCCCTATACATAAAACAACAGATGACGAAATAGGCGACTTAACAGATGTCTTTATAAATACGCAAAGAGTACTAAAAGACATTATTTCGGATATTGGTTATGTATTGAAAGAACTATCAAATAAAAATCTTCAAGTATCAACAAGCGCTCACTATCAAGGTGACTTTGTGCAAATTAAAGAATATTTGAATACAATTACTTTGAGTATGAATAATGTTATGTCATTAATTAGCGCTACGTCAGTACAAGTAGATATTGGCGCAAATCAGATAGCTTTCACTTCACAATCCTTGGCAGATGGCGCAACAGAGCAGGCAAGCGCAGTAGAAGAACTTGCAGCTACAATTAATGAAGTATCTGAACAAATGAACAAAATGGCGCAAGATGCAAATTTGGCAAGCGAAAAAGCAAATGAAGTTGGACAAGATGTTCAAAATAGCAGTGATAAGATGGAACTGATGATGCAGGCAATGGAACGCATAGACCAATCATCTAACGAAATTCAAAAAATCATCAAGGCTATTGAAGATATAGCATTCCAAACAAATATTTTGGCGCTTAACGCGGCGGTAGAAGCGGCGAGAGCGGGCACTGCCGGTAAAGGTTTTGGCGTAGTTGCCGATGAAGTCAGAAATCTTGCAGGAAAGTCAGCAGAAGCATCAAAAACAACATCAACACTTATATCAAATTCACTTAATGCCGTAAAAGACGGTATGTTACTTGCAAGGGAAGCAACAGAGTCATTGATTCATGCAGTTGGTGATGTGCAGACAGTAGCGCAGAATGTAAACGATGTATCTAATGATTTGCAAATTCATTCAAAATCTATGCAAGAATTGACATACGGTGTTGATCAAATTTCAAGCGTTGTTCAAACAAACTCAGCAACATCAGAAGAAAGCGCAGCGGCAAGCGAAGAACTGTCGGCGCAGGCAAATTCCCTAAAACAAATGATGTCTGAATTTAAACTGAAAAATCAATAAGTGGTAATTTAAAGAACCAAAACTGTAAGATTAAAACAATTTTGGTTCTTTTTTTGTAATATTAAACATAAGTAAAAGACTACTGATATGTACGTCTTTTGTTTTTATGTAATTAATTTAATTTTTTATATAATTTAGCCAACTGATAGTAGTATCAAGAGCTAATTTTGTATTTCCGCATTGACAATGATTTGATGCGTATTCTTTTTCTGTAAACAGCCTGTAAGTTATGGACTTTGCATTTGCGAGACTGTCTATTTCTTTTTTGTATAGCTCCCAACTGATAAAGTGGTCATCTTTACCATGCAAAATCAATATATCTTGCTCAATTTTATCAGCCACATTTAATATTTGAAAATCGTTTATTTTAGTAAGATAGTCGTATGGGGTTTTGGCATCATAGGCATACATTCCGTGATTAAATACCCATTCCATAAACGGATCTTTTTTTATTTCACTGTTCATAATTGAGTTTATTATGGATTTTGCTTTTAGTTTTAGCAATAATGCAAAAAATGTTTTTATGGGTTTTGGTAAGTCGTATAAACAAATATCCAAAAAATTTGGAAATACTGACCAAGCCACAATATGCGTTATTCTTTTTTCAAAAGCCGCCGCGCGTGGCGCAAGCATTCCACCAAGCGAGACTCCCATAATAATGACATTATCCAAATTAAAATAATCAAGTATTTGTTTAACAGGTTTTTCCCATTGATATGTAAATTTTTTACCCTGTACCCTTAAAACCCCGCCTTGTCCTGGACCTTCAAAAAGATAGACATCATAGCCTTTTTCAGCCAAATACAGCATTGGGAAAAATAATTCTTCAAAATAACTGTCATTACCGCCATGGAAAATAATTGTTCCTTTTTTGTTTGTTTTACTTTTAGTATAGAGTATTGGCAGTTTAATATCTTCGTATGGTACTTCAAATTTTTCAACAGTACCATCATCAAAATATTTTGCATAGTATTCATAGAATAGTTTAACTGCCAGTTTGTAATATTTGATTTTATCGCTGTCACTTTCCGACATAAAAAATTCACTCATTCTATAATAGGCGATACTATTTTCAATACGGTTTTCTTTATATGCCGTATCTCCGAGAGTAATAAGTGTTTTTTTCCAGTCAGCATTTGTTTTGATTGAATGTGAAACAGCGGAAACTTCCGAAAGCTCCCCACCGTCCCAATTTATCAAGCGGTTAAGTTGAAAGTTGTAGTTTGCATCGTCATTTAGTTTGTATAACCCAATTTTAAAATCCATATTGCACCTCTGAAAAATATTCTACCATATAGTTAGCTAGTACTAACTATATGTGATAAAAAAACTTGTTGCAGAAACAGGTTCATTACAACAAAATATAAATAACATAGCATTATTTATAATTTTTTGACAATTAACAATATATCATATAAATATTAATTTTTATACATTTTTATTTTAATATTATTCATAATTGTTGGTAAATATTGATTAAGTTTTATTTTATGTTATAATTTTAGTATAATTTAAAAATAAATTTTTATGAAAGATGGTGTTATTGTATGAAGTACAATATGTCAGCAGTGGAAATTTTAAAAATTTTAGGTTATAATGAGCCAACAGGCAAAGAATGGTTAGAAAAATTTAAAAAAGACAATAATATTACTTTACCAAAAGCGTATGAAGATTTTATGGAACTTGCGTATAATTGTCCGTTGTTTGGAACAGGTAATGTGTGGATAGGAAAACATATTGGCGGAATTGGAATTGCTACTCCATACTTTTTTTTTGAGAATATTGAGGAAATTATAGATGATATGTCGGAGGATTGGGAGAAAAATCCTGCCGAAGCGGAAGAAGATATTATTTATCAGATTTCTAAATTACCAAAAGAACTTTGGACAGAAAAAACTTCTGATTATTTGCAAATAGGTAGTGACTATTGCTCTGGTATAGTTACATTTGGAATAAAAAAAGATGATTTGTCAAAGTCAAATCCGCCGGTATATATGCAACACGAGGCAGATGAAAAAACTGTGTGGAAAAAGGAATACAGTACTGTTTCAGAATTTTTGTTTGCCGAGGTTTTGGAGAATTTGTCGTGCGCAAATTACAGCACAGCGGAGGAAGCGTTGGAAGAAAAGGGTTGGGAATATATAGACCATAATGAATTTGGTGATGAAGATATTGAGGAAAAATTAAAAGATTTTGGAATTGATATGGATAAACTGGAAGAAACTGTATGCATTTCTTTATATGACAAGAGATTTTTGGTATATGATGAAGAAAACAATAAGTTCTATGTTGGTTGTAGGAACGGCGAAGAAGAAGACAGTTTATATGAAATAGCCTATATGGAATAAAACCTAAATATTATACATAAAAACGACACTTTCAATTTGTCCTGAAAGCGTCGTTTTTTGATACTCTGTTAGATTTATAGTTTAATGATAATTGTTTTGTATAATGAAGTGATTTTGAAATAGAATTTTATTAATTACACAAAGAAACTTCTATATCTTCACAATAAAGCGAAAATCCATTATTCTCAATATCAAATATACGATAACGGTTTTCAAGCTCATATCCGTCATTTAATAAATCGTGTATTACCAAAAAAGATATTTGCGTAAATGTTGAAAAGAATATTTCTCCGTTCACATTTTTTAATAAGATACGGATTTTAAACTTTTCGTTGCTGTCAGTTATGATAATATCGGCATTATATATATCAGTGCATATTTCATCATCAAAAATTCTTTTGTATTCAAATTTAAGAATATTATTAAAACAAGAAAAATGTCTGTATTCTTCCGGTAAAGCGTCAATAAGTTCGTTCATTCCTTTTATGTTTCTAAGGGTTTTCATAGATTTCACTCCGTATAACATATAATAAATTTAAAAACATCTCCAAAATCTGTCTTCTTCGTCGCAGTGCAGAATTTCGCTAAAATCTTCCGCTACAATATATGTGTCAAAAGATACGGCAGTCACATCGTCCAAACAAGTTAATATTGAACGTCCCAAACATTTGATAATGGGCAAATCGGCATCGTCCCATACAATATAGTAATCTTTGTTTTTTATAAAGTCTATTTCTTTACGTATAATTTCGTAAGAATTTTCTATATGATGATATTTAATTGAAAAATTATCTGATATTGAGTTTATAATTCTTTGGATTTCATTTTTATCTGATATCAATTCGGTATTGAGCAAATTCTTCAAACAATCTTGTAATAATTCATTATTTTGCGCTTCTCTGTTGCGTATATTTATATAAATTTTTTCTTTTAACTCGTCTATTCTTTTAAGTCTGTCCAGTCTGTCTTTATTCAATTTAATATCCTTTCATTAAAAATACGTGTTACGTTTTTATGTATCAATAACCACATTAGTCTTTTGTAGATTAATGTGGTTATTGTGATTTTTATTATGTTGTATTCTCTTTATTATACCCACGAATTAGTGAGTTAAGGAAAATACTTTATGTAATTAAGTTTTGTTATTTAATTTGGCATTGGGGTTTGTATACTCCGGAACAGGTTTATTGAGAATATTCGTATATTTTACGGTGTTTATTTCTTTGCGGGCTTTTTGATATGTTTCTGCATATACTTTATTTGCCTCTTTTTGAAAAGCTATATCCTCTTTGCTTGGGAAAGATTTCCAACCGTCAAATGGATTGTAGCCGAGTCTTCTGTCTCCGTGACCGTCAAATATGGATAGATTTGGACCTTTACTCATTGATGCGGAGAAAGAAGGAAAGCCCGGAATATTATTTAAGAAGAAATTGTTTGTGTAATTAAATTTAGCTTGCATCATTAACGGACGGAACATTGCCATTAGTTGAGCTTTCTCACTTTTATGGCTGTTGTTTGTCTGTCTGTCAATGTAATTTTGATATTTTTTACTCATAAAAACATTTTTTTTAGCATCTTGTTGCGCCATAGTCTGAATATCTTCAAAAACTTTATCAGGCAAAGAACTGTTATTTTCAACTTTATTTGGTTTTGTTGAGTTTTCAGTCTTGTTAACAGGTGGCTGCTTAATATCTTTTGTTATATGGGTATTATAAGGATTTATATTGGAATATGCTATTTTATCAGAAATATTCATAGATTCTTCCTCCTTTTGTTTTATAAATTATATTAAAGTGAATACAACACAATCAAATATTTAGCCAATTAACCATATCAACCTAACAATTATATCGACATAATTTTTGTAAAATATAGAATATGAACTTATTTTTGGCAGAGTTGACAAATAAAAAATATAATTTTTATATAATATATAAAGGTTACATATTGTATTTTATAAAAAATTATAAGTCTTGCCATTCAATACAGTCAGGTCTTTCTTTGTTTTACAATATTGATTAAAGGAAGATTAACATCGAAAACACCAATAACTATAAAAATATACATATTATTTGTGGCATTATTTAATATATTAACATCTAAATTCATTTTATACAATCATTTTAACATAATCAATCAATACATACAATAAAAACGAAACTCTCAGTAGAACATCAAATCATAACTGTTACTTTCTAAACGTTTTTTGTTCCACTAAGAGTTGTTGATTTTCTATGTTATATCACCTTGAAAATTATATATTTTTTTCAAGTGGAAAGATCCACATTATCCCAATCACAAAAATTATCACAACCTGCTATCCAAAATAGAGCGTGATGTCGCTCCATAACAACGCCTTCGTCCAAATCTTGTGGAGCAGGCAGTCCACAAACTCTGGCATCAACGCATGCCCAATGAAGTAGATATATAAGATCTGCGTTATCCAATATTTCTTTGCGATCACGCAATACAGCAGTAGCTATTAATTCATCAATATTTGAAAAGTTTTTTATTGCTCTAACCGTCGCAGGTACGTCACAAATATGTTCAGGCCAAGGAAGGCTGTCTGTTAGCCCAAGCGCCCACTCCATTACCAATAAATTTTCATACTGCCATGCAAATTGAATTTGTTCTTGTTGTGTACTATCCGGATTATTTAAATATTCTGACTCATTTGGAGAAAAGAAATCTTCTGCGCCGAAATTATCTATAATATGTTGTACAAATTGCTTTGCCTCATTGTAACTCATATTTTCACCCAAACGACATTCGGAGTATATAGCTACTACCAATAAAGCAACCGCTCTGCAACAGATATCTCGTATAGATCTTCCCTCATCTGTCTCATTTTCACTAATAAGCGGAAGAAGTGACATAGTGTAAAGATGTTTTTCTTGCAATAATTTAATTGAGCGTTCTCGTCGTTCGCAGTATTCAGGAAATTCCTCTTTCCACGAATCAGGAATAGGATACATAGGAGGCATATAATACTCGAAATCACTGTCCCCATCAACATCTAAAATACACTTACCCATTCCATTACAGAGCATTTCCATTCCGTTTGTCAGTAATCCGTTGAGGTTAATCGTTGTATCTAGAATTTGGTTGATAACTAAAGCCTCATCGTCTTGGTTTGATTCATTATATGATGCGTATATTTCTATAACACTTTGACACATATGTAAATGGTGAAGTAAATTGCGTTTAATTTCCAAATGTTCTGTATTTATTTGATAAAAATAATCATAAACACCTTTAAGTTGCTCCTCAGTATACTTTTTATCTTCATCTTTTGTGTGAACGGTGAATATCATCAACATTCCGTCATTTTTAAATGTAAAAATATTATTATTTTTTGAATCATTGGCATCATAAATATTTTCTATTTGCGTATCAAAAATTTGCGCTAACTGTAACGCTATATCTTCCAAATTAATGAAAGGGCTGAATATCAATTCTTTTAATTCGACTGTATTTTTTTTCATAGTTACACACTCCTATAATATTCGTATTTTTGTATAATTAATGGAATAATCTACGCCATAAAGAAATTTAAACTTATACTACTATATCAAGACCAGATATTTTTTAATTTCACCATTTGCTATTCTTATACCAATACTGTTGTCATCATAAAATTTGAAATTAAATCCAATTCCTATATAATCTTTATTATTTTTAATATAGTAAATTGTAAAATGAAATGAACATAAAAAAACAGCAATAGAGGAAAACGTATTTTAAATTTATGGAATGGGATAGAGGTAAAGAACGACCATTTTATCAGTATCAATCTTCCAAATAAATTTATATATTGCGGGGTTCTCAGAAAACAATAGATATTATTAAGTAAGTAATGTCAGGTTACAGCAATTACAATTTACAAATTTAGATTGTGAAATAGATATATATGGTTTTCCTTGTGTCTGTCTTTATCCAACTACTTTAACTTAGCTAGTGGTTTTGATTAACCGTAATATAAAATAAATATCATCATAACAAAATAAATTCAATATAGTATAACTAAATATTAAAGCTCGATAACAGGTATATTAAGTATTTTAGCCAATTCTGCCATTTCATCAGCTACATCTTTCCATACTACGCTCCAATGGTGACTCATACCATTTTCGGCAATCTTTTGGACAAGTTCCAAAACCGGCGTATTGATATGGACATTGACCATAGAACCACGTGTATTACGTATAGTAGGAAGAGCTTTACCACTCAATAAAAATAAACGGTATTGACCGTCGATATTTGTAAAACGTGCTGCGGTTACATCTCCGCTTTTCAAAGAACACCAAAAAGCGGTGCCTTGACCTGCCAAAGGGTGATTGCACATTGTAACACCATCTTCTTTATTGTGAAGACTGGGCGCCGCATTACCACAATGCCAAAATGTTACGGTATTTTCTTGTTCATCGATATTAATTAAATCAGCGATAAACGTAGGTTCATCTGTAATTATATTTTGTACCAATGCGGCAATACCCGCATCCATATCACCTTCGCAACTGATATTAATTCCTTTGTCAATCAGTCGTCCCAGAACTGCGCACGGCGTGGTATGTAAATTACCCATTTCAGGCCAACATTTAATAGCGGCATAATCATAGCCTTGTTTTTTAAATAAATCTTGCAATGCTAAATATAGACGGGAATGATTTTCCAAATGACCCATAGGTAATGCGGTAGTGTCCCATAGATTTTCAACAGATTTCATTTCGGTATTTATATCTTCTGATGAAAACTCTGCCATACGGTCAAATACAACTTTTAAGTCAGTTTCTTCAACATTTATACCAAATGTGCGACGAATAACAACTTCATCAAATGCGCAGTTATAAAAAGCAGTCGGACGATATCCAAACAGCCCATAAGTCAAACCACGAATATTCTTTTTAGCCGCATATGCTGTGATTATAGTACATAGTTCTTTTTCAACACGAATTTCCCCCATATTACCAAAGATAATGTGGTGCGGAGCATGAATTCGCATAAGACTTGCGCCATTCATTGTTGCGGAACACAGCGCATTCGCATAAAGTCTGTCTTGTCGTTCCCACTTTTCTTCACGCGGAGCCCATAATACAATTGGTACTTTTAACTCATCAGCAAATGAACAACATACGTCATCACCTGTAAAAGCGCCGTAAAGTTGAATCAAAAGATCTACTTTTTGCTCTTTCATATATTCAATACAACTATCAACATCTTGTTTTGAAGAAACAAGCTTATTAAAAACAAAAACTTTACTGTGAGGAAGATTTTCTTTTACCCAAGCGCCATAATTTATAAGTCTGCGTTCGCCAAGTTCTTGTGGCCAACGACCGGATTTAGTAACGACAAAACCGATATTTAATTTTTTTTTCATAATTAAAACTCCTTTTGTAAAAAAATTTAACTCTTAACAAAATTTATAGTCCTGTTTAATATAATTTGCTTATCATATAAATGAAAATGAGAGTGGCTTATCTGTTTTAAATATAAGTGTATCAAACTCTTTAATTTCAACGGAATTTGATATTTGAGTATTATTTAAAATTTCAAAAGCAGGTGTTTTTAAATATAGGGTATGGTGTTTTTCAGCATTATTAATAATGAATGTATAAATACAGTTCTCATTACATCTTTGAACAATTTCTATGTTATTGGGACAAGTAACTGTTAATATTTCATTTTCTCTGCAAACATCACCGATAAAATCGAAGAAAAAGTCCGGTGAGTTCATAACACAAGAGTAATATACGTATCCTTTACCTATGGAGTTTTTAGTGCAAGCAGGAACATTTTGATAAAATTTTTCATTATATGTAGCGATAGGTTTAGCAGTATTTACACTTACAATATCCAAAAAACAGCCGACAGAATAAGATTTTCCCTTGTACGTAATAGAATTGGACATATAATCAGGCAAAGAATCAAATTCATCAACACGTATTCCCGCAATATTGGCAAAATGTCCCGGCCATGGTTCAGTAGTTGTTGTATTCGCATCAGTACGAATACCTGTGCGAACAGTTAAAATTACAGTTCCTCCATTTTCTGCAAATTTTTCCAAATTTTTGGCTACATTTTCTTTTCCTATAAATAAAGAAAGGGCAACAACTATTTTATACCCGTCTAAATTTTGGTTTTCGTCAATTACATCAACCGTTATACCATTTTTTAAAAATGCGGAGTAGTATTGCATAAAATGACCGATATAGTCAAATTTACTGTTTTGCACATGTGTGTTTAGCGACCATGCCGAGTCAAAGCTCCATAACATAGCAACTTTAGTTATAACTTTGCTTTGCGCTATTTCGTTACTGTAATTGCTTAGTTTATCGGTAAGAGCCATTACTTCATTATATACACGGCGTGGGGTTGCGTCATGTCGGAGTAGTCCTTGTGGATGTTGCTCCGAACCATAGCAACCGCTTCTCCAACGAAAATAAACTACACCGTTTGCCCCGTGCGCAATATCCTTTACTGTCCACATAGTAACCCATTTTGGAGGAATTGCCAAATTATAAGGGGCATAGTTAAAATATCCGTTTTTTTGTTCCATTACAAAATAATTATCTCTTTTTACCCCTCGGCTAAAATCACCTGCCAATGAATAACGAATATAGTCATAATCAACAGCAGGATAAATATCAACACCATAAAAATCCAAATATTTTCCTAATTCATAGTAATTAAGGTTCATAAACAGTGTCATACCATTATGCGTAACTTTATGGTTGGGGCATATAGAATGAATAATATCTGATTGCTCTTTTAAAAAATTAACGGCAGATTGTGATGTAAAGCGTTTGTAATCCAAAATTTGACTTACCGAAAAAGTTAATTCAGTGTTTTTTACAGGAGGCGCAACTTCATTCCAATCTGAATATATCATACTCCAAAAAACATTTCCCCATGCCTTGTTTAAGTTATCAAGAGTGCCGTATTTTTGTTGTAGCCATTTACGGAACCCACTGGCGCAATTAGGACAACAACATTTATTTGCATTTATTTCGTTATCAATTTGCCACGCGACAACGGTGGGGTTGTCTTTAAAATGTAGAGCCATTTGTTCTGTAATACGTTTACTGTATGCTTTAAATGTATGATTATTAAAACAAGCGCGCGAGCGAATTTCATTAATATGCTCAATCGTATCTGGATAACTTGCAAAAATATCCGGATGTTTTTTCCACATCCACATTGGCGGAACCATTGTCGGTGTGCAAACAATAGCTTTCATATCATATTGTTGCATAATATCCAAAACACTATCAAAAATTGAAAAGTCGAACTCATTGTCTCGTGGTTCTATAACAGACCAGCTCAAATCCATAAGACGAACAATATTTATGCCTGCCTTGTGCATAAGTTCAATATCAATCGCCCATCTGTCCCTATCCCATTGTTCAGGATAGTAGCACACACCAAAATATAGTTTGTTATCCATAATACTTTACTCCTTTTGATTTATTGTAAAATTATTTTTATGTGTCTCCCTGTATTTACCGGGTGTAATACCTGTATATTCTTTAAATTTTCTTATAAAACTTGATGAATTGGCATAACCCATCATAGAAACAATTTCATTAATACTTAAATCGGTATTAAGCAGTAAATCTATTACTCTATCCATTTTTAGTTTATTAACATGATTTGAAATATTAATACCTGAAATGGATTTGTAATATTTACTTAGAGCTGATATAGACATACCAAAATGGTCAGCTATTAACTGAACACAGAAAGAACTATCTTGTAAATTATCTTGAATAAACTTGTTAATTTCAGCAAATTTATCATAACTATTGTTTTGCTGAATATTTTTTTGCAAATAAATAGACAGATAACAAATATAATTTAAAAAATCTTCCGCAGTTTCATAGTGATTTAATAAAAGCTCACCACTTTGTTGATAGTTAGATACTAAATTGGGAAATGTATCATATAAAAAATTAAATAAACCAAAGACTTTTATTTTTACAGAATTTAAATCAGAGTATTTACTTGTCGATATATAGTTATAGTAATCACTGATATATAGTATAATATCTTGATTTGAACCATTTAAAAGCAAATAATAGAACTTCTGGTAATCTATTACATGGTGATCTGTTTTATCTATCTGCTGAATTTCCCTAAAATCCAAAAAGTCACCTTTTCCCTTTGCAAATTTATGGTCAAGAGCAAGCAAACATTGATGAAAATGTGTATTGATTTCAGAAAAATAAAAATTACTGCCTGAATACCCTATCGTAATATCAGAAAATAATAGATTAAACAGACTATTGGCTAAATTTTTTATGTATTGTTCCATATTGGAATTTTTTGATTTTGTGGCTATTAACGCATATATGTACGGTGTATCGTATGAATTAAGGAAAAACATTTGTATTGTATCATGTTCCAGATAATCTTCTTTATACGTTATCCCTGACATACGACGTTTACGGGCTTTACTTACGCCACATTCAAACACAGCGACCGTATAAAATTTTTGTTGTAACTCAATATTTTTTGCCACCAATAATTTATTAATTTCTTCCAGTGAAGATATTTCACCTGTCAATACTTTCATAATATTAATATAAATAATATCATCATTTGTATTTTCAATAATATTTTTCATATTTTTTATATTATCATTCATTTTATTAAAAGCTAATTGAATAGTAGTAAAATCATCTTCTTTTGATGTAATGTCATCTATTTGTTGTTTGAGCATAAATGATAAATTTGTTATTGGACTACTTGTTTTATTTGCTAAATGGTAGGATAATGTAAGCCCACCGATAAGGACAAGTGATATACATAAAGCATATGTTACCGAAAATAAAATAATATCCTCTAATTCGTTGAAAAGAGGTGTTAAAACAGTATATGTTATTGGAGTGGAAGTTGATGGTAATTGTTGTTTTATATATAATTTTCCTGAAAAATATACCATTTGTTTATTTGTATCCAAAATTTCTTTATCTAAATTTTCGATACTGCCATATTGATAGATAACAGAGTTATTATTATCAGTAATATATATTATACTGCCCCCCAACGTACTTTCTTTAAGTATGCTGTCAAAATAGCTGTGGGGTATAGTGTAAATATTCAAACGGTTTTCATCTGACAAAGAACCTTTAAGAACATAACCAATATAATAATTTCCCTGCGAATACATTACAGTTATAATTGGTTTATTACCTATTTTCAGAGTTTTAATAGATGGTACGGATTGATATATTTTGTCATAAAAAAAATCTGCTCTGTACGTACCGCTACTTGAAATAATGTATTTACTGTTGGGGTAGATAAAAATTATATTTTCGACAGCAAAAGGAATAGTTAATTTTATGTTACTCAATATTTTACATTCGCGATAAGCAGTATAAAAACTATTATCATCTTTCCAGTTGTTAAGAAGTGAATTTTGTAAGATTGATTCGTTAAGAGTATACAAATTATTAAATGAATTATCAAATGTAGTACGCATAAGTTGTGAAAAAGTTTCACTGTGTTTTGCAATTTGAACAGTCTTAAATTTATATAAAAATGTAAAAATACACAAGCTGGCAATAATAACCGGAATAATTAAAATAGAAATGTAGTAGATGAAATATTTTTTGAATAATTTACTGTGAGTCATTCTTTTTTTCATTATAAAATATACCGCCCTTTAACATCTAAAAAAACACAAATTTTTCATATTATACAGCATAAAAACACGAATATCAATATATTTTCAAATAATGCACATTGAATAAACAAAAGATTATACCATAAAAATACCTATATATAAAATATGCACATTCAAGAAAATTGTCATTATTTACAATCTTTGTTTTGTATGATAGTCTTATCTTACAACTTAAACGAGGAGGGAGTTATTAATCGTGACAAGCGCAAAAAAATTAACAAGTAAAATTGAAAAAACCAAAAATAACAAAAGTACATTTTTCAAAAAAATAGTAAAGCATTGGCAATTATATATTTTATTACTTCCAACAATAGTATTTTTTATCATATTTAAATACTATCCTATGTATGGATTACAAATTGCCTTCCGTGATTATTTTACTACAATGGGATTTTCGGGAAGTCCATGGGTTGGTTTAAAACACTTTAAAAGATTTGTAACAACGCCTGACTTTTGGTTGATTTTAAAAAATACACTTAGCATAAGTGTTTTACAATTGGTTTTATCTTTCCCACTTCCTATTATTATTTCATTGTTGCTAAATCAATTGAGAAAACAAAGAAGTAAAGTAATTGTACAAAATATATTAATTGCGCCACATTTTATTTCTTTGGTTGTTTTAATAGGTATGGTTTATATTTTCTTAAATCCAACCTCAGGATTAATTAACAGAATGATAATGGCTCTTGGTGGCGAAGCTAAGTTCTTTTTGGGAAAACCCGAATACTTTAAGGATATCTATGTTTGGTCAGGTATATGGCAAAGCACAGGTTGGGAAACAGTTGTATATGTAGCTGCCCTTTCCGGCATAGACCCTTCATTATATGAAGCGGCTACAATGGACGGCGCAAGTAGATGGCAAAAAATATGGAAGATAGATTTTTTTGGTATACTACCTGTTATAGTAGTACAACTTATTTTAAAATCCGGTCAAATGCTTGCTGTTGGCTACGAAAAAGTTTATTTACTACAAAATTCACTAAATCGTGTAGCATCTGAGGTTATTTCTACGTATGAATACAAACAAGGTATTTTAGGCGCGCAGTTCAGCTATTCTACGGCAATAGGACTATTCAATGCAGTAATAAACTTTGCTATTTTACTTTTGGTTAATCAGTTAGCTAAAAAGTATAGTGAAACTTCTATATTATAGAAAAGGAGTTGATGATAAATGCAAGCATATATTAATAACCAAATTAAAGAAACCAAAGCAGATAAAATATTTAATTTTTTGAATATCTGTTTTTTATGCGTATGTTGTTTAATTGTTTTGTATCCTTTATATTTTATAGTAATTGCTTCTATCAGTGAACCTAATGGTGTTTATGAAGGAAAAGTTTTATTTTTGCCATATCAGCCAAGTATAGAAGGATACAAAGAACTGTTTAAAGATAACAGTATTTGGGTAGGTTATAAAAATACTATTATATATACAGTAGTTGGAACTACAATAAGCGTTGTATCAACAATTTGCGGCGCGTACGCGCTTTCAAGAAAAAGCCTTCCGCTAGGCAAAATATTAATGTTTTTTATTACATTTACTATGTTCTTTTCAGGCGGAATGATACCTACATATTTGACTATACAAAGATTGGGTATGCTTGACACAATATGGGCAATCGTCCTACCAACTGCTATTACACCATGGTTTTTTATTATAGCCAGAACTTTTTTCCAGTCATCAATTCCGGAAGAAATTTTTGAAGCTGCATATATAGATGGTTGTAGTGATTTTCGTCTATTTGTTAAAATCACTATACCTCTTTCAAAAGCTATTATTGCCGTAATGGTACTGTTTTATGGTGTAAGTATGTGGAACTCATATTTTCAACCGATGATTTATTTATCAAAAGAAGCTCAATATCCGTTACAATTGGTACTGAGAAATTTGCTTATTCAAAATGAGCTTAGTACTTCTATGATGACAGGAGATGCAACATCATTTGTCACACAACAAAGAATTGCAGACCAAATAAAATATGGCGCAATAATCATTTCCACACTACCAATTTTAGTAATTTATCCTTTTGTACAGAAATATTTTTCAAAAGGCGTTATGGTGGGTTCTGTAAAAGGTTAATTAAAAACAAAATATATTATAAAAGGAGAAGGTATTATGAAAAAAAATTTATGTATTTTACTTGCGGTGGCATTGATGCTTACATCAACAGTCGGTTGTGGCAGTAATTCAAAAGCAAATGAATACACACCGAAAGAAATTACTGTTGTAGATGGTAAAGAAATGGTGGATAATATGTATGTTGAAGGTTATCCGATTGTGAAAGATAAGGTTACAATAAACCTTATGGGTATATATGAGACCCGACAAACCTATTTTGAAGATATGGAGTTATTTAAAGAAATAGAGGAACGTACAAATGTTGATATTAATTGGGAATTGATACCACAAACGGACTGGGACCAAAAGAAAAACTTGAAGCTTGCAAGCGGTACATATCCTGACGCTTTCTATGGTGGTATTACTGACCATGATATAACCAAATATGCTCCGCAAGGTATTTTTATACCATTAGATGATTTGATTGATAAATATGCTCCCAATATAAAGAAAATATTTGAAAAATATCCTGCTTACGAAAAAAGTTGTCGCTCAACTGATGGTAAAATTTATTCATTATCACGTATATATGTAGATCCGGGCGCTTATAATCCCGATCAGCTGTTTATCAATAAAAAATGGCTGGATAAACTAGGACTTGAAGTTCCTACAACTATGGACGAATTTTATAATGTGCTTATGGCGTTTAAAACAAAAGACCCAAATGGCAACAATAAAGCTGATGAAATTCCGTTTACAGGAAGATTTAACCACTTTATACAGGGCTATCACTCTCTGTTTGGAGCATACGGCCGTCCTGATTTTACCGGAAAGGGAATGTACTCCCATTTTATAGTTGAAGATGGAAATAAAGTTGTTTTTACTGCCGATAAAGAAGAATATCGTACAGCAATAAGAGAACTACATAAATTCTTTAAAGACGGATTATTTGACCAAGAAATTTTTACCCAAGATGTTAAACAATATTTTGCAAAAGGTAAGACAGAAGATGTAACCGTAGGTTCGTTTATGCTTTGGAACAGAGGAAATATGGTAGGACCGGAACGTGCGAAAGATTATGTGCCTGTTCCACCTTTAAAAGGTAGTGATGCCGACCCTGTTTGGATAAAAGAGATGTCAGGAAATTCACCGGTAACTGAATTTGCTATTACAAGTCAGTGTAAATATCCGGAAATTATAATTCGTTGGATTGATCAGTTCTTTGATGAAGAACTGTCTGTAAGAGCAGCATGGGGTCCTATTGTAAAGTCTGAAAATGGTCCGGCTACTTTTGCGGTTCGCAATACAGACCAAAGTTTTGATGACTATCGTTTTAAAAATGCGCCTATATTTGGACCATGTGTAGTATATGAAGATTACTATGGAAGAGTAGTTGAAATGCCGGATTCAATGGTTGAAAAATACGAAATAATGAAAGAACACTATGAAAAATATATGACAGCCACAAGTATAACGGGTCTAAAACTTACTCCGGAAGAAACAGAGTGGTTTACGGCAAATGCAGTTGATATTAATAACTATGTTAATGATCATCAGGCAAGATGGCTGCTTGAAGGTGGCGTTGATGAAGAATGGGACAAATATATAGAGGGACTAAAAGCTTTAAATATTGATAAACATATAGAAATGATGACCGAGGCATACAATAGAAACTACGTTTCATAATTGCACCTCTAACAGTCAACAATTTTATTGGGCTAGATATATGAGTATAAAATGTTTAGCCCAATATATTTTTTTATATTGATAGATTGTCAAATGAAGGAGATTTTCTATGTATATATTACCAATACCAATAAAAACTATTACAAAACACGGAAAATTTTTGTTAAGTTATGATAGTTATATTTGTGTTAATAATATAACCACAACAAAATTAATCCGACAGGTAGAAATGTTTACAAAAAGTACTGCCGATTATTTGGGTTATGAACTTGAAATAACCGCAAGCAAAGGAAAAAAAGGTGATATCGTTATATCTCTTGATAATAATATGGATAAAGACAGTTATCATTTGGATACAACAGGGGAAATGATTTCTTTGATTGGAGATGAAACCGGTCTTTGGTATGGAATGCAAACTTTACTGCAAATGATACAACAAGATGGCGCATCTATCCAAAAAATGATTATTGATGATAAACCTGAAATTAAAAATAGAGGTTTTTACTTAGATGTAACAAGGGGAAGAATACCAAAACTTGAATGGTTAAAAAAGCTTGTTGATAAAATGGCTTTTTATAAGCTAAATCAATTACAATTATATATAGAACATACATATTTATTTAGAGATATACCTGAACTTTGGAGAGATGATACCCCACTGACAGCTATTGAAATTATGGAACTTGACAGATATTGTAATGAAAGAAATATCGAACTTGTACCGTCACTGTCAACCTTTGGACATTTGGAAAAATTACTTTCTACAAAGAAATATTCTCATTTATGTGAACTGGAAAATTCGTATAAAGTACCGTTTTCGGTATTCGGTAGAATGAGACATCATACTATTGATGCAACGAATGACGAAAGTATCGAATTAATTAAATCTTTACTTTTGGAATTTATGAATCTGTTTTCATCTAAACAATTTAATATTTGTGCTGATGAAACTTTTGATATGGGAAAAGGCAGAGGAAAAGAGTATGCGGATAAATATGGTAAAGATAAACTTTATATAAAATATGTAAGTGAACTTGCACAATTTATTATCGATAATGGTAGACGACCAATGTTTTGGGGAGACGTAATACTTGGTTTTCCCGAAATGATAAAGGAACTTCCGAAAGAAATGATTTGTCTAAATTGGGGTTATGCATGGAATCAAAGTGAGGAAGAAAGCAAAAAATTTAATGAGGTAGGTGCAACTCAGTATTGTTGTCCCGGTTGCTGTGGTTGGAGTAAGTTTATCAATCTTTATGAAGACGCATATAATAATATTAAAAGAATGTGTACTTATGCAAAAAAATATAATGCAATAGGTGTATTAAATACCGATTGGGGTGATTTTTTACATATTAATCATCTTGATTTTAGCGTAGTCGGTATGATTTACGGCGCATCATTCTCTTGGAACCTAAATATTCCTTCATTTGACGATATAAATAAGCAAATATCCAAACTGGAATATTGTGATTATACGGAAAGTTTGGTAAACATAGTATCAAAAGCGGAAGAATATTCAGTATTTAATTGGTTTACTGCATGTAGATTTAAAGATATGAAACTTGGTGTTGAAGAAAACCCGAAAATGGTTAATGACAGCATTATAAAAGAATTGGACGTATTAAAAGAGGCTGACAGCAAAAATTCAGAGTTAATTTCAATAGAAGAAAAACTATATGATATTATGAAAAATATTGATATTGAAAAGAGAAAAGAAGTATATCCTTTTGTTGTCGCTCTTCGCGGTATTCAATTATTCAATATTATTGGCAAATTTGTTTGTTCTATTGAATATGCAGTACAGCCTGATAATTTACCAAATGCTTTTACACTCGCAGAAGAACTTGAAAAATGGTTATATCACTACAAAAAGATATATCGTTCTGTAAGTAAAGAGGGTGAATTATATCGAATTCAAGACCTTGTATGTTTTTATAGCGATTGGTTGAGAGATAATACATAAATTCAATAATTTCTTGGTATATAAAGAAATTATTATTATTTATCTCAGTATATACAAATTTTTATATCAAAAAATTGTAACTAAGAAAACAGATAAAAATCAAGCCAACATATCCACTTATATGCTTATAGGCTGGATTTGTTGGCTTATCCTTTTATTGAAAATTTGTGTGTCAGCTACGTTAAATGTAATATATCAAAGATAGTATTAATTGTCAATTTGATTTTGTCTTTATTCTACAATAAGTATAAAATACTAATATATTATATAAATATAATGAAAGAAGGTAAATTATGGATATTCAAGTCAAGACAGTTTCATCTCTTGAAAAAATATTTTATAATCAAGATAGTATTGTTGATGAATTTAGTGAATTTAGTTGTTTGAAAGGTGAAATTTTTAGTTTTCAAATATCTTTTCGACTTATGGATATTGATAAAGTAATGTGCTATATTAAAATTAATTCACCTCTCAAAGATTATATTAAAATATATAATGTTAAGAGCGTTCCGGTAGGAATGGCAAGTTATATGGACAGTGATGACTATTTTATAACTAAGAAATCTGCATTAATTCCGGACTTACTGGAAGATAATAATGGCTGTTTTTCGCTTTGTTATGGTCAATGGAGAACAATATGGATTGAAACCGTTATTCCGGAAAAAATTGATGCCGGAAATTATAAGATTGATATTGAGCTTTGTAATAAAGATAATGAAGTTGTTGCCAAGAGTAATTTTAATATTGAAATTATAGACAAAATACTGCCAAAACAAAAAATTATTTGTACTCACTGGTTTCATAATGATTGTTTATGTACATATTATCAAGTTGAGCCTTTTAGTAAAGAACATTGGTTAATTATCGAAAAATACATTGAGAACTATGTTAAATATGGTAATAATATGCTACTGACGCCTATATTTACACCACCTTTGGATACTGAAATAGGTAGTGAACGTATGACAATGCAACTTGTTGATGTGTATGAAACAAATGATGGATATAAATTTGGATTTGATAAACTTGATAAATATTTAAATTTAGCTATTTCAAAGGGAATTTCATACTTTGAATTTTCACATTTCTTTACCCAATGGGGCGCAGAGTTTACGCCAAAAATTGTAACGACTGACGGTAAAAGGATTTTTGGTTGGGATATAAGCGCAGTATCAGATGAATATAAAAAATTTGTTAATCAACTGATTACTGAATTAAAAGTTTTTTTGAAAAATAAAAATCTTTTGGAAAAATGTTATTTTCATATATCTGATGAACCGACAGAAGAAACTTTGGAAACATATACAAAAGCTGTAAACGTTGTAAAAGATAGTTTATATGATTGTAATGTTATGGATGCTCTTTCAGCTTATAAATTCTATGAAAACGGGCTGGTTAAAACTCCTGTTGTTGCAAATAATCATATTCAAACCTTTTTAGATAATAAAGTTAAACCTCTTTGGACATATTATTGTGGGGCTCAACAAAACAATTATGTAAGTAATTCATTTATATCTATGCCGTCTGCGCGCAATAGAATAATAGGTATTCAACTTTTTAAATATAATATTGAAGGATTTTTGCAGTGGGGTTTTAACTTTTGGTACAGTCAATTATCAAAATTTCCAATTAATCCTTATGTTACGACTGATGGTGACAATGCGTTTCCCTCAGGAGGTCCATTTTTAGTTTATCCAAATAAAAATGGTAATTTATATCCATCTATTCGTGAAATTGTTTTTAATGAAGCAATTCAGGACGCAAGAGCGCTCTCAATAATAGCAGAACAAATAGGACATACAGAGACAATAAAATGGCTTGAAAATATTTCCAATCAAGAAATTACATTTACAAATTATCCTCATGGCAGTGAGTATATTTTAAATACAAGAAAACTTATTAATAATAAAATAAAAAGTCTTTTGTGATTTTGTAGAGTGTGTAAAAAATAAAATAGAACTGCCAATAAGTAGTATGTATGAGTATTACTGCGCTATCAGAACAATTTGATTTTCGCAAACTTACTCTAACACATCTATTGTAATCCTACAAAATTAAACATTTATTTCAGATTTAGTATTGTTTTTGATGCTAAAATATAACAGCAATATAAAATGTAAAACTAATTAATTTTAACGCCCATAAAAAGTCCTCTATGGTAATTTATTCTACCATAGAGGACTTTTTCGATTTTCAGTTCTTTATGAAATAGTATTTAAACTATAACATAAACATTTTTTGTTTTATAAATGGACTTTAATCTTTCTTTTTCTTAAAAAACAATATAACTGTTATGCCCAATATTACCAATATAAGTACTACTATTCCTATTATAATACCGTTATTTGACGAATTGGTATTTGCATTTTGAGTAGCGGTTGAAGCACTTTCAGAAACAGAATTTGGAACACTTGACTCATTTGAATTTGCTTTACTTTCAGATTTTGGTTCAGATGATTCAGATACAGATTGCGATTCGGATTTACTCTCAGGTAAAGTATCTTCCGATTTACTTTCAGGGGTACTCTGTGGTTTCTCCTCAATATTTATTTTCTCTGTATCGTTTGTCTTTGTGTTTTCACTGTATGCTCCGATATATTTAATGTAATCTTTAATATTAATACGAATATAATCACTCGGCATTTTATCAACTACGCTTTGTAAAATTTCGTATGATTTGCCGTTATATTTTACTATTAATTTTGTGTTATAATCTTTAATCGTATCCAATAAATCATAACTAAAATTAAATTTATCTGTTACATCAACTTTTATCACACTGTTTATTTCGGAATTTTTTATCAAATCAATAATCTTATCACTTTCCACATAAGTTGTATCGGGTTTTATATTTTCAGTATATGAGGAATTATTTGTTTTTACATATTTCCAACCCAAAACAAACGGACTTAATGAATCAACCGTAAATTCTATGCCTTTATTTAATTTATTTATCTTTGGATATTCAACAGTATTATCATTTTTAATGTGCATTAATACAAACTGATATGAACTGTTTGTGCCATTTGGATATGGTATAAATAAATTTATATTTCCTTTGTTTACGGTTACAATTGAATTATCTGATTTTTTCCTTAAAGATATTTCATAACCTTTATTATTTGATTTTAAAATATCTTTCTTATTTTTATCAGAAATTTGCTCAATTTTTTCATCAGCATTCTTTTGGTCTAATGAACTGATATTATCATATATTACCAAAATGGTTTCATCGTTTGGCGCAGACAATTCCGTATCTTTTGGAATACCTATTGACGGCTCATTTTTATTCACATCTATGCTTGGTGCAGTTGGAACCTTATTTGTAGGAACAATAACCGTAAATTTACCGTTTATAAGTGTTGGATTATATTTATCACTTACAGCTGTCATATTCAATACAATATCAGTATTTGCAAAAATTGTTCCATTTGCGTAATTAACATTAATTTTTGATATAAAATCTAACTTGTCAGTATTATTCAAAAATCCTGTGTACAGTATATCCCTATTTTTATCAAGTTGTGGTTTTATGCTATCGGTATCATAAACAACTATGTCATTTGCTTTTACAGTAACATCTTTTTTATTTACAATAACCGTTTTAAATGAAGATGCTTCATTATACGTATCATCGCTTGCTTTTATTGCAGTAATTGTAACTGTGCCGGATTTAAGTATAGTTGCCTTTGAGCCGTTTATACTGATGATTGTTGGGTCAGAAGACATATAGGTAACTTTTCCTGTACCACTGCCACCTTTTGATGTTAGTTCAAATATACTGTCACCATAAGTTTTTGCGCCTATTTCTTCCAAAATAAATTCCGCTTGATTTTGCTTTTTAGCGCTAAACGCAAAATCTTTTGATAGTTTTGTATAATTACTGTCACCCAGATATTCAGCAGTAACTGTATAATCTTGTTGATTTAAACCCTGCCATTCAAATTTTGCGGTAGAATTTACTATATCAACTGTTGCCAGTTCTTCTTGTCCGTTTTTAAACTTAACCTTACCTGTTGGGTTCAAACCTTGACCAACTTTTGAAATATCTACCTTTATTGTAGCTATTCTATTTGGTTCTGTACCTGTAATTTTTTCCAAAGAGATATGTAGTTCTGTTCTGCCCTTTTCTACTTTAACAGGTATTGTCTTTGTTTTATCCAAAATGGTTTCATAATTTTTAATTGTATTTTCATTTGGTACAAATGTGATTTCATAACCGTTATTAATTACTGTCGGATATTGGTTTTGATTTGTCCACATAAATACACCATACTCTGTGCTTGCGCCTGTCAAATCAATAATCGACAATGATAACGGATCACCGTATGTTATAACACTTGAATTTTGTGGGAATACAATTTTAGGAGCAGATGCCTTATTTACTGTAACAGTTACTTTTACATTTTTGACTGTTTCATAAACATCAATATTATTCACCTTATCCGGTACAAATGTAGCCATAAATGTATGAGTACCAACATCACCGACATTTTGCTTTACATTCTGCCATATCCATACGCCGTCAACATTATTTGTATCTTCATTGACTTTTTCAAATACCACATTTTCAAGCGTATTTCCATATACAGCAGTCTTTGTTGGAACTGTGTATTTTGGTATAGCCTTTGTCGGCACAACACCTGTGCTTACTATATCTTTGTAATTATTACTTGTCACTACAACAGTTATATTTTTACCGATATCCTCAGCAACGATAGTATATGTACTGTTTGTAGCCATATCTATATTTTTACCATTACGTTTCCACTGATATTTAAATGAAAGTTTATCATCTTCCACAGCAGGCTTCATATCGGATATATCTGCCGTCAGCTTATTATTATATCTTGCATCACCCGTAATAGTCAATGTTCCTGACATATTTGCTTTAATAATTTCAAATTTGCTCACATTACTTGTTGCAGCTTCAAAATTTGTGGTGGAATCAACGAAAGCCTCTATCCAATATACTCCCACATTTACCGGTTCTGTCAAGAGCAAGTCACCTTTTTTGCCATTGTTATCGGAATAGTATCTGAATTTAACATCACTATAAGAAGTACCTTTTATGGTCATTTGCTCAACAGTTGGTTTTGCTGTTAAACCATCATACTCTTTTCCGCTAAACGTATTGTTTATTGCAAGTGTAGGTTTTGATTTAGATATATTTGCTTTGGCAAAAGTAGGTTGTCCTTTCACAGTATAATACTTACTGTCATCACCTGTTATCGAAAACTCCGTAGCTGTAACTTGTTTACCAATTCCTGAATTGGCATCAACAAATTTTACCTTACCAATTTTCACTTCTACCTTATCATTGTTTTTGACACCATTCAGTGTTGGAGCCTTCTTTATTTTCGCAGATGTTGTTCCGTCATATTCTTTATTTTCAACAACACCTTCATTCCATGTCAATACTGCTGAACCAAGTGTAATTGTAACATTTTCACTGTAATCTGAAATATTACCATTACCTTTATATTTAACCGAAATAATATTTTCACCGGGTTGTAGATGTTTTTCATTTGTATCAATGGTTATAGTCGCGCGTTGACCGATATTTGCGGGGATTTCCTCTGATATACGCTTTTCTCCTATATAAGCGGCAACTGTATTATTTCTTTGTGTTGAAAAATCATTTGCTACCATAATTGTATTTTCTGTCTTATTAAGATTTGGTGTGACAGATAGAGTAAATGATTCACCGTATTTTGGATTTTTATTGTTTGTGGTTATGCCACCTTCAAATATTGTTCCAACTCTCGATATATTAAACTGCAAAGTAAAGTCAAGTTCACTGTCTGTATTTGTCAGCTTAACAGTGTATGCGCCAACTTCTTTTGGATTATTCGGTATATATTCAACATTTAATACTGTATTTATTTCTTTATTCAATACCGTATCTTTAAATGTATATTGTAAACCAAGTGGCTGAATAACCTGACCTGTGTACTGTTGATTTTGTATATTTGGTAACTCACTTTGAAGATGACTTTTAACCAAAATATTTCTACCGTTTCCTGTTAAATTACCTGTGCCTTTTACATTATTTTTTGAAAACTTAAAAGTACCGTTATTGTTCAATGTTCCATTGACAGTTAAGGTATTTGGAGAATTTAAATCAAATGTTTCTGTTTTTCCAACGGTTATTTCTATACCTACCGGTATTACAGCATTACCTTTTACTGTAAATTTTGAACCTTCTTTGGTTAGTAAATTATCAAAACCTGTTACTTTGCCTGATAAAATAATTGCGTTTGATGTTTGTGAATCTGTATCTTTGACAGTTGCAACAGTTCCGCCCAAAACATAAATATTTGCTGTGTCAACAGTCTTTCCTTCACCGCCGGCAACAATACCTTTAACATTACCGCTTCTCATTGTGATATTTGATTGAGAAACATTACTTGTTTTGCTACCGCCGTAAATAGTATATTCCGATAAATCCTGCTCATTACTTCCGTTAAACTCAACAAAAGTATTGTCATATTTTATCTTTGTTTTATTATTTGTACCGGCTAATATTTCAATAGCTTTACCATTTGCATATATTTTTTTATTTGCAGAATCAACTGTTATTTGTTCGCTGGGTTTGTAATCCGTTTGCGCAATTATCAGTCTGCTACTTTCATCTTCCCTTTGGTGTCTGTTTTCTTTTTCAAAATTTGGCTGTCCTTCCAGTATCCAACTTTTAACGCCATTACTGTCTTCATTTTTTACAGTATCACCCTCAACAATAGCGTTTGGCACAATTTTTCCGTCTGACCAACCACCGCTTGTTGAAAATATGGCGTCACTCCAAGTACTGTCCATACCATACCATTCACCATCAAGTTTTATGTAATTCCACATATGGCTTTGTCCACTTGCAAGTATGCAAGGAATATTTACCCTATCGCACAAAACTTTCATGGCTTTGGCATAACCTTCGCAAACAGGTCCTTTTCTGGCTGTTTCATAATTTTGTTTGTTTGTCTTACTTAAAAATGCGCTTTGTATTGACCATGGAATTTCAGCGAACGTTGCATTATTCGGACCTGATGCGCTGTTATCCGCAACCTCTGAATTATATTTATTGTTGCTTGTCAGCCATTTGTTAAATTCATATACCTTTTTATAATCGGATAAATTACGCACTGAATTAATAATCGTATTAATTTCATTTTGTATATTTTCATTATCCTCTGCCATAGAATTACCTATGGTTTTCTTGTGAGAAAATAATTTAACTTGTACTTTTACATTTGTATATTTATTTCCACGTGGAGTGCCTGTTATGGAAAGACTATATGCACCACTTAACCAAAATATCTCGGGGTGATCCAAACGAAATGCGTATGCGATATTACGAACAAACAGGTTGAGTTCATTATCCTTTATCTGACCGTTTTCGACAGTAACATCGTATGGATATGGCATATAATCCGAAACTATTTCTCCGAAATTAGATGCTTTTATTTTACTGTTTAAATTGTTGTATATATTTTGTTCTTCCTGAGATAAAATATCATAGTATTTTCCACGTTTATTTAATACATCGGCATTAAGTCTATAAGAAACAGTATCTACATCGGTAGTAAAATATACGAATCCTTCTGTAAGATTTATCTCACCGTTTACTGTAAGTATAGGTTTTTCTACCGTAACTGTTATAGACGGTAACAAAATACTTTTATCGATACTATTTTTGTATTCCTCTGAAATTACAGGATTTAATATAAATGTTCCTTCTTTTGTAGTATCAAAATCGCCAACCCAATCCAGAACTTTAATTTCGACATTTTTTTCATGTGACTTTGCATAAAGAATTTTAGGCAAAACCAAATTATCTTTTGTTTCGCCAATAAATATAGTTTGTTTTTCAATATCTTCGTCCAGTGGCAAAATAAAATCGATTTTAAGTTTTTCCGCTGGTTTTATCAACTCCAACGGTAATTCCATATTACTTGAACCAAGTGGTAGTTCATCGATGTTGCTTGACCCCAGCGGTAAATCTGCCAAAGCTGACACACTTGTCATTTGAAATATCAGTACAAGTGACAAAATTGAAGACAAAGCTTTTTTTAAATTTTTTCGCATTAAAATATCCCTTCCATCAATATTAATTATTTTAATTGTTATACATATTAAAATTTACACTTAGTTTAACATATATTTACAATTTAATCAATACTTTTAAAAATTTAATATTATTTTTATAGGTTTTTAAAACTAATTTATATTGTAAAAATCCCTTGTATATGATATAATAAACAAAAAATTTGCAAATAAATGAGTATTTTTATGACAAATGAAGAAAGAACTAAGGTGTTAATAAAAAAACGACTTTTATTTTGAAAATATCCCAAAAACTGAAATCAATAATTTAATTGAAACTGAAATTAACGAATGTCAAGAGGAAAGTTCTGAATATATCCGACTTTTATGCGGTTATCTCTATTGTATAGGCGATATAGCAGATGTTCCATTACTTGAAAAAGCAAAATACGATATAAATATGGACGTTGGCTGTATGATAGATTATGAATGGATAGAGAGCTTAAAAAACGGTGGTATTGAAGATAACAATATAAGAGCAAAAAAAGATATTGTAGCGGATATTATATCCTACTATAAAAATTATTTTATGTTAGACTGTCATTATTAAAAACAATATACAAATTGAACAGGTACATAAAAAACGCAAACAGAAAACCAGTTTGCTCATCATTATTAGAGTGTATCTCATCTTTATTATTTACAACAACAAATTTTGATGTCATTGGGTTTGGAAATTGATGCTATATCGGTAGAATTTACCGATATTTGCGGAATATTAGGATTTGTTGACAATAAAGCTATGGTTAAGTCGCTTGGAGGACTTGGCTTTGGAGGACTTGGCTTTGGAGGAAAAGTAGGTATTGCGATTGAATTGGTTTATTAAAAAAGTTTCAGAAATGTTAAAGTTGTATAAAAGGATTTTTACAAATTCCAAATATTCACGCTTAATAATAGTATTGTTTATAGTTTTAATTGTAGGCTCTAATATTTTAACGTCAATTACTAACGCTTATTTTTCCGGTTCAAAAAGCGGTTTTTACAAGTTAGGCAATGTGACTATACCGTCTGTGGAAAGTGTTGTCGGAAATAGGGAATTTAATCTTATTTATAAAGACAGAGCGGAACTAAGATATTCTTACACCAAAGTAAAAAATCCGTTAGATGATGTAAATAAATATATAAAATATTTAACTGATGAATGTGGATATGACATTATAGCTGTGTCTGACGGATATAGAGTGTTAAAAGAAAATACTGAAACAAATATTGTTATCGTGATTGATATCACAGTTGATAAATCCAGTTATGAAATTTTTGCAAGAAAAGGGGTAAGCTAATATGTTCAATCATAAACATATATTTTTTTTCAGCGAAATATGCAGTTACCGTAATTTTGATTTCTTGGGGCGCTATTTTTATTGTAGGCTTCTTTGTATTATTGAATGCACCAAAAATTTCAGATGAGGCATACAGCAAATATTATAAAATAGACGGTGTTGAAATACCAACTATTGCAACAGTAATTAAAGATGGCAGAACGGTTACGGAAATGTCCGTTGATAATTCTGCAAAAAATCCATATAAGAGCTTTACATATACTGATGTTACTTCAATAAAATCAGATATCAAAACTTATATTGAACATTTGGTTACAGAAGAAGAATTTGAGATTAAATTTGAAGAAAATGCAGATACAGTTTTATGGCAAGCGGTTTTATCAAAATACAACAACAGTATTAAGAAGAATGTTGTTGTGAAAATTAACTGTGATGTAAATAAATATACGATAACTATAAAAACAACAGAGGGGGGAGAATTTTAATAAATACTATATAGCTACACATTGAAAGTATCGTTTTACTAAACAGAGTTAAAAAAAGAGTAATGATAATTGGCAGATTTCAAAAAAGCAAAGAAAAATACATAATTATGTGTCTTGACTGTTGTAATAGATTTTTCACACCTGTTTTGAGTTTTTTTATAATTGAACAAACACCATATAATATTAAATAATAGAAATAGCCTAACACGTCATTTCATAAAACAGGACAAATTGTTGAAATATGAATTGCAATATGAATCGTTTTTGTATTAATTTAAGTATTTTTATAGAAATTACATAGATATAGAAAGGAATATTTTATATGAAAAAAATAATGGTAAGCTTAATTTTAATTGTTGTATTGGCAGTTACATTAACAGGATGCAATAGCTATGTCGCCTTTACGTTTAATGTAGAAAACAATGACCAAATCAAAGTAAAGCTTGATACCTCCAATGGCGAAAGACTTTCACAAAAGGACGGAATTTTTAAAATCAGTTATAAAGATGACACACCAATTTCTATTGGTATTTTTCAAACAAACGAAGCAATAGACAACCTGTTCAATATAGTTAAACCGAGCGACAATATTACTGTTATTGAAGAAAGCTTGGAAAGTAATCCGCAATATATTTTTTATCAGACAAAAACCGATACCGATAAAAGCGAGTGGAACTATATTATACGTTTTAATGACACCGAAACAGGAATTGCCCTTGCAAATGAAACATCAGAGGAATCTGCCAAGAAAATATTCGAACTTCTTACTTTTGAAGTAAATCCATAATAAAAAAGGAGAATAAAATGACAAAAAGGAAAATATTGCAACTGATTATAGTACTGATATATCCTACGGAGTATACTTTTTTGTATCTGTAAAGGTAATTGAAAAGCCAAAAGAAGTTGTCGCGAAAACAGTATATCGCAAGGAATAAATCCTGTCGGTAATTTCTCAGATGGCTGGATAAAAGAGACCACCTCTGCCGAAGAATTTTATAATGCCGAATTTCCGGATTATATAGTAGTTTCTGCCGAAGATATTATTCCTACTGGGGTATACAAAAGGAAAGGTTGGGTAGGTCCTTATGGGGTTAAAAGTAATGGGGTATGAAGATTACCATTAAACAGAAGTATATATCTTAATACTTTGAAGATGATATGGATTATATAGGAATGGAATAGTGATAACGGTATAGGTATAAAAATAGTAGATGGTGAAGTGGACAGAATATGTGGTCTTGATGTAGTTTTGTAAACTGAAACCATAATCAGTGTTTTGTTTAATGATAAAAATATTAAAAGGAGATTAATCAAATGAGTAAAGAATTTTTAAGTCATACAAAAATCGGTGAAGTTGAGTGGGCGCCTAATGATTATTTTGAGGATTTTTTTTGCGAGAGAGAATTTGAATTTTTAGGCAGTTTGAGAAAATTTGAAGTTGACTTTGTAACATACGGCGAAAAAGTAATCAGTAAGCAACAAGTAAACGATTATTTATATTTTATGGAAAACAGTGAAAAAATATTAAAAAATGTATCGCAGGCGCTACTAGAATATTATTTGGAATGTTACGAAGAAATGGCTCTTGACGAAAGAGGTTTTGAAGAAATTTCAAGTGAGAGCGAACTTATTCCATTATTAAGTAAAGAAAATGATGACGGTAAAACAGACATTTATCCGTCAATCTATATTAAGGATGAGAGAGATTATATAGGAATGGGCTTTAATTGTAAGTGGGATGATGACAATGGTATTGGGATACAAATTGTAGATGGAGAAGTTGACGAAATAGGCACTTTGGATATAGTTTTGTAAACTGAAACCATAATCAGTGTTTTGTTTAATGATAAAAATATAAAAGGAGACTAAGAAAATGAGTAAAGAAATTTTAAATCATAAAATAATCGGTGAAGTTGAGTGGGCGGCGAATGGTTATAGTGAGGATTATTTTTGTGAAAGGGAATTTGAATTTTTAGGCAGTTTGAGAAAATTTGAAGTTGACTTTGTAACATACGGCGAAAAAGTAATCAGTAAGCAACAAGTAAACGATTATTTATATTTTATGGAAAACAGTGAAAAAATATTAAAAAATGTATCGCAGGCGCTACTAGAATATTATTTGGAATGTTACGAAGAAATGGCTCTTGACGAAAGAGGTTTTGAAGAAATTTCAAGTGAGAGCGAACTTATTCCATTATTAAGTAAAGAAAATGATGACGGTAAAACAGACATTTATCCGTCAATCTATATTAAGGATGAGAGAGATTATATAGGAATGGGCTTTAATTGTAAGTGGGATGATGACAATGGTATTGGGATACAAATTGTAGATGGAGAAGTTGACGAAATAGGTGGTTTGGATATAGTTTTATAATTCAGAATTTTCAAGCCTAATTCAAAACACCGAGTTTATTCGACTCGGTGTTTTCTCATATTAAGTTATATATACAACGAAAAAGAATACATCAAAGAAAACTATTTCTATAATGAATTTAACTATATAGTAAAGGAGAATATAGAAAATGGAAAACAGAATATATCCTAGACAGGGAACAGACGCAGATTTATTTGAAAGATTGTCGGAATACATAAGCTATTTCGACAAAGATTGGACAAAGAATATAGAGGGGGCGACAGATGAGGAAATAGAGAAAATATGTTGGAAAGCTATGGTCGTAAAAGACCTTGGTTTGATGATGGTATAGAGTATGATGGAAATCATTATTTTGCTTATGGAAATGGATTTAGTATATATTTATGTTTTAATTTTTTGGAAAGAGGCGATGGGTTTGAGTCTGGATTAAGAGGATTTATTACAGGTGAGGATAAAGAGCTTATGGAAGAAATACATGCCAAAATACTAAAATACATCGAATAAAATTATAGAAAAAAAGGCGATGTAGACAATGAGGAAGAAAATCAAGCATAAATTTGTTATTGCAGTTTTAGAAAAATAAATATATACAACATAATAAAAAATTCAGAGCCAATAAATCCAAATTTTAATGGATTCATTGGCTTGCGCTTTTTACTTTGATAGCATAAATATAACTAAGGTTTCCTAACTTATATATAGTACCATATATTTTGGGCTTTTTTGACACTCTAATGTTCTGCGTATAGAGTCCATTTTTTATTTTAATCTTTTTAAAACGGGATATCATCAAATAATTCTTCAATAGGAGATGTTTCACAGTTGCTTTTAATAAATTCATTATATATCTTATCAGCAATAATTACGTCTGATATATTTTCATACTCATCAATAAAACTTAGACTCTTAAAATATCTTTTATATTTTCTTAGCTCAAAATAGAAAAAAGCAGTTTTTAGATAGTCATTGTTGCAGTTAGCAAATTCATTTTTATCTACATCAATGATGTCATACTTATAACTTAAACTTAAACATTGGTTATAGATATAATTTTCTTCGTCATCAGTTAAATAGGGTTCAAGCTCCGCTATTACGTATGCTGTATATTTATTAAAGTCAATTTTAGTTGACTCTATCTTAGTGAAATAATTTTTTTCGTTCATATTTATGATTTTTTCTTTTATTGAAATTACTTCATTTTTTAGTTCTTCATTGAGAGTATTTTCATCAAGTTCGCCTATAAAGTCGTCTGAATCATACAAATTTATCCCCATTTGGTTTTTCATATACATTTGTGACGGATAAATTTCCTGTTGTGATGTAGATATACAAATTTGATTTAAAGGTGTTCTGTCTTTACGGTTTAAAGAACTTGGCTTTAAAATTATCCATTTGTTTTCAATATCTGATAAGCAATATATCCATTCCAGCGGTTTTTTGCAATTTGATTCATCAAGATATATATAATTAGATTTTATTTCAGTTTTTTCTAATTCTTTTTTTATAAGCGTTACATTTTCTTCGAGAGACTTATCGGTATTTAAAGAATCTTTATTTGATATTATAGTGTTAATAACATCTTTTACGCCTTCTGGGTTATTTATATTTTCTTTTGAAAGATACATTAAAAGCACATCAAAATATTTTATGTAATCAAAAGCAAAGTCTCTGATAATTATCTGAACGTCTTCGGAAAGCGTGTTATAATTATCTATTTGTTCAAGTTTCTCTTTTACTTTTTTTCTGAATATAAAATCTTTTATATGATTTTCAAATTCATTATTAAAATATTGATAAAATCCATTAAAGTTATAAAATAATATTGAAAAAAATGAACTTATGTCATGTAATGGTTGTTTTTTACTGTATATATAGTTTTCATAATTTTCTATTTCATCGTCTGTATGTGGATTTGACAGCATTGTGTTGAAAAGATTATAGGCGCTGCTTAGTTTCATTACAATTTCTTCTGATTCAAATTCCCTTGCCATAACAATTTCATTTTCCAAAACTTCTCTAATTTGTTTAATTCTTTCTTGCATATCTTTGTTCCCTCCTAGTTAATTTCTTCGTATTCATCAAAAAAATTATCTATTGTTCCTATATCTGAACAATAATAATTATTGTAACAATATCTTGAAATCCAACAATAAATATAGTCCAACTCTGTTTCCATATTTATATCATTTAAATAGTTAAAGCCATTTGTTATAGAGAAAATTTTTTCTTGAATTTCTTTAAGACTATATTTTAATTTATTAATGGCGTATTGCAAACACTGTTTTCTTTCAAGAAGATCTTGAAAATCATTATTCGCATCATAAATATATTCCTCTAATTTTAAATATTGGCAGGTATCTTTGTCTTTATATAAGATATCATATAATAGAATATTTTTTTCTTGCTTTGTATAATTTTTATGCTTATTCAAATTTTTTTTCATTCTTTCAAAATGTCTCTCTTTATCTTCAAGCTTTTTGCGCAATATATCAAGTTCTTTATTCATATCGTTTAAAATATCTTCATTTATTTCAATATCTTTTTTAAGGTCATCTAATTCATTAAGCGTATCAAGATATTCGTTGGGACTACATCTATTCGCCAAAATTTTATATAGCAATGTATCTTCTTTTTTCACGATAATTTCTCCTTTTAAATTAATTTGTCAAGTATGGCTGTAAGTACTTCTTCTCTATATATTGCTTTTTTAAACGTTGCATTTTTTTCATAAACAACCTCGTTATCTTTATTAAGACTTATCACACCAAAAATATCATCAAAATGTTTTTCGGCGTTTTTATCAGTTATAAATAGATAAAGTTCATCACAAAACTCTTTATAAAAGACAATATCCTGGTATTTTGGTTTTGAATAATTAATATAACCTACAATTTTCAGATAATCCGGCGCGCATCTTGTATTTTCAACCGTTAAAAAATCAAAATTTAAATCAATACCTTTTATTTTAAAATCTCTGAATATTTTATGTTTATGAACTTGTTTGTTAGATTGGTAATCATTTTGTATTTTTGCAAATCGAGATGAGATAGATGTGAACAGGTACTGATTAAAATTATCTGAATTTTTATTTACAAAATACCCGGTACTTCGCGCTTTTTGCTTTTCATTGGAATTTCTGGGAAGAATAAGTTTAGAATTATCGGATTTTAAGTCATCTTTTTTGTCTTTCCACATTTGTTTCAGTTCCGATTGCTTTATCATTTTGTTTTGAACTTGTTCAATTAGCGTATCTTTTAGTAAAGTATCATTGGGATATATTTTTTCAATTAGAACCAGATTGTTAGGGGAAATATTAGATTCAAGCAAAGATTTTACCGGCTTATTCTTTTCCTGCGCTCTTTCAAGATATTGGGAATATATTTTGCCTGCTTGATATTTTGCCCATATACCTGACGGGTGAAGTTGATACAGTGATGCCAAGTGGTATACCCAGCTACTGAAACTACTGTATTCATTTCTGTAAAGACGCTCTTTTTCAACTTCATTCATAAGTATAAATAATTCAACCCAATTGTTATTTTCCCCTGTAATTACTTTTTCCAATGATTTTTCTCTGTTTTCAAGTGTTTTATTATCATTATCCATTTTATCACTCCTTTGTGTTCTTAATATTACTCTAATAGAGTAGAGTAAATTGTTTATGTATTTAATTTACAACATAAATTAAGTTTTGTCAATACATTTTTTAAATTTATGTAATATAGTAATGTGTAAGTTTACAATAGATATGTAACAAAAAGATGATGAATAGAAGCTCTTGTATTACATCTAAGTTATTTGAATACAAACCCGATAAAATTCACAGCACTGTTGTGTAATTACTTTATTTTAAAAAAGTGTCCAGTTTGTTATTGCAATTTTAGAATAATAAATTTGATTTTTTAACTTAAAAATGATATGCTTATAGTGTCATACAACAAAAAAGTAATATATAGTTAAAAATGTATATTTAAAGATAGAGGTAAAGTTATGAAAGATAGTGAAAAAACTCTGTATGAATACTCTCAAACAGTTATTGCGCCTGTACTGTTTAGATATGTATGTTATATATTAAAAACAGCTAATCTAAAAGGTGTAAAAAAACTATATTTTCTTGCCAGAGATGGTTATGTATTAAAGAATATCGCTGAAATATTACTTAAAAAATATAATTTGGATATAGAATGTAGATACTTATATGTATCAAGATATTCTTTAAGAACAGCTACATATCACTTAATGGACAAAGAAACCCTTGAAGAATGTATTTTTTCAAATTCACTGAAACTTACTCCAAAAGTGATATTTGACAGATGTAATTTTGAGCAAGATGATATAGATAACATAATTAATGAAATGAATTTTGATGATATAAATAAACCGTTAACATACAAAGAACTTATAGAATTTAAAGATAGTCTTATAAACAATAAATTATTCTGCGATATTTTATTTGCCAAAAGCAAAAAAAATTATGAAATTGCAAGCCAATATTTAAAACAAGAAAAAGTATTTGAAGATGACTTTTATATTGTAGACAGCGGTTGGATAGGTTCTATGCAGAAAAGTTTAAGCCTACTACTTAAAAATAATGATTATCAAGGTAAAATAGTGGGATTTTATTTTGGTATTTACAGTCACCCTGACGAAAAAATCAACGGTGAGTATAATTCATTTTATTTCAGTGAAAATAAGTATACGAAGAATAAAGTGAAGTTCAATAATAATTTATTTGAATATATGTTGTCCGCCCCACACGGAATGACAAAAAGCTATGGATATAACGGTGACATAATAGAAGCTGTTATGTCTGAAAGCCGAAGTGATTATGAGGTTGGTTTGGTTAAATATCAAATTGACAGTATAGTAGAATATATAAACGAAAATAATGATATTAAAAATATTTGTGATTTTGATATTGATACTGAACGCAATAAATGTTTCAAAATATTGAGTAGAGCGATGACCAAACCAACTATTGATGAAGTAAACCTATTTTCAAATTTTAATTTTTGTGATGATTCGACAGAATCATATTTTTATTCGTTAACTGAAAAAGTTTCATATAAAGAACTAAATCAAAGATTGATTTTCGTCAGAATTTTTAATAAATTATTTAAGAAAATAATTAATATAAAGAATGTAAAAACTTATGTATGGTATTATGCTTCTTTGGCATATATTCCAAAATCTTTACAGCCTTTTTACAGATATAATGAATATCTATGCGAATATATAAGATTGAGGGTTAAATAAAATGGCAAAAGACTTAGTATCAGTAGTTATGGGAGTATATAATATACAAAAATTAACTACTATCGATAAAATGATGGCGTCAATACTTAATCAAACCTATTCTAATATAGAATTTATAATTTGTGATGACGGTTCTACTGATGATACGTATAAAATTATAAAGGAATATGCCGATAAAGACAGTAGAATAAAGTTAATAAAGAATGATAATAATATGGGATTGGCATATTCTTTAAATAAATGTATAGAAATTGCAAATGGAGAATTTATAGCGAGACAAGATGCAGATGATATTTCAGCTTTAAATAGATTACAGTTGCAAATTGATTTTTTAAAAGAACATAAAAACATATCGTTTGTGGGTTCTAATGTATATCTTTTCGACACAGAAGTTTGGGGCGCGCGGGAACTAAAAGAATTTCCGGATAAAAATGACTTTTTGTTTTCATCACCTTTTGTACATGGCGCAGTTGTTTTCAGAAAAGCAGATATAAACAAATTAAATAATTATAGAATTGCAAAAGAAACATATAGGGCAGAGGACTACGATTTATTTATGCGTATGTATGAGCAAAATTTATTTGGAGTAAATATACAGGAAAATTTATATTATTATCAGGAAAATATGAATAATATGGCAAAACGTAAATATAAATACAGAATAGATGAAGCTAAAATACGATATTATGGTTTTAAAAAACTGAAACTTTTGCCAAAAGGATATTTATACATATTAAAACCATTGGTTATAGGATTAATACCTAACAAATTATTGTTTAAATTAAAATTAAAATTTAACATATTTAAAAAATAATCCGTATATCACAATACAATAAAGCGTAAAACAATACTAAATGTATAATTATCGTTAAATACATATAATAATAGAAAATACAAAGGCTTAATATCTCATTATGCAGATATTAAGTCTCTATATTTATTGTATAAAAAATATAAACGTGTCTCTCCAATAAAGAGAAACACGTTTTATTCGTATATATATAATTTATATTATTTCAAGATATATTTAGCGGCTTGTTCACCTGAAACTCTACCAAATACAACAGAAGCACTGTAAGCGCCGCTTGTATCTGTTACTTCACCTGCTGCGTACAAACCTTCAACAACTTTACCGTTATTGTCAAGAACTTGCGCGTTTTCGTTAGCGGCTACGCCACCTTTTGTCATATGGATAGCAGACTCAACCTTAACACCGTAGAATGGTCCTTCTGTATTAAATTTCATATCTTCCTTAAATTCTTTCTTTCTGAAAGGATCTGCCATTTCACCATCAATAGCCTTGTTGTATGTTTCAACTGTTTTTACAAGGTTTTCAGGATTGATACCCAATTCTTTTGCAAGTTCTTCCAAAGTATTGGCTTTTTTGTGGTAACCTAAGTCATTGTGTTTTTTAAGTCTATATGCAGAGTCATATAGCTTTTGGTCATAGATATAGTATGCGCCGCCGTCTTGCGCAAGAATAGCGTTGGCTGTATCCATACCGCCTACTGTTTCATCGGTAAATCTTTCACCGTTTTTGTTTACAAATATGAAACCGTCACCTGCGCCTGTTAGGTCACGTCTGCCACTGATTATTGTCTTAAAGATACTTAGCTTATCCATATTTTTCAAAGCAATATTGTGTTTTTCAAATATAGAAACGAAGTCACCTGTTGCGCCCATTTGGTTTGATGTTGCTACTTTTTCAGCGCCCGGAGCATATTTTGCAAGCAATTCTTTATTGTGTGAGAAACCGCCTGTTGCAACTATAACGGCATTTGCTTTAATGTCGTATGTGCCTTCTTTACACTCAACTTTTACGCCTGTTGCTTTACCATTCTCAATTATTAAATCTATACCTTTTGTGCCTGTTCTTACGTCAACACCCAGCTCTTTTACTTTCGCTTCCAATTTATCTTGGATTGCTTCACCTGCATAAGCGTCTGCCTCAGCCATATGGCTTCTGCCACTGTAATTGTAGTTAAGCTGAATATCCATACTTCTTAGCCAGTTGTCAGCCTCTGCTGCGCCTTTTGACCAAACTTTTATACGTTCGTCTGAATCCCATGCAGATTTCTTTTTATCCTCATAGAATTTTTCTGCTGAATCTTCTATACCGTT
The DNA here is from genome assembly GCA_020024555.1 of Angelakisella sp. GTDB lineage: Bacteria > Bacillota > Clostridia > Oscillospirales > Ruminococcaceae > Angelakisella. The sequence goes on from JAHHTQ010000006.1 coordinate 74,523, forward strand.
CGCTTTTTGCGCCTGAGTATTAACAATATCAAAGAAGTTCATATCGAACTTACCGTTACCGCTCAAAATATCCAATTTTTCGATAAGTATAACATTTTCAACACCGTTTGTTTTAGCTTCGATTGCCGCTGACAAACCTGCCGGACCACCACCAACGATTACAAGTTGTGTTTCCACTGCTTCCAGTTCTTTCTTTTCAACAGCGGGTCCTTGTGTAGCCATTGTTATTTCACCAAAATCTTTGCCTGTTTCTTTCATTGCGTCCGCAACAGCTTTTTTTACTGCGTAAGATGAAAATGTTGCGCCTGAAACACTGTCAACTATTGGTGATTGCGCTTCAATAATTCTATCTTTTATAACCGGAAAAGCTCTTTTGATAACAGGTGAACTTTCGTGATGTTCTGTCATTCTGATGTCTGTGATTTTTTCATCTTGAACATCAACTTCAACAGTCATCTCGCCACCGTAACCGCCGGCTTTTGCTGTAAATGTGCCTGATTTTAGAGTTGCGCTTTGGCTTGCGCCCTCACTTGTGCTTCCTGTTGAGGTATCTTGTGTTGAGCTACAGCCAACTGCAAGAACAAGCGCAAGCATTAAACTTAACAATTTAATTTTCTTCAATTATTTTTCCTCCAAAAAATATAAATATATACTTAACATTTTTTAAATGTTAATATGACAAAATAATATAAATTTACAGATTTTATGTCAAATACTGTTTTAAATGAATATTTAATATAAATTATCTGTAAAGCGTAACTTCCACAATATAACATAAATATTTTACAATGTAAAGAAAAAAATCTTCAATTAATAATTTATTTTATTATTATTTTAATAAAGTTTACATAGATATATTATTCCACTAAATTAAGATATTATTATATAATATTTTAATCAATTTTTTTAAAAAATTGCGTTTACTAGGCAGCGCCTAAGTCGTTTTCCGAGAAAACGGAAGGCTTTTTCCGTACAAGCGCATTTTTTACGGTTATAGGTTTTTTTGACATTTCTGCTCCTATTAAAAAAATTAACAAAATCAATCTTAAAGTTTTGTAAATTATTGCCTTTATCATAACATTGAATAAAAAAATATTTTAATATATAATTAAGTAAATTATACATATAAAATTATTAAGAAAGAAGGCTAAAAATGAAAAAAGAAGCACAACTGCCACCAACGGAAAGAATTGAAAAAATTGTTGCGGAAATAAAAAAACGAACAAAAAAAGATGCCTATAAATTAATAATAAACCCACAACTTACGCCCACTGTTTTTGACAGTAAATTTGGCGGATTGCCTTACTGGGATATGAGTAAACCCTATCCCACAAGTCCCGATGGCAAAAAAATGATTTTGCTTGCGCAAATTAATTTTGATAAATCTGATGTAAAAGAGCCTCTGCCACAGAGCGGTATGTTACAATTTTTTATTGCGCCAGATGATGTATATGGTATGAATTTTGATATGCCAGATGCGCAGGATACTTTTCGTGTAGTGTATCACAAAGATATAGATACAACCGTAACAGCCGAACAAATACGGGCGCTGGGCGTAAGTGATGCGTCAAGTGATACTGACGAATACGAATATACACCAATATGCCAAGAAGTCGCAGTTGATATACAAGATACAATATCATATATGTCCGCAAGCAGTTATGAATTTGAAGATATAGTTAAATCCATTGCGCAAGATTTATATGGAGATTATAAATGTAAGACATATTATGATTTTTTGACAAAAGAAGAAAACGATTATTTGTTTGAAGAAATTGATACAATAGGACACAATATGTTGGGCTATCCGTTTTTTACGCAAGATGACCCACGATATAATGAAGAATATCGAAAATATGACACGGTACTGTTGCAAATAGACTCAGAAATGGCTGATAAAGGCAAAGATTATGTACTATGGGGCGACTGCGGTGTGTGTAACTTCTTTATCTCGCAAGAAGATTTGAAAAACGGTGATTTCAGCAAAGTTTTATATAACTGGGATTGTTGTTAAAAAATAATATTTTTACGGTTTTTATTATTGCTTTTAATATTTATAAGTAAATTTTTTTAAAAAAACTATTGTAACTATTATAGTTCTATGATATATTAATAATGATAACTATTACTGAAAAGGGGTATTATTATGGATAATAAAGCATTTTTTAAAATGAACTATGGACTTTATATTGTTTCAACAAAATATGGCGAACAAGATGCAGGGTGTGTAATAAATACAGCCACACAAGTTACAGCTGAGCCAAAAAGACTTATGATTGCAATTAATAAAGAAAACCATACCACAAGTTTGATAGAAAAAAGCGGATTATTTACAGTAGTTGCATTTACACAAAACGCTGATATGGATTTAATAGGCAAATTTGGTTTTCAGACAAGTAAAGATGTAAATAAATTTGAAGGTTTTAAATATGAAACCGATGAAAACGGAATTAAATACATTACCGAAAAAACAGCGGCAAGATTTACCTGTAAGGTATTTTCCAAAATTGACGTAGGCACACACTATTTATTCGTAGGCGATGTTACAAATGCTCAGATACTTTCTGATGATGAACCTATGACATACGCCTATTACCACAAAGTAAAAAAAGGAGGCACTCCTCCGAAAGCATCTAGTTTCAATGAAGAAAAAAATGAAGAAAACGCTATGGGATTTAGATGTTCAGTGTGCGGATATGTGCATAATTCAGATACTCTGCCGGAAGATTTCGTTTGTCCTATTTGTAAACAACCCGCTTCTGTCTTTAAGAAAATTTAATAAATATTTTTTTATAATCAAAAAGTAGGCGTATGGTTAATATCCATAGACCTACTTTTTTGTTATCATAAATTACATAGCTGTATTGTATTTAACCGTAACATTTACTTTACAAGGTCCACTGCCTACTTTGAATACTATTGTTCCCGCAAAGCTAACTCCAAAGTCTATTGTAAATGTGTTTCCGGAAGTTGTTACTCCGTTTGGTACAGAAATAAACACTACCGGTTCATCTGACGGTGTAGGCACAACTGTAAAAGTAAGCGTAGCTCGTGAATTCATAATGTTTTGAATTTCAAAGCTTGTATCACTCTCTTTTATTATATTTATTATAGGCATATTAAAGTTCTTTTGAATTTGTATATCATTTATCGGCACACATTGTCTTGCTGTTGTTGTGGTAGTTGTGCTTGTTGTGCTTGTTGTTGATGTAGTCGTTGTTGTTGTAGTTGTGCTTGTTGTGGTTGTGCTCGTTGTAGTTGTGCTCGTTGTGGTTGTACTCGTTGTAGTTGTGCTCGTTGTAGTTGTGCTTGTTGTAGTTGTGCTTGTTGTAGTTGTGCTTGTTGTGGTTGTGCTTGTCGTGGTTGTGCTCGTGGTGGTTGTGCTTGTTGTGGTTGTACTCGTTGTAGTTGTGCTCGTTGTAGTTGTGCTTGTTGTGGTTGTACTTGTCGTGGTTGTGCTCGTGGTGGTTGTGCTTGTTGTAGTTGTACTCGTTGTAGTTGTGCTTGTTGTTGAAGTTGAACAGGTTTGACACAGACAATCACTAAACAATTCTAATTTTGATTGTAGTATTGTTTCAAGTTGTGTAATACTGTTCAACATATCTCCCACTGATTGATTTACGTCAAGCATTTCCTGTATAGTTATAGCATTAGCTATCGCTTTTTGTATTTTTTCTCCCTCTGCATTCAAAATGCTCGAAATTGCCGTTTGCTCCAATGCAACAGAAGTTATAATATCTGTTATGGCTTGCGAACGGGTAGAAGTACCTGGCTGAATAACCGTCATTCCCATATATAACCAACTCCTTAATATAAAATTGGGTTCTTATATCCTCACAATATAATATGTTTACAAAATTATCCTGTTACAAATTGCATAATATTAGCATAAGATAAATAGATTTTAATATATAACACAATTAGGGGGATAATTATGAAAATTGCTTTACTTACAATGTTCAACGGACTTTCCACAACTTACTCACTGGTTAATGTAGTTGCAGAACACATTAAAATGATATTAAATAATAATCACCAAGTAAAACTTATTGTGACCGACACATTAAATGACAACGAAAAATGGGGTATATATAAAGATGAACGGATAGAATGGTGTAAAATAGATACAGAGATTGACGGAGAAAGCATAAAATTATACGATTATTCAAATCCAAAGGATAAGCTACACAATAGTTTTTATAAAGAGGCTGATTTTTTTGCAAGTCAATTTGAAAATGTATTGAAAGATGTTGATGTATGTATGTTACACGATATTCTATATCAAGGGTGGAACTATGTATATAATATTGCAATAAGGAAAGCTCAGAAAAATTTACCTAAATTGAAATTTATTGCTTTTACCCATTCTTTTCCGGCAAATCGACCTATAAATCCCAAAAAAGATTTAGAAGGACGATATGTAGGTATGGAAAATACAGTTTTCGCCTATCCGTCGCATTCGGGACTTACTGCGCTTGCAAAACAATATAACGTAGCAGAAGGTAGCTGCCACACGGTTTATAATACTGTTCCGATTATTGAGTCGCTATGTGATGAAGTGCAGGACCTACACAAAAAAACAGATTTATTAACACCCGAAATATTGATTGTTTATCCGGCAAGACTGTCAACAGGCAAAAAATTTGAAAAAGTAGTGTCTCTCGCAGGCGCAATAAAAATTGCTTCCGAAAAAAGCGTCAAAGTAATATTTTGTGATTTTCCCTGTATGGATACTCCAAGCAAAGACTATAAAGAAGCTATTAACCTAGTAGGCACAACCTACGGTCTAAATAAAAGTGATATCATTTTCACAAGCGAATATGGTTACCAAGACGGTTTTCCACGATATGCCGTACTTGATTTATTCACACTTTCAAACCTATATATATGTCCGTCATTTTCCGAAACCTTCGGCTTAACGGTTGCGGAGGCTGCAAGTAGGGGAAACTTTATTGTAGTAAATAAAGCTGTGCCCGCTTTGGAGGAAGTAGGCAAAATGCTCGGCGCATATTTTATGGAATGGGACGCAAGAAACTATGGTTTTGATACAAAACAAACATATACCCCAAACGAAACCGCCTATGTACTCGAAAATGCCTCAAAAATTGTACAACTTATGAGGGAAAGCAATCCTATTAAAGCAAAAACCATTACACGAACAAGATTTAACAGTGACTGGGTATGGAAAAATCAAATTGAACCTTTACTTCATAATAATTAAAATATACGAATAATTTTTTTATAAAATCAACTGTATTTTTTCATTTATATAATATAAATTTATTTACTTATAAATAAAAGTATAATATAATTATTTTGTTATTAAAAAACTATATCAGTAAATATACAATTATATATAAGGAGATATATGGCGAAGTATTTTAACTCTAATGATAAAAGTGAAAAACTTGAAAGAGATAATCTGAGTGATTTTTTAGAACAACTGTCATTTCATGTAAACAGTGTGGGCGTATGGCGAAACAATAAAGCAAATCTTGCAAACTACACCATTAATGACGTCGAATTTATATTTTATAAACGTGGTGAAGGTAAAACAAATATTATGGGTACAGAGTATTACTGCAAAACAAATGACCTTATGGTACTTGAACCTATGCAACTATATACTTCCGTAAATGATGAAAATATAAAGACAGAATATTATTTTATACACTTTGATGTAGACCCTGTTTTGCAGCTTAAACCTTTTTTGAAATACTTTAAGTATCCTGTTACCACTATTGAAAATCCCGAAAGGATTTTAACCTTATTCAAACTGATTAATGAAGAAGTAAAAGACAGAAAACAAGGCTATGTAAGTAATATAAACGCTTTGATAAAACAAATGTGCATAGAAGTTCTACGCAATCAAAAAAACAATACGTATGATATACACACCACATATTACACACAAAACATCTCAGAAATGTTTGTTGATAAATGTATTTCCTATATCAGCAATAACTTAAAAGGAGATTGCTCAGTTAAAACGCTAAGCAAACACTTCAATGTTTCAAATAATTATTTATATAAATCATTTATGAGCGTGCTGAATGAGTCACCAAGCAAATATGTAACAAGAATGCGTATGTGGCGTGCAAAATCTCTGCTACTTACCGATTTATTCACAATAGAAGAAATTTCGGAAGAAGTTGGATATCCCACTCTTTCCCATTTTTCAAGAGTATTTAAAGAAAATGTAAATTGCAGCCCACGTGAATTCCGAAAACAAAATATGCTGTAACAAAAAAATCACCCTTATTCGATAACTTATCCGTTATCTGTAAGAGTGATTTTTTTATTGATGATTTTTCTATTATGCTGCGGCTTGTGTCAAACAATCAGCAACTGCGTCCATAATGCGATTACTTGTAAGTGTTGCGCCCGTAACTGTATCTATGTCAACAGAGTTTGATGAAACAATGTTCTTTGGTATACTTTCCAAAGCATTTTTTGCGATTGCCTCTGTTTCGTGTTGCTCTACAAGGATTACTTCTGATATTTTGCCTTCTGCGATTGTTGTTTTTACAGTAAGGTCACCCTCTTGACCTTTTACTGTCGCTGTATATTCACCGTCTTTTAGTTTTGTTGACATATCAAAACGTGTTGTTTTTTGTGGAGCTTCTTCTCTTTTGCCAACCGGTGATGGTTTTTTCTCATTACCCAGAATATAGTCAGCGGCGCTTTGACCTGCAATACGTCCCCATGTAAATGCGTTTGAAATTGTAAAGCCCATATATGCGGAGTTTGCTGCTGCTTCACCTGCAACATACAGTCCTTCTATTGAAGAACCGTCTGCACGGATTACTTCTGCCCAATCATTACGGGCAACACCGCCGTATGTAATAATTTCACAAGGAACAACAGATACTGCAACATAAGGAGCTTTTAGCGCTGTCAAACCTTCTTCTGCTGTACGTTTAAATTCAGAATCAAATTTTGCGTCTACTGATTTATTATAATTATCAATAGTAGCTTTTAGTCCTTCAACGTCAACACCTGTCAGTTGAGCCAATTCTTCCACTGTGTTTGCTTTTATAAATTCCATATCCGAAGATCTTTTTACTTTGTATTCATTAATTGCAGCTTCGTCTGAAATTGCCCATACATATCCCAAACCATCTTTGTGCATCTGGTCAAAGATAGGACTGTTAAGGTCTTGTGACATATATCCTTGCGCGCGTTCATTTACAAAACGTTTACCCTCTGCGCCAACAAGAATAAGGTTTGGAAGTTTGTTGATAAAGTTTGAAATAGCCGCGCTTGCTGATGTACCGTTATGCTCAGACATTATTTCATAGTCTTTAAGTACTGCCATCAAGTGACTTGTATGTGTAATAGCCGCGCCAATGTTGTTTGCCATAACCAAACCGTCACCTGTGCAAGAACCAAAACCTATTCCGTAAGTACCATCAAATTCAGGGTCCAAACGAACTGTCAATTCAGGGTTATTTGCGTAACCGCCTGTGGCAATCATTATAGCTTTTGCGCCTATTGTCATTTCACCGTCTTTTGTTTTGCATTTTACAGCGACTGCTTTGCCTGTTTCGTCTGTCAAAATTTCTGTTGCGCTTGTTTCTGTCATTACTTCTATTCCTGCTTTATCAAGGGCAGTTTGGAAAGGGTTTAACATACCTTGTCCGCCACCCTCAACAACGTGCATCATTTCAAGCGGACCATATCCAACTCTTACGTCTGTTTTGAACGGAACTGCCAAACGGTCAACCAACCAGTCAATAGTTTGACCACTGCGTTCTACTGTAACTTTCGCCAAGTTTTTATCAAGACGATAAGTTGCGTTTTTCATAAGATTGTTATACATCTCTTCAAAGTTTGTTTCAACTGACGGTTCTGCTTTTTGTACTTTTGATTGATAACCTGCTATCATACCTTGTGATATAAATGTTGTACCACCGATTGTTGCCAGTTTTTCAAGAATAAGTACATCTTTTACGCCATTATCGCTTGCCTCAATAGCGGCTGCCAATCCGGCAGCGCCTGCGCCGATAACCAAGAAATCAACATTTTTATCATATTTTGTTTCTTTCTCTTGTGTTGTCTCATTTGTTGTTTGTGATGAAGATGTGTTTGACTCTGTCATTGTAGGTTTTTCGTTTGCGCAGCCTACGAATGATGTCAGTATTAGCGAACAAGCCAATACTATACTAAATATTTTCTTCATATATAACCCTCCTTTAATAAAGTACAACTATGATATCATTTTGACAAAATTTTGTCTTATCGATTTCTTTAAAAAATTTACCTATTTCGATATAACAAAACATTAAAATACAAATATAATTGTAAATTTTAATCTGAATTAGTTGTAATAAACAAATATATGTATAATTTTGTCGATATTTATTACTAAATGTCCATTGATTTCATATAATATATTTATTATAATTTTAACGTAATTATTTTAAAATGTATTATAGAATACAATAACTTATAAAAATGATTGGAGAAAAGAATATGAAAAATGTATTCAAAAAAGTTTCAGCAGTAGCTATCGTTTGCGCGCTTGCTGTATCAATGGTTGCATGTGGCGGCAAAGAAGAAACAGGCGCATACAAAGCAGGTACATACACAGCAAAAGCGACAGGTATGGCTGAAATGACAGTAACTGTTACTGTTTCAGAAACAGAAATTACAGACATCAAAATTGAACATACAGAGACACCTGAAATAGGCGGCCCTGTTATCGAAGACTTCACAAAAAAGATTAAAGAAATTCAAGGTCTTGGTATTGATACAGTATCAGGCGCTACACTTACATCAAACGCTGTAATCAATGGCGTTGCAGACTGCCTAGAACAAGCAGGCGCTGATGTAGAGGCTCTTAAAGCTATCAAAGGCTAATACTTAATTTTAAAATTTGACTATCGAAAGCCATACTTCTTAACGCAATAGGAAGTATGGCTGTTTTACTTTTATCGATATTCCTGAAAACTTGTACCTGGAAGCCTTTTGTAAAATAACATTGATTTTAAGCTTTTGTATGGCAATCAATATTATTGCTTATTTATTACACAAAGCTTATCTATATTGGTGTAAATATTTTAAAAATCTTTTCAAGTGAAGTAGATTTTACTTATACAAAATAATAAAAAAATCCTTCTATGATAATTTAAAATTGGTCTGGCAACCATAATAAAAATCATAGAAGGATAAGTCATTAAAAACATAGACAGTATATCACATATAACTAAAAATTGCAAATATCTTAAAACTATCTATATCATAAACTTTGCTCACGTTCCACGTGCGGCGGTTCGCCAAAATGCTTATTATGGTAAATAATAATAGTCTGACGTGAGAAGAAAAATTAAGATATGAACAAGAATTTTGCTTACGTTACACGTGCGGCGGTTCGCCGAAATGCTTATCATTGCAAATAATAATAGTCTGACGTGAGAAGAAAAAATAAGATATGAACATAAATTATGCTCACGTTCCACGTGCGGCGGTTCGCC
>JAHHTQ010000007.1 GCA_020024555.1 Angelakisella sp.
TAAGTTTTGTTCATCTACTATTGTTTAATAGGTAATTTAATCTTTTTCAGTATCATTCGCTTTCGCTCAGATGATACTGAAAGGAGAGTTTTTTTATTTATGTTGGATTGTTATGTAAAAATTAAAATATATTTTGATAGGTAGTTGATATAATTTTACTCTTTTTATGACGTGGAAACATAAAAAAAGACGTGAACATAAACTATGCTCACGTCTCACGTGTGGCGGTTTGCCACTGGTTGGACTGGCTGGATTCGAACCAGCGGAATGCAGCAGTCAAAGTGCTGTGTCTTACCACTTGACGACAGTCCAATATATATATAAACTACAAAGTAGATTATATTTTTTTAATGGGGTGGATAGTGGGAATTGAACCCACGGCCTCCAGAGCCACAATCTGGCGCGCTAGCCAACTGCGCTATACCCACCATATATTTAAGAAGTGGCACGCCAGAAGGGATTCGAACCCCTGACCTACTGCTTAGAAGGCAGTTGCTCTATCCACCTGAGCTACTGGCGCATATTACTTAAATAACTATAATGTTTATTGCACATTCACTACGCCATAATAGTAGTAGTTATATGGAGCGGGTGATGGGAATCGAACCCACGTAACCAGCTTGGAAGGCTGGAATTCTACCATTGAACTACACCCGCACAGAGAGTATCACGTGCAACGTAAGTTATTATAACAAAGAGAGTTTTATTTGTCAACACTTTTTTTGTACTTTTTTGAAAAAAATTCTTTTTTATGGTGTTAATATTGAAATAATAGGCATTACAAAGGGAAATTTTGTAAATATAGAATTTAAACCTTTTTTTTGAAATTGCTTATCAGTTCCAGTTTTTTTGTACGCGTAAGTTTTTTTAGTGAATACTCTTTTTTGAGAGCATTACTCTTGTCATAAAATTCCTCCCAATAAACAAGATGTACGGGAGTACGGGTTCGTGTATATTTTGCGCCTTTTCCGCTATTGTGCGTATTTATTCTTTTTTCAAGGTTGGTGGTAAATCCGCTGTAAATGGTATTGTCAGAGCAAATAACCATATAGGCATAGTATTTTTTTTCTGCATCGGGCATTTTTTTATACCTCTCAGTCAAAATTCAAATTATATTGTAATTATAATACTTTGTTTTGACAAAGACAATATAAAAGTATAACAGCGTGTCAAAAAATGTATAGCTATTCGTCATAATGACGAAGTCTATAAAAGTTTTACTCAATTTTTTTCAAAAAATTGCGGTTTAAGGGCAGAGCCTAAGACGTTTTCCGCAGAAAACGGAACGCTTTTGCCGTGCAAGCGCATTTTTGAAGGTGAATTTTGGCATAAATGCCAAAAGAGGAAACTTTTTGCAAGAGAAAAAGTTTCTTTGAAATTACACATTTTGTGCATATTTTTCTAGTAATAGGGTTTTTTGACGGTTTGAGTATAATATGAAAAAAAATAAAATATAATAAATAAAAGAATATTTTTTGTGCAATAAAATAGAAGAATAATTACACTGATAGGTAGGTATATTATGAGAAAATTATTAAGTTTACTGCTTTGTTTTAATATAATTATAATGACTGTCACATTTACATCTTGTCAAAGCAGCAAAGAAAAAGTTTTCGTTATAAATGAAGATTTAAAGCAAGTTATAGATACAGTAAAGAATGATTTTTTGATACCGTCACCGACGGATATAAACAATGAAATGCTAAAAGATATATTTGATATAGACACGGATAAATTGATAGGATATTATGGGTTTATCAGTTTAGATGATAATTGTATTGACAAGATACTTTATTTGCATTGTAATAAAAAATATACCGAAACGGCTGTTGATAAATTAACTGAGTATACAAAGTATTGTATAGAAATATATAAAGATACAAAGTATCAGGAACTTACCGAGAAATCAAAGATATTTAAATATGATGATTATGTATTTTTGGTGATGACAGCACGAAGCGGTATGGATACGGAAAAGGAAATAAAATCTATAACTGATGATTTTACTGAGCGTTTGAAATAAAAAGTGGGTGTGGATTTTTATAAAATTTGATAGTATAATGTTTGTGTTTATTTTTTATGGATTTTAAAAATAAAAGACAATTAAAAAAATGAGGAGTATTTTCAAATGGTTTTTAGCAGTGTAATGTTTTTATTTAGGTTTTTACCTGTCGCGCTCTTAATTTATTACGTAACACCACGAAAATTTAAGAATTTTGTGTTGTTTGTAGAGAGCTTGATTTTTTATTCTTGGGGAGAAATACGCTATTTTCCGATAATGATTTTTTCGGTAGTGCTGGACTATGTTGCGTCTAACGGTATGGAAAAGTTTTCGGACAGAAAGGCAATAAAGAGAGCGTTTTTGTTGTTATCTATATTCGGTAATATGGGAATGTTGTTATTTTTTAAATACACAAACTTTTTTATTACAAATATAAATTCCGTTTTTTCAACAAATATAGATTTACTAAACATAACACTTCCGCTTGGCATAAGTTTTTACACATTCCAAACAATGAGTTACAGTATTGACGTATATTGGGGAAAGGTAAAGGCAGAAAAAAATATCGTTGACTTTTCGGCATTCGTTGTGTTATTCCCACAACTGATTGCAGGCCCTATTGTAAAATATACAGATATAAACACTGAATTAAAAGAACGCACAATGAACCTGCCACAAATACAGGAGGGTATAGAAACATTTATCTGGGGACTTGGCAGAAAGGTTCTTTTGGCAAACAGCATAGGCGCGCTTTGGACAGAAGTGGAGGCTATGAACTATGCGAATATTTCCACTGTTCTTGCGTGGCTTGGTATAATTGCCTTTGCGCTTCAAATTTACTTTGACTTTTCAGGATATTCGCTTATGGCAATAGGATTAGGTAAAATGTTGGGCTTTAATTTTCCACAGAACTTTAACCACCCATATATCTCAAAAAGCGCCACTGAATTTTGGAGACGTTGGCATATGACACTGGGTTCGTGGTTCAGAGAATACTTATATATTCCGCTTGGCGGTAATCGTTGCGGAAAATACCGTCAAATATTTAATATTTTTGTAGTATGGGCAGCAACAGGTTTTTGGCATGGCGCAAGTTGGAACTTTGTACTTTGGGGACTGTTTTTCTTTGTGCTTCTGATTTTGGAAAAGAATTTTTATCTTGGTTTTCTGGAAAAACACAAGATTATAAGCCGTATTTATATTATTCCGCTACTTCTTATAAGCTGGACTTTGTTTGCAATAACAGACTTTACGAAGCTTGGAACTTTCTTCACAACAATGTTTGTCCCAAACACAAGTATGGACTGGGTATATTATTTGAGAAATTACGGTTTTGTAATGCTTATATGTATAGTTTTCTGTACACCGCTTATTGAAAACTTTATAAAGAAACTTACAGGCAAGCTTTCTGTTGTTAAATATGCAATGCTTACAGCAGTTCTTGTTCTTTCTGTTGCATATTTGGTTGATGCAACATACAATCCGTTCCTATATTTTAGATTTTAGTAAGTCGGTTGAAAACAAAAGAAAGGGAAAATATTATGGATAAAAACAACAGTTCTTCGATAAAAGATATTTTAAAATATCCAATGGTTATAATATTTGCAGTATTTATAATGATACTGTTTTTGTGTGATATTATAAAGCCTGATAAGGTATACAGTGAAAATGAAAATAAAAAATTGGCGCAATTTCCTACATTTTCATGGAGCAAACTGTTTAAAAACGAATATACGCTGGAATATGAAAAATATGTAAATGACCAGTTTGTATTGCGCGATAACTGGATAGCGCTGAAATCTATGTCCGAACTTGCTTTGGGAAAAATAGAAAATAACGGTGTTGCCTATGGTAAAGATGATTATTTGTTTAACAAAAGCACAAAAACAGAAGATAAAACCATAAAAATGAACAATGGTTTTGTTAATGACTATATTGACAAGAATTCAAAGACACATATTACTTTCGGTCTTATACCAAATTCTTATGATATATTAAAAGACAAATTGCCGATGGGTATGGAAAATATACTTATAAATCAAAAAGAGCAGATAGATAATATATACAGCGAGATAAAAGGCGATAATTTATCAAAGCTTGATTTGTACAGTGTAATGGAAAAAAACAGGGACAACGGACAGATATATTACCGTACCGACCACCACTGGACAACACAAGGCGCGTATTTTGCCTACAAAGCGTATATGGAGTCACTGGGGCTTAAATATGCTGAACTGTCGGAGCTTGAACAGTATAAACACACTGTACCCGAATTTTTGGGAACATATTACAGTAAATCTAAAAATTTTAATGTTGTAACAGATAATATAACATATTATGATGTGCCTGTAACGAGCGTAACAATAGATGGTAAAAAGACTGTTAAAGACCAATTTGACAATGAAGTAACCATTGATAATTTGTATATGGAGTCTATGTTTGATAAACGTGACAAATATGCCGCTTTCTTGTATGGAAATTATGGTTTGACTATCATAAAATCCGATAATAACAAAAACAAGACAGAGGGAAAGACAAGCAGAATACTTGTGTTTAAAGACAGTTATTCAAACTGTTTTGTACCGTTTTTGACATATAGCTTCGATGAAGTATATGTTGTGGATTTACGTTCGCATACGCCAACAAATGCTCAGATATTAAAGAGGGCGAAAATGGACGAAATACTGATAATGTTTAATTTTGAAAGTTATCAAAACGAAAGCAACTTTACAAGACTTGGTCTATAAAACAACATAAAAAATGAGCCGATTATCCTGCAATATCAGATAAAAGGCTCGTTTTTCGTTTATAAATAATATTGATTATTTAAAGTTTTTTACTGTATTTACTATGTTTTCGGCAGATAGTCCAAATTGTTCAAGTAGTTTATTCGCAGGACCGCTGTGACCAAACTCATCATTTACACCGATTCTTTTAACAGGTGTGGGAAGTTTTTCTGAAAGCAGAGCCGATACTGCTTCACCAAGTCCGCCGATTATTGAATGTTCTTCAACAGTTACAACTTTTTTACAGTCTTTTGCTGCCGCAAGAACGATTTCTTCATCAAGTGGTTTGATTGTACATATATCTATTACACGCGCATTAATACCGTCTTTTGCAAGAGTTTCGGCGGCAATCAGCGCCTCGTTTACCATTAATCCGTTGGCGATAATAGCTACATCGTTTCCGTCACGAAGCAGTTTACCTTTTCCTATTTCAAATTCAAAGTTTTCTTCTTTGTTGAATACAGGAACAGCAAGACGTCCAAGACGGATATATACAGGACCCTGATATGCGTAAGCGGCTTTTATGGCGGCTTTTGCTTCGACGTCATCGGCAGGGGACATAACAACCATACCGGGAATACTTCTCATTAACGCAAAGTCTTCGCAACATTGGTGACTTGCTCCGTCTTCGCCTACCGATATACCACCGTGAGTGGCGCAGATTTTAACATTTAGGTGAGGATATCCTATACTGTTTCTTATTTGCTCGAAAGCTCTGCCTGCCGCAAACATAGCGAATGTAGATACAAAAGGAACAAGTCCCATTGTGCTCATACCGGCTGCGACAACCATCATATTACCTTCTGCAATACCGCAGTTAAAATGTCTGTCCGGATATTCTTTCGCAAATACACAAGTTTTTGTAGCGGCTGCAAGGTCGGCATCAAGCACAACAATATCCTTATTTTCTTTTGCAAGTTCTTTTATAGCATTACCGTAACTGTCACGGGTAGCAATTTTTATTATTTCACTCATTTTGCTTCCTCCAATTCTGCAAGTTTTGCGGTTAGTTCGTTTAATGCTCTTTCACATTCTTCATCATTTGGCGCTTTACCGTGCCAGCCAACTTGATTTTCCATAAATGAAACACCCTTACCTTTTACAGTGTTCATCAAAATAGCTGTCGGTTTGTTTGTATTTTTGTTATTATGGAAAAATTCGAGTGATTTTTCAATTTCATTGAAGTCGTTTCCGTTAATTGTGATTATTTCAAAGCCGAAAGCTTTCATTTTTTCATCAACAGGCGCTGAGTTCATAACGTCGCTTGTTTTTCCGTCAATTTGCAAGCCGTTTAGATCAATGATTACACATAGATTATCAAGTTTATAGTGAGCGGCGAACATAAATGCTTCCCATACTTGACCTTCTTCTATTTCACCGTCACCCAAAATAGTATAAACATTTATATCTTTATTCATATATTTGGCGGCTTTTGCCATACCCGCAGCGGCAGATACGCCTTGTCCAAGGCTACCTGTTGACATATCAACACCGGGTGTAAGGTTCATATTTGGGTGTCCTTGCAGATGACTGCCGATATGTCTAAGAGTCAAAAGGTCTTCCACAGGAAAAAAGCCTTTATTTGCCAATACAGAATAAAGTCCCGGCGCTGCGTGACCTTTACTCAAAACAAATCTGTCACGATTTTCTGATTTTGGATTTTTAGGATCTACTTTCATTTCTTTTTCGTACAAATATGCAAGCATATCAGTTGCCGAAAGACTTCCGCCCGGGTGTCCGGCTTTTGCGCTATGTGTACTTTTGATTATTCCGATTCTGGTTTTTACTGCAAGTATTTCCAGATTGCGAAGTTCTTGTTGTGTCATCATATAATCCTTTCTTAATTTGTATTGTTAAAAAATCTGTGCATAAACGCACCTTTTCACGCTAAAATTGTATCACATCACAATAAAGACGTCAACACATATATATATCTTCTTAATATTATAAATTTTATTATAATACCATTTGTTTGATTATTGTTGACTTTGGTTTAAAATATTTAATATATGTAAATACTTTTATATAATTTAGAGATTGATAAATATTTATCTTTTTTGTTACGGTTATTAATAAAAAAGTATTGAATTTTTATTATAAAAATTATATAATAGATTGGTATAGATATGAATTATTGAAGAGAAAACACATTTGAAAGGAAATTTGTGAAATGACAGAGACAACCAGAAAAATTGATGAAGTACTGAAAACAGGTATTAAAACCATAGGTATTATGACAGGTGGCGGAGATTGCCCCGGTCTTAATGCGGTTATTCGTTCCGTAGTAATGATGTCCAAAAAATACGGTGTGAAAGTAAAAGGTATCCCTTATGGCTATCGTGGTATGTTCTTGGGTGAAAAATGTTATATAGACCTAGATGTAGAAGATGTAGATGATATAATCGAAAAAGGCGGTACAATACTACACAGCTCAAATAAAGATAATCTGTTCAAATATCCACGTCGTGACAAAAACGGTCTTATGCACAACGAGGACGGCAGCTTGATTTATGATGACTTTTCACATCAGGCGCTTGAAAATGTGCAAAAAGCAGGTATAGATGCGCTTATTATTGTTGGTGGTGACGGTACGCTTACATCAGGACGTGACTATTCACGTATGGGTATGCCGGTAGTTGGTGTTCCAAAGACAATAGACAACGATTTGCGTTCAACAGAAGTTACATTTGGTTTTGATACAGCTGTTACAAGATGTTGCGACGCTATAACAAGTATACGCACAACAGGTGAGGCGCACAGTCGTGTAATGCTTGTGGAAGTAATGGGAAGAAACGCAGGACACATTGCGCTTCATACAGCTATTGCGTCATCGGCAGATATGGTTCTTATATCTGAAATACCTTACGACAGCGAGCAAATAGTAAAAGATACAAGAGCTATTCTTGAAAGAAAAGGTAGCGCTATTATAGTGGTTTCAGAGGGCGTACACGCGCCAGTACAAGGCAGCCATAAAAACAAAATAGTAGAAGGTTCTCCTGATGCTGTCCGTTTTGGTGGAATAGCAAATGTAATAAGTGATTATCTTGAAAATGAACTTAACAGTGAACGTGACGAAAACGGCTATACAATAAATGATGTAATAATAGATGTAGAGTGCCGCGCGACAAATCTTGGCTATATACAACGTGGCGGCGCCCCAACAGCAAATGACCGTATATTAAGCACACGTTTTGGCGCATTTGCCGTAAAAGTTTTGATGGAAAATCTTGTTCCTGATGCAAACGGTAATTTCGGCAAAATGGTTTCTATGCAAAACAATAGCTTGACAGCAGTTGAGCTTGAAGATGTTATCAACAGCGCAACAATGATTGATAACCAACGTAGAGTAGATTCTGACGGTGAGTTGGTTGAGCTTGCCCGCAATATGGGTATATCTTTCGGTGACGTTAGATAATACTTATTAAAAATAAAAATAGTACTATTTTTAACTGTGTTTTTCTGATTAAAAGAGAGACACAGTTTTATTTTTTAAATAAAATTTTACATATAAATTCCAAAATTTTCTAATATTCTACAAATATATCAAAATTTCTTAAATTAATGTTTACTTAAATAGATTTTTATTATACAATGTATTATGCGTTACAATAAATATAACTGTTAATTGATATTTTCTGTAAAAAAATAATTAATTGTTCATAAAACAAAATTTATAATTAATGTAAAGGAGAGGTTATGGTTAATAAAAAAATATTTTATAGATGTGTGTCATTATTGGTGGCAGTCACTATGATACTGCAAGTAAATACTGCTACTACATCAGCTATGGAAGTCATAAATGATGACACTGAAAATATTTATGGCGGAAGTTCGTTTGGCGATAGATCAATGCTATATGGTGAAAGCTCAACTTATTGGGAAGAAAGCAGATTGCCAAAAGGAAATGTAGTTACTAAATACATAAACAAAGAAGAAGGTAACCAAAAAAGAACTATACATTGGGTGAATGGTGTAAATCCACCGAAAATGGGTGGAGAGAATCCTGATTTTGTAACAAATTTTGAAACCTATGGCGGAAAGGAATATATTACTTATACTGCGCCATACCATGAAAACAGAGGTTGGTATGATGTGAATAAGTTTTTTAACGGGGATCAATTTTTATGTTTTGTAGCCGCAACAGCAAATTCATTGCAATGGTGGATGAATATAAACAGAGATAATATCGAGAGATATTTAAGCGCAAATCAGCAATATACTCAGAATAAAAAAGACTATATAGAAATGGTATTAAATAAAAAAGATATTAATCAAGCCAACAGTCCCATATATGATAAATATTTTAATATATTTAATAACAGAAAAGAAGGTTATTGGCCGGATTTATTGATAGGTCATTATGTTAACGGCTATCCTTTTAAGGAAAAAGGCGGTACTATCGATCCTGATCCGATTTATGGTGATGGGGCGAAACTGTTGGAAAATGGCCCTCATTTCGCCGGTGGTTATTTTTTTGATGTGTTTAAAGAAAAAACATTGTCGTATAGATATCTGATATCTACGTATCAGGAAATGAAAAACATTTTGAAAGAGATTGATAACGGCAGTATAATAATGTTGAGTTATCAACTGTCAAACACAGTTTCGCATGTTGTCACTCTTTGGGGTGTGGAATATGATGAAAAGGGAAATCCTGTTGCCGTATACTATACAGATTCCGATGATGAAAATGATGTTAATGTAGGTATGAGAAGATATAAGGTTGTTGAAAAAAGAGGTTTACCCTATATTACAACAGAGGAAACGGGAAAATTGGGGGGTTCTTTGATACAAGCCTTGATTACATTGTCTCCGGGAAGTGAAAAAGCGTGGGAAAACAGTTATAATGTAAAAGAACTTGAACTTGAATGGCAAGATGAACTAATATATAACGGAACACCACAAAAGCCTACTGTAACAGCAAAGAATATAGATAAAGGCGACGATATTGAGCTTATTGTAACAGGTGAAGGAACAGATGCAGGCGAATATGAAGCAACAGTTACAATGAACGGAAAATCTGCGTATAAATATATATTGCCACAAGAAACCACAAGAAAATTTACCATAAAGAAAGCAAAGCCACAGGTAAATCTTGATATTGAAGTTAATTCAGACAAATCAATAATTTTTGATATTAATGTTAAAGGTATCAATGATATTGGATTGAACGGAACAGTTAAAATAAAAGACGGTGATGTGGAAATAGCCGATATAGATGTTAGAAACGGAGTTGCCCGTTTTGTATGGAAAAATCCTAATGTGACTGCAAATAACTTTGTTGCTGAATTTACTCCGCTAAATACTGAGGGAAAAAATTATGATGTATCCAGCAGTGAAAGCAAAAACCCTGATGAAACAAAAATAGAGCAAAAACCATTGTATATCAGTGAAATTTCAGAGAAAAAGTATGGTTATCCTGATTTTAAATTGGAAACAAGCGGTGGCAGTGTCTTCGGAAAAGTTGTTTATACAAGTGACAGACCCGATATTCTTTCCGTAAACAATGATATGGCAACTATTCACAAAGTTGGTACAGTTATGATTACGGCAACGTTGAAGGGTAATGATAAGTATAAAGATGCGGTTGCAAAATATGAACTTACAATTAAAAAGGCAGATGCGCCTATTCTTACTTTCCCAAAAGCAACTGAGATAAGTTATGGTCAGAAATTATCCGACAGTAAGCTTGTTGGCGGTACAGCAGGCTTTGGCGCTTTTGAATGGGTAGACGAAAACATTGTTCCAACTGTAAAAAACAGTGGTTATGCAGTAAAATTTGTTCCAAGTTATGAAACAACACAAAACTATGAGCCAATCAGTAATTTGACAAAAGCAGTTCAAATTGATGTGCAGAAAGTTGATACGAATTTAAATTTAATTGCCGAGCCAATACATAAAGATAATAAGATTAATATTGGTTTGTCGCTATATGTTGAAAAATCAGGCTTCGGTGAGGCTTCAACAGGTAAAGTGAAATTTATTGATTGCACAGACAATAAAAGTACTGAGCTTGCGGAAGTTTCATTAACAAATGGTGTGGCAACATTTATGTGGGAAGATTTGTCACAGCAGATATATTCTGTAAAAGCCGTATACAGTGGTGATGATAATTATTCCGCAAAAACAACTCTGCCGATAGATATTGATATAAGAAAGAAACCACAGGAACATTTTGAATTTGAAAATATTGGTAATAAAACTTATGGTGATAAAGAATTTAAGCTTGTTGCAAATGGCGGAACAGGTAATGGTAAAATAAGTTTTAACAGTAATAATCCAAATGTTATCAGTATTGATGGAGATATTGCAACTATTCATAACGTTGGTGATGCAATAATTACAGCTACAAAAAAAGGTAATGAAGAGTATAATGATGCGGTATCAACAATTAATATTACCGTAAATAAAAAATTACTTGTCGTTAAAGCTGATGATAAAAAAATTGTTAAGGGTAGCGCAATGCCAAAATTCACATATAGGGTAGATGGTTTGGTAAATGGTGATAAGCTGACGCAAGAGCCAAATATAAGTACAAATTTACAAGATACAAATATCGTTGGTAAACATATAATTTCTGTTACAGGCGCAAACTTTACGAATATTGAGAATTACAATGTTATATATAAAGATGGCGTATTGCTTATTGTGAATAGCAGTAATCCTGATGGCGGTTCAGGTGATGACAGTGACAGCTCCGACAGTTCAAGCAGTGAGAACAGTAGCAAACCTGAAAGTTCGGGCAGTGGTAACAGTAACAGACCGAATTATGATACAGACGATGATTATAACAATAACAGTAGTAGCAATAATTCATCAGTCAGTGAAAATAGCGTAATTACAAATAAATTTGTTCAAGATGAAAAATCTGAGCAAAGTTCAACAAGTACATCTACTGTTACAAAAGAGCCTTTGAAAGAAGAAAATATAAGTTCTGACAGTTCTGAAAGCGGAAGCGGTGAAATATCAGAAAGCAGTATAAACAGTAGCCCTACTGAAATTAAGCAAGAATATACTGAAAATACAAATAAAACCGAAACAAGAAAAAATATTGCAAAAGCAATAGCGATAATTATTGCGGTGGGTTTTGTATCGTTGGGTATTTTCTATGTGGTTAAATTTAAAAAGTTTAAAAATTAATAACTAATTAAAAAAGGTATAGTCATTCGACATAATGACGAAGTTTAAAAGTTTTAGTCAATTTTTTTCAAAAAATTGCGGTTCTTAGGCAGAGCCAAAGACGTTTTCCGCAGAAAACGGAACGCTTTTTCCGACAATAGTGTTTTTCGACATAATAAAAGCTTTATCTCTATTATTTACAGAGATAAAGCTTTTTTGTTTTCTTATTCTTTATATAAGTTCATATATAGATTTTATTAAATCATAAGTGGGTTTATCTATGGAATAGATACCTGTATATGGACGTTCAGCAAAATATTTGTCGTCTTTTTCGTATATAAACAGAGTATTTGTTCCGTTTGAGAGTACAAAATCAATTTTTATATAATCAATATCAATGGGAGGATTGTCACTGATACTTTGTTTTCGCGTAGGTTTGGAAGATTTAAGAGCAGATATTATATTTTCTATAACCTTTTTATCCGAATAATTTTTATTTTCTTCCTTAACTGTTAAAGTAATGGATTTAATATCATAAGTTTCGGGCAAAATAATCGGCTTTGCTTTCGGGAAAGTATTATGTAAGAAAATTACACATATTAAAGCAAGACAGATAATAATTACAAAAACAAAAGAAACTTTTTTCATTTTTTACCTCCTTCAAGATTTTCAAAATATTGAATAATTATAAGTTAATTGTTATTTCACGATTTTCTTGTGTATTTGACTTATTGTGTATAATAAATTTTTTGTATTTATTTTCGTAACCATTGTGTTTTACAGCATATTTAAAAGAGTTGCTTTCGTATTTAAAATCATATATGTTGTATTCTCCGTTACGATAATTAAAGTCAGTGTGATTATCCTGATAGTGCGTATATTCTGCCGTATCACCGTAGATATTCAGTATCAGAGTATCAAGAGGTTTTTCCCCAACATATTCCATTTGTTCGTACATTGGCAAAATAGTTCCCTCTTTTACGAATATTGGGCAAACATCAAGCGGGGCATTGTATGTAAAGTGTTTGTTGCCTGTGATTTTTTCGTTTGTCCAAAAATCATACCAGTTACCCTCTGGCAAATATACGGTCTTGTGAGTTGCACCCTGCATAACCACAGGTGAAACAAGAATGTTTTCGCCAAGCATAAATTGGTCATTACAGTTTTGCGCATTTATATCATTTTCATATTCAAGCACCATAGCGCGCATAACGGGTAGTCCTGTCTTTTCCCCTATATAGAATAAATCGTATATGTATGGCAAAAGTGAATATCTTAGGTTTACATATTTGCGGTAAATATCAAGTATTTCTTTTTTGAATTTCCATGGTTCTTGATATTTTGTTCCGAGCGCCGAGTGATTTCGGAACAGTGGGGAGAAACAGCCAACTTGTACCCAACGCGCCATTAGTTCGGGTGTGGGATCGTAGCTAAATCCACCGACATCTGTACCGACAAAGCTCATTCCGCTTAGTCCCAAATTGCAAAGTTGCGGTATAGCCATTTGCAGATGCGCCCATATACTGTGGTTGTCGCCTGTCCATGCTGTTGAGTATTTTTGCGAGCCACTGTAACAGGCGCGGGTAATAACAAAAGGACGTTTACCTGTCTGCTCTTTTAGGTATTCGTATGTTGCCTTTGCCATATTATGTCCGTATACGTTGTGTATTTCTTTATGAGTGGTGTATCTGTCTTCGTCACGGAATACAACATCGTCAGGCAGTGGTCCATTGAAACTTGCAGGTTCGTTCATATCATTCCATATACCTTGCACACCCATATCAAGAAGTACTTTGTGATTTTTGCCCCACCATTTTCGAACCTCACTGTTGCCAAAATCAGGATATACAGAGTCGCCGGGCCATACGGCATTCACATAAGTTACTCCGTCTTTGTCTGTTGCAAAGTATCCGTTTTTTAAGCCATCGTCATAGATACTGTAACCTTTATCTTTTTTTACGCCGGGGTCAATAATTGTAACTATTTTTATGCCTTGTTGCGCAAGTTTTTCAAGCTCTGCCTTTGGATTTGGGTGTCTTTCTTTGTCCCAAGTAAAGACTCTGTATCCGTCCATATAGTCAATATCCATATGTATAACATCACACGGTATTTTGTGTTTTCTCATATTGTCTGCAATATAGCCAATATCTTTTTCATCAATATAGCCCCATCTGCTTTGTTGATGTCCCAGTGTCCAAAGTTGCGGAAGCGGTGTTGTTCCTGTAAGCAGCGTATATCCCCCTATTACGTCTTTCATATTTTCACCATAGATAAAGTAATAGTCTATTGCGCCGTTATTCGCCCCAAACATACAATATTCGTCACTGTTTTTACCCATATCAAAATATGTTTTGAATGTGTTGTCAAAAAATATTCCGTAAACAGTATCTTTTCTCAATGATATATAGAATGGTATTGATTTATACAAAGCTCTGTAACTGTCAACTTGTGGTGAAGGGTCATCGGTATTCCACATTATATAGTCATAGTGACGTTTGTTTAAAAAACCGGTTTTGTCGCCAAGACCATAAAAACACTCATCGGGATTTAATTCCTTTGCAATATATAGTTCCTGTGTGTTTGAGTCCTTTACGGAGTGTCCCTCGCCAATGAGTATTTCGGTTTGTTCCTGTCTCAGTTGTTCGGTTTGCGCAAGTGGTTTGCGGTAATCTTTTACAATAGATTTTCCGTTTTTGTCAAAAAAATCAACATAGAAATCACTGTCAACAACAGCTGTTATATTTTTTGTTTTTATAATTATTTTTTCATCTTTTTGTTCGGTTGTAAAGTCACTGAAATCATCAAAAGTTTTTTCTATTGCTTTTGATTGTGAACCTTCGTTCTTAGGGTCATAATACACCCTGATTATATTTTCGTTTATGATTTGCAAAAATCCTGCGCCGTTTTCAAAGTTTAAATTAACAATATTTTTTGCGATATTGTAATTTTTAATTTTTCCTATGTTATTCATAGTTGTTTGCTCCTTTTATTTTTTTGTCTCTCCTTTGCAACTTATTTTCAATCCTGTTTAGATGTTATCAGCATAAGTTATTATTGTCAATAGATAAATTGTTATGTAAAACAAAAATAAATATTAAAAAGTACTTGACAAATGAGTACATACTCAACTATAATATAAATACAGTTGAGTATGTACTCAATTTAATATTGGTTTATCGGAGGTGTAAATCTTGTCAAGAAATGAGTATACGTGTGATTGTACGGTGATACATGAAAATATTTTGGCAGAAGTAAAAAAAGAAATGCTTTCAGAAGAACATTTCGATTTTGTTTCAAATTTTTTTAAAATAATGGGTGATGGAACACGTTTCAGAATACTTTGGGCGCTTGATAAACACGAAATGTGCGTATGCGACATAGCAAATTTGCTTAGTATGACAAAATCGGCGGTATCACATCAACTTGCGACACTTCGCAAAACAAATTTGGTAAAATGCAGACGTGACGGTAAAACAGTTTATTATTCATTGAGTGATGACCACGTAAAAACAATGCTTGAAGCAGGCGTGTCACATATACATTAAAGTCAACGCCACACAATTAATATATTGTGGTATTATCTTTAATTTACAAAAAATATTATTTAGATATGAAAGGAATTAATATTATGAAAAAAACATTTAGACTTGTAGGACTGGATTGCGCAAACTGCGCAAACAAAATGGAGAAAAAAATATCAACGCTTGACGGAGTAAATGAGGTTGTTATAAACTTTATGACAACAAAAATGATTGTAGAATATGATGAGGCAAAAGAAACAGAGGTAATGGAAAATATTGCAAATGTAATACATAGTATAGACAGCAATGTGGAAATAAAAAGAGGTTAATAGTCTCATATGAAGAAAGATTTATATAAAATAATAATAAGCGCAGTTCTTTTTATCGGTGGTGTAATTTGCGGATATATATTTCCCCCAATCGTTTCGGCAGTATTGTTTTTTGCCGCGTATATACTTGTAGGATATGAAGTGCTTATAAGCGCTGTAAAAAATATATTAAAAGGTAAAGTTTTTGATGAGAACTTTTTGATGGCGCTGGCGACAGTAGGCGCTGTTATAATAGGACACTATTCAGAAGCAGTGGGCGTAATGCTGTTTTACCAAGTGGGCGAGCTTTTTCAAAGTTATGCTGTCAATAAATCAAGAAAGTCTATAAGCACATTAATGGATATACGCCCTGATTTTGCAAACGTGGTTGAGGGTGACACAGTAACCAAAAAAGACCCTTATGATGTAAATATCGGAGATACAATAATAGTAAAAGCAGGCGAAAAAATACCTCTTGACGGGATAGTTATCGAGGGAAATTCCACTCTTGACACTTCGGCTCTGACAGGCGAATCTGTTCCACGTGAGATAGAAAAAGACAGCGAAGTGCTGAGTGGTTCTGTAAATATCAATGGTTTGCTTAAAATACAGGTTACGAAAGAATTTGGGGAATCAACAGTCAGCAAAATACTTGATTTAGTGGAAAATGCAACCAACAAAAAATCAAAGTCCGAGAACTTTATAAGTAAATTTGCGCTTGTATATACTCCGATAGTGGTTATTTTGGCTCTTATTATAGCGATTGTTCCACCGCTTTTCAATGATTATAATTTTAAAGTTTGGGTATATCGCGCGTTTACATTTTTGGTTGTTTCTTGTCCCTGCGCTTTGGTTATTTCCATACCACTGTCATTCTTTGGAGGTATCGGTGGAGCATCAAAAGAAGGTGTGCTTGTAAAGGGAAGCAACTATCTTGAAGCGCTGGCAAAAGCCGACACTGTTGTATTCGATAAGACAGGTACGCTGACGGAGGGCGTATTTAAAGTACAAAATATATTTGCGACAGACGGAAATACTGAAAAAGTACTGGAATATGCCTCTTATGCAGAAAATTATTCAAATCACCCGATAGCTGTTTCAATAAAAAATGAATACGGCAAAGAAATAGATGTCAAGAAACTGGGAAATCCCGAAGAAATAGCAGGATATGGCATAAAAGTCCGTATAGAGAACAATGAAGTTTTGTGCGGTAACATTAAATTAATGCAAAGTGAAAACATAGATGTGGAAGCGACACAAGAAGTCGGTACAGTTGTCTATGTTGCTGTTGACGGAAAGTTTATAGGCTATATAATAATTGCAGATGTTATTAAACAAGAGGCAAAATCGGCTATTACAGAACTAAAAAAATGCGGAATAAGAGAAACTGTGATGCTGACAGGAGACAGCAACAGTGTCGCAGAAAAAGTATCAAAAGAACTGGATATTGACAAAGTATATTCTCAACTACTGCCGACGGATAAAGTTGAAAAGTTGGAGGATATATTGGAAAATAAAAAAGGAAATGTTGTATTTGTCGGTGACGGTGTGAATGATGCGCCTGTGCTTGCACGCGCGGATATTGGTATTGCTATGGGTGGCGTAGGTTCTGATGCGGCTATTGAGGCTGCGGATATTGTGCTTATGACTGATGAAGTATCAAATATAGCGACAGCGATTAGAATTTCGAGAAAGACATTGACGATAGTTAAAGAAAATATTGTATTTGCTTTGGGTGTCAAGATTTTGATTTTGATTTTGACAGCATTTGGATATACATCTATGTGGCTTGCTATTTTTGGCGATGTTGGCGTATCGGTAATAGCGATATTAAACGCTTTGCGTGCGCTGAAAATAAAAAAATAAATATAGAATATAAAATTTTAAAACCGTATTTCTTCTTGATAAAAAGAAATACGGTCAGTCTGTTGAAAAAAACTATCATCAGAAAAATTTGCACAAAATAGGTAATTTCAGGAAACTTTTTCTCTTGCAAAAAGTTTCCTCTTTTGGCATAAATGCCAAAATTCACCTTCAAAAATACGCTTGCACGGCAAAAGCCTTCCGTTTTCTGCGGAAAACGTCTTAGGCTCTGCCTAAGAACCGCAATTTTTTGAAAAAAATTGAGTAAAACTTTTGTAGACTTCGTCATTATAACGAATGGGTATGCCTTTTTTGAAACGCTGACCGTACTTCTTATTGGATAAAAAGAAATACGGTTTTTTTGTTTTTTCAAAAGTTGGTATTTAAAAGTTTTTAAGTGATACTTTTGGGAATTTTTAAATAAAATTATGATTACAGTAATACAGTTTTGTTATTGTCTTTGTCAAATATCATTACTTCACCATAACCTATACATTCTTCTACCCTAAACATATTCATTTTATCCCTGCTCTCCCGTACAAAAATGATTCTGTAATTGTTATCGTCTGTTTCTATTTTAAGAGCCTCGGCAACTTTATCTGTAACAGTAAAGTTTTTGTTTGTGGGTAGAATGGGTGTAAGCTTTGTTACTCTTGCATTTGAGTTTTTGCCTACACACATAACTGTCAGCATTGAACCACCGTCAGTTTTCTCACATTCTATATCAAGCGAAACATTTTTTTCAATTTGGTTATAGTGACGTGATATAACAGAAGGTTTGATTTTTAGGTTGTTGCCGGAAAGAGAAGTGAGAACAGCAGTTGTGTTTTTGCCTTTGTACAGCACACTGTTATCTGTAAGTTTTGTTAAATCAACTCCGTCAAAATGAAAGTGTTGAGTAAACGTATGCTTGCCTGTACCATAAAAACTGTCATAGATTACAACAATGTTTGGTTTAATAAATATAATATCTCGGCGGGAAAGAATATTTTTAGAAATATAACCAAGATGTGAACCATAGACATAGGCGTATTCTTCATTTTCAAAAATATGTCCCCGCAGTGTTTTTGCTATTTTGCCAAAGTCCCAGCTTGCAACACATTCCGTAAAACTTTCGTTATCCATTGTAACACAGTTATGGGCTTGCGGAAGTTTTAGCAGTATTCTGTCATCTTTTTCAACATAAGTATATCTGCCACTGTCAACAAGTATATCTTCGCCGTCAGCATAGTACATAATGCCCAGCGTATCTGCGTGTCCGTGTCCGCTTCCTATTGTACCGCATCTGAAATTTAACCAAGCAGAACTCTCGTCTTTGCTTGAACGGAAATAGTAGTTTCCGCTTTCTTCCAAAGACAGATTTAGTAGCTCCTGTTCTCCTGTTTCTATATTGTTATATTCTTCTATTGCGGAATAACCAAGTTTAAACAATGTGTCTATATCCATACTGCTGTATGCGTATGCTTTGATTTTAGGAGATTTAAATATCCATGCCGCATAAGTCAGAATATCACGCAAGTCCGTGTCATCACTGTCGCTTTGCATAGGTTGGTGATGGTTTGGTTTTGACCATTTGCAGTTTGCTATGCACATTTTATAAACTTGCTCTTTCATATATTTGGTTATTGGCATATTGTTTTGTTCAAGTAAGCGCATTAATTCAAGATATGACCATAAAACTTCGTTATGGTACATAGGAGACTGCTCCCAATGGACGCCGTCGGGAAGTATTTGACGGTTAAGAAAATAGTTCATTCGGTCAAGAAGAACTTTCAGTCTTTCGCTATAATCCATACCATATCTGTTTTGAAGATAGATAGCTATGTGTATGCCACCGTTATTTAAAAGTACGCCCCAGTTACTTTGTTGGTGGAAGTCATTGTCGGTATCATATAAATAGTCACTGTGGAAAATCAAACTTTCTTTTACTTTTTCCAAAAAGTCTTGCGGGAGGGCAGTTTTTTCTTCGATAAGTTCCATACAAAGTATCCATACAACAGCCCGTATACCCGTATCTATTGTTCGCCAAGAATAGGATTGCGGTACAGTGTTAAATTTACAGTTATCTATAAAGTCTGTGACTACCCTTATAAAGCAATCATAGTATTTTGTGTCACCTGTTAAAATATATGCGTATGTAACATCATATAAATATGATTGTCTTGCAAGCATTACCGGCCATTCAAGGTCGTCCCGCGGAAAATAGTCCCAGCCTATTTTATCTTCAAAAGTAACAGGAAAGTTGGTGGCTTCCATATCCCAACGGCGAGAAAATATAAAAGTGTTATTTACTGTTTCATCAGCTTTTTTGATAATTGCATTTATATCTTCATCGGCATAGTGATTTTTGCAATATTCGGCAATTTCATTGACATTATATATTTTTTTGTTTGACATATAGTAAACCTCCTGTTTTTGTATACAAATTTTTTGTAATTTCATTATAACACAAAATAATATTATGTAAACTATCTATTTACAAGTATGTAATTTGTGTACAAAATTATTTTCATTTTTATACAAATGTAATAAAAATAATTTTAAAGCAAATATTTTGATTAAATAATAAAATAATTTGTAAATAAATTGTTAAACCCATTGACATAATGAAAAAATATTGTACAATAATAATCGTTAGCACTCATAGTGTTAGAGTGCTAATAAAATAAGGAGGTAATAGAGTGGACATAGATGAAAGGAAACTGAAAATTCTTGCAGCTATTACAAAAACCTATCTTGATACAGGCGAACCGGTCGGTTCAAAGTATGTTGCGCAACTTTTGGACGGAATAGTTTCACCGGCAACAATACGTAATGATATGGCTGCGCTGTACGATATGGGACTACTTGAACAACCTCATACTTCTGCCGGACGTATTCCTTCACATTTGGGACTTCGCCTATATATCGATAAGCTGATGATTTCTCAGCCACTGAACGCAGGTGAACGAAACGAAATAGAGGCGCTGTTTAATAAACGCGCGCCCGATCCCGATAAATTGTTGGAAGACTCCGCAAAGGTTCTGGCAGAACTTACAGGCTGTGCGGCTATCTCTACAACGTTCTATAAGCAAAGCGCTTATGTAAAAAAAATAGAACTTATACCTGCAACGTCACGGACGGTTGTTATATTACTTATAGCGTCTAACGGAATGATAAAAAATAAAGTTTGCAGAGTTGACTTTTTATTAAATCAAAAAATAATAGATTTTTTTACAAGCTTTGCAAACAGCAGAATAACAGGAAGAAGCATAAATGAAATAACAAAAGAATACATTAATTCAATGGCGCTTACGCTTGGAGAATATACGGATATATTTGCGCCGCTGCTGACAGCGATATATGAAATTTGCCGAGAGGCAAGCGAAGGCAAGATGTATTCGAGCGGTGAGAGTAATTTGCTTGAATATGAAGAACTCCGTTCGGTAGCAAACAAACTCTTTAAGTCGATACATTCAAAAGAAGGTATGTTGCCGCTAATGCAAAACAGTGGCGAAGATGTAAAAGTATCAATAGGCAGTGAGATAAAAAATCCTGAGTTTAATGATTCAAGCGTGCTTATTTCAAGATACCAAATCGGTGATGACAGCTTTGGAAT
Source organism: Angelakisella sp. (assembly GCA_020024555.1). Classification (GTDB taxonomy): domain Bacteria; phylum Bacillota; class Clostridia; order Oscillospirales; family Ruminococcaceae; genus Angelakisella. Next base: position 21,198 of record JAHHTQ010000007.1, read on the forward strand.
AATCGGACTCGTTGGCCCTGTAAGAATGGATTATGCAAAATTAATTCCACATCTTCAATATTTTTCGGATATGTTGGGAAAACTTATAAATGATACATTACAAGATGAGGACTAAAATTTGAAAGGAGCTGAATTTTTTGTCAAAAGAAAATACAAAAAAATTGGAGCAAGAAGGAAAGCAAGATGAGGTTAATGAAAAGGTAACAGAGAACGAAAGCAAAGAAAATGAACAAATAGAAGAAACAAAACCTCTTTCAAAAGAAGAACAACTTCAAAATGAACTTGATGAGGCAAATTCAAGATATTTGAGACTGATGGCAGAGTTTGACAATTACAGAAAGAGAACACAAAAAGAAAAACTTTCAACATATAAAGATGCTGAGGGTGACACGCTTATAAAAATTCTACCACTTCTTGATAACTTTGAAAGAGCTTTGATATCTCCATGTAATGACCCTGAATATTTAAAAGGCATACAGATGATTTATGATAATATGCTGGAAACTTTTAAATCTATGGGGGTACAGGAATTTGGCGAAGTCGGAGATGAGTTTAACGCAGAATATCATAATGCGGTAATGCACATTGACGATGAAAATTTTGGTAAAAACGTAGTGTCGCAAGTACTTCAAAAAGGATATAAGCTGGGAGACAAGGTGCTGAGATTTGCAATGGTTCAAACAGCAAACTGATAAATGTGTCAGTAACGGAAGCAAAATCCGTTTTAAATATATAAAATAAACGCAGTAATTAAAGTAAACAATTAATTTAAAAGGAGATAATATATTATGGGTAAAATTATAGGTATAGATTTAGGTACAACAAACTCTTGCGTAGCTGTTTTGGAAGGCGGCGAGTCAGTTATTATTCCAAATCCGGAAGGTGGCAGAACAACACCGTCTGTTGTTGCATTTAAAGATTCAGAAAGAATGGTTGGTCAAATAGCGAAACGTCAAGCTGTTACTAACCCTGAAAAAACAGTTGCATCAATCAAACGTCATATGGGTACAGACTATAAAGTTGATATTGACGGCAAAAAATATACACCACAGGAAATTTCCGCAATGATTTTGCAAAAACTGAAAAGCGATGCTGAGGCATACCTCGGTGAAACAGTAACAGAGGCTGTTATTACAGTTCCGGCTTACTTCTCAGACGCACAAAGACAAGCTACAAAAGACGCCGGTAAAATCGCCGGTCTTGATGTAAAGAGAATTATCAACGAACCGACAGCTGCCGCTCTTGCTTATGGTATCGATAAAGAAAATGACCAAAAAGTTATGGTTTATGACCTTGGCGGCGGTACATTCGATGTATCTATCATAGAAATGGGCGACGGCGTGCAGGAAGTTTTGGCAACAGCAGGTAATAACCGTCTTGGTGGTGATGACTTTGACGAAAGACTACTACAATATATGTTAGATGACTTCAAAGCAAAGAACGGTATGGATTTAAGAAATGACAAAATGGCTCTGCAAAGACTACGTGAGGCTGCTGAAAAGGCTAAATGTGACCTTTCGGGTGTTACAAGCACAATGGTAAACCTACCATACATCACAGCTGATGCAACAGGTCCTAAACACTTTGAAATGACAATCACACGCGCAAAATTCAATGAATTGACAGCTGACCTTGTAGAAGCTACAATGGAACCTGTACGTCGCGCTCTGTCAGACTCAGGACTAAGCGTAGGCGAAATTAACAAAGTTCTTCTTGTTGGTGGTTCAACACGTATTCCTGCTGTTCAAGATGCTGTTAAAGCATTTATAGGTAAAGAGCCATTCAAAGGTATTAACCCTGATGAATGTGTTGCCTCAGGCGCTGCTATTCAAGGCGGTGTTCTTGCAGGTGATGTTAAAGGTCTTCTACTTCTTGACGTAACTCCACTGTCACTTGGTGTTGAGACACTTGGCGGTGTTATGACAAAGATTATCGACAGAAATACAACAATACCAACAAAGAAGAGCCAAGTATTTACAACACCGGCAGATAACCAAACAACAGTTGAAATTCACATTCTGCAAGGTGAACGTGAAATGGCGGCTGATAACAAATCTCTTGGTAACTTCCAACTTGTAGGTATTCCTGCCGCTCCACGTGGTAAGCCACAAATCGAAGTAACATTTGATATAGACGCTAACGGTATAGTACACGTATCCGCAAAAGATTTGGACTCAGGCAAAGAGACAAGTATTACAATTACTTCTTCAACAAATATGAGCAAAGACGATGTAGAAAAAGCTGTTAAAGAAGCTGAACGTTTTGCAGAGGAAGACAAAAAACGTCGTGAGTCAATAGACCTACGCAACAATGCTGACCAATTAATATTCAATGTTGAAAAAACAATGAACGAAATGGGTGACAAACTTCCACAAAACGACAAAGATGAGATAAACAATACAATAGGCGGACTAAAAACAGCTCTACAAGGAAATGACGAAAAAGCTATAAGAGACGCTATGGACGCTGTACAACAAAAATTTGCGGCAATGGCGCAAGCCGCTCAGGCAGCCGGAGCGCAAGCAGGCGCGCAAAATGTTGACCCAAGCGGTTTCAGCGGCGCAACAGGCAACAAACCAAATGATAATGTTGTTGACGCTGATTTTAAAGATGTTGAAAATAACTGATAAAAATACTTTAATATAAGTAATTGATTCTTAGAACCTTGCAATAGATAGTAAAATATTTGTTGCAAGGTTTGACGGGTAAATAAACAAGTTGCCTCCCTTGTGGAATATAGGAGGTATTAGAAAGAGAATACTTAAATATATACTGTGAGGGTGATGAAATGGCAGATAAAAGAGATTATTATGAAGTACTGGGCGTTAAAAAAGGGTGTAGTGATGATGAGCTGAAAAAAGCATATCGTAGAGAAGCTAAAAAATATCACCCTGATTTAAATCCGAATGATAAAGAGGCAGAGGCTAAGTTTAAGGAAGTAAACGAGGCTTATGAAGTTTTATCCGATAAAGATAAACGCGCAAGATACGACCAATTTGGACACGCAGGCGTAGACCCCAATTTCGGAGGCGGTGGCGGCGGTTTCGGAGGTGGCTTTGGCGGCTTTGGAGATATAGGCGACTTGTTTGGTGATTTATTCGGCGGCGGTTTCGGTTTTGGCGGCAGCAGTCGTACGCGTGACCCAAATGCGCCTGTAAAAGGTAATGATGTGGCTGCAAATATTACAATTTCGTTTATGGAGGCTGTAAAAGGCTGTACAAAGACAGTTAATATTCAACATCTAGAAGTATGTAGTGAATGTAAAGGTAGCGGTTCACAAAATAACAGTCACCCACAAACCTGTCCAAACTGTAACGGTACAGGTCAGGTGCGTACGGTTCGCTCAATACCGGGACTGGGAAATATACAGACATCGAGTACTTGTCCACGTTGCGGAGGTAAAGGCAGAGTTATAACAGATCCATGTAAAAAATGTGACGGTAAGGGAAGAGTACGTGTAAGAAAAGCTATCGAGGTAAATATTCCTGCCGGTATCAATGATGATCAGGTAATACTTGTGCGTGGTCAGGGCGATGCGGGTGTGAATAACGGCCCTACCGGTGATTTAAGAGTAGGAGTTTCTGTTCGTCCCGATACTATGTTTGAGAGAGACGGATTTGATATATGGTGCGAAATACCGATAACATATTCACAGGCTGTACTTGGTGATGAAATAGTAGTGCCTACCGTTGACGGAAAAGTTTCATACACAATACCGGAAGGCACACAAAACGGCACAGTATTCAGATTACGTGATAAAGGTGTAACAATACTTAACGGACGTGGTCGTGGTGACCAATATGTAAAAGTTTTTGTAGAGATACCAAAATCGCTTACAAAAGTGCAAAAAGAAAAATTGCAAGAATTTGAAGCAAGTTTGACAAACAAAAATTATAATAAGAGACAAGGCTTTTTGGATAAACTAAAAGGTATGTTTGATAAATAAAAAAATAATAAATATATCAGAACTGTCACTATTTTGGAAGTAGTGGCAGTTTTTTTTACCTCTTATACCTAAAAATTAACCTATTACCTAAATTTTATTTACAAATAAATATAAAGAAGTATAATAAAATCACAGAGAGGGTGAGGTCAAAAAAATGAGGGTGACTATTGATATTAACCCAAACATAGAAGAAGACGAAGTTGTCATAAGACAGCGGACAGTAAGTGAAAACAATGAGCTTATTCAAAAAATAATGTCACTTATAAGTGAAAAGAGCAGTACGATAGTCGTTTATAAAAAAGATACGGAATACTTTGTCGATATAAAGAATATATTGTTTTTTGAAAGTGACACGAATGTCTTGCAAGTACATACAAAAGATGACTTATATGTGTGTAAATATAAGCTATACGAAATAGAAGATATTATGCCGAAAAATTTTGTGCGAATATCTAAATCCACAATTTTAAATATTGACTATGTAATGTCAATAGAAAGAAATTTAACTTCTTCCAGTTTGGTTGAACTAATGGATACATATAAAAAAGTATATGTATCAAGAGCATACTACAAAGATTTAAAACAAAAAATAATCGAAAGAAGGATAATAAGATGAAAAAACGAAGAATAGGAACAGTATTGTGGGGAATATTTTTTATACTCAGCGCAGTGTTTATGGTAGTGGCAAAATTGGGATATTTGCAGGAGTTTAATATTTTTTCGATAATGCTTGGAGTAATTTGTATAGGGGTTGCAATTAACGGACTTATAAAATTGTCGTTTGCGGAAGTATTTTTCCCTCTGTCAATTATAGCGATAATATTTGATGAAAAATTGGGAATTGAAAATTTATCCGTATGGACAATTTTGCTTGTTGCCCTGTTTTTGACAATAGGTTTTCAAATGATATTCGGCACTATAAAAAAAAATCGTTATAAAAACAAATTTAACATAAATGTAAATGTTAAAGACAATCCCAGTTTTGTTGATAATTCCGCAAATGAAATAAACGTATCAATGGGCGCAACATCAAAGTATTATATTTCACAAGAATTTGTGACAGGTATGATTAACGCATCGTTTTCAGGCGTAAAAGTTTATTTTGAAGGCGAAAACTTAAAAGAAAAGACAGCAACCTTATATATTAATACTGCTTTTAGCGGAATAGAAATATATGTGCCGAGGGACTGGAATATTGTGGATAAGACAAAGGCTACCGTAGGTGGAATAGATATTAACCAAAATACAAGAGATAACGAAATAGGTGAAAATACATTGTATATAGAGGGCAATTTGACTTTCGCCGGTTGCGAGATTAAAAGACTTTAAAAAAATAAGTATAAATTAAATATTGATAAAAACATAGAAAACAGGTTCTTCTCATATAATTCAAAAATGGAGAAAAACCTGTTTTTTTTAATTAAATATTAATTTGCTATGTTAGTTAATGGAACATATCAGCAACCGCAGTTGTTGTCACAGCCATAGTTTGTTGATTGCATATTACCGCAACCACAACCGCCACAACCGCAACCGCCATAGCCATAGCCGCCACAGTTGCCCCAACCACATACAAAGAACAATACGATGATGATTATCAGCAATGTTGATTCGTCAATACCACCGAATAAGCCTCTGTTGCAAGGATTACAATTACAATTACACATAATAGAAAACCTCCGAAAAAATAATTTTTTTATTGTAAAAAGCAATATGTATTTGCTTTTTTACCTAAATGTTATTATGCCTTATACTATGTATGAGGATATAAATGTGTTACACTTTTTTGAAAAAAATTTTGCGTAAAAAATATTTATTGTCTTAAAGTCAAAAAAACAGGGCAATAATAATATTGAACATACAAAAATCAATAAAAAAGCATAATTATACAGCAAAATAAAATATAAATGTAATAAGTATATTTATTTGTTGTAATCAACAGAAACGGAGGCACTATGTTTAAATTTCAGGGGTTTACACTGAGAGCGGTGTATGCCATTAATAATGCAATAGATATTGCCGAAAAGGGCGGTTATAGTGAAATAACATCTCTACACTTAATATATGGAATATTTAATACAACTGGGGCTTTGGGCGCAGGCATACTTAAAAAATACAACGTAACCGCACAGGAGTTAGAATTTGAACTTAGGACAAAGTTTAAAAGGACAATAGAACATAAGCTGTCTTTTGAAAATTTTTCGGATAATGTAAAGAGTATTTTGGAGCAATCAAAAGTTGAGAGTAGGAATATGGGTTTGGTGCTTTCGGGGACAGAACACCTTATGTTATCTATGCTTGCAAAAATAACGTGCAGCGCCTTTGTTTTTTTGATGAGACACAATATATCACGACAAACAATATTCAATGAGCTTTGTTCGGAAGATGTCCATTACAGCTTGCCGAACAGACGTACTGATAAAATTGATATAAAAAGTGAAGGAAGTGGGAAAATGCCAAAAAATACATCGGTTAGATGTGAAGTACTTGATAAATACGGCAGAGATTTGACGGCAAAGGCGGAGAGCGGACAGCTTGACCCGGTATTTTGCAGAGATGATGAGACAGATAGGGTAATAGAGATATTACTTAGACGAAACAAAAATAATCCTTGTTTGATAGGCGATGCCGGTGTTGGAAAGACAGCCATTGTCGAAGGATTGGCGCAAAGGATAGTAAACGGAAACGTACCGACAGCACTGAAAAATACAAGACTTGTTGCAATAGATATTACGCTTTTGCTTTCGGGAACAAGATATAGGGGAGACTTTGAAGAAAGAATGCACAAAATGCTCGAAGAAGTGGAGCGAATGGGTAATATTATTTTGTTTATTGATGAGATACATTTAATAGTTTCAGCGGGAAAAGCGGAGGGAATATCCACAGATGCGGCAAATATATTAAAACCGCAACTTGCGCGTGGAACAATAAAAATAATAGGCGCAACGACCACAAAGGAATACAAGATGTCACTGCAAAATGACAGCGCTTTGCAAAGACGTTTTCAGAATGTTGTTGTGGAAGAACTTTCCAAAGAAAAGACAATAGATGTTTTAAAGGCTATCCGTCCTAAATACGAAGCTTTTCATAAACTGAAAATAAGCGATGAAGCTCTTGTTTCGGCTGTAAATCTATCGGTTGCTTTTGATACCGGAAGAAGACTTCCCGATAAAGCTATTGATTTGATTGATGAGGCGGCGGCATATAAAAATATATATAAAGAAACAAAAGAAAAAGAAAATTTATTGACACAGTGGAAATATCATTCGATAATAAAAGCTCCCTGTGTTGAAAAAGACGATATCATAACAGCGCTTTCAAAATGCACGGGCATAAGTACAGAGAAAATAAAAAGTTCCGAAAATATCGGATTTGCCCAGCTTGAAAAAGAACTTAACAAAAGAATAATAGGACAAGACTATGCTGTTTCAAAAGTGGCGGCGGCAATCAGCAGAAATCGCGCAGGGATTAAATCCAAAACAAGACCTGTTGCGAGCTTTATTTTTGCCGGTATGCCGGGGATAGGAAAAACCTATCTGTGTCAAGAACTTGCAAATGTTTTATTTGGCACAAAATCTTCTCTTATAAAACTTGATATGTCGGAATATTCGGAAAGTTACAGTGTCAGCAGATTGATAGGTACTTCTCCCGGATACCAAGGTTATGAAAAAGGTGGGGAACTTACAGACAAAATACAGGAAAAACCATATAGTATAGTGCTTTTTGATGAGATAGAAAAGGCGCACCCGCAAGTTTTAAATTTATTGCTTCAAATACTTGACGAGGGCTCTTTGACAGACGGCAGCGGAAGACAGACTTCTTTTAAAGACGCAATAGTTATTCTGACAACAAACGGGAGTGTGTCATCAGGAAATATGGGCTTTTTATCCGATAAAACAACTTATGAAAGAGATATGAAAAATTCACTTAAACAGCTTTTCCGTCCCGAACTTTTAAACAGAGTTGATGAAATAATAGTCTTTAAAAATCTGACATCGGAAGAACTTGTTAAGATTACCGAAAAAGAACTTGACAAACTTGCGGCTAGGCTGAGAGAAAGAGAAATTTATTTGTCATATACAAATGATTTTCCAAAGGAGCTGTCGGCAGGGTGCAAAGAAAAGAGTAACGGAGCAAGACCGATAAGGCGAACAGTTGAGACACGTGTGGAAAATATAATTGCAAAAGGCATACTCAACGGTGATATTACCAAAGGGGCAACACTTGAATGTAGAATGGGTACTGATAGCAAGGTGGAGATACTGTGTGTATCAGGCAAAAAAAATACGCAAAATATGGTATGTTGAAAATTATCAAAACTCTGATTTGTTTAAAATACAAGTCAGAGTTTTTAATAATTAATCTGCTTTTAATTGACAATAGATATGCTTTATACTATAATGAAATACGGTTTTTATAAGAAATAAATCTGTATGGATACTTAATGAAAGGATAAGGTCAAAAATATTGAAAGATTTAAAAGAATTTATTGATAAACGAAGAACTTTCGCAATAATATCCCACCCGGACGCAGGTAAGACAACATTGACGGAAAAATTTTTGCTATACGGCGGCGCAATAGCGCTTGCGGGTACTGTAAAAGGCAAAAAAAATTCCCGCCACGCAGTTTCGGACTGGATGGAGATAGAAAAGCAGAGAGGTATTTCGGTAACATCATCGGTTATGCAGTTTAATTATGACGGATATTGCATAAATATTTTGGATACGCCGGGACATCAGGACTTTTCTGAGGACACATACCGTACGCTAATGGCAGCGGACAGCGCTGTAATGGTAATAGATGCTTCAAAAGGTGTTGAAAGACAGACACGAAAACTTTTCAAAGTTTGTGTAATGCGTCATATTCCGATATTTACGTTTATTAACAAAATGGACAGAGAGGCGCGTAATCCATTCGATTTACTTGAAGAAATAGAGAATGAACTGGGTATAAAGACATATCCTATGAACTGGCCTATCGGTTGCGGTAAAGAGTTTAAGGGTGTTTATGACAGAGAGAAAAAACACATTATTTCATTTACGGCAAACAACGGACAACGTGAAGTTGAAAAACAGGAAGTTGACCTTGAAGACGAAAGCTTAAGCAAAATAATAGGGGCGACACATTACGAGACACTTCGTGACGATATAGAACTGCTTGACGGCGCAAGCTATGATTTTAACGAAGAAGAAGTAAACACAGGACTTTTGACACCTGTCTTTTTTGGTTCTGCGCTTACAAACTTTGGAGTAGAGCCGTTTTTGGAGCATTTTTTAAGAATGACACAGTCTCCGTTGCCACGTGTAAGCTGTGACGGAACAACAATAACCCCTACCGACGATATATTCTCTGCGTTTGTATTTAAAATTCAGGCGAATATGAATAAGGCTCACCGAGACAGAATAGCCTTTATGCGTATTTGTTCCGGTAAGTTTGAAAAGAATATGGAAGTATACCACGTGCAGGGCAACAAAAAGCAGAGACTGAGCCAACCGCAACAGATGATGGCGCAGGAACGTGAAGTTATAGAAGAAGCTTATGCGGGAGATATCATAGGCGTATTTGACCCGGGTATATATTCAATAGGCGATACTATTTGCTCACCGAATACAAAGATAATGTACGAGGGTATACCTACGTTTGCTCCGGAATTTTTTGCGCGTGTAAGACAAAAAGATACGTTAAAGAGAAAACAGTTCGTAAAAGGCATAGAGCAGATAGCGCAAGAGGGCGCTATACAGATGTTTAAAGAGCCTTTTTCAGGTATGGAAGAGGTAATAGTCGGCGTTGTCGGCGTACTTCAATTTGAAGTTTTGGAATATAGACTGAAAAATGAGTATAATGTTGAAATTATACGCGAGGACTTGCCATTCCAATATATCCGTTGGATAGAAAACGAAGGACTTGATCCAAAAACGCTTAATTTGAGCAGTAATACAAAGATAGTACAGGATTTTAAAAATAAGTTCTTGCTTCTTTTCTGCGACAGTTGGAGTATCAACTGGGCGCTCGAAAGAAACGAAGGATTGGTTCTTTCCGATTTTTCTAAATAATTATTAATTAATATGTATTTTATACAAAATATAAGCTGTAAAACGATAAGATTAATTGACTTTTTATATTATAGGTAATATAATGTAATTCGTGGGCTTACGCATATTTTATGTAAAAGACATTATTATTTTTGGAGGATTAACAATGAAGAAAAGCAAAAAATGGCCTTTCTTTGTGCTGGCAATATTGATACTTGTTTCTTGCTATCTAGTGTTTTTTGGTATCAGTTATAAAACAGCAGACGGAGAGACAAAAGTAATTGTAAAAGGCGCTGATTCTATTCGTTGGGGTATTGATATCCGTGGTGGTGTTGACGCAACATTTACGCCTGCCGATGGATACAAAGCAACATCGGAAGAAATGGACGCCGCGCAATCTATTATTGAAGTAAGACTTATAGCGCAGGGAATTACTGACTATGAAGTTTACAGTGATAAGGCGAATAACCGTATAATAGTACGTTTCCCATGGAAAGTCGGCGATACGACGCTTAATGCCGAAAAAGCCATAAAAGAATTGGGCGATACGGCTCTTTTGACATTCCGTGAAAGAAAGGAAGGAGACGAAGGACTTATACCTGCTTTTGGCGGAAACGTTATTATAGAGGGTAAAGACCTTGTTAAAGCGGAACTTGCTTTCCAACCAAATCAGGCGACAGGCGCTAATGAAGCGGTTGTATCGTTTAAACTGACACCTGAGGGCGCAAAGAAATTTAAAGAAGGTACGGAAAAAAATATAGGTAAGGATATATCTATATGGATGGACGAACAACTTATATCCTTCCCACGTGTCAGCAGCGTAATTGCTGAGGGCGAAGGTATTATTCAGGGTAATTTTACACCCGAGAGCGCGAAGGCTCTTGCGGATAAGATAAACGGAGGCGCTTTGCCGTTTAAACTGGAAACAGGTAATTACAGCACAATTTCACCGACACTTGGTATGGACGCAAAAGACGCAATGGTAATGGCAGGTATAATTGCTTTTGTTTTGGTTTGCGCATATATGCTAATTCAATACAGACTACCGGGATTTATCGCTATTTTTGCGTTAATCGGTCAGCTTGTATTTATGATAGGAGCAGTTACAAAAATATTCCCGGCATACAATTCATTTACACTTACGCTTCCGGGTATAGCCGGTATTATACTGGGTATCGGTATGGGTGTTGACGCAAACATTATTTCAGCAGAACGTATAAAAGAAGAAATAAGAGCCGGCAAAAGTATTGACGGCGCGGTTTCTCTTGGTTTTGAAAGAGCTTTGTCAGCAATATTTGACGGTAACGTAACAGTTATTATTATCGCTGTTATATTAATGGGCGCTTTTGGCCCACCGGACAGCTTCTGCGTAAAAATATTCCAACCACTATTCTTTATGTTCGGTAAAGCAACAGCAGGTTCTATCTACTCGTTTGGTTACACACTGCTAATGGGTGTTATCGCAAATATGATAGTAGGCGTATATGCTTCACGCGCTATGCTACGCGGAGCATCAAAACTAAAATGTTTCAGAAAAGAATGGATGTACGGAGGTAAGAAATAATGTTTGATTTTTATGGTAAAAGAAAGATATTTTTCTCTATTTCCGTTGTTTTGGTAGTAGCAACATTTTTGTTTGCGGCTATTTTCGGTGTACAGCTTGATATTCAGTTCAAGGGCGGTTCACTGATGACATATACTTACGAGGACAATGTTGATTTTAATGTTGTTGAAAAAGAAATATCAACATTAATGGGAAAAATAAATGTAAATGTTCAACATGGTGAAAGCGCGGCGAATGGTGTGAAAACTTTTACCGTTTCGCTTGCGCAAAAAGAGGGACTTTCTCCCGATGACCAAATTAAAGTAAATGAAAAATTGGTTGAACTTTTCCCAAATTCAAAGATAGAAGTTCTGTCGGTAAACAATGTCGATGCAACAATCGGTGGGGAATTTCTTAAAAAATCCATAATTGCGGTAATCGTAGCCGCTATTATAATGATTATATATATAGGTATCCGTTTCAGAAAAATAGGCGGTTGGTCAGCCGGTGTAATGGCGGTTTTGGCGCTGTTCCACGATGTGTTTATGGTATTTGCGATATTCGTATTCTTCAAAATACCGCTAAACGATAACTTTATAGCTGTAATTCTTACAATTTTGGGTTATTCACTAAATGATACGATAGTTATTTATGACCGTATCCGTGAAAACGAACGTAGTATGAGTCGTAAGCTACCGCTGGCGGAGATTGTTAATACATCAATCAATCAATCTTTGGGACGTGCTTTCGGCACAACATTCGCAACAGCCCTTGCAATGATAACAGTTGCTGTTGTTGCTGGATTGTACGGTATATCCTCAATAATCACATTCGCTATTCCAATGATAGCAGGTATCGTATCGGGACTGTATTCATCTGTTTGCATTACAGGTCCGTTGTGGGTGGTTTGGGAAAATAAATTCCCGTCAAAAAACAATGCGACAAGAGAAAAAAGATAAAAATAAAAAGATAATGTTCTTTTGAATATTAAAAGAGAGCGGTGTACAGTTTTTTCGTAATTGTTACACTGCTCTTTTTATATTGTAAAATACTTTTATTGATGTTATATTATAATCTATAAAAACATATATTTTTTGGGAGATGATTGTTTTGATAAAAAAACGTTATGATGACAATTTGATTTTGGATATTGATAGATTGGAATTGACTGATGAAAGAGACGTTATGATATATCGCGGAGATACCTTTTATGATGAAGTCTTTGTCGATTTGGAAGGACAGGAGAAAGAATTTGAAAAATTAAAACCATATATTGTATTTATTGCAAAAAATCTTTCTCAAATGGATTTTATCGCGCAAAAATATCACTTTAATAAATATGGATTAAATTTTTTCTTTGACTATGAAATAGCGTACGTATTCATTGATACGCCAAATGAAATAATATTGCGTTATTATGGAATAAAAGAAAATACAGAATTTGACGTGGTGTTTGAGTATGAAGATGATAAATTTATACTTAAAAGTTTTGGGACAATAAATAATATACCTTATGATTGGGATAAAAACATCTGAAACCCCATATCTTTCAGCGTATATTTAAATATTGTTATCTTTATATTTATGTATTATAATATATTTAAACAAAAATATATTATAATATGAGGAGAGATATATGAAAATTAAAAGTGAAGCAAAATTTACTGTATTCGAGGCAGTAAGTATGATAGTTGGAAACAGCATAGGCACAGGTATTGTAGCTGTGCCGTTTTTGGCTATGAAAAACAGTATTTTTGATGTTATATGGATAGTCCTGTTATCATATTGCATTAATATTATTTTACACTTAATAATCGCAGAGCTTTCATATAATAACGGTGGCGCCCAACTTGTAAAGAGCTTTGAGAGCGAGCTGTTTACAGGTAAAACAAAACAGTTTTTCAGTTGGATATTCTTTTCGGTGTATGGACTGGCAATAATGGTTGGTATCAGCGGTAATATTAACGGTGGCGCAGAAATATTGGTGGGCTGGTTTAATATTCCGTTACATATAGCTCAAATTATATATTACTTAATAGCCGGCATAGTAGTATTTATTGGTATGAAGGCAGTGGGTATTGCGCAAAAATATGCTGTTGTTTTGCTAATTGGTATTATGTTTGCTATGACAATAGGTACATTTACACAACCACTGAATACTATTCGCCCGGCGCCATTCCACATCAATAATTTACTTGCGCTGTTTAGTATGATAGTTTTTTCTATGTCGGCAAATCAAGCTGTTATACAGGTTGTAAAGGGACTAAACGGAGATGTTAAAAAAATACGCAAGTCACTGTTTATGGGTTTTGGTATATCTTCGATATTTGTACTTGCGGTTACCATTACTGTTTTGTTGGGTGTAGACGCAGCTTCTATGGATAAAGAAATGGCATATCTGCAACTTGGAAAAAATATCGGCGTATGGGCTATGATTTTAGCCGGAATATTTTCGCTGCTTGCCCTACTTACAACATTTTGGTCAAATACGCTTAGCTTGCGAGATGTGGTTCACGAACAAATCGGGCTTAATAATAAGCTGTCGTGGGTAATAGCAACTGTTCCGTGCCTGTTATTTTCCATATTCGGCGAAAACAGTTTTATTATTCTCACACGTATAATGAGTGGCGTGGTTGTTCTTGTAAGTATAATGCTTGTTTTAACATATAATAAGTCCAGAAAAAAAGCAGGAGTGAGCAAAATTTGCGGTGTTTTCGGAACAATGCCTTTTCAAATATTAATGATAGTTTCGACTGTTATTTGCGCGGTCGGGGCGCTGATACCAATAAAATAATTTAAGTAAAACAAATAAAACTTTATTTAAAACTTTGTTAAAATCAATAAGAGCAGTTATTGACATATAATATAAAAATTGATATATTATAAATCGAAAGGAAGTGTTATCAATGTACACAGCAAATATTCAACTGGCAACAGTAGAACACGTAAAGAAGTTTGTATCTATTGTATCAAATTTTGATTTTTTGGTAGATATTAAGCAAGGCAAGTATTGCGTAAACGCCAAAAGTATAATGGGTATTTTTAGCCTTGATTTGACAAAAGAATTGTCTATTTCTGCCGATATAGAGGGCGAAACTCTACAAAAATTCAATGACGCAATACAAGAATTTCTTATTTGATAAATTTTTAAAATTATATTGATTTAAACAGTACTTAACAAAACATATAATTTTTGTATTATATGTTTTGTTTTTTAAATTACAAATCTTTTTTGTAATGGAGGTTTGGAAATGAAAAAATTAATGAAAAGCATATCAATTATATTAGTAATGGGAATAATTCTGTTAATGGGTGGTTGTGACAAAAAAACAGATACAAATACAAGGAAAACTCTGCTTACGCAAGGTTTGGAACTGGTTGAATTGATAGAAGAAATGGCAAACAGTGATACGTATATAACTATATTTTCGGGAAATCCCAAAATTGCGGAAAAATTAAAAGATGTACAGGACGGAGATTATACAAAAACAAAGGCTATATACAGTATTGATTTTAACAGCAATTCTTTTGAAAGTATTATAGGTATTTTATCAGGAATAGCTAATTTTGACAATCTATCCGATGATTTAAAAAATGTTATTAAATCAAAGTTAAAATCATCTTTCGCAACACAGATAAATTCGCTTTCGGGGGCGGAAGCTTTGGCTGCAAGCGCAATATGTATAGCGACAAAGACATTTGTTTGTGAAGAAATGAAAGAAGATACAATATATCTTTACACATACGAAGATGCCTTACCGGTTGTGGTAACTTTTATAAAAGGTGAAGATGAAACAGTACTTGCAAATGCCACTTTTTTATTTTTAGATAAAGCTTTGTTTGATAATCAAGAAGCTATTGAGAAGTTTTTTAAAGAATTTTCCCATCAAATTGTTATAAAAGAAGTAGAAAGGTAATAAAAGTAAAAAAGGTAATAAAAAACACGAATGTTAGTATAAATATATAAAAATATACAGTTTGTTGTCGAATGAGTATATCTGGATAATAAAAAAGGGTGGAAACGGTTTTTGTTGTTTCCACTCTTTTTGGTTATTTTTTCAGTTGCATATAATAATTGACAGCCAGTCTGTCACAGCGTTCATTATATTTGTGCCCTGCGTGTCCCTTTACCCATACAAATTCTACATTATGAATTTCAAGTAGTTTTAGTAATGTTTCCCATAAGTCAGGATTTTGCGCCTTGTCTTTTTTGTTTCGCATCCAGTTGTTAGCTTTCCAACGTTTTGCCCAACCTTGTGTTATTGCGTCTACAACATATTTTGAGTCGGTGGTTAACACAACGTCGCATGGGCGTTTTAGCGCTTCCAATCCCTTTATGACAGCTGTTATTTCCATACGATTATTTGTTGTGTCTATTTCTCCGCCACTAAGCTCTTTTTCGTGAGCGCCGCTTACAAGTATTGCGCCCCAACCACCCGGTCCGGGGTTACCGCTACATGCTCCGTCAGTATATATATATACTTTATTATTCATCTCTACTGCCTTTCTTTATACTGTTGGCAACACCCCAAAATTAACACCTGTCGTTTAAATAGAGTATTGCGCGCAATAGTTTATAAAAAAATTATTGATATAATACACTATCAGTTTTTGTATGATATTGCCTATAAAATGTTCTGTTAATATTATATTTGATTTTGTATATATTTTCAAGAATAAGTATAAATATTTATCTGAATTATAAAAATATTAAATAAAGTAATATTGTTTAAATAGTATTAAAAAAACTAAAATAAAAGTTTGAAATTATATATAATTCATAATAACACAAGAATTTAATTATATAATATTGATGAAAATAATATAAAATATTGCAAAATTATATGCAATATGATAGAATATATCATTGTAGAAATATATTTTAAACTTTTATAAAACCTGTAATAATATTATTTTTATTAAATATATTTTTAATATTAAGGCTATATTTATTATTAAATTAATTACGGATAGTTTAAATAGAGTAATAGTGTATAGCAAAAACCTAAGGAGGACACAAACAATGGCAAAGTATGTAATGGCGCTGGATTCGGGAACAACAAGTAACAGATGTATTTTATTTGATAAAAAGGGACGGGTATGTTCTGTCGCTCAAAAAGAATTCAGGCAATATTTCCCACAGCCGGGTTGGGTGGAACACGACGCCGACCAGATATGGGGAACACAACTGGAAGTTGCGCAAGATGCTATGAAAAATATAGGAGCTTCTGCCGCTGATATTGCCGCTATCGGTATTACAAACCAACGTGAAACAACAATAGTATGGGATAAGATAACAGGCGAACCTGTACATCGCGCAATAGTATGGCAATGCAGAAGAACATCTGAATATTGCGATACGTTAAAAGCGAAGGGACTTACAGAAAAATTCAGGGAGAAAACAGGACTGGTTATTGATGCCTATTTTTCGGGAACAAAGCTTAAATGGATACTCGATAATGTAGAGGGAGCAAGAGAAAAGGCTGAAAGAGGAGAGCTTTTATTTGGTACGGTGGAGACGTGGTTGATATGGAAACTGACAAAGGGCGCCGTACACGTAACAGATTATTCAAACGCGTCTAGAACAATGCTATTTAATATAAATACACTGGACTGGGACGATGAAATATTGGAGGAACTTGATATTCCAAAAAGTATGTTGCCAACACCAAAACCGTCAAGTTGCGTTTATGGTTATGCTGATGCGTCATTCTTTGGAGCGCCTATATCAATAAGCGGCGCGGCAGGTGACCAACACGCCGCTCTCTTTGGTCAAACTTGTTTTAATGAGGGTGAAGTAAAAAATACATACGGCACAGGCTGTTTTATGCTTATGAATATCGGTGAAAAGCCTATATTTTCAAAAAACGGATTGATAACAACCATAGCGTGGGGACTTGACGGAAAAGTAAACTACGCTTTGGAAGGTTCGGTATTTGTTGCGGGCGCGGCTATTCAGTGGCTACGTGATGAACTGAAAATTATTGATTCGTCAGCAGATTCTGAGTATATGGCGCAAAAAGTAAAAAATACAAACGGTTGCTATGTTGTGCCGGCATTCACAGGACTTGGCGCGCCGCATTGGGATCAATATGCAAGGGGCGCAATAGTTGGTTTAACACGTGGCTGTAACAAGTATCACATAATAAGGGCAACACTTGATTCACTGTGTTATCAGGCTTATGATGTGCTAAAAGCTATGCAGGCGGATACGGGGATAAAATTAAAATCCCTTAAAGTAGACGGTGGGGCAAGCGCAAATAATTATTTAATGCAAACGCAGGCAAATTTAATAAACGCGCCAGTACATCGTCCACGTTGCGTAGAGACTACCGCAATGGGAGCGGCATATCTTGCGGGACTTGCTGTCGGTTATTGGTCAAACAAAGAAGATGTTATTAAAAATTGGGCAATGGACAGAATATTTACACCCGATATAGAGGAAGAAAAACGTGAAGAAATGATAAAGGGCTGGAACAAGGCTGTTCGTTGTTCTTATGACTGGGCAAAAGAAGATTGATAAATATATTATTAAACTAACAAAGTTATACGCAATATATTATTTTAATATACTTATTCAACATAAAAAGGTAGCGGATTTTTGCAGTCTGCTACCTTTTTATTATGTATTATTAATATTTATAGATTAAAATCATTATCAATCATTTTAACAAGTGTTTCAACTGCGTCCACTTCGTCTTCGCCGTTTGCTGTAAGGGTAACTGTTTCGCCTTGATTTAGTCCAAGAGACAAAAGCATTACAATACTTTTTGCATTAGCCTCAGCGCCGTCGCTCTCTTTCTTTATAACTATTTTAGATTTAAATTTACTTGCGCAAGTAATAAAATCTGATGCAGGACGGGCATGTAGACCTGTTGGACTATTGATAACTGTTGTTTTGCTGTACATAATTATAAACCTCCTAAAAATATAAAAGTGTTTTCCTTTGCGATTGTATATAAAATTTAATTATCGCCGTAAATAATGATAAAATTTGCAATAAAATATATTTTTAAAAATACTCTTATTATTGTTATTGTACAATTTTTATTTAGTTTTAACAATCCCTAAAAAAATTAATTTACAAAAAATTTAGTTTATAAAAATTACTTTTAATCAGATTAATATTTGTAAAAATATGTTTATGGGAGTAGTATTTTTTATGTCAATAAATATAAATTTATCTTATATAATGAAATTAATACACTTATAAAATATATTATCACAATATTATTTTTTTGGCAATACTTACACAAATTTTATTTGTAATTTAATAATTATAGTATAAATATACAGATTGACTTGTGGGAATAACTTTTAAAATATAGTATAAAATACAAAATAAGTTTTTGTTATCATACTTATTGACAATTTATATAATACATAATGATATTTGCCTTTATTAATCTAATTTTTAAATTGTAAAAAAATAAGTTGATTTTATCGCTTTGTTGTATTAAAATAAGTTTAAAAATTTTTACAAAAGAAAGTTGAGGATAGTGTGATGAAACAATTAAGGTTTGTAAATGAATTTATGTATGGAAAACGCAAATTATTTTCACTTGCAATGGTTCTTACGGTAGTATCAACTATGCTATACTTTATATATCCTTTTTTGACAAGAGTACTTGTCGATGATATACTTGTCGGAAAAGCAAATGCAGAAGGTGAAATTGTACACAATTTTTCTTTGCTTGTGCCTATACTTATTGCAATAATAGTATCGCAGGTTATTAAAAATGCTGTAAAGTATGGCGTAATAGTTGCAAGTGAAGATGTGTCGCAAACTGTTTTGCAGAGAATGAGAACGGCAATATACGCGCATTTGAGTGAACTTGATGTTTCGTTTTACAATGAATACCGTACAGGTGACCTTATGACACGTCTTACGGCAGATATGGACAGAATAAGGCATACCATAGCGTGGATAGCGTATAATGTCTTGGAAAGCGTTTGTCTGTTTTTATTCACTGTTATTTATTATTTTACATTAGAACCAAAACTTGCGCTTATTATGTTGTTAATAACACCTATAATATTTTTGCCCGCATTTTTTTATGCCAAAACAGCGCATAAATTATTTGGAAAAGTGCGTGAAAAACTATCAAAGATGAATACAATAGCGCAGGAAAATATATCGGGTAACAAGACAATAAAAGCTTTCGCGCAAGAAGTATATGAGTGCGAAAAATTTGCGAAAGCATCGGGTGAGTTTAGAGATGCGAATATTGACGCAAGCTTATATTGGTTAAAGTTTTGGCCGATTATTGACGTATTCAGTCAAAGTTTGAGTACAATAGCCATTTTGGTAGGCGGTATTTTTATTATAGGTGACAAAATGAGCTTTGGCGCATTGACAGCGATATCATTGCTTACTTGGGGTATATCGTCTCCTATTGCAAATATGGGTATGTATATAAACGATATGCAGCATTTCTTTGTTTCTGTTGATAAAATAATGGAAGTATACTATGCTCCGGTAAAAATAACAAATGTTAAAAAGCCGTATAAACCTACATCAAGACCAAAAGGCGATATTGTTTTTGAAAATGTCAGCTATAAGTATAATTGCGACAAAAAGTCAAAATACAGTGTCGAAAATATAAATTTATCAATAAAATCAGGTGAAACAGTCGCAATTATGGGCGCGACAGGCAGTGGAAAGACAACTGTTTTGAATATGATACCACGACTACTCGACGCGCAAGAGGGTAGGATACTTGTTGACGGCGTTGATGTTAAAAAATGGGATATGCAGGAACTGCGTAAATGTATAGGCTACGCAACGCAAGATGTAATACTGTATTCAAACAGCGTAGACGCAAACATTGCTTATGGTAACCCTGATTTGGACGAGGAGACCGTAAAAACCTGCGCAACTCTTGCGGCAGGACAATTTATAGAAAAATTGTCGGACGGATACGAAACCATAATAGGAGAACGGGGAACAGGACTTTCCGGCGGACAAAAACAGAGAATAGCCCTTGCGCGCGCTATTGCCGTAAAACCCGCAATATTAATTCTTGATGACACTACTTCCGCTGTGGATAACGAAACAGAAGAATATATACAAAACAGTCTTAATAATCTACCGTTTGAGTGCACCAAAGTTATAGTTGCCCAAAGAATTTCATCGGTACAAAATGCCGATAAGATAGTAATAATGGAAAACGGTAAAATATTGGAGATGGGTAAGCACAAAGAACTTATAGAAAACAAAGCTTACTATTATGAAATATGTAAACTGCAAGGTTATGTTTAAAAATAATATTTACAGTAAGGAGGAAATACCGTGGCAAAAAGAAATAAATTTGATGTTGACGAAACACTGGGCGCATCATTTAATATGAATATGTTAAAACGCTCTTTTAAGTATATATGGCGTGAAAAGAAAAAATTTTTGTTGGCGCTTCTTTTTCAGATGACAGCGATAGTTATATGGCTTGCAGGACCGCTACTTACAAGTAGGGCGATAGATGAAAATATTCCTCAAAAAGATATAAAAATGTTGGTAATAAATTGTATTTTAATCACTGTGACAATTATTATACATTCGTTACTTGTTGCGCAGGCGAATAAACAAATCAATATAGTAGGTCAACGTATAATATATGATATACGAAAAGATTTATTTGAACATTTGCAAGAACTTTCATTTACATATTATGATACCCGTCCGCACGGTAAAATTCTTGTAAGGGTTATTAACTATGTAAACTCGGTTGCGAATATTTTGTCTAACGGTCTATTGACTGTTTTGCTTCAAATATTTAACTTGGGCTTTATAGCAATGTATATGTTTATCTTGGACGTAAAGCTGTCATTTATTGTTATAAGCGGTTTGCCGTTTGTAATTATCTGGATAATGATAATAAAGCCTATTCAAAGAAAGGCATATCAAAAATACAGTAATAAGAGCAGTAATGTCAATGCTTATCTTAATGAAAGTATTACCTGTATGAAAATTACCCAGTTATTTACACGGGAAAAATATAATGAGGATATTTTTGACAATTTGATACAGGAGTCAAAAGAGGCTTGGTTTAAGTCTGTATTCACGGCAAGTACGGTTCACCCTGTTATTGACAGCATAAGTAAAGTAGTAATAGCCATACTTCTCTATTATGGTATTTTTATGGCAAATCCTATTGTATCACTCGGTACGTTAATGGCAATGATGCAGTATTCCAATCGTTTTTGGAACCCTATTGTGCAAATAGCGAATCTATACAATAACTTTATCAACAATATGGCTTATTTGGAGAGAATTTTTGAGACAATAGATGAGCCTGTTGAGGTAAGCGATGTTGAAGATGCAAAAGAAATGCCAACTATCAAAGGTGACGTAGAGTTTAAAAATGTAACGTTTGAGTATGAAGAAGGTCAACCTGTCCTTAAAAATGTCAGCTTTACGGTAAAAGCGGGCGAAAGCGTGGCTCTTGTAGGCCCGACAGGTAGCGGAAAAAGTACGATTATCAACCTTATCAGCAGATTTTATAATGTTACAGACGGACAGGTGCTTATTGACGGACAGGATATTTCAAAAGTAAGACTTAAATCTTTGAGAAAACAAATGGGTATTATGATGCAGGAGAGTTTTGTTTTTTCGGATACAATAGAGGCCAATATAAGATATGGTTGTCTTTCGGCTGATGATGAAAAAGTGCGTAAGAGCGCTGAGCTTGTTTGCGCAAATGAATTTATAGAAAAACTACCAGATGACTATGACACAATGCTTCCTGAACGTGGTTCGGCGCTGTCACAGGGAGAAAAACAACTGCTTTCCTTTGCAAGAACAGTGGCTTCTTCGCCAAAGATACTTATTCTTGATGAGGCGACAAGTTCGATTGATACAAAGACAGAAAAGGCGCTGCAAACAGGTATTAACGAAATGATGAAGGGTTGCACATCATTTGTTGTTGCGCACCGCCTTTCAACAATACGCGCGTGTGACAAGATAATGTATATCAAAGACGGCGTAATTGCCGAATGTGGCAAACACGATGAACTGATGGCTAAAAAAGGACTATACTATAATCTTTCGAAAAATTTAAAAGCATAAAAAAATAAAACCGGGTAAATGAGTGATAATTAATCAAACATTTACCCCGTTTTTTTATTTTTATAAATATTTTATTTGTGTAGATAAATTATTCCAAGTGTTCCCGGACCGCAGTGCGTAAATATTGTAGAACCTGCTTTTGTTACGTAAACTTCCTCAAACGGTTGATATTTGCGGACTTCATCAATTATTGTTTCCACATATTTATCATCTTTCATAGTATGTGTGATGATTATGCGTTTTGTGTCTATGTCGTTTCTGTCTCCCAAACGGTCTTTGATATAGTTAGGCAAAATCTTTTCAATATTTCCACGATATTTTTTTCCTACTCCCATAGCGCCGTTTTTTACTTCTATACATGGTTTTAGGTTCAGTAGGTTTGCGCCAAGTGCCGCAACACCGCTACATCTGCCGCCTTTGTGCAAATATGTCAGCGTATCTATGCAAAAGCTGATATCCATTTTTTCTGTCAAATCTGTACAGATACGATGAATTTCTTTTGCTGATTTGCCCTCTCTTGCAAGGTCGGAGGCGATTGTCGCAAGGATACCGACACCCGAAGAAAGAGACTTACTGTTTACTACCCATACGTTTCCAACTTGCTCTGCCGCTATGCACGCATTGCGATATGTGCTGGAAAAACCCTCGCCAATATCAATATGGACAACATCATAACCTTCATTATGAAGTTTTGTAAATAGTTCAGAAAAATCAAACGGGGTTGCCGCCGATGTTTTCGGCAATGCTCTTTTCTCATTAAAATATTGTTCTAGTTGGCTGTTATCAACGTCTACGCCGTCTTTATAAGAATTTTCACCCAAAGCTACATATAGCGGAACAATACCTTTAATATCAAATTTTTCAACTAATTCATGGGATAAATCGAATGTACTGTCAACAGTAATTGCAACTTTATTACTCATAAAACAACTCCATTTCTAAAAATTTAAACAACATAAGTTTATCTGAAATTTATGAAAAAATTAACTATAATATGTGAATAAATATATAATATAGGTAACTTTTACTAAAAAAATGTAATTTGACTGGTTTCCGGCAGTCCTTTTAAAGAACCATGTTCCGATAAGGTTTCTATAACCGCTTTTGAAACACCTGTTCTGGTGGTTATTTCTTCGATAGATAGGTACTCGCCCTTCTTTCCGCCTTCTTCAAGTGAGAGAGCGGCGGCTTCGCCGACGCCGTTCAGGCTGCAAAAAGGCAATCTCAGTTTGTCTCCCTCTATTGTGAACATCTTGGCTTTTGATTTATATAAATCTACCGGTAAAAGCTCTATCCCTCTTTTCAGCATCTCATAAGTTACCTGTAACATATCCATAACTCCGTTTTCTTTGGCTGAACGTTCGTTACCCATTGATGAAAGCATATTATATTTTAATTTTACGCTTTCTGCTCCTTTTATGGCTGTCTGCGCATCGAAATCTTCGCCACGGATAGAAAACAGCACAGCATAAAACTCTTTTGGATAATATACCTTGTACCAACCCAGACGTATAGCCGAAATTACATAAGCTGCGGCGTGCGCCTTAGGGAACATATATTTAATTTTCAAACAACTGTTTATGTACCATTCAGGAACGCCTTTGTTACGCATTTCATCTTTCATTTCTTCGGTAAGTAGTTTCGGAGCTTTACCCTTACGTGTAATCTCCATTATTTTAAACGAAAGTTTTGGATCAAGTCCATAGTGCATAAGTCTTGTCATTATGCTGTCACGCGTACCGATAACGTCGGATATTGTACATATTCCGTCGGCTATCAAATCTTTTGCATTCCCCAGCCAAACATCTGTGCCATGAGACAGTCCTGATATTTGTATAAGGTCTTCAAATTTTTTTGGATTGGATTCCTTTAACATTCCACGTACGAATGGCGTGCCCATTTCGGGCAGAGCAAGAGTACCTGTATCTACTCCCACATCTGATAAATCCACTCCAAGCGCCTCGCTTGATGTGAACAGACTGTATACTTTCGGGTCACTCATTGGTATATCGTTTATCAGTATACCTGTATAGTCTTCAAGATACTTAAACATAGTCGGAGAATCGTGTCCGAGTTCGTCAAGTTTCAGTATGGTATCGTGTATTGAGTGAAAGTCAAAATGTGTGGTTATTGTATCACTGTTTACATCATTTGCGGGGTGCTGAACAGGACAAAAATCATATATTTCATAATCATTTGGTACGACAACCATACCTCCCGGGTGCTGTCCGGTAGTTCTCTTTATACCTGTACAGCCTTTTGCAAGCCTTAGAGTATCTACCCCGATAGGTCTGCCTTTTTCTTCCATATATGTTTTTGCAAAGCCATAGGCTGTTTTATCGGCAACTGTTGATATAGTTCCTGCTTTAAACACATGGTCTTTTCCGAACAGTTCTTCTGTAAATTTATGCGCCTGTGACTGATATTCTCCGGAAAAGTTTAGGTCTATATCGGGAGCTTTGTCACCGTCAAAACCCAAAAATGTTTCAAAAGGTATTTCGTGACCGTCTCGGTTATATGGTGTGCCACATATTTCGCAGTTTTTGTCAGGTAGGTCAAAGCCTGAACCATATTCGCCTTTTAGGAAAAATTCACTGTGTTTACACTTTGGACAAACATAGTGGGGCGGAAGTGGATTAACTTCGGAAATGCCCGCCATTGTAGCAACGAATGATGAGCCGACAGAACCACGTGAACCAACGGAGTATCCGCACTCAACGGATTTTTGAACAAGTTTTTGAGCTATCATATACAGTACGGAGAAGCCGTGTTTTGTTATGGAGTCAAGTTCCCTTTCAAGTCTGTTTGTCACAACGTCCGGAACGATAACTTCGCCCTGAGCATTT
Source organism: Angelakisella sp. (assembly GCA_020024555.1). GTDB lineage: Bacteria > Bacillota > Clostridia > Oscillospirales > Ruminococcaceae > Angelakisella. The sequence goes on from JAHHTQ010000007.1 coordinate 46,628, forward strand.
TTTTCACCATATATTTCTTTTGCCTTGTCTCTGGTAATACGTTTTAGGTCATCTTCCGCCCCTTCAATATTAGGTGTAAAAGTGCCTTCGGGAATGGGGCGAATATGTTCGCACATATCAGCTATTTTTTGTGGATTTGTTATTACGATTTCTTTTGCTTGTTTCTCATCTAAATAGCTGAATTCGTCAAGCATTTGCTGTGTGGTTCGCATATATAGAGGCGCTTGCATATCGGCATCGGGGAATTTTTGCGCTGCCATAAGCACTGCTCTGTATACGCTGTCTTTTTTGTCTAAAAAATGCACATCGCCTGTTGCAACAACAGGTTTGTTTATTTTGTCGGCTATTTCTATTACTTTTTTATTAAAGTCAATCAGGTCTTGCTCGGAACTTACTTCGCCTTTGCGTAGCATATACATATTGTTGCCGAGTGGCTGAATTTCCAAATAGTCATAAAATTCCGCAATTCTGCAAAGTTCTTCAAAAGGTTTATTTTGTTTTACGGCTCTAAAAAGTTCGCCTGCCTCGCAAGCCGACCCCAAAATAAGTCCTTCCCGGTGTTCTATCAGTTGCGAACGAAGTGTGCGTGGTCGTTTGTAGAAGTGGTCAAGATGCGCGTATGAAACAAGTTTATATAGATTTTTTAGTCCGACTTGATTTTTGACAAGTATTATAATATGGTTCGTTTTTGCCTTTTTTTCGTCTTGATAGTCACTTGCCATATCATCGAGCAAATAGCCCTCCATACCGTATATAACTTTAAAATCAGGATTATTTTTGCGGATACTGAGTTCTGTGTTCATAGCTTCTGGGAAAGCCTGCACAACGCCATGGTCGGTTATTGCTATTGCTTTTTGCCCCCATTCGTTTGCTCTGTTTATTATATCCGCAGGGGTTGATACTGCGTCCATACTGGACATTGTTGTGTGGCAGTGTAGTTCTATTCTTTTTTCGGGCAAATCATCGGTTATCTTTGTCTTTTTAACAAGTGTTATGTCACGCGCCTTCATTGTAATATCTTTGTCGTATTGGTCATAGCTTACTTCACCTTGAACAAGTATTGTATTACCTGCCTTTATATCATCAAAAGCGCTTGCTTTTTCTTTATCTAAAAATAATTTGACGGTAATAGAACCTGTATAGTCGGTAATCAGTATTGTCATTATTACTTTTTTACCGTCTTTTGTTTCCCGTGAAGATATATCGAAAATATCTCCCCATACGCTTGTTAGACCTGTTTCACTGTTTACATAAATAAGTTCTTCGGGAACTTTTTTTATTTCTTTGCCAAGGAGCAGTTGCGCAGAACTTGTGTCGATAGGTAAGTTCTCCATACTGATAAGCGTATATGTTTTTGCTGTCTTTTTGGTGGGCTGTGGCGGCGCAACTATTTTTACTGTTTCAAATGGCGGTGGGGCAATTTCTTCGTGTACACATTCGCCGACACTTACGCTAATGGGAATGTCACCGCTTTGTTGTTCTTCCTCACAAAATGTTATTTGCGGATAAAACCCAAAGTATTTTTTTACAATAGACGCTGATTTTTGTGAAATATCGAGTGAGTTTAAAAAATCTTGATTTTCATTTTTTACAGAGCCGTTTTGCAGTTTGATTTTAACATCATTTCCGTTTAGTTCAACAAGGGCATTGTTTAAAAAACCGTTTATCGGAAATCCGCTTTCTTTTAGTTCATAAGCTATTTCGCTTACAAATTCTTCTGTAAACAGTTCTTTTTCATAAGTATATATAATCTTTATATCTTCAATAGATAAAAGTTTTTGCAGTTTCAGTATAGTTATATCTACCTGTCTTTTTGATATAATTTTTTTGGGAGCAAGAAAGACATATAGTTTTTTATTGTCCTGTGATTTTTGCAGTTGTGTAATTTCGGTATCGCATAGATTTTGACAGTCTATACTATCCAAAAAAGAGCCAAAGACACTTCCGAATGTAGCCAAAAATATCCTCCGTTCATTATTTTTATTATATTTTTTGTAAGAAATTTTTTGGGACGGAAGGAAGTCCGCCCCAAAAGTATTATAGGATTTATATAATTCCGAATAGCATAAGTCCTACTGTATTTATTGCAAAATTGGCAAATATATGTATAAGCCAAGAAATATATATATTTTTACTGTTTTCATTGCAATAATTGAATATCAGTCCTCCGATGAACAGTCCTATTTGCGCAAGGACAACAAGTATAATATCAAACCAACCTATCATCATTGATATATGATACAAAGAAAATATAAGCGCGCTGAAAACATAAGCGAATTTCCGTGAGGAAACATCTTTCAGTGTAAAGAAAGAAAATCCGCGAAAGAAAAATTCTTCTAACAGGGAATTTATAAGAGATATATAGAGAGCAACAAAGATAAAATTGTTTTTATTTATTTCAAGAGTATCATCGAGCGCGGGAATAATCGCTCCGAAATCAAAGAATTCACTAAGAATAAAATATGTGATTAGTATTGTGATATATACGCTGATGCCCATAAAAAAAGCTGTTTTTAACCCTTTTTTATTTGGAATAAGCAAATTTTTAATATTGGTATTTTTGCTGAAATAGGAATAAATAAAAGGCAATATCAAAAATAGCGGTATTTTTATCAATGATTTTACCACATATACAGGTTTTATAAATATATCAACAATAGATAGTATTATACAGGATATTATTACAATCAGCATAATACTGTATTTTTGTTTTTTTATCATAATTATAGTTTTTCTACCTCCGCCAGCAGTACTTCCACAGCTTTTTCGTGAGGGACAGTCGCTATTATTTCACCTTTTTTGAATATTTGGCAATTTGGAATACCGCCTGCTATACCTATATCGGCGTCTTTTGCCTCTCCCGGACCGTTGACAACACAACCCATAACAGCTACTTTTATATTTTTTTGGCAATTTTTTAGAGCAGTTTCTATTTGGTTTGCCATTCCCATAAGGTCAACCCGCGTTCTTCCGCAAGTCGGACAGGATATGAATACAGGAGAATTTGGAAGTCTGCCTATACTACGTAAAATATCTTTTGCGGCATATACTTCTTCTATTGGGTCGGCAGTGAGTGAAACACGCATAGTGTCGCCTATACCGTCAGCAAGCAGTGAGCCGAGCGCAACAGCCGATTTTACAAGTCCCATATGCGCGGTTCCGGCTTCGGTTACGCCAAGGTGCAAAGGACAATCACGCTTTTCGCTCATTAGTCTGTATGCGTCAAGAGTACGCTTAACATCAGTTGATTTAATTGCTACCACATAGTTATTAAAATCATATCTTTCAAGCAGTGATATATTATACATAGCGCTTTCAACAAGCGCTTCGGCTGACGGATATCCATATTTTGCGAGTACTTCTTTTTCAAGAGAACCGCTGTTTACGCCTATTCTTATAGGAATATTGTTTGCCTTACATGCATCTACAACTTGTTTAACTCTATCGTCAGAACCAATATTACCGGGGTTTATACGTATTTTGTCAGCTCCGGCGTAGGCTGCTTCTATCGCTAATTTGTGATTATACTGAATATCCGCAACTATCGGCATAGGTGACGCCTCTTTTATTTTTGGGATAAGCTGTATATCTTTTGGTCCTTGTATGGCAACTCGGCTGATATTACAGCCTGCCTCATACAGCCTTTTTGTTTGTTCAATATTTGCCTCAATATCGTCAAGCGAGGTATTTAACATTGATTGTATAGCAATAGGATTGTTGCCGCCTATCGTGACATTACCTATTTTTACTTCTCTTGTAAGTTTTCTGTTCATTATTGTATCACCCCATATTATTATTAAATTATAAAACTTTTTTAACTATTGTATCATAGTTTTATTTTTATATCAATTATTGATTTTATCGAACAAAGTCTAAAAAATGCGATTATAAAGTATTTTATCAATAATTTTATAAAAATATAGATTATTTTTTACAAATATTTCATTAATAGCGACAAATTTTATAATTAATAAATAAAAATTTTGGCTTGCATAAAAAAACAATAATTTTAGTAACCAAACAAGTCATAAAAGTATTATTTGATTTTTTAGATGTGGATTGTTTTTTTTGAATTTAAATTTTAATTTGTATAATAAAAAAACAGCACAGAAAAAAGTCTGCGCTGTTTTTAGTAATATTAATTTTATATATTATTATTTAGCTTGTTCCATACAAAGTTTAACAGCTTCAATGATAGCGTTACTTGTGTTTGTAGCGTTTGTAACAGTATCAACTTCTACTGTTTGCTTTCTTATAATTTGAGCTGTAACAGCTTTCTCGGCGCCTTCAAATATACCTGATGTTTCTGTATGTTCAAGTAGTTTGATTGTAACGATTTCACCGTCTTTTACTGTAACTTCAACTTTTACAGGGCCGTTGTTACCTTGCGCAGATGCTGTATATACGCCATCTTTAAAGTTAGCTTCTACTTCCGGTTTAACTTCTTCTTCTGTTGTTTCAACAACGATTGTCGGTTCTGTGTTACCGCCGTTTGCCACAACATATTTGTTTGCGTTTGTACCAGCGTTACGTCCGAAGATAACGATATCTGCAACAGCATTACCGCCTAGACGGTTAGCGCCATGCACGCCACCTGTAACTTCACCGGCAGCGTATAGACCTGCGATAGCTACTTTGTCTTTATTTAGAACTTCGTTGTTTGTATTGATTTTTACACCACCCATTGTATGATGAACAGCAGGCGCGCATAGGGCAGCATAGTATTTTGGTTGGTTAAGAGCCTGCGCTCTGTCCGCTCTGCCAAATTCGTCATCTTTTTTGCTTGTAACGGCTTCTGTGTATTTTGTCATTGTTGCTTTTAGGGCATCGGCAGGAATATTTATGAGTTTTGCCAAATCTTCTATTGTATCGGCTTCAACAACGATACCTGCGCTGATGTAGCTTTCAATAGCTTTTAGACTCTTTCTGACATTTTCGTCAAATATCATATAAGCTTGTTTGTCTTTTTGTTTTAGGATAGCCGCTGAAACAACGTCACGTGTTTCAAGTTCGTTTATAAAACGGTTGCCTTCTTTGTTTACAAGGATAGCTCCGTTACCACGTACACCTTCTGTGTACATTTTTTGAGTTTCAGGGTGTACTGTTGGGTGTGTTTGGATTTCTTTCATATCAACAAGGTCGGCGCCAACTTTTTCAGCCATTTTTATACCGTCACCTGTTGCAACTTTTGCGTTTGTTGTACCAAAGCCTTCTAGGTCAGCTTTGTATGAAACCACCATTTCACTGTTTGCTCCGAAACCACCTGTTGCAAGAACAACGGCTTTACAGTTAATTATATATTCACCGTTTTCGTCACTTACTTTTAGTCCTGTTACTTTGCCGTCTGTCATAATAATTTCTTCGGCTTTTGTGTTTAGCAGTACGGGAATTTTAAGTTCTGCAACTTTTGCATTAAGTGTTTTTACAAGCATAGGACCTACTGCGCTTGTATCAGACGGACGGTGAATTCTTTTTACAGACGCGCCACCGAACATACCTACAACTTGTAGGTCACCGCCGATAGAGTTTACCCAATCAACAGCTTCTGCTGAATGTTCAACCATAAATTTAACAAGTTCGGGATCGTTTAGGTTCTTACCGCCTTTCATTGTATCTTCATAGAACAGTTCGTTTGTATCTTCGATACCGTCTTTCTTTTGATACTCAGTCTCAGAAGCGTTTAGACCACCTGTTGCGTAGATTGTGTTACCACCTGTAATAGGAGCTTTTTCTACAATAACAACGTTTGTTGCGCCGTCTTGCACAGCTTGAACAGCGGCAGACATACCCGCGCCACCTGCGCCGACAATAACGATATCTGCGGATTTATCTGCAACTTGTGTTGGTTGTGAAGAAGTCTCACTTGTTGATGAGCTACTATTTGTTGATTCGCTTACTGATGTTGATGTTGAATTTGGTGAGCTTGATTGTTCATCTTTTGCGCCGCAACCTGTAAACAGTGTCGCTGTCAACATCACTGATAACAAAATTGATAATAGTTTTTTCATTTGATTTCCTCCAAAATATTCGAGAGTTAATTACAAAATTTTCGCACAATTTTTATCTATTTCACTAATAAGTACAGTGCTAATTGTGCAAATTATGATAATTACTTCACATAAAATTATAATAGCTGAAAAATAAAATGTCAATTACAATATATGATGTTCATAAATATTTAATTTAAATAGTCTATATTAACAAAATGCTTACTTAAATATTTTCTTTTTTATACTGATTTACACATATATTTTTTCTAAAAATATAAAAAAACACATCGAATATTGATGTGTTTCAGCGTGTCAAAAAAACCTATTGCCAGAAAAATATGCACAAAAGGTGTAATTTTAAAGAAACTTTTTCTCTTGCAAAAAGTTTCCTCTTTTGGCATAAATGCCAAAATTCACCTTCAAAAATGCGCTTGCACGGCAAAAGCGTTCCGTTTTCTGCGGAAAACGGCTTAGGCTCTGCCTAAGAACCGCAATTTTTTGAAAAAAATTGAGTAAAACTTTTGTAGACTTCGTCATTATAACGAATGGGTATGCCTTTTTTGAAACGCTGACACATCGAATACTGATGTGTTTTTACTTGATTGTTAAGTTTTAAAATGAATTTGTATTTATGCTTTCTCCCAAGTTGTACCTTCTTTTGTATCTTTTAGTACAATACCTTTTGCAAGTAATTCATTACGGATTTCGTCTGCAAGCGCATAATTCTTTTGTAATTTGGCTTCGGTTCTTTGCGCTATTTTTTCTTCGATATAGCTTACAAGTTCTGTGTCTACATTATTTGTATTATTGTTTGCCGATAATAACCCTAAAGACAGAACTTTGTCAAAATCATTTACCAAAAATTTCTTTGTGGCGTCACTGCAATCTGCCTTTAACATATCGTATAGTACAGTTATGGCAAGAGAAGTATTCAAATCGTTTGCAAGCGCTTCTGTAAATTTGTTTTTAAATTCATTTACAATATTTTTTTCAACTTCACCGTTATTTGTAAGTTTTGACACTCTGTCAATCAGTTTTTTATATGCGCTGGCTGTATTGTCCATTATATCAAAGCTGAATTGCAGTGGTTTGCGATAATGGGATTGTAGACAGAACATACGGTATACAAGTGGATTGTAGCCTTTTTGTTCCAATAAATCTACTGTTAAAAATTCACCTGATGATTTACTCATTTTGCCGTCTTTTGTATTTAGATGTTGCACATGGAACCAGTAGTTACACCATTTGTGTCCGAGCGCAGCCTCGCTTTGCGCTATTTCGTTTGTGTGGTGTGGAAAAATATTATCTACACCGCCACAGTGAATATCAATATTTTCGCCAAGGTGTTTTAGGCTGATTGCCGAACACTCTATGTGCCAACCCGGATAACCTACTCCCCATGGGCTATCCCAACGAAGTTCTTGATCCACAAATTTTGATTTTGTAAACCATAAAACAAAGTCTGTTTTATTCTTTTTGTTGGTATCTTCTGTAACGTCTTCACGTACAGCTGTATTTAGACTGTCGCTTGTGTGTCCTGTAAGTACATAGTAATCATCAAGTTTTGATGTATCAAAATATACATTACCTCCTGAAATATACGCAAACCCCTTGTCCAATAGTTTCTCGATAAGTTTTATATATTCATCAATACAGCTTGTCGCGCGTTCTGTGATTTCGGGTTTTCTGATGTTTAGTTTATCACAATCGGCAAAAAAAGCATTCATATAAAATTCAGCTATTTCCATAACCGATTTTTTTTCTCTCTTTGCGCCCGCAAGCATTTTGTCCTCACCGATATCGGCATCGCCGGAAATATGTCCGACATCTGTAATATTCATTACACGTTTAACATTATAGCCATAGTAATCAAGAAATTTTTCCAAAACATCTTCCATTATATAACTTCTAAGATTACCGATATGCGCAAAATGATAAACAGTAGGACCACAGGTATACATTTTTACTTCGCCGTCTGCAAAAGGCGTAAAAGGCACAATGTCACGTGTAAGTGTGTTATATAGTTTAATATTATTTTGCATAAAAAATACCTCATTAGATATGATTAAAATATAACATTTGTTATTTGATAAAATTATATGAAGAAAATTATCGTGTATTTCGTATTTTTATTGTACAGAAAATCAAAAATACTATTATATCAAAAAAAGTACCCGTAATAATCAAATTCCAGTTTGAAAGCATACCGGGTTGCGCAAAATAGGTTAGTACCATATTTATGATTGCCGTAACCGCAAAAATAAACAGACATAACCTAAGTTTTTTTCCGCTTAACTTTTTTACATAAGTTAATAATGTAATAAGTAGTGTGATTATTGAACAGATAACAGTCAAAACAACCACCGATGTCGGTAAAATCATAATTTCAAGATAGTACATAGAACCTATAATGACAAGTCTTGATAATGAATATATAGCTATTGCGAGCATTAAAAAAGTTCTTATCATAGTATTTTAGTTCTCCTCGGTAGTGCTTGTTTCAGTTTCTTCCTGCTCTGTTAATTTACCGAATGTTTTGTAGTCACCGGTAAGAATAGAGAATATTCCTTTGTATACAGTAAGCGGGTCATTCAGTATACGTTTTTTTACTTCCCAACACTGTTCGATTGTTGGGAAAAACATTTTTACAGTCAGTAAGTCCGAACCGATATCTTTCATTACAAGAGAAAGTTCATATCCGTCATCTGTTTTTACAATGTCTATGTTATTTTCCTGTTCACGATGCAAAAGTTTAAGAATATTAATCAGCGCGCCCATAGCCCTGTCCTTTACAGACGCAGGTAGGTTCTTTTCAAATTCCAATGCTGTCTGCTCTCCAAGGGGAGACAGCACATACAGTCCTTTTTGTTCTGTCTCTGTTAAATGTCCTTTTTCAACTAGTAGCTGTGTTGCAGAGGTAACTTCAAAATAATTCACAAGTTCTTCTTCCACAACTGCTTTGGCAAGTTGTTCAAGAGTTACAGGTTCGCCTGCGCCACGAACCATATAACACAGTAAAATTATTATTTGATGTGTTGTTGTAATTCCACCCGGTCTTACACCTTCTGAAAGAGCGTTAAAATCCATAAATGCCTCCATTATTTACTTTATAAAAACAATAATAGTACAATTAATAATTACTACCAGAATATTGGTATCAGTATTAATAAAATTTACAAATAATTGTTTATTAATACACGTTTGTATTGTATCATATATTTATAATTAACACAAGATACTAATATATCTTAGATGTAACTATTAATTAATATATTTTTAAATTTATATTGAAAGGTTAGTTTTTTACAGTGATGAAAGAAATATCAAAGAAAGTAGTATTGTCAATAATTATAGTCATATTAGCCCTAGCGTTCTGTATACTTTGTCTGCCGCTTTTTAAATATATGGTAACAAAGAATTTTCAAATAGATTTGGCAAAATTTGTAAATTCGGTTGGCGTATGGGGAATGCTTGTACTGTTTATGGTACAATGTCTGCAAATTGTAATTGCGATTATTCCCGGAGAACCCATAGAGCTTGTTGCCGGCGCGATGTATGGTACATTTGGCGGTATGGCTATATGTCTTTTTGGAATACTGGTATCAAGCGGTATAATGTTCTATTTTACACGAAAACTCGGAAAAGAAAAAATAAAGCATTCAAAAATATATCCTAAAATTACAAAATACTCTTTTTTGACAAATGAAAAAAAGCTTGAAAGTATGGTATTTGTTTTATATTTTATTCCGGGTACGCCAAAGGATTTATTGGTTTATATATGCGCGTTGACAGATATTTCTTTCAAAAGATTTTTGATACTGTCAACAGTTGCGCGTATTCCTTCGGTAATAACATCTACAATGGCGGGAGCATCTTTTGCAACAGGTAATCATTTATTGATGATTGTAATTTTTATCATAACAGGTATTGCAGGAGCCTTGGGAATTTGGTACCATAATAAAAAGTTTGAAAATAAAAAATAAAATATATAAATAATTTAAGAAAGGAAACGATAAAAAATGGGAATAAATTTAGAAGAATTCAATAAACTTAGAGACGAACTGCAAATATGTAATGCTTGCGAACTTTTTATGACACGCAAAAATGTTGTTTTCGGCGACGGCAATCCGAATGCGAAAATATTACTGATAGGCGAAGCTCCGGGAGAGTGTGAGGATAATACAGGATTACCATTTGTGGGCAGAGGGGGTAAACTCCTTACAGAGATGTTAAAAGAAATCGGACTTAAAAGAGAAGAAGACTATTATATAATAAATATGTTAAAGTGTCGTCCGCCACAAAATCGTGATCCACGTCCCAATGAAATGAAAGCGTGCAGTAAATATCTGCAAAGACAAATTGAACTTATAGACCCTGAAATAATTGTCTGTGTTGGAAGAATAGCCGCTATGCAATTAATAAAGCCCGATTTTAAAGTTACAAAAGAACATGGCGAATTTTTTGAAAAAGACGGAAGAATTTATATGGGAACATTTCACCCTGCCGCAATTTTGCGTAATATGATGCAAAAACCGTTCGCTATGGAAGATTTAAAAAAATTAAAAGAATATATAGATATACATAAATACAAATAACAATTTAAATTAAATAATAATATTAACAGAATAACTTATAATATAAAGACAGGTTAAAAAAACAGAAATGGAGCATATCAGATTCGATACGCTCCGTTTTTGTTTTTATTATAAAAGTTGGAATTGCGATAAATAGAACTTTTTAGATTGATTTGTTGTGTTTTTCTATATTGCAATTTCTGTTTTTCACATTTGTTTGATATATAATATAGTATGATAAACTGTTACATCAATTTTTTTATCTGAGAATAGACATTTTCTATTTCAGTTTCACCGGAAATTATATGAATATTATGTACTGTATCATCAAAGCAACCATGTTTTTGTTCCAACATAGCTGTTACGGGAGGTGGAAGGGTTCCCTTCATTCGCTTTGCAAATCTCTCTTTAATCTGTTCTAAGTCCGCTGTAACCAAAATACGTATAGCTTTTTCAGGTAGCAAGTGTAAATGTTGAGGTTCAGAAATAACATAGATAATATTTTCGCCATTGACAGCATCTTCCAGCTTTTTCTCAAACATTTTTAGCGCAATACCTTCACTTTTTGCCAAACGTAAATAATCCTTTCCGGTATAAATTTCACAAGGTATCTTCTCATTTATTTTTTCAGCAAGAGTAGATTTTCCTGTGCAACTTTCCCCGATAATTCCAATAACCATATTATTTCTCCTTTTATATTCACTTGTAAAAATTATGATGATGTGCTTAGAGATATGTGTACTACAAATCAATAAGGATAATAAATCTTTTTTTTCGTATCATTGTCAAAAACATATTTTTAAAATCTTACAGAAAAATATTTCACTACAAAATATACACAAAAGCTCTACTCTGTTTTTATTCTGATTACGATAATTTAGAAAAATAAGTTTTACTTTTTTAATTTCTTTAACAGAGAATTTTTTAGTATATCTTTTATTGGTTCAGCGCCTCCCATAGTATTTCCATAGCTTTCGCAATATAGTCTTAACATATTATAACCGTATAGCATAGCTGTTCCTTTAAAATGTTCCTCTGATGTATTCTCTGATGTCAGATGTTTGCACCATACATTCTCGCCGTCTGTGAGAGCTATTGTACATATAGAAGTATCATTATTAAACTCATCGTTTTTTACGGTAATTGCAATGCCAAGTGAAGTATGGGCTTTTTGCATAGCTGAATACGCCATAGCTGTTGCAACGGATTTTCCTGTAACTCCGTGTTTATCCACAAGCCACACGGGGATATTAAGCGAAGTAAGTCTTTCCTGACCTTTAAATACAGAGCCGTCTTTAAAAATTTTGTCTATGTACTCGTGGAATGAAAGAGTATCCGAAAATATGCCTTTTGTGCCTGTTTCGGCGACGGCAAGAGTTATTTCGTGGGAATAAAGCATTTCGCAAGCTATATCCCATAAAAATCTGTCTGAATAGCAGTATATACATTCACCGAGAATATCCCTTAATTGTTCAAGGCAATTTTGTATTATTATATCAGGCGAAATATTACCTTCTCTGCGGGCATTAAGTATAATGGCATAATCACCCTGTTTATATACGCAACTGATAGTTGGATTGTTGTTGTTTAAATATGGTTGAAGTAGTTCCCCCACAGATTTTTTTCCGAAATCGGCGGCTTTTATGACATGTTTAACTTTCATTGACATATCACTGTATATATTTTGTTCGGCTGGGTCATTTCTTTGGCAAAAGCTGATAATATATTCGGTTACCGAGCCTTTAAATATTTTTGATATTTCACTTGGGCATATAGGAAGCACAAAAATAAGTTGTTTTTGTGAAGTAACAGCATAACTTTGCACATAAGATGTATTTGATGGCAGCAGTATTGCGGCTTCGGGAATTGTTGAAAAATCTGCTATATGGTCAAGCGGTAAATTTTCGTTTCTGTTAAATGCGCATTCAGATATAGTATCTGATGATTTTTGACTTTTTATAACAGACATAGAAAGTCCGTTAGCAATAGCTTGTGAAATTAAAGAATAAGATTTTGGGTTGTCGTTTGACAGTATAAACAGTATATCACAATCAAAAATAGCGTTACCTATTTCTGACATATAGCTTTGTAAATCACCTTTTAATTCTCCGCCACGTATAACTTCTACATTAGTTGTTGCTATGCTTTCTTTTATTAAATCAATATCAGTATTTATAAAATTACTGTAAGCATTACTGTCACCTGTTGTGACTATTACTGCTCTCATCATTTACTATCCTCCTCTGTTTTTTTATCTTTCTAAAAATTATAATTCCAAATTGATGTTTATAAGTTCTGCTTCTTCTATACATTTGTTTACAATTTCTTCGGGAATGCCCATTTCTTCCTCATTTGCAAGTATTTCGGCAAGTGATGGTTTTGTTTTTGGGTGTTTTGGTGTAAACACTGTACAACAATCTTCATAAGGCAAAATAGATGTTTCAAAAGTATCTATCTTGCGTGCAATACGTACTATTTCTTCTTTATCCATACCGATAAGCGGGCGAAGAACAGGCATTTCTGTTGCTATATCCGTACATGCAATAGCCTGCAAAGTTTGGCTTGCAACCTGACCGACACTTTCGCCTGTAACAAGTCCGTTGCTGCCTTCGTTTTTGGATATTGCCTCTGCTATTTTCATCATATATCTACGCATAGCGATAGTAAATAAATCTTCTTTACATCTGTCACGCAAAACTTCCTGCATTTCTGTAAAAGGTACGATATATAGTTTCATACGTCCTGTATATGGAACCATTTTTTTTGCAAGCATAATAACTTTTTCTTTTGCGCGTTCACTTGTGTATGGTGGGCTTGCGAAGTGTACGCATACTATTTCAAGTCCACGTTTTGCCATCATATATCCGGCAACAGGGCTATCGATACCTCCTGAAAGCAAAAGTGTGGCTTTACCGCCTGTGCTTACAGGTATACCGCCTGCGCCGAGAAGTTGGTCAACGTGTATATACGCGCCTTTTTCACGTACTTCAACAGTAACTGTTACTTGTGGATTTTGCACATCTACTTGTAGATGTGGGAATGCGTCAAGAAGTACTCCGCCAAGCTCACGACAAATTTCAGGTGAATTCATAGCAAAAGATTTATCGGAACGTTTTGCCGTTACTTTAAATGTACGTGTGTTTTCAAGTATATCTTTCAAATATTCTTTTGTTGCGCCGCATATTGTGTCAAAGTCTTTTTCCACCATACACGCAGGCGTAAGGGCAGCTATGCCGAAAACAGTTTTCAGTCTTTCCAAAACAAGCGACATATCAGCTTTATCATCAAGATTTTCAACGAAGATTGCGGATTGTGACTTTGTTATTTGAAATCTGCCCAAATCCTTTATTCTTCGACCCATATTTTTTATAAGTACGTTCTCGAAATTGTATCTGTTCATACCTTTAAGCACAATTTCGCCACTTTTAACAAGTATTATCTCTTTCATATTATTTTTTAAAACTCCCGGTAATCTTTTTATAGTAGTTGGGACATTGTAAAAACAGACAAAGTCCCAATTTGTTTTATTTTGCTTTTTTTATGCTCTGCATAGCCTCAGTCAGTTTTTCAAAGAAGAAATCTATTTCCTGTGTGGTATTGTATGGTGAAAAACTGATTCTTATTGCGCTGTCTATGCGTCGGTCACTAAGTCCCATAGCGGTTAGTACATGGCTCTTTTTACCTTTTGAACATGCAGAACCGGTACTTATATATATATCATATTTTTCTAAATAGTGTAAGATAATTTCCGAACGTATACCGACAATAGATATATTTATTATGTGAAAAGCACCGTTTTCAGGCGAATTTATATAGATACCGTCTATATACTTAACTTTATCCATAAAGTAGTTATATAGTTCTTGTAGTTTTTGTTGGTTTTCATATAAATTATTATATATAATTTCGGCTGCCATACCCATAGCCGCAAAAGCGGGTACGTTTTCCGTACCGGAGTGTAATCCGCCTTCTTGCATAGAGCCGAAGTATAGCGGACGAACCCGTACACCTTTTCTTTTATATAGAAACGCAGAGCCTTTTGGCGCATATATTTTATGTCCGCTGGCTGTAATAAGGTCTATGTTTTTGAGCAGCGGAGCAAGTGAATATTTACCGTAAGCCTGTACGCAGTCGCTGTGCATAAGTACTTTTGGATTTCTGATTTTACATTTGTTTGCAATCTTCACAACATCGTTTATAACGCCTGTTTCACTGTTTATGCACATTACCGAAACCAAAACAGTAGCGGGATTTACATATTGGGCAACGTTTTCAGCTGTTATTTCTCCCTGTTCGTTTGGGGCAACAAAAATAACTTCAAAACCACGATTCATCAGTTCTTTTCCAACTGCGATAACAGAAGAATGTTCGATAGCGGAAATTATCACTCTGTTTCCCTGTCGTTTATATGCTTCTGCAACACCTAGAACAGCCAAGTTATTAGCCTCTGTACCACAAGAAGAAAAAAATATTTCATCTGCTCTGCAAGATAAAGTTTTCGCTATTTTTTCTCTTGCTGTTGTAAGCAGTTTTTCTGCCATAAATCCTTTGTGATGAAGCGAGGAAGGATTGCCGTATTCATTTAGCATTATATCTTTTGCAAAGTCGGCAACTTCCGGCAAAACCCTTGTAGTAGCACTGTTGTCAAAATAAACTGTCAAGACTTGTCACCTGTCTTTCTATACTTAAATATCTACATATTGAAAAATATTCAAAAAATTATAAATAATAATCACATAATTTTATAAAAACAAATTTGCATACCAAATTATTATAACCTATTTTCAGTTTTTTTTCAATGTAAAAAAATCAAAAATATAAAGATAATTAATCAAATTGTCACAGCCTGTCAAAAAAGGTATAGCTATTCTTCATAATAACAAAGTATATAAAAGTTTTACTCAATTTTTTCAAAAAATTGCGGGTTCTTAGGCAGAACCTAAGACGTTTTCCACAGAAAACGGAACGCTTTTTCCGACAATAGTTTTTTTGACACACTGAGATGATTAATTAAATTATCATACCGCCATTTACGGAAATAATCTGTCCTGTAATATATTTAGCCTTTTCGGATACCAAAAAAGCTACTGTTTGCGCTATGTCATCAGCGCTACCGATATTGTTCAGTGGTATATCTTCACATAGAGCCTGCATATCTTCTTCGCTGAAATCTTGGTTCATATCTGTATCAATTACTCCCGGAGAAACGCAATTTACACGAATGTTCGACAATCCGACTTCCTTTGCAAGCGCCTTTGTAAAACCTATCAGCGCAGCCTTTGATGCTGAATAGTGAACTTCACAGCTTGCTCCTACTTCACCCCACATAGAAGCGATATTTACTATTGTACCTCTATGTACTTTTATCATATTCGGCAAGACGGATTTTGTGCATAAATAGGCGCTCTTTACATTTATATCAAACATATTGTCCCAGTCTTCTTCGGTTATGTCGGTAAATAATTTTTGCTGAGCAATACCCGCATTATTTATAAGTATTGTTACTTCTCCGATATCACGCACAATTTCGCTGTGCATTTTTTCAACTTCACTTTTAATGGATACATTACATTTATATGTTAAACACTGTACATTATATGTGTCTTTTATATATTTGGCAAGAGTTTCAGCCTTATCTCTGTTTTTATTATAATTAATGGCAATATCACAGCCCATTTTTGCAAGTTCCTCTGCTATTTTTGCGCCTATTCCACGTGAAGAACCGGTTACCAGTGCTATTTCTCTCATAAAATTTCCCTCTACTGTATATTTTGGTTTTTCTCATATAAACTACTGATGTCAAAAGGTCTGTTTTTCAGTGTAAATGTTTTGTCTTTAAGATAATTTAAATGCTCGGCATCTGTGGTAAAAGAAAAAGTCAAACTGTATGAACAAAGCGCCTGATACTTAAATGGGAGTCCCCTGTTCATCTGCGCTGTGCCATATTTTGTTTCGCCGATAAGCGGGTGACCGATGTATGCCATATGCGCTCTTATTTGGTGTGTTCTCCCTGTATGGAGAGTAACTTCTATTAATGAAAATTTATTGTCATTTTCAAGCACTTGGTATTCTGTGATAATTTTCAACCCGTTTTGTATAGGTCTGTTGAAAATTTCAACCTGTTTTTTGTCCGTGTCTTTTCTCAAAAAAGCGGTAACTGTGTTATGTTTTTCTTTTGGAACACCGAAAATAAGCGCGAGATATTTTTTGCTGATTTCCCTGTCTTTGATTTTTTGGTTAATTATACGTAAAGTTTGAGCATTTTTCGCGCAGATGACAATTCCGCTTGTGTTTCTGTCAATCCGGTTGCAAAGTGACGGAACAAAACTGTTTTCGTCACTTGGATTATAGGTTTTGTGATTATAGAGATAGTGAAGCACCCGATTTATAAGCGTATCGGGAGAATTACTTTCGTCTTCGTGAACGACAAGTCCCACAGGCTTGTTTACCAGTAAAATATTATCGTCTTCATAAACAATATCAAGGCTGTCGCTAACCGATAAAAAAACAAAGGGATTGTCGGCAGTTATTAAAAATTCGTCATTAACATAGACATCTACAATATCCCCTGTGATTAGTTTTGTGGATATTTCCGCGCGCTTTCTGTTAATTTTAATGTTTTTTGTGCGTATAGCTTTGTACATTATACTTTTGGGCATAGCGGGCGCCGCTTTTGTCAAAAACTTATCCAGCCTTTGCCCACTGTCATTTTCATTAATAATAAATTGTTTCACTGTTTCCCCCTGAATGTTTTACTGTTTAGTGTAATTTTATTTTTTCTCTCAAACATATCTTATAAATCTGTGGATTATAATTTTTGCGACTGAGACATATTGTCTGTGTCTTTTTTGTGGAAAAGGTATGTATTTTCTATAAAGTAACATACTTTTTGTATTTTAGTTTAATGACAAATAAATTCCCGTCGACAAATATGTGACAGGAATTTATCTGTTTTTTTTATTATTGTTTTAATATTAATTTTTACATAACTTCCGGAGCTGTTACTTTTAGTATCGACAGTACGTTATTCAGTACGGTTTTTGCGGCAACGCAAAGCGCAAGACGAGGGTAAAGAATTTCGTCAGCCTCGTCTTTTATACGACAAGTTGTATAGAATTTGTGGAAAGCTGTTGCAACTGTGCTTGCATAAGTGCTTATTTTTGCGGGGTCATAGTCTTTTGCAGATGTAACAATTACCTGCGGTAATTGCGCCAATGCGCGAATAAGCTCACGCTCGGACTCTGTGGAAAGAACATCGAATGCAGATGCGTCAAGTGTTTTTGGCTCTACTCCTGTAGCTTTCAGATTTTTAAGTATTGCGCAAATTCTTGCGTGCGCATATTGAACGTAGAAAACAGGATTTTTTGAGCTTTCCTCTACCGCAAGGTCTAGGTCGAAATCAAGTGTTGAACCGGGTTCACGCATTATAAAGAAAAATCTTGCCGCGTCAAGCGGAACTTCATCAAGTAGATTTGTAAGTGTTATAGACTTACCTGAACGTTTACTCATTCTGTATGGCTCTCCGTCTTTTAACAGTCTTACAAGTTGCATCAGCACTATGTCAAGTTTGTTTCCGTCAAGACCAACTGCGTCCATAGCGCCTTTGAGTCTTGCCACATGGCCGTGGTGGTCAGCGCCCCATACGTTTATTACTTTGTCAAATTTTCTTACTGCAAATTTATTGTAGTGATATGCGATATCTGCTGCAAAATATGTTGGTAAACCGTTTGTACGACGAAGAACTTCGTCTTTTTCCGCGCCAAACTCAGTAGCTTTGTACCAAACAGCGCCTTCTTTTTCGTATGCCAACCCTTTTTCCGTAAGTATATTTATTACATGGTTTACAGCATCAGGGTGTAGTGTGCTTTCTTTGAACCATACATCATACAAAATTCTGTATTTTTCAAGGTCTGTTTTAAGCTTATCTATATTTTTTGGCAGAGCGAAGTCAACAAGGGCTTTTTTGCGTGTTTCACTGTCGCAATTAAGATATTTGTCGCCGTTTTCTGCAATAAATGCTTTTGCGTGTTCTATTATATCGTCACCGTGGTATGCGTCTTCCGGAAATTCCACAGCATCTTCACCTTTTAGCTGTTGAATATATCTTGCTTCAAGGGAAATACCGAATTTTTCTATTTGGTTACCCGCATCGTTTATATAAAATTCACGTGTTGTGTCATAGCCTGCCCATATCAAACTTTCGGCAAGAACGTCACCGATAGCGCCGCCACGGGCATTACCCATATGCATAGGCCCTGTTGGATTTGCCGATACGTATTCAACCATTACTTTTTGACCTTTGCCATAGTCACTTCTACCATAGTTTTCGGCTTTTTGCAAAACATCATCAAGCATTTGTGAGAACCAGTTTTTTGGCATAAATATATTTATAAATCCGGGGCCTGCGATTTCAATTTTGTCTGTTTCAACATCTTCTTTTGGAAAGTGTTTAACTATTGCTTCGGCAATTTTTACAGGCGCTGTTTTCAGGACTTTTACGTTTGCCATAGCTACGTTTGTTGCAAAGTCACCTTTTGTTATATCAGCGGGGACTTCGATTACAAAGTCATTTGTTTCGGCTTTTATTAAATCGCCTGAATTCATAGCACTGTTTAGCGCCTTCTCTATCGCATTATGTAGATTTAGTTTTGTCTCTTCAAAAATACTTATCATCTATTAATATCCTCTCATATTATTATTAATTTTCTCTTTTAATTCTTATGTTGATAGAATTGGTACTGGCAAGCGCTGTATTTACATCAAGCGTATATGTAAACGCAAGTATGCCACCATCTTCATTTAAATCCGCTTTTATTTTACAACCTCTTACACCTATTGTCAACATTCCGTATGGAGTACCGTAATTACATAAATGTCTTTTGTTTTTTTCAATTATTATTTGGGTTGAATTTTCGCCTGTTCTTTCCATAGTTATTCTTTCGTATTGCGGTTGATAGAGTATTGCCGATATGGAACCGTTAAAGCCTGTTGCCTCGGTCTCCTCATACTCTATATGATAGCCTTTTTCGTCAACAAAATATACGCCTTTTGTAACAAGGTCTATGTGCTGTTCTTCACCCTCGACAAGTTGCGCACTGTTGAGTTCTATCATTACGTTTTCTTCTATATACTCTTCGTCTTTTATATTATCGGTATTTTTAAGTCTTTCAATGGCGTCTTCTACTGTTTCGTTTGGTTTTTTATTGGGCATCGATACACCTCCGTTTTTTCTATATTAATTTTAATTCTATACCAAGCACACCGCAGCTCTCTTGTTTTTCCTGTGAATAGTATATATCCATATCTTTGTGTGTCGCGGTTTTTATATTGTCATTTGTATATCCGCATTTCAGTAAATCGAGATTTTTGTACAGTTCTTCAAAAGAAGAAAAACGGCGCAAATCAACGACTTTACATTGTATGGTATCTTGATTGTTTTCCGTATTTGTAAATATAATGTCATCATTAATGTTTATCAGTTGCCTTTTTTCATCATTAAGCCTAAGTTCAATGGTTTTCAGTCCGCTTTTTATTAACGAAAAAGGTTCGGGATTTAAATTCATACTGTGTGTCATTAATTAAAAAAACTCCTATTCTCTGCAATACTCTTTGAATTTTTCGCCACGTTCCTCAAAGTTTTTAAAACAATCATAGCTTGCGGCAGCGGGGGAAAGTAAGCAAATTTTTCCTTTTTGCGTACATTCTTTGGCCATACCCACAGCGTCTTGCAGGTCTTGTGAAATCTTAATATTTTTAGTCATTCCGCTGTCTTTCATCATATCAAAAAGTCTGTTTTTGGTTTCACCCATAAGTATAATATTTTGCACATCACTGTCTTTTAAAAATTCAACAAGCGAAGTGTAGTCAATACCCCTATCCATACCGCCGATAAGCGCAGTATCTACATTTTTCAGTGTCTTAATCGCCTGAATTGCTGTATTGCACGCAGTTGATATCGAGTCATCGTAGTAGTCTATACCGTTAAAGTTTCCGACATATTCCAGTCTGTGCGGAAGTCCTGTAAAAGTCAAAAGATGTTTTTTAAAGTCAGTATCGCTTATTCCGAGTATTCTGTTGCAAATAGCGTAGGCAATGGCTATATTGTATAGATTGTGTTCGCCTTTGAGTTTCGTATCAGCGTAAGATATATCAATTTTTTTATCATATACATATATATGGTCATCTCTTACATAAATATCCGCATAGTCTGTCAGTGAAGAAGTTATATATTTTTTCGGTGTTTCAAGTATTGATACGCTTTCCTTATTTATAATAGCGTAGTCATTTTCTTTTTGGAAACGGATAATATTGTTTTTGGCGCTTACATATTTTTCGTATGTGCCATAGTGGTCAAGATGTTCTTCAAACGTATTCAGTATAACTGCAATATGCGGTGAGCCTGTCACAAATTCAAGTTGATGACACGACAATTCAAAAACAATCTTGGTATTGTCATCAATACTGTCAACCATATCAAGACAGGGTATACCTATATTGCCGACAAAGACAGTATTGTTGTCACAATTTTTGATTATGTGATACAGTAACGAAGAAGTCGTACTCTTGCCTTTTGTGCCTGTTATACCTATTATTTGACTGCCGTATACTTTAAAAAACACTTCTGTTTGTGATGTTAATTTTTCTCTCTTTACATCTACATCGAGTACGGCTATTCCCGGACTTTTAAATATTAAGTCAAATTCATTTAGTTTATGTTTACATTCATCAAAAGGAATAAATACAGTGTTTGTATAATTTGATATGTCGAGACAGCGGTTATCGGTTATAAAAAGCTCTGCATTGGGGTTTAGTCTGCGGATTAATTTGTATGTGGATATACCTTCCCGTCCCATACCCCATATCAATATTTTTTTGTTATTAATATATTCTGATATTATATTTAGTTTACTGTTCATTTAAAGAAATCACCTTTATTTCTTTTTTTAATATTTCATCAAACTCTTTTGGCAAAGAATTTTTTGTGTCATAATATTCGTTTATATTATACGTTTTTGCTGTATTAATATCTATATTAAAATATGATATATAGTAATCAAGAAGTTTAGGCAGCTTTTCGTTATCTTTATTCAGCCTTTTATATAGCGTATTCAGCGCGACTTTCGCTTCCGATTGACTACCAACACATTCAAAAGGCTTGTCTTTTTGTATTCCTATAAGTTGTTCAAAAGTTGATTTTAAACTTTCTTTATCAAGCAGATTTTCAGAAAAAATATCTGTCATTTTCTGTGTGCTCAAAAAAGGTGACAGTATTATATATACAAACAGACATTTTGCGCAGTCACAGCACCATAGATCTTTTTTACTGCCTTTGTTGCAACTTCGGAAAATATTGTGGAACTGCGGATATTTTGAAAATATATGCGCAATTTGTATTTCTTCCAGCGGACGCAGAAAGCTGAAATATTCCACCCCGCAACCGATAAAGTTTTTAACATAATAGATGAAGTCCTGTTCAAATTCGTAGCTTTTTGAGTATTGATGATTTACAGCGCTGTCCGCAACGGTCGACTCGTTTGCGCTGCTTTCGTTTGACAGTACTATATATTTTTTACCTAAAATATATGCTTGCAAAAGTGAGGAAAAAGCAACGATTGAAGAAAAAGGTGTATGTCCGTTCAAAAAGCCTTCCTTATTGAGTTGTAACATATTTTTGTCAAGTGTTCTATATGCGCAAATTTGTTGTTCTTCGGTAAAATTGGCTGTTTCCATAGCTTTTTTTGAAGACGGACGGTTGTTTATCATATAGCAAACATTGTCTTTTACACTGTCTTTGAGCAACGCGAGGGTAACATCTGAGTCTTTTCCCCCACCTATCGGAATAAGGCTACCTTTTAATGTAGGTAAATATTCATCTGTATAAGTATTATTGACAATATGGTTTGAAGATATTGTCATAAAGTCATCAAAAGATGGAGTGATATTATTTATATAGAAAAATTCACCCAAACCGTTAAAGTATAATTTTTTCCACCATTCTGCCTGTCGGTTGTCAATATCGCCGCACTCAACGATAACATTTTGCGGGCAGGCAATTTTCCAGTAACTTACAAGTTCGGTCATACCAAGTGAAAATATGATTTTATTTATTATTCTGTCATTTTTAAGCATTACATTGCTGTTTTTCTTAAATTTCCATATTGGAGCAAATTCCGATAGTCCGTCTATTTTAAAATGATATTCGATATTTAATTCGTTACTGTCTTCACTGACAGTATAACCGCTGTATACAAAAGTCTTATATTTTTCACGTAACTCATAATAATTCATTATATACTGTCAAGTCCTTTCGATAGCTTTGGTATTATTTGGCTAAATCTATCAATTTTGTTATAATTTCGCTGTACTCCATACCGGAAGTCATAGCAAGTTTCGGATACATACTTATACTTGTAAATCCGGGTAGGGTATTTATTTCATTCAAGATAATACCGTTATTTGTTACAAAGAAATCTACACGGGAAAGTCCCTTGCAACCCATAGCTTTGTATGCTTTTACGGCATATTCACGAACAGCCAAAACCTTATCTTCACTTATTCTTGCAGGAATATGAAGCTTTGTTGTATTGTCTTTGTATTTACCTTCGTAGTCGTATACATCACGCAGTGGTTCAACTTCGCCCAATGTTTCAAAAGCAATCGGCTGTTCGTTACCCATAACGGCGCATTCTATTTCAGCTCCGACTATTGTTTCTTCTATTATTACCTTTTTGTCTTCGTTAAACGCATCTTTTAGGCATTTTTTCAAGTCTTCTTTATTGTACGCTTTGCCTACGCCAACCGATGAACCCGAATTTGCAGGTTTTATGAACACAGGATAGTTAAGTTTTTCTTTTATATCATTATCTATTATATTTATATCACTGCTTGGATATACTGTTATCCATTTTGAATTTGGTATGTTATTGGCAGTAAGAATTATCTTTGTTATGTCTTTATCCATACAGTTTGCGCTGCTTATTAGGTCACAACCGACAAAGGGTATACCGCTAAGCTGAAATAGTCCTTGGATTGTGCCGTCTTCACCGTTTTTTCCATGTAGTACCGGAAAGATAACATCAACTTTTTCTGTTATCCATTCATTATTTTTGTTTATCAAAAATCCATGATGTCTTTTATCGGGAGACAATATACAGTCAAAGAGATTTTCTTTATCGTCTTGCCACTCACCGTCTTTTATGTTTTTTATATCACCTGTGTAGTTGTACCATTCGCCGTTTTTTGTTATTCCGACAACGATATATTCAATTTCGTTTGTGTTTACATTATTGAGTATTGACGTTACAGAAATTCTTGAAACCTCGTGTTCGCTGGATACTCCGCCAAAAATAAAAGCTACCTTTTTCATACGCAAAAAACTCCTAATATGTTTAAGATATATTTAATACTATATTCTAAAATAATATAATAACATACTATTCTTATTTATGCAATTATAAGAAATAAATAACACTTATTTTTAATTAAATAAGTATTATAAATATTGATTTATAAGTTATTTTAATTCAAATATTTAATTTTATAGTAGTATATTTATAATTTATTGCGATATTGTGTTGAAAAAACTAACATATTATGCTATAATAATTTTAATTACTGTAAATTAAAGTTAAACTGCTTGACTATTTGTAGTTTTAATTAAAATATTGTTTAATTATTTGTATATTTACCGTATTTTTGCTTTTGTTTTCAGTTCTACATTTTGAAAGGAGATTTTATATGAAAAAAGTTATGAAAAAAAGCACAAAATCGAAAGGTTTAGGTGCATCAAGTATTGCTGTGCTTATTCTTTGTGTTATAAGTATTTTTACAATAAAATACTACAATGATGAAATTTTCAATGCTATGGGGTATCAAACAAATTTAAATATCTATTTAAGAAATTTTGAAGATGCGTCTAAATTACTTACAGAAGAAGTAAGAGCCTATGCGACAACAGGTAACAGAAAACATTATGACAACTATATGAAAGAAGTCAATGTTGACGATAATCGTGGTAAAATGGTTGCAAAAATGAAAGAGACGGGTCTTAACAGTAAAGAAATATCTTTGATTGATAACTTTTTCAGCGTTTCCAACAGACTTGTGCCAATGGAAAAGAGGGCTATTACACTTGCGGAAAACGGGGATCTTGCAGGGGCAACCGCTATTGTTTATGGTGGTGATTATGAAAAAGGTATTGAGGATATAAAATCGACAATAGCTGAACTGTCATTATCTATAAAGAAACGTACGAACGAATTAGTTAAAAATAAATATAATAAATTGTATTTATTTTTATATGTATCATATATTTGTATATTCCTAGAATTTGTTGCGCAAATATGTTATTTTATATTTATAAGAAGAGCAATGCTAAATCCTATGGCTAAAATTCAGAAGAAGATGTTGGATTTTGCAAACGGAAAACTCGATAGCAAATTTGATTTACAGGAAGATACATCAGAAGTGGGTCAAACTGCAAAAGCTATAAACGATATGCAAAAATATCAGATGGAAATTATCAGTGACATTAAGTATTTGCTAAATGCAATGGCAGACGGTAATTTTGCGGTTAAAACAACTTGTGAGCAAAACTATATAGGTGACTATAAAGAAATATTGCTTGCGTTGAGACAAATAAACCAAAAATTAAGCTATACTTTATCGGAAATCGGTGTTGTAGCCGAGCAGGTTGAAGTAGGTTCTACACAAGTATCCGACGCGGCTCAGGGACTTGCGCAAGGCGCAACGGAACAGGCGTCAACAATAGAAGAACTGAATGCCACAGTTGAAACAGTATCAAATCAAATGCAACAGACAGCGCTGGAAACAGACAGGGCAGCAGGACTTGTGGTAGAGGCTGAAAATTCACTGAACAGAAGTATAGAAGAAATGAACATGATGGCAGAAGCTATGAAAAATATCGAGAATAAGGCGAACGATATAGGTAAAATTATTAAAACTATTGATGACATAGCTTTCCAAACAAATATACTTGCGCTGAATGCCGCAGTAGAGGCAGCAAGAGCGGGTGTTGCGGGTAAAGGATTTGCGGTTGTTGCCGATGAGGTGCGTAATCTTGCCCAAAAATCCGCAGAGGCGGCAAAAAATACAACTACACTTATCGATGAAGCAGTTATGGCTGTTACAAACGGCGCAAAGATAGTGGACACAACACAAGAAGCAGTTGTATCGGTTGTTGAAAGTACGAAGAAAGTAAGCGAAATAGTATTTAATATAAAGAAATCTTCAAATGAAGAGGCTCAATCAGCAATTGAAATATCACAAAATGTAGATCAGATATCGGCTGTTGTTCAAACAAACAGCGCAACTTCCCAACAGACAGCCGCATCAAGCGAGGAATTGTCTTCACAGGCAAATATGCTTAAATCACTTGTTATGCAGTTCAATTTGCGTAAAGATGTTACAAATGATTCCTTTGATAATATATAAGTGAAATATAAAAATAGTTTAGATTACATTATTTGATAATCTAAACTATTTTTTGTTATATTTTTATTAATAATATTTATTAT
>JAHHTQ010000008.1 GCA_020024555.1 Angelakisella sp.
GGAGAGGTAAAAGTAATGAAAAATTTAAAAACAAAAAGTAAATTATTGTTAAGTTTTGGAAGTATGATAATATTGACATTACTGATTTCAATATTATCTGTATCGGGCATTGCGCAGTTAAAACAGCAAATAGATACTCTTACATCAAAAACACTGGCGAATACTCAAAGTATATGGGAATTGCGTAGAAATACTTTGTCAATTAACAGATATCTTTTAATGGCTTTAAACGAAGATTCGCAAAATGAAGTCCTTAAATATGTTGATTTGGCTATTGAAGATATAGAAAAAAATCAAAGTACTTTTGAAAAATATGAAAAAAATTTCAGATTGGATAAGTCTTTATTAGAGGAGTATAAAAATACAGTTTTACATCAAAAAGAAGTCAGAGACCTTTTAATAAAAAAATTGCAAACTAACACACCTGAGGCAAAACAAGAAGCCAGAGTCATTTTTAATGATGAACTTTATCCTATACTTTCAGTTCAGGGTAATATATTAATTGGTATACATAATAAACAAATGGAACTAGCAAATCAACAAATTAACAAGGCAACCTTGGTATATAAGACGGTTTTGATAATCATTATAGTGGTATCGTGTTTAATGATTATAGTAAGTTTGATAATTATTTTTAAACTTTTAAAAGCAATCCTTACTCCGTTAAATGAAATACAACACGCGACAACTGCGTTGTCAAACGGTGATTTCAGTTTCAATATTTCTTACGAAAGCAAAGATGAATTTGGTATAACTTGCAGTAGCATACAAAACAGTTTTGAAGAATTAAAAAGGGTTATAAGCAGCACAGCAAATATATTGCGTCAAATGGCTGACGGGAATTTTGCTTTGGATACAAAATTAAATTTCAGTGGTGAAATGACCGAGATTGAGAAGGCAAGCAGTGATTTGATAAATAAGATGAATGTTTTTTTCAATGATATAAAAGCATCATCAAACCAAATTCATGCAGGCGCAAACCAAATGGCAATAGGCGCGCAATCACTTGCGCAAGGAGCTACCGAACAGGCAAGCAGTATAGAAGAACTATCGGCATCTATTGCGGAAGTATCCGAAGAAATAAATGCAAATGCAAAAAATTCACAAGATGCAAGTAATTTGGCAACAGTATCCGGAGAAGTTGCAAAAGAAACATTGGAAGATATGCAAAATATGCTTGTGGCTATGGAAGAAATTTCCACAACTTCCGAAAATATAGGAAAAGTTATTAAGGTAATTGATGAAATAACTTTCCAAACAAATATACTGTCGCTTAACGCAGCAGTAGAAGCCGCAAGAGCAGGTATGGCAGGAAAAGGATTTGGCGTAGTGGCTGATGAAGTGAGAAATCTTGCGCAAAAATCAGCAGAATCGGCAAAAGAAATTACAGCATTAATTGAAAGCACTATTGCAGCAGTAAATAAAGGTGAAAATATTGCGCAAAAAACAAGTCAAGCTTTTAATGGTTTAACAGAAAAAATCAGCGATGTAATTTTAACAGCAAATGAAATTGCCATTTCATCTGAAAAACAGGCAAATAACATTAATCAAATAACAACAGGTATAGAGCAGATTTCTTGCGTTGTTCAAAATAACTCTGCAACAAGTGAAGAAAGTGCGGCGGCAAGCGAAGAACTATCCAGTCAAGCTAATATTCTCAATTCATTGGTGGATCAATTTAAATTGATAGAAAAAAGTCAATAAGATAAAATAGATAACATCGCTATAAAATTCGATGATACCGTACTTTACATACTTTTTTATCAAAAAAAGCTGGTTATTAAATGTAAGATTTAGTTTAACCTTTTCAAGCGGCGGAACAGCTTTTCAGTTGAATGTACCAAACAAAAAGTATAAAGATTAAATAATCAAAAACAACCGTTGATTGCACTTGTCAAATAAAATATACACGAATAAACACCAATTATATAAAACCATTTTCTGATTTATATAATTGGTGTTTTGTTATGTAATTAATATGATAGCGTTCATTATTAAAATATTCAACATATTTTTTAATGTAAATTCTAAAATGAACTTGAACACAAAAAAATAGCCATAGTGAAAGGCAAATATTAAAATAAAGTTAGGAGACAGATTTTAACATAAAAAGCCATTCACTATGACTAATAATAAATATACCCCAAAATTTCAAGAACGTGAAAGATGAAAAGATATAGGGGAAAAGACTGTGATTTATTTATGCGTATGTATAAACAAAATAAATATACAGGAAAATTTATGTTTTTATATTGCCACAATATGTATGTTAATATTATTGAATTTTTAATTTAACTATAAAATGTCATTACTTATAAAATCAAAATATTTTTTGCCATTTGTATAATTTCAGCATCTTTTAGTATATCTTCTGTCTGTTTTTCTATGGGTATATCATACGCAGCATCAAACATATTGTGTCTTTTTATGGCTACAAACATTTTATTGCCTGTAAATGTTAACGCTGTTTGCACACCTACTGAATTTGCAAACTCCATTATTTTTTCTATACGTTGCGGTGTCAAAATATAATACGCGTTATGTTCATCAGTTGAATAAATCTTGAATTTGCTGTTAAATTCTTCGTTTTCCGTATGAATTTTGCAGTCTGCTTTCCAACCGATTATATCTGATAAAAATTCTTTTTGAAAAATCTGTAAGTGTCCGTCGCTCACTTTATTGTCATCAAAATCAAAAAGACACAGTATTTGCCCTGAAAATATTTCTTCAACTTTCGTACCTTTGTTTTTTCGAACAATTTTTTGCGTGGTAACATCGCTTATCTTAAAATTAATTCCATCATACGTTCCGTCCAACATATCTTCGCTTTCAAAATATTTTTGGATACCGCAATTTACCACAGCGGCATTTCGTATATCTTCCCATTTAAAACCTAAAAACGGACTGTATTGTAAATTACTGAAACCATAAACATTTTCTATTGTTTGGGTAACATATTTTAATTTAAACAATATATTGAATTTTTTGTATGAACTGTTGATAAACATAAACCACAGTAACGCAAACGTGCCTATTGCCAATGCAACAGTCGCTACCAATGATACTATAATTTCCATAACTATTCCATCTTTTGTTTTCCCGATATCTGAATAAAAAAACAAAACAAAATATAAAGGAATACAAATTATCGATACAATAAGTATTATGCGTTCTTTTTTATGTATCTTTATGCGTAATTTCTCCAAATCTTCCGCTGTGATTGTTTGTTCCATTTTGTCATCTCGCTTTCAATCAAAAATTCACTTTATATTCCTTCTTTTTATCATCAATCTGATAAAAATCAATTTTTTCCATTTTGTGTAAATTCGCAACTATATTGTATGGGAACATAACTATCTTCTGATTATATAGTGACACATTTGAGTTAAAAAGTCTTTTTGCCGCTTGAAGATGTTCTTCCGCATCAAAAATTGTTTTTTGAAAATAATTCATAGTTTCCACAGAATAAAGTATCGGATACTGTTCAGCCAGAGCATCTATCGCTTTTTCAACACCGCCTATATCATGCTGTATAGATGAAAGCATATCTATCTTTTGATTGATATTCATTCTGTTTTCAAGAACGCTTCGTTGATATTCTTCACGTTTTAAATCACCTTTTCTTCTATGACTTTTGGAAATTTGCTGTCTTTCTATTTGTTTTTTTATCTGCTCCATTTGTTTTTGCTGTGTTTTTATTGTTTCATCTATGGTTTTTAAAGATTCTTGTGACAGCGCTCTTTTTTCATTAAATTTATTTTCTTCCAATTCTTTTCCCATACGTATAGATGTTACAGATAAATATATCTCAGACTCATGTTGCAAAAATTTCTTAACAGATTCTATTTCTTCATTTAAAAGGTCATAACGCTTTTCCAAAGCTACGTCTATTCCCGAACTGCTTTCGTCTACTTTTATTGATAAACGGTTCAGGTTGTTGTACATTAGAATATAGCCTAAAATAAACAGAATTATAATACCGCAATTTATATAACTTATCATTTTTTCATTTCCTTTCAAAAATTTATATATTATGTTAATTGTACTATAAGCAACATAAAAAGTCAAAATATTCCATAATTTTAATCTTTGAAAAGATGCTTTGCTCTAACTCTGAAAGTGTCTGCCACACCGAATAATCTTTTAATGGTACTAATACTGTTTTTACCGCTTTGTCCCAAACAGGTCGCAAAAACAAACAACATAAAAAACAGACCATTCGTTTTCAGGTACGCCACCGACAAATAATATGTAAATTACAGAAAATATAAATAGCATTAAAATTATTATCAGCAAATTATTTTTCCGTATCGCATTTTTCTTTTGCCATTTCTCTCATCTGACAAAATAATTCTGCTCTATCTTCAAACATATTCCAAACCTCATCTTCTGACAATACTCCCCTTTTTAATTCAGTTGGAATTTTTCCGGAATTATCGTCTTCAAAATCCTTTCGCCAAAGACCGTTATAATAGTATTCTTCAAGCTCGTCTATTTCCGTCTTGATTTTCTGATATGCGTCCACTGCTTTTTGCAAATCAGTTATAGTTGATTCTGCACGGTCAAAAATTTCTTCCATACGTTGAATTCTCTTAATTTGTTCCATTTTACACTTCCTTTAAAATTTGTAATATAAAAAAATATAAACAAAAGGTGTAATTTCACACGTTGTGATTATAATATATCATAATCTTTAAAATTTTTCAAACTTATGGCAATGCACAATATAAATGTTATTACAGATACAAAAACCGAAATACAGTAAGAAAACGGTACTGTAATATCAAAGGCTTTTTCTATTTGAATAATTGGCGAATACTCTAAAATTGATATATTTCCATAGTAAAGTTTATTTGTAAATACCACCGAAAGAATAGACACCGCAACAGATGTTCCTGCAACGTACACCCCTTTTTTTATACAAAAAGCAATCACAAAAAATATACCGAATATTCCAAGGTACAGTGGGAGCGTTTTGAAAAAAGCAGAAAAAAGTGTTATTAAAACTGAACTTACAGTCGTTTCTGTCCCCTGAACCGCCAAAGCAATCAAAACACTGACAAACGGATACAAAAACAAAAGTATTACACAACCTGAAATATAATGAATAAGTTTTGCTGTTAAAATAAAATATTTTTTATATCCTGCCGATATATAGCATCGCACCAGCCCATTGGAAAAATCTTCGCTCAAAATAACCGCTCCATAAATTGCGCTTGCCAAAATAACAACCATACAATCTTTTTCAATATTCATAAGAGTTTGCTCTGCGCTGCCGTATGTTCCCGTAAAAACGGAAATACAGGCAGAAAGTGTAACAACGCCTATAATTATCCATAACGCATAGGACGACTTAAACTTTAAATATTCAGATTTAATTAAATTTCCCATTATTCTCCCCCTTTACATAAAAAAGCATTATATCATCAATAGTGGCAGAATCAATTATAACCTGAGGATATTTTTTCTGTATCGATTGCTTATCCGAAATCAATACCTGCCATTCAAAATCCTGTTTTCTGTAAGAAATAATATCTCTTTTATCCAATGAGCGAAACTGAACTTCACCACATTTTATAATTCCGTATTTATAGCGTAATTCATCTTTTGGCTTGCTGAATACAACTTTTCCGTTATGAATAAACACAATGTAATCAGCAATTTTTTCCAAATCACCCGTAATATGCGATGATATTAAAACTGAATTGTTTTCATCTTCAATAAATTCCAGTAACATATCAAGTATTTCTTCTCTGATAATCGGATCAAGCCCACTTGTTGCTTCGTCTAAAATCAATAACTTCGCATGATGTGAAAGGGCTGCCGCTATCGCCAATTTCATTTTCATACCCTTAGAGAGCTTTTTTATTTTTAGATTTGTCGGCAAAGAAAGTCTTTCCAAATAAGCGGTATACTGTTTATTGTCCCATTCATTGTAAACAGTTCTCAGAAAAGAACCCAAATTTTTCGGTGTGAAATTTTCCGGAAAGTTGTTGCTGTCAAACACTGTCCCTATACTGTTTCTGTCATCAAACATAATATCGGATTCTTTCTTACCAAACAGTTCTATTGTTCCGCTGTCCTTTTTACATAAACCCAGAATTGTTCTTAGCGTTGTGCTTTTTCCTGCTCCGTTTTCTCCTATCAATCCAACAATCGCGCCACTTGGAACAGAAAAAGAAATATCATTTAATCTAAAATTCTTATATGACTTGTTAAGGTTTTTTACAGTCAGAT
The DNA here is from genome assembly GCA_020024555.1 of Angelakisella sp. Lineage (GTDB taxonomy): Bacteria > Bacillota > Clostridia > Oscillospirales > Ruminococcaceae > Angelakisella. The sequence goes on from JAHHTQ010000008.1 coordinate 6,238, forward strand.
TATTTTGTGACACTAATCATTCCCCCTCATAAAATAATTTTAAAATTTCCAACAGTTTTTCAAGAGGAATAGCGCTTGCGCGCCCAATATCAGCCGCTTTTTGCAAATGCTCTTCCGCCTGTCGTTGCTGTTCTTCCTGATAAAAATCTTTGTTTTGCGCAGATACAAAACTCCCCCGTCCCACAGTTGTTTCAATAAAACCGTCTCTTTGCAAATCCTCGTACGCCTTTTGCACTGTAATTACACTGATATGCAACGACCTTGCCAATGAACGCATTGATGGAATTGAATCACCTGTTTTCAATTCTCCTGCCATAATCATAGCTTTTATCTGAAACGTAATCTGTTCGTAGATAGGCTTGCTTGTATTACTGCTGATTATAATTTCCACTAGCTTCCTCCTGTTATATAATGTACTTATCGTATAAGTACATTATATAACAATATTTATTAAATGTAAATATACCAGACTGTAAAAAAGTATTAATTTTCGGACTTTTTTATGTAAAAAACGGTATAATAACGGTACAAAAAATATTATATATGGTGAAGAATGTGTTTGTAAAAGACAGAGAAAACAGGGATCAGATTGATAAAAGTTATACTTTTTATGACGAATGGATTTTCCTCCTGTCATTTTCGTTTTAAGCAACCTAAATGTAACTTGGCATCTTCTATTCTTAATCTTTTTGCAATACCGTAACACATCTATTATAATCCTACAACACAAAACATCATTATTCGACAAAAGACTTGAATATATGCTATATTTTATGGTATAATTTTAAGATAGGACGTTTTTTCAGTATACATAAACAAAAATAGGAGGAAATACAAAATGAAATATCGATTATTTGCGGGAGTAATGGCATTTTGCCTCATTCTCACCCTCTTTCCAACTGTGGTATTTGCCACAGACAAAGGTGTGAACTCCTCCGCAACGAAGAATAACAGTATTACAACCAATTCGGCGGACTCTGTCACCGAGCAGAACAAAGATACGGTAGACACTGACTCGTCTGAAATAGAGTCCCAACCTTCTCCGCCTGTTGCGGAAGAAGACCCCGAAAACGATAAAAATAATAGTGAAACTCAAAATGACAATGTTACTACCGAGCCATCGGACTCTGTCACCAAGCCGAACAAGGATACAGAAGACACTGACTCGTCTGAAATGGAGTCACAACCTTCTTCGCCTGTTACGGATGAAAACCCCGAAGACGATACAAATAATATCGAGTCGCAGAATGACAATGTTACTACCGAGCCATCGGACTCTGTCACCGAGCCAAATAAAGATACGGAAGACACTGATTCGTCTGAAATGGAGTCCCAACCTTCTCCGCCTGTTGCGGAAGAAAACTCCGAAGACAATACAAATAATAGTGAAACGCAAAATGACAATGTTAATACCAAACCATCGGACTCTGTCACCGAGCCGAACAAAGATACAGAAGACACTGATTCGTCTGAAATGGAGTCACAACCTTCTCCGCCTGTTGCGGAAGATAACCCCGAAGACGATAAAAATAACACGCAAGCGCAGAATGACAATGTTATAACCGAGTCGACTGACTCTGTCACCATACGAAACGATAAAATGAAGGACGCAAGCAAACCCAAAGCCGTGAAACTTCCTGACACGGATTCATTTGACTCAAATGAGGATTTTAAGCCCTATGACCCCGGATATCCAAAAAAATCACAGTATGGCAACTATTCCCTCCAAATTCCGGATTTGAAAGATCGTTTGACCTTCTCTATTGGAACTCAGGATCAGCTTATCGGCACCCTATATGCCCCCGGTGTTTCCGAAAGCTTTGGTTGGGAGGACGCTACCAAACAGTGGAACAATATCGACAACGGTCTGTGCTTTGCAGCTTCCAGTTCCAACCTGATTTCTTGGTATCTGAATCGATATTTGGAACTGAATCCTGATGACACCCATGACTTTCAAACCGATCCGGAACGCATCTTTGATTATTTCCGCAGAGGTTGGGATTCCGCAGAGGGCGGTAACCAAACGGAAGCTCTCAGTTGGTATTTTACCGGTGGCTTTCCCAGCAACAACCCCAATCCAAACGGTAGCGAGCTGACCGGAGATGAATTGGGTGGCTATCTGCTTCATCAGCTACCCAACAATTCCAGTGAACGTTGGTCTTTAATCTCCTTTGACTGGGAGCCTCAGGAAGATTTTAACGTATATGGCTCATTTGGGGACAACAGATTCCCATATATTGAGGAGGTAGGCGGCGTCAGTACAGGTCGTCCATTCTCCACCATGAAAAAATTTTCCCAGCACATACTTCGCCAGCTCCACTATGGTCCATGCACCATCTCTATCATCACCGATAATGCCAGCGGTGGCTCCGGTCATGCCATTACCCTTTGGGGAGTGGATTATGATGTGAACACAGGGCTGGTAACTCATATTCATGTCACCGATTCAGACGACTCTTCCGGACTGTTCACCGTAGAAGTGGAGAGTGGCACGAATAATAACGGTGTGCGTTTGGTACAGTACCCGTATCATCCCCCGGTAGGAAATTCTACACAATTTACAAGAATTCGAGACTCCATCGTGCTGTACGCACCCGATGTAGTGCAGTCCAACAATGCCTATAACGGCCCCAACGCTGAAATTGAGACTTTGACCTCAGATTCTGACGGAACAGGTGTCACGGTGAAAGTGTCCAATATCAACCCTTCTTCTTTGGAATACGGCTATTCCTACGATACAGATCCAAATCATGTAATTAAGTGGCAGGACAAAAGCCACTTCTCCGGGCTGAAACCTGATCAGTACTATTTTTTTGCCCGTGTAAAGAAAACTTCCAACCATGCCGCCGGCGGCACTTCGACACCCAGCGCCTACCGAGTGAAAACACCTTCCCCTACTGCCAATGAAAGTGTGGCTGCGCTGGGTTTGGGAACTTCACTGCTCCGCCCCTACAACGGAACTTATCAGTACATTTGGTACGGAACAGAGCGTGGTGAGGACGGTACTGCCACAGAAGAGCCAATACTATGGCGTATTTTAGACACCAAGACCAATATGAATACAAAAAATGGCTTGTTCCTGATTTCAGACAAGCTGTATGGTATCGGAAACAACGGTGGATTAATCTTTTCCGAACAGCCCCCATACAGCAATTACTACGAAAACAGCGACGCTCGCCGTTGGTGTCAGAATTTTGCGCAGGAAAACCTAAATTCTTTTGAGCAGTCCGCAATTCTGCCGACCACAAAAACAGATCTACCCTATGCTAACGTATTTGACGACAGCCCCTACATTCTTTCCAATGACAAGGTATTCCTGCCCTCTGCGGAAGAAATCAGCAACGGAGCCTATGGTTTCGGAACAGATGCAAGCCGTCAGGCACGCTATCGCTCCGATTTTTCAGCCTACTGGTTGCGCTCTCCTGTAATAAGAAGCCGTATAGATGTTGGTTATACAGATGCCACAGGTACTGTGGCTCAAAGCCCCGCATCGTCCACCTATGCGGCACGACCTTCGTTTAATCTTGACAGCAGTCAGGTGCTTTATACTGCCGCAGTAAACAACGGTTTGGTCACCGACCAATTGGGTATGGTACAAATAAAACCTGTACAAAGTCAAGATTTCCGTTTAGTTTTAAAGGATACAACAAGTGACTTCCGTGTGACTTCCTCTACTCTCACCGCACAGCCTGACGAGTCTATTGCGCTGGGCTATGAGTCTGCTGACAGCGGATTTATTTCTGCAATTTTGATAGATACCGATAACACCACGCCGATTTATTACGGAAAGATTGCTTTGGCGCAGAGTGAAGCCGGAGAAATCAGCTTTACAATACCCTCAAATCTGGCGGACGGCACATATACGCTCAAAGTATTCAACGAGCAGTACAACGGTGAGAAGCGGAGCGGAACTGCAAGTCCATTCTGCGATGTGACTTTGACTGTCAAAGCCCCCATTGCAAGTCCTATCGCACAAGTCAATCTGACACTAACGGCACCAGTCACAGGTCAAGCGCCTCAGAATGCAGTGTCTAAAACTGAGGGTTGTATCGTGGCATCAACCAAATGGACTCCGTCGGACTCCGTGTTTAAGCCAAATACAAACTACACTGTTTCTATTGAGCTAAAAACCAACGTGGGTCATACCTTTACCAAGGACACTGTATTTACATTGAACGGCAAAACAATTTCACCCATAACAGAGGGCGGAAACTACGTCATTAACAATGCTACGTTTCCCACAACGGAGGAGAGCGGTTCCGACGACAGTTCAAATGGAAACTCGGATAGCAATTCCGGTTCCGGCGACAGTTCAAACGGAGACTCGGACAATAATTCCGGTTCCGACGACAGTTCAAACGGAAACTCGGACAGCAATTCCGGTGACAGTTCAAACGGAAACTCGGATAGCAATTCCGGTGACAGTTCAAACGGAAACTCGGACAGCAATTCCGGTTCCGACGACAGCTCAAACGGAAACTCAGACAACAATTCCGGTTCCGACGACAGTTCAAACGGAAACTCGGACAACAATTCCGGTTCCGACGACAGCTCAAACGGAAACTCGGACAACAATTCCGATTCCGACGACAATTCAAACGGAGACTCGGACAACGATTACGATTACGACAGCAATTCCAACAGCAAACCTACTCCCATTCCTAACACTGGTTCTCCACATTCCACAAATAACCGATTGGACAAAGGCGAATCCACAGTAGGTACAAAGCCTTCCACTGTGCAAAATGAGGAAAACATAAATCAGAATACCATTGTCGGTAACGACTCTTCCGATTCTAAGTTAGGAGAAGAACAGGCAGTTGCAGGCGCAAGTCCTTCGGTTTCCACCGACTCTCCGACACAATCAGATGAAAGCGTAGAAGTAAGTACTTCAACACAATCGACCACGTTTAAGAACGATGCGCCATCATCAAACAACAGTTGGATTCCGTTGGCAATTTTGATTCCTGTTATCTGCTTAATTCTCTACTTTATCTTAAAGCCAAAGGTAAATACTCCTTAAATACTGTTCTCCGTATCACTTTGAACGGCTTTCATTCCCCCTGTGCATTGCATAAGGGGGAATTTTTATGCCAAGAAGTTAATATTATATAAGTCTTTACAAGAAAGAAATACTTGAATTAAAAGAAAAGTATAATATAAGTAAAAGGTGTAAATTTTTTGAAATTTCAAAAAGTGGATAAAATATCTATATAAAATTTCACTGACGATGTACAACTCCACAGTGGCTAGGGCTTTCAATACACTTCAAATCTGTATTTTAAGCTGACACAATCATTCTAAATAATACCGCAATATCAAGATAAGGAAATCATTATCACTCAAAACTTATTTTCAATCTTAAAAAACTAATTGTATTTACAGATTAGAACTCAAAACTTATGATGAGCCTCGCCTTATCATAAGTCAATACATAAAATTCGATAAAAAACAAAACTGACTCCATTATAAAAACGAAGTCAGTTTATTACATAAAATTTTATATTTCTACCAAAATAGGCTTTTTTGTACTGTCCGCACAAATTGGGACAGTTAAAAAACCAAATTTATAATAAAAAATATTTTTATTATAAATTTAATATTATTATCGCAATAGATTAAAACTCTGCATAGCCTGTTGTACGTGGGAATGGAAGAACATCACGAATATTTGATATACCTGTCATATACATAATAAGTCTTTCGAAACCAAGTCCAAAGCCTGCGTGTTTCGCACCGCCAAAACGACGTAAATCCAAGTACCACCAGTAATCTTCTTCATTTAAGTTTAGTTCTTTAAGTCTTGTCAGCAGATAATCAAGTCTTTCTTCACGTTGAGAACCTCCGATTATTTCACCGATTCCCGGAACAAGCAAGTCTGTTGCCGCAACTGTTTTTCCGTCATCGTTTAATCTCATATAGAAAGCCTTAATTTCCTTTGGATAATCTGTTACAAACAGAGGGCATTTATAAACTTCTTCTGTCAAATAACGTTCATGCTCTGTTTGCAAATCACTTCCCCAAGATACAGGATATTGGAATTTGTCTTTTACTTTTTCAAGTATTTCAATAGCCTCGGTATATGTTACATGAGCAAAGTCTGATGTTACTACATGATTTAGTCTTTCAATTAATCCTGTATCATAGAACTTATTGAAAAATTCTATTTCATCAGGGCAGTTATCCAAAACATATTTCAAAACATACTTAATCATATCCTGAGCAAGTTTCATATCGTCTTGCAAATCGGCGAAAGCTATTTCAGGCTCTATCATCCAAAACTCTGCGGCATGACGCGCTGTGTTTGAGTTTTCTGCGCGGAATGTCGGACCGAAAGTATATACTTTTGAGTATGCCATAGCCATACACTCAGCTTCTAATTGTCCAGAAACCGTTAAGTTTGTTGATTTACCGAAAAAGTCTTTTGAAAAATCAACTTTTCCGTCTTCTGTCTTTGGCAAATTATCCATATCCAAAGTTGTTACTCTGAACATTTCACCCGCGCCCTCACAGTCACTTCCTGTGATAAGCGGTGTATGGGTATATACAAATCCACGTTCATTAAAGAATTTGTGTATAGCATAAGCCGCAACTGAACGTACACGGAACGCTGCGCCAAACGTATTTGTTCGTGGACGGAGATGTTGTATTGTACGCAAATATTCTATCGAATGTTTTTTCTTTTGCAATGGATAATCAGGGGAAGACACTCCCTCTACATTGATTTCTGTTGCGTGTATTTCAAATGGCTGTTTATTATCCGGTGTAAGTACAATATTACCAACAATGCTGAGCGCAGCGCCCACGTTTTGTTTTGATATTTCATTAAAATTATTTATTTTACTATCTTCAAATACTACCTGCAAATTTTTAAAACAAGTACCATCATTGATTTCAATAAATCCCAATGATTTATTATTACGAATTGTTTTAACCCAGCCTGCTACGGTAACAGGCGAGTCAGTATAACTACTTACTGATGCAAATAAGTTTTTTAATTCTGTCCTTTGCATAACATTACCGTTCCTTTCATCTATACGTTAATTACATAATTTGTAAAAAACTGTTATTTATTATTATAATACATATATGTTTTTTTATCAAGTATTTTTTAATAGTAACACAAATTATATTAACAAAAACGATATAAACATAAAAATTATTAAACTTTAATATTTATTAAAAAAACACCTTAACCCGCATTAAAGCAATGACTGTTACAATAAAAAATAAGGTATTTTATTGTGTAAAATATACAAATAATACATTAAATATACATATTTTATCAAATATTTACATATATGCCAAATAAAAAATATTTAAAAAAATATTGACATAGTCTCAATAAAAATGTAATATATACTTAATAGTTAAATACATATTTTTTATAACGATTGGAGATTGCAATGGAAAATAACGAGATGCAAGATATCATTAATATACTTGATGAAGATGGAAAAGAACACAGCCTTGAAATAGTTGATGCTTTGGAATATAATGACCGTCAATATTTAGCGCTGCTTCCAATGTATGACGAAGACGAGGCGCAAGAGCAACTTGAAGAAAGTGGCGAGCTTGTTATACTACGTGTCAGCAACGAACAAGATGAAGATGGTCAAGATTATCTTGAATGTATTGAAGATGATGATGAATACAAAACAGTATCTGAAATGTTCGTAAAAAGACTCGAAGAAGAATATGACTTCGATGATGAAAGTACAAGCGAAGAATAATCTTCTTTTATAATTTTCGTCAATAAACACCCTGTGGTGTGCGTGATTGCTATTTTTATAATCCAACATTTCTTTTACGGGAACTTAGCTTTATTGTAAAGATTGCAGACCTCCCGCTTTTTTGGGCGGACGAAGGGAGCGTGACATACAGTAGCGGTACCCACCTGTCTTCTGACGGGTTTTATTAAGTAGTATACACGGCATTATGGGGGATTTTAAAAAGAACATTATTTTGTGGGTTCGGAGAGTATCCGTACCCACTATTTGTTTAATGAAATATTTGAATGGAGGATATAAAAACGAATATTATGCTGGAAAAAAAGACAATAAATGAGTATCTAACTTTTCAAAAGCTTTCTTCATCTATATACACAAAAATGTGTGAAGAAGTATGCAAACAACACAATATAACTTTGCCTGAATGTAATTTGTTGCTTTTTTTTGCAAATAATCCCGAATACGATACAGCCATTGACGCGGTTAATATGCGATTGTTTTCTAAGGCATACGTATCAAAAGCAATATATTCATTGACAAATAAACAGCTTATAACAGTTAAACACGATAAAAAAGACAGACGTTATCAACATATTAAAATTAATCCGTCTGCTATGGAAATAGCACGACAACTGCAAAAAGTTCAGTGCAATTTCGTAGATAAATTAACAAAAGAATTATCCGATGAAGAAAAAAATATCGCAGAAAATATATTTGTAAAAATAATTGAAACTATGAAAGACATTGAAAAAGAAAATTAAAATAGTTTTACTGAAATCAATAATAATCTCAAATTTGTGAGCATATTATTGATTTTTTGTTTTATTGTTAACGATATTTACCCATATCATCATAAATTAGTCAAAAAAATAAATCATACAAATAAAAAATATTTGCATATTATACAAAATAATATTTTTTTTAAAAAAATACTGGTTTTATGCAATTTTTAGTGATATAATACTATGGTTAGATAATTTTTTACTTGTGCATTTCAAACAAAATGTAAATTTAAAAAATGGCATTATGCTCAAATTTTAGGGCATAATATGATATTTACATATTTATATTTTACCCGAAAAATTGATTGTTCTGTAATTTATAATGTAAATATATAAAGTTTAATTTTAAAATATTTGGAGGAATCTTAGTGGAAAGAACAGATTTAAGAAATATTGCCATAATCGCCCACGTTGACCATGGTAAAACCACTCTTGTTGATGAAATACTAAAACAAGGCGGTACTTTCCGTGAAAATCAACAAGTGCAAGACAGAGTAATGGATTCAAACGATATAGAACGTGAGCGTGGTATTACAATACTTGCAAAAAACGCATCTACTGTATACAAAGATACAAAAATCAATATTATAGATACACCGGGACACGCTGACTTCGGTGGTGAAGTAGAACGTGTACTGAAAATGGTTGACGGCGTTTTGCTTTTGGTAGACTCTGCCGAAGGCCCTATGCCACAGACACGCTTTGTTTTGGAAAAGGCTTTGCTACTTGACCTTGCTGTTGTAATAGTTGTAAACAAAGTAGACAAACCAGATGCACGTCTAAAAGAAGTTGTTGATGAGGTTCTTGAACTTCTTATGGACTTGGGCGCAACTGACGAGCAACTTGACAGCCCTGTTATCTTCTGCTCAGGAAGAAACGGTACTGCCGGTTATTCTCCGGAGGCTCTCACAGAAAACCTAGAACCACTTTTCGATACAATAGTAAATTACATCAAACCTCCTGTTGGAGATGACACTGCGCCACTGGGCGTCCTTGTATCAAGTGTAGATTACAGCGAATATGTTGGTAGAATTGCTGTTGGTAGAATAACAAGCGGTACAATGAAAGTTAATACAGAAGTTGCGGTTTGTGACTACCATAACCCTGACGTAAAAGGCAAAGCAAAAATTACAGCTATATATCAATACGACGGATTAAAGAAAACTGCCGTAAACTCCGCAACTGTCGGTGATGTTGTTGCTTTCTCAGGTATTGAGGATATAAACATAGGTAATACTGTTTGCGATCCGACTGCGATAGTTCCTATTCCTTTCGTTAAAATAAGCGAGCCAACAATAGAGATGACTTTCTCTGTAAATGACAGTCCATTCTGCGGTAAAGAGGGTAAATTCGTTACTTCAAGACAAATACGTGACAGACTGTATAAAGAACTGCTGAAAGACGTTTCTTTGCACGTTGAAGACACACCTAATGCCGACAGTTTCAGAGTAATGGGTAGAGGTGAAATGCACCTATCTATTCTAATAGAAAATATGCGTCGTGAAAACTATGAATTCCAAGTAGGTGCTCCAAAAGTTCTGTTCAAAGAAGAAAACGGTCAAAAATTGGAGCCTTATGAAGAATTTGTTGTGGACGTTCCGGAAGAATATATGGGAAGCGTTATGGAAAAAATGGGTTACCGCAAAGGTGAACTTCAAAGTATGACAAAAAAAGGTAACCGTATGGAACTTAAATTTATAATTCCTTCCCGTGGCCTTTTCGGTTACCGTAGTGAGTTCTTGACTGACACACACGGTGAAGGTATCCAAAGCGCTGTTTTCCACAGCTATGGCGAATATAAGGGTGATATCAGTAACCGTAAGGTTGGTAGTCTTGTTTCATTCGAAACAGGTGATGCTCTTGCTTATGGTATCAATAACGCGCAAGAACGCGGTACTATGTTCATTGAACCGGGCGTTAAAGTTTACGCCGGTATGGTTGTTGGTAGCAATCCAAAAGGTGAAGATTTAACAGTTAACGTATGTAAAGCAAAACATCTTACAAATACACGTGCCAGCGGTAGTGATGACGCGCTGAGACTAATTCCACCAAGAAAAATGAGTTTGGAAGAATGTTTGGAATTTATATCAGACGACGAACTACTTGAAGTTACACCAAAAAATATACGTATTCGTAAAAAAATACTTGACCATTCACAAAGAATGAGAATGGCTTCAAAAAACAAATAAAAATACAATATAAATTATCGCAACAAGAGAGATATAGAATTAAATTTCTGTATCTCTTGTTTTTTTTAATCTATATTTAAAATAATAATCAAAAGAAATACATTAAATCTATAAAACTTTTTCTAGGCAAAATACATTTTTTAAAAAAACCTCGCACAGCTTAAAAGTATTCTTTTTGCCGAGAAAAAGACTTAGGCTTTTCCCTGAACCATAATTTTTCTAAAAAAATTGAGTACAACTTTTTGTAACATCATCAAATTAATAAAACAAATAACTTTTTCCTACTTTAAACATAATTAATTATAAAACCGCATAAATTATTATAGTATCACTAACAAACGAAAATATAGGAGGAAAATTTATGGACGGTAAAATTGAAATGGCTATTCGACACTCAATAATTATGGAAGACAGAAATACTTTGCAAATTACAGGGGTAACAGATGTGGAAAGCTTCGATGAGCAAATAGTCGTTCTTGTAACTTCCACCGGAGAACTCGTAATAAAAGGACAGGGGCTACATATCACAAAAATTGATGTAATGACAGGCAATATATCCATGGAAGGAATGATAGATCAACTTGCATACAGTGATATTAAACCGTCACACAGCTTTTTTGGAAAACTATTTAGGTAATTATAATGAATATAGACACAAATTTACACTTTAATATTTTCATAAATTCATTGTTTATCGGTGCTTGTATGGGTGTGTTTTATGATTTTCTGCGTTCGCTTAGAATATCATTTAAACACAATAATATACTTGTTTCTATCGAAGATATTGTTTACTTTACAATATACGGCTATGTTGTCTTTACATTTTTTTTGAGTATTAATGCCGGCGCTGTTATTCTTTTTCCTTTTATCGGATTTTTTTTAGGTGAGATTATTTATTTTTTAATTTGCAGTAAAACCATTATATTTATTATTACGAAAACAATCGATATTATTATTAAATTAATATGTATTGTTGCAAAACCGATAATTTTTTTAGTAAAAAAAATATTGCAATTCTTTTATAAATATCTATTGCAACCAATATACAGAATATTGTATAATGTTAAAGTAAATAGCGGTATTAAATTAAAAAATTTTTATATTAAAATTATTAATAGACATACCAAAAAGAAAAAAAGTAAACGTAAGAAAAAGAGGGATAAAAAATTTGAAAAAAAGCTACAAAATTAAAAATTCAAATTTAGGCAAGATTATTAAACTACTTTCCTTTATTCTAACTTTGTTTTTAATCTTTTATTTCATATATATACAGTCAGATATCGATAAAATGGAAAAGGAACTTAACGATGTTACAAATGCTGTTATACATGAAAATTTAAAAAATAATGATTATAAATTGACACTGAAAGACCAGCAAAAATTACTGGAACGATTGGCAAGAGAAAAACTTGACTATGCTCACCCGGAAGAACGGGTATTTGTAGACGCTTCGGGAATACAATAAAACAATGTGGCATTAAACAGATAAACTGTTTAAAATAAAAGAGAGGATTATTTATGTATGCAATTAGAATTAGGGAAAGTTTTTGAAGGTAAAATTTCAAAAATAATGAATTATGGGGCATTTGTTGACTTTGACGGAGGTGCGTCAGGAATGATACACATATCCGAAATATCAAAAAATTACATAAAGGATATAAATGACCATATAAAATTGGGTGATATTGTAAAAGTTAAAGTTATAGGAATTGATGATAGAAATAAGGTAAGCTTGTCTTTAAAAGATGCTCAGACTGATAATCAAGACAGTAAACCGAAACTAAGCAATAATAAAAAATATGAACAAAAATCTTATGTCCCACGTTCATTTGCAAAGCCTGATCCCCCATCAACCGGAGATGCTTTTGAAGACTTGATGAATAAATTTAAAAAGAGAAGCGATGATATTCAGTCTGACCTAAAAAGAATAAGCGATCCAAGAAAAGGTACAAACAGACGCAGTTATTAATAATTATAAAAAAGAGGTATCTGATATTGTGTTATATATCAGGTACCTCTCTTGTTATTTAAGATTATAATTTATTATTTACGTTCTTTTAAAAGCAGTTTTATCTTTTCAATAGGATCTACAATGCTGCTTATTGAAATATTGTGGTTGATTGCAGCTATAAAATAAGCAATATATTTTGATACATCTACTTCGTGGAACCATTCTCTTGATTTTAGTTGAGGGGTTAGGTATGTCAAGTTACTGCCGAATACACCTGCTAGCATACCTTTTTCGTATGCCTCATCAAATTTTTCCAAACCATTTGTAAAGATTGAATATGTTGCATAAGCATAAATATTTTTTGCATTTTTGTTTTTCAGTTCGTAAGCAATGTCAAGCATAGATTCACCTGATGAAATAATATCATCTGTAATAAACACATCTTTGCCTTCAACTGACGCGCCTAGATATTCATGAGCTACTATTGGGTTTCTGCCGTTTACAATTCTTGAATAATCACGGCGTTTGTAGAACATACCCAAATCTACTCCCAAAACAGACGCATAGTACATATTACGTGACATAGCGCCTTCATCAGGGCTTACTACCATAAAGTTATCACGGCTGAAAGAAATATTGGGGAAATCACGCAAAAAGGCTTTAAGTACTTGATATGTTGGCATTACGTTATCCATACCCATTAGAGGAACTGCATTTTGTACACGTGGGTCGTGAGCGTCAAATGTAACAACATTCTCTACACCCATTTTTTCAAGCTCTTGCAATGCAAAAGCGCAATCCAAAGATTCTCTGTAATTTCTTCTATGTTGACGTCCGCCGTATAGCATAGGCATAATAACGTTTATTCTTGCCGCCTTACCGCTTGTGGCTTGTATAAGTCTCTTTAAATCTTGAAAATGATCATCAGGAGACATATGATTTTCATAACCGAAAAGATTATATGTGCAACTGTAATTACCTGTATCAACTATAAAGTATAGGTCATCGCCACGAACTGTTGATTTTATCAATCCTTTTGAGTCTCCCGAAGAAAAACGAGGGCATTCATTTTCAATTAAAAATGTATCTACATCTTTTCCTGCTTCTTTTGACCATTCAACCAAATAAGCATTTATTTTTTCACCAAGCTCACGTGTTCCCTCCATTGAAATTATACCCAGAGGAGCAGTATTGTTTTGTTCCTTAGCAAAAATTGTTGAACCTTCAGACATAATAAATCTCCAATCTCTAATTTGTAATTATTTAATTGCTTTTGTTGAGTATTTGTATAACAAAACAACAACATAACATTTAGTTATAGAATAACACAATTATGCTCTGTTTTTCAACATCTAATATGTGCAAAACTAGTTGCCAAAATGTTATTTTTTTGTTGTATTTAGCTGTATAATGTCTATTTATTATTAATTATGTAAAAAAAGAGCATATTTCCACTATGCCCTTTTTTGTACATATTAAATTATGGTTAATACGCCACACCTTGCGCAATCATCGAATCACAAATTTTTATAAAACCTGCAATATTGGCGCCGGAAACCAAATCTCCGGCTGTTGCATATTCTTCTGATGCTTTATATGCGCTTGCAAATATATTCTTCATTATTTCTTGCAACTTTGTATCAACTTCTTCAAATGTCCAACTGTATCGCATTGAGTTTTGGCTCATTTCGAGTCCTGATGTAGCAACACCGCCTGCGTTTGCGGCTTTTGCGGGCGCAAACAATACATTATTCGATTGGAAAACGAGGACTGCCTCAGGAGTTGAAGGCATATTCGCGCCCTCTGCCACAACGAAACAACCGTTCTTTACAAGCGCCTCCGCTCCCTCTTTGTCAAGCTCATTTTGTGTCGCACACGGTAGAGCTATATCACATGGAACTGTCCATATATTTTTGCAACCTTCTGTATATTTCGCTGTCGGTTTGTAATTTAGATATTCAAATATTCTCTTGCGTTCCACTTCTTTTATTTGTTTTATTATATCCAAATCAATACCGTTTTCATCATAAATATATCCATTGGAGTCGCTCATTGCCACAACTGTTGCGCCAAATGACTTTGCTTTTTCAGCCGCATATATCGCAACATTTCCTGAACCCGATATTACTACTTTTTTACCACTGAAACTGTCATTTTTCATTTTTGAAAGCATTTCCTGAGTGAAATAACACAGTCCGTAACCTGTGGCTTGCTTGCGTCCCAAACTTCCGCCATAAGTTAAACCTTTACCTGTAAGCACACCTGTATAGTTATTGACTATTCTCTTATACTGTCCAAACAAATAACCTATTTCTCTTGCACCTACACCTATATCACCTGCGGGAACATCGACATCTGCGCCGATATGGCGGTATAGCTCTGTCATAAAGCTTTGGCAAAAACGCATTATTTCATTGTCACTCTTACCTTTGGGATCAAAGTCGCTGCCACCCTTTCCGCCACCCATTGGCAGTCCTGTCAAACTGTTCTTAAAACATTGTTCAAAACCTAAAAATTTAATTATACTGTCGTTTACAGACGGGTGAAAACGAAGTCCGCCCTTGTATGGTCCTATTGCTGAATTAAACTGTACACGATAGCCACGGTTTACGCAAACTTTACCATTATCTGCCACCCAAGCCACTTTAAATGTAATGAAACGCTCCGGCTCAACCAAACGCTCGATTATTCCGTTCTTCTCTATATCAGGTCTTTTTTCAACTACCGGTTCAAGTGATGTAAGAACTTCCTTTACTGCCTGAATAAACTCGGGTTGCGTACTGTTCTTTTCACAAACTGTGGCAAATACCTGTTGCAAATATGTATTTTTAAAACTCATATATAATCCCCCAAAAAATAACTTTAATATCTTGTTAAACTATAACACAAAATTAAAAAAAACGCAATATTTTTTATTTAAACTTGCAAAATTTATTCTTTATACTACTTTTACTCACTTAATAAAAATATAATTTGATTTAATTTGCAATTTAATATTAATATTAAGTCATATATTATACATAAAAATATTTTGATATTCAAACTACTTGACAAATAAAAAAAGTTATGCTAGTATTTACTTCGAACTTCAAAATAAATTTGGTAGGTGGTATTTATGACAGATAAAAAAATTTTTTTAAATAAATTTTTAGTTGAAGTTTTTAATGAAATATTGCGTATAGAAGAATTTAGCCTCAATCAAAGTGAATTCAATGACCTGACAGTAAAAGAAATGCACGTTATAGAGGCTGTGGCTATATGCGAAGAGACAAACGACAATACTTCTTTGCAGATAGCCGAATACCTAGGAATAGTCCCAGGGACACTATCCGTTTCCGTTAACTCGATAAGCCGCAAAGGCTACTTGCAACGGGTTAAAAGCGAACAAGATAAACGTGTTGTTTATTTGGAACTAACAGAAAAAGGAAAACAGGCAAATGCTATACATTCCCTTTTTCACAGTAAAATGGTGGGATATGTTTTAGATGTCCTTACTCCTGAGGAAGCGTCTGTTTTTTGCAAAGGTTTGGGAAGTGTTGCGGCTTTCTTTAAATCACAACAAACAGAGTATGAAAGAAATAAATAAATTCTATTATCTCTTTCATCATTTAACCCGAATACTGATTATTTTTCCATATAACTTTAAATTAACGAAAGAAGGACTTATATTATGATTAAAATAATTGCGGACAGTACATGCGATATACCACAAGAGGAAGCCAAAAAGTTAGGTATTACCGTTATACCTCTTACAATAAATATTAACGGCAAGGTGTATCGTGACGGAGTTGATATAACAAATGCCGAATTTTACAAAGAACTTGCTTCTTCAAAGACCCTTCCCACAACATCACAGGTAAACCCTACATCATTTGAGGAAGCGATAAGACCTTTTTACGAAAACGGTGACGACGTAATTGTTATAACACTTGCGTCAAAACTCAGCGCAACATATCAATCAGCCAATATTGCCAAAAATGAATTTGACGAAGGGCGTGTATTCGTTGTAGATTCATGTTCTGTAAGCCTTGGCATTGCCCTACTTGTTAAATACGCAATTAAGCTATGCAACGAAACAAATTTATCGGCAAAAGAAATCGCAGATATTCTACAAAAGAACACTGAAAAAATACAGGTTTTCGCTGTTATCAACACACTTGAATATCTTGTAAAGGGTGGTAGACTAAATTCAAAATTGGCGGTTATCGGCGGTATACTTAACCTATTACCTGTTGTACAAGTTAAAGACGGTGAAATTACACCTATTAAGAAAGTCCGAGGACACAATGCCGGTATGAAGGCGCTAAAAGAATTATGCGAAAATTACAGTATTGATTTTGAAAAAGGAATAGCCATAGGTAACGCTGACGCACAGGACAGAATCAATGCTTATTATGAATATTTAAAAGACAGCTTTGGCAATGCTGAAATTATAAATATGGAAATAGGCAGCGCTATTGGCACACACTCAGGGCCGGGAGTCATCGGTATTGCATTCTTTAATAAATAAAAATAATTTGATGAAAATAAGTCTATGTTCTTCTCTTAACAGAACATAGACTTATTTTTATTTTTTATTAAGTTTATTTTCTCTATATCTTATCAATATCCATAACAAGATAAAAACAGTTAGAGAGACAAGACTTATTACAAGTCCCACTGACAACCCATAAGTCTTATACACAAACTTTATTGCGCTGTTTCCTTTTGGAACACGCACTGCCATAAAACCTACGCTTGCATTTTCAATAGTCGCTTCTTCCCCATTTACATAGGCTGTCCACCCTTTTTCATAGGGAACACTGAAAAATACAAGTCTGTCCCTATCATAATCTGTTGTGGCTGTAAAGCCTTCTTTCGTAACCTCAAATGTTTTGCAAGATAATCTTCTTCTCTCCTCTGCCGCAGATGATATTTCATAATCGTATGACTTCATCATAATTTCATCATCTGCTTTTTCTAATATATCTTTGTTGCGTTCTATCGCATCATCGGTTAAATATACGCTATTTAACATACTGCGTGAACGTGTTGGTTTTGAAAGACTTTCCCACTGCGTAGCGTCTATATAATAATCATAGGCAAAGCCCATTGGTATATAATTGATATTTTCGTAGATATCATAACCGAAGCGATTTTCTCTGAATACAAAATCCTGCATAGGCTCTTTTTCTTCTTCTGTTTCTTTAATATACAAATATTTTACAGATAATAAGGCGCGAAGCTCCACATATTTTACATCAGGTTTTGAAGATACGTCTCGCTTTACGCCAATTTCCGGATAAAAATTCATCAGCGATGCCGGTACTATGCTGTGAAATGTTTGTATATTCGGCATATTCCAGTACATACCTATATTATCATTACCTTTATATATATCTATTCTGTAAAATTCTTTTTCATCTTCATCTAATCGCATTTTGTCCCTTGCAGGCAGTGCGGTTTCTGTTATCCATTTATTATTTGGATAGGATAGCTTTCCTATTGACAGGGTAGAGCAACCATAGAGAGTACAGCCCACTAAAATCAAAACCGTTAAGTTTCTTGTAAACTTCTCACGATTTTTATAAAAGAGCAACAATAATGTAAGTGTAAAGCCGATAAGTGTTATCAGCGCCGTTGATATAAATATATCCGCATAGCGATATGTTCCTATCTTCCAGCCGTCATCATTTTTTGATGGCGTAAGTCCTACCATTGTAAGAACTATAACAAAAACAATTGCTGTATACTTTACTCCTTTTATAAGGTCAACATCACCTGTAACAAAGCTTTCACCTGTTGACTCATTATATATTCTGTTTTGCGGATTATATTCGCTTTCATCAAAAGCTTTTGCAGTCGCAAGAACCATTATCAGTGTCGGCATATAGAACCAACGTGTATAATATGAATTATTGAGCATTACAAATAAGTGGTTTAACATAGGAACAAATGCGAATACCGCCGATACAATAAGCATATTCTTTATCCAACTTTTCTTTTTGGAGAGACAAAAGGCAAGTACGCCAACCATACCGAAAATAGGTATATAAGCGGCCATAGATGACCACTGTCCGCCGTGGTCGGGAAACCAGTTATTGAGCGCAGGCATATCGGGTGAAAAGAATATGGAGTGCAATATACCCAAATAACGTTGGGGATTACTGTAATACCACAAACCTGTGCCATTAATAATACTGTCTGCTCCCACACGCGTATTTCCGGTAATCGCAAGAACCGACGGCAAGAACACGACCATTGACATAGACATTCCGAGTATAACCTCTATCGCAAGACTAACTGTTTTTTTGAAATTTACACGAACTTGTCTGTCTGTGAGCCTTACAAAAAAGTACATTGCCACAAAGACTGCCTCGCCAATAAAAAACCAGTAATTTACAATAGCATTAACTGTAATACCGAGAGTAAAATATCCCCATTTATTTTCTGTAAGTGATTTTTCCAGACCGATTAATAATAAAGGAAAAAATACTATCGCCTCATGAAAATGATTAAAAAACACATTGTACATACTAAATCCGGAAAAAGCATACAAAAATGAAAACAGCATTGCAAAGTGCCTGTTTTTTAAAAACCTTTTGATATACAAAAATGCGGTAACGCTTGCACAGGCAAATTTTAATACCAACAGCGGCGCCATAAGATACGGTGTGGCAGTTGCAGGAAAAAACAGAGTCAACCAAAAGAAAGGGCTGAATAATAAATAAAAGCTATATGACCCTACAAAATTCACACCCAAATCCGTATGCCAATTCCAACCAAAATTACCGCTTCGTACCGCCTCATTGGCTAATTGATAGAATGGTATTTGCTGCACATTGAAATCACCGTAATAAAGAAATAATCCTTTATCATAAATAACGTATGGCAAAAACATAACCGTTGCCATCAAAAGTCCTAATAAAAATACATTAAGTACTTGTTTTTTTTCATTTGTACTTTTGGTTAAAATCGTCACTCTCAAAAAACTCCTTTATGTAAAATAAAATTGATATTGTTATTTATATAAAATATATAATAAAAACATATAATTAATTATATATTTTGGTTGCTTTTAACACGAATTTTTGATATAATATAATCATAGTAATCAGTATAATTAAAAAAGGGAAAGGTGAATTTATATATGTTTGGAAATTGTAATATTATTAATCAAAATAAATATCTCCACATTGATATTTGCTCTCCTGTTGATGGCGATGTTATACCATTAAATCAAATAGATGACCCATATTTTAAATCAGGCAAACTTGGTCAAGGCGCTGCCGTTATTCCCAAAAACGGCAAAATATACGCGCCTGCCGACAGTACTGTCGCCGCAATTTTTAATACGGGGCATGCAATCATTTTAAAAACATACAGCGGCGTAGATTTGCTGATACATATTGGTATTGATACTGTAAAACTTAAAGGAGAAGGTTTTAAAATACATTGTCAAAAAGGCGATAACGTAAAGACCGGTGATTTACTTATAGAAGTTGACCTTGACTTACTCGAAAAACAAGGATATAACACAACAATACCTATTATCGTGTGTAATTCAGAAGAATACAGTGACATAATATTAAAAAACTTTGGATATGTCAACGCTTTAACTTCTGTCTTAACCCTACAAACAGCGGAAAGTAACCAATAAACTCTATAAACAACAAACAATTCAAAAAACCACAAAATCGGTAATCTGAATTGTTTGTTGTTTTAATATTTAATTAATATATCTTAAATTAAGCAGTTTAATATTATAAGTTTGTTCGTCTGTCAAGCATCTTTATAATATCGTCCATATTAAACTCACTAACTTCTTTTTTGTCATTGTCAACAGTATCTTCATCTACAACAGGTTTGATAATCTCCGCTTGTTTTTCAACAGGTCTTTCTGCCGGTGTTGGTTGCACTGTTTCCTGAGGAGCTGAAAATAGTGGTCTATCAACAACTTTTCTTTTTTCGTCACCAAAACGTGTGGCAATAACTGTAACTCTGACTTGGTTTTCAAGTTCAGGCATTTCCGCAAAACCTGAATAAATCTCTGCGTCTTCATCAACCAAATCTGTTATTAGCTTAGTTGCGGCATCAACTTTTTTCATACTGATTTGCTGCATACTAGGTATCACAAAGTTTATAAGAACACTTCTTGCGCCATGCAAGCTTGTTTCAAGAAGTCGTGTCGATATAGCTGTTTGTGTAGCTTCCAATATTGCATCATTATCTTGACGAATTTCAGCAGTACCTACACCCAAATGTGTATAACCTGCATTTTGAAGTACGGCAGTTAGGTCGGCAAAGTCTAGGTTAATAAATCCGATAATTGAAACTATTTCGGATACGCTACGTATTGTTTGAGCCAAAACATCATCTGCTCTGCCATAAGCCTCGGCGAGCGTAATATCTTCTTCTTCTGATATTAACTTTTGGTTGGGAATAACAAGCAATGCATCAACATTCTCACGCAATTTGTCAATACCTGTAATTGCTGATTTCATACGTCTCTTACCTTCATTATCGAATGGCTTTGTAACAATGGCAACTGTCAAAATACCAAGTTCTCTTGCAATTTTTGCAATGTAAGGTGATGCGCCCGTACCTGTTCCGCCACCCATACCGGCTGTTATTATAAGCATCTTTGTATCTTTTAGCATAGACGCTATCTTTTCTTTGCTTTCTTCTGCGGATTTTTCACCTATTTCAGGATTACCGCCCGCGCCTGTTCCCTCTGTAAGCTTCTCGCCTATTTGAACTTTAAAGTCTGCTTTTGATTTATCAAGTACACGTGAATCGGTATTAAGCGCAACATATTCAATTTGCATTTCATCATCTGTAAGTATCGCAAATTTACTTGTAAACTCTGACTTGTACTCATAATTAGGAGTAGAGCTAAAATCATTATCACGCAGTGAGCACATTCTATTTACGGCATTACCGCCACCGCCACCGACACCCATTACACTAATTTTGACGGTATTATTTTTTGTTTTATCAAAATCTATACTCATTTTTACTCCTCCGACTATAAATTATTGTATGTCAATAATGTTAATCTATAAAAAATTAATGATATAAAGCCAATAATAAAAATCATTATTATCAACGTACGATTCTCTATGCATGTTTATACACATATTTATATAATAACATATTATTTTAAAATTATCAACTGTTAAATTTAAAATTAATAAACAATATTTAAATATTATTGTTTTTTTTACAAAATTCACGTAATGTTGCAAAAATCAATTTATTCGCTTAAATATTCTTCTAAACACATTTGCGTTTTTCTGATTTTCTTTTTTTATAAATTTATCATTAATATCCATTAACTTATCATCTGTACTTTAATACTGCAAATTTACCGTAATTGTTATTTTATGTTACTATAACACAACGAATTTGAGAATACAAAATAATCCCTATTCTTTACAAAACAGGGATTAAGAATTGATTATATATTCACATTATTCTTGTTCTTTTTTATCTGAATTTTGAGAAAATTTATTCAAAGCAGTCATCAGCAAAATAATAACTCCCGTAACTACAAAAATTCCCAACATTCCTTTACCCATTATGGGTAGTGTCTGTAAAAAAGCTTCATAATTCATATTACTCACCTCAACCCAATAAATTTAGTATCAAACCGCCTGCAATAACAGATGCAATTTGTCCCGAAACATTTACACCTATGGAATGCATAAGCAAAAAGTTTTGATTGTCCTCCTGCAAACCAAGTTTATGCACAACACGGGCGGACATAGGAAATGCGGATATACCCGCCGCGCCAATCATCGGATTAATCTTATTTTCTTTTTTAAGGAATATGTTTAATATTTTGGCAAAGATGACACCGCCTGCCGTATCAAAAATAAATGCTACAAGTCCAAGCGCTATTATCATTAGTGTTTCCAAAGTTAAGAAATACTCAGCTTGCATTTTTGTCGCTATTGTAATTCCCAAAAACAATGTTATTAAATTTGACAGGACTTTCTGGGCTGTCTCGGACAGCGAATCAAGCACACCACACTCACGAATAAGATTACCGAACATCAAAAATCCGATAAGCGCAACGCTTCGGGGTGACACGATACCTGTTATCATTGTTATCAATATAGGAAACAATATTTTTGTTCTTTTTGAAACATTGTTTGCCTTATACGGCATTCTTATCAAGCGTTCGTTTTTTGTTGTAAGAAGTTTTATTACAGGTGGTTGTACAAGCGGTACAAGCGCCATATACGAATATGCGGCAACCATTATTGCGCCAATATACTTTGAGCCAAAGAAATTTGCAACAAATATTGACGTCGGACCGTCTGCCGCGCCTATTATCGCTATTGATGCCGCATCTTTTAAATCAAAACCGAACAGCGCCGCCAAACTCAAAGTAAAGAAAATACCGAACTGCGCCGCCGCGCCGAAAATCATAAGTTTCGGATTTGACAAAAGCGGTCCGAAGTCTATCATAGCGCCAATACCGACAAATAAAAGTAATGGAAATAACTCATTTGCTATACCTGCTCCAAAAAGCACATCTATTACACCGATTTCTGCCTCTCCGTCATAAATTTGCGTTACCGCGCCGGAAAGCGGTAAATTAACAAGAATTGCTCCAAAACCCATTGGCAGCAAAAGCGTAGGTTCCATATCCTTTTTTACTGCAAGATAAATAAGCAAGCCACCTATTACCCACATAACTACCTGTTGCCAAGTAATATTCAATACATTAGAAAATAACTCACCCAAAACTTTTCCTCCTCTTATACACACATAAATTTAATGTCTAATTATATCTAATAGCCATTATCCAGATTATAACAAGATTATTTATCGAATGCAATCAAAAAGATAATTATTAATAATTTGTTAGCTAAAATATAATATTATGTATAAAATTTGTAAATTGTTAATAAAATATTTCTAAATAATTTCTTAACTATTAATAATTTTAATTAATAAAAATTCTGTTTATTATACATAAAATATTATTGCAAAAACCTTCATTTTATGTTAATATATGTGCAACGTCATTAATAACATTTATACTTATTGAGAGGAGTTTTTTATTATGTTAAGTATTATGCCATATATTTGGATTCTTATTGCAATATCTTTTATGTTTTTGGAAGCAACCACAACGCAAATGGTTTCAATTTGGTTTGCAATATCAGCGCTGGTTACCATAATTCCGGCGGCTTTTAAACTTCCGCTTTTGTTTCAGTTTTCGGTATTTGTTATTTTGGCTCTTGTTTTGTTATTGGTTACACGTCCGTTTACCAAAAAATTTCTCGAAGTTAAAAAGCAAAAAACAAACGCCGACAGAGTATTGGAACTTGACGGCACGGTAATGGAAGAAATCAATAATCTGAAATCCACAGGACGTGTTGATATTGACGGTCTTTTGTGGACAGCGCGTTCCACTTCAAATGAAATTATTATTCCTGTTGGTACTGTCGTAAAACCTGAACGTATTGAAGGTGTCAAATTAATTGTGAACCCTGTTCCTGTTAAAGAAAAAATATAAAAATGGATAATAATTTCGTTGTTCCGTTTTGTTTCTCAATAATAATATTAATAATCGTCCTTAACATCAAAATTGTGCCACAGTCATATTGCTATGTAATAGAAAGAATGGGCGTGTATCATATAAATTATGTTAATAAGTGCAAAAGCACATATTATAAATTTATTTAAAAGGGAGGGCATATCTATGCCATATTTTCTAATCGTTATAGTCATCATTGTCGCTTTGGTAATTGCGAACATCAAAATCGTACCCCAATCATATTGCTACGTAATAGAAAGATTGGGTGTGTACAAATGCACATGGGAACGTGGTCCTCACGTAAAAATGCCTTTTGTTGATAAGGTTTTGAAGAAAATATCTTTGAAAGAACAAGTTGTTGACTTTAAGCCACAACCCGTTATCACAAAAGATAACGTAACTATGCAAATAGATACTGTTGTATTTTTCCAAGTTACTGATGCTAAACTATATACTTATGGTGTGGACCGTCCGATATCAGCTATCGAAAACCTATGCGCAACCACATTACGTAATATTATAGGTGAGATGGAGCTTGACAGCACACTAACTTCACGTGACGTTATCAATACAAAAATAACTGCAACTCTTGATACTGCTACTGATAAATGGGGTATTAAAGTTAATCGTGTTGAACTGAAAAACATTATTCCACCACGTGAAATACAAGACGCAATGGAAAAACAAATGAAGGCTGAACGTGAAAGACGTGAATCTATTCTACGCGCAGAAGGTGACAAACACAGTCAAATCCTTGTAGCAGAAGGTGAAAAACAATCACAAATTCTACGTGCCGAAGCAGAAAAAGAAGCCGCTATTCTACGCGCTGATGCTGTCCGTGAACAAAAAATACGTGAGGCGCAAGGTGAGGCAGAAGCTATACTAATGGTACAAAAAGCCCTTGCAGACAGTTTGAAACTACTAAACGAGGCTCACCCTGACGATAAAGTTCTTACTTTAAAGAGCTTGGAGGCATTCCAGAAAGTTGCTGACGGTAAAGCTACAAAGATTATTATTCCAAGCGAAATACAAGGTCTTGCAGGTCTTGCAACAAGCTTCAAAGAAGTTATTTCTACCGATAACATAAAACAATAAACCAAAATATAAATAAAACTTTAATTACCACTTGAAAAATGCTTATAATAATGTTATTATAGTTATGTTTAAAACACAATGAACGAGAGAGTAGTTTTTATGTATCATATCAGAGAGACTTATGTTTGGTGCGAATAAGTTATGTATATGTAATTATGAAGTTCACTCGGGAGTGGCACTGCTGAACATAACTTATATAATTAGGCAGTGACGTTTCGTTACGTTACAGACGGCTGAAAGTGTCGATATAATATTGTATCGAAATTTGGGTGGTACCACGGAAGTAATTAATATTTTACCTTCGTCCCTGTTCTTATGGGGGCGAAGGTTTTTTTGTATTTATAAAAACAGCCACCATAACAAAATATATAATAATTTATTTGGGAGGAACTAAACTAATGAAAGAAGCATTACAACAAATAAAAGATACTGCTACTTCACAACTGAAAGAAATTACAGATTTACAAGAACTCGATAATCTTCGTGTAAAATTTTTGGGCAAAAAAGGCGAACTTACAAATATCCTAAAACAAATGGGTAAACTATCTGCCGAAGAACGTCCTGCAATGGGTCAACTTGCAAACCAAGTACGTGAATTTTTGGAAAATGAAGTTGCGGCAAAGCAAGAACTACTGAAAAAAGCCGCTATGGAGCAAAAACTCAAACTTGAAACCATTGACGTTACTATGCCGGGAACAAAAGTAGAAAAAGGTCACAAACACCCACTGAACATTGTTCTTGATGATATAAAAGAAATATTTATCGGTATGGGATTTGAAATAGCAGAAGGACCTGAAATAGAAACAGATTACTACAACTTTGAGGCGCTGAACCTACCTAAAAACCACCCTGCGCGTGATACTCAGGATACATTCTATATAAGCGAAAATATGCTTTTGCGTACGCAAACTTCCCCTGTTCAAATCCGTGTAATGGAAAACAAAAAACCACCTATCAGAATTATCGCTCCCGGACGTGTTTATCGTTCTGACGCTGTTGACGCCACACACTCTCCTGTTTTCCACCAAATAGAAGGGCTTGTTGTAGACAAAAATATCACAATGGCAGACCTAAAAGGTTGTTTGGAGGCTGTCGTTAAGAAAATCTACGGTGAAAGCGCAGTTATTCGTTTCCGTCCGCACCACTTCCCTTTTACTGAACCATCTGCGGAAGTTGACCTACAATGCTTTAACTGTCACGGTGAAGGTTGCCGTATTTGTAAAGGTGAAGGCTGGATAGAAATTTTAGGTTGCGGTATGGTTCACCCAAAAGTACTTTCAAACTGTGGTATTAATCCGGAGGAATACAGCGGATTTGCCTTTGGTATAGGTCTTGAAAGACTTGTTATGGGTAGATACAGTATTGATGATATGCGTATGTTCTACGAAAACGATGTACGTTTCTTGTCACAATTCTAATTAATAATTACTAATAAAATGAACATTGAAAGGATAGAGTGATAATATGAATTTATCAATGAAATGGCTAAACGATTTCGTTAAAATAGATATGAAACCTCGTGATTTTTGTGAGGGTATGACAATTTCAGGTTCAAAAGTTGAAGGTTATGAACTTGAAAATTCCGAAATACAAAATGTTGTTGTAGGTAAAGTTAATTCTATGGAAAGACACCCCGACTCCGACCACCTATGGATATGTCAAATAGATGTCGGAGAAGAAGAAGTGCAAATAGTAACAGGCGCGCAAAACGTACAAGTCGGAGACTATGTTCCTGTTGCAAAACATAAATCTTTGCTACCGAACGGCGTAAAAATTACAAAGGGTAAGCTTCGTGGTGTTGAAAGCTACGGTATGCTATGCTCATTGGGTGAGCTTAACCTTACCGTAAACGACTTTCCTTACGCAATAGCTGACGGTATATTTATTCTTGGCGATGACTGTGACAAGACAGTTGGTATGGATATTTGCAAGGCTATCGGACTTGACGATATGTGTGTTGAATTTGAAATAACATCAAACAGACCCGACTGTCTGTCGGTAAGAGGACTTGCAAGAGAGGCCGCCGCTACATTTAACTCGCCGCTGAACCTACCAAAACCAACTGTAAAGGCAAACCAAGAAAAAGTTGAGGACTATATAAGTGTTGAAGTAGAAAACAAAGAACTTTGCAAGCGTTATATGGCTGCTGTTGTAAAAAATGTAAAAGTAGGCGCTTCTCCACGATATATCCGTGAAAGACTACGCGCATCAGGTGTTCGCCCTATTAATAACATAGTTGATATCACAAACTACGTTATGCTTGAATACGGTCACCCTATGCACGCATTTGACCTTGCTAATATTAAAAACAACAAAATAGTTGTACGTAATGCAAAAGCAGGAGAAATACTTGAAACTCTTGACGATACGGACAGAAACCTAAGCGAAGAAATGCTTGTTATTGCTGATGAAGAAAAACCAACAGCTGTTGCAGGTGTTATGGGTGGCAAATACTCAGGCATCAGTGATGAGACAAATACAGTTGTATTTGAGGCTGCTTGCTTTGAGGGAAGCTCTGTAAGATTGACAGCCAAAAAACTCGGTATGCGTACAGAATCCTCAGCTAGATTTGAAAAAGGTCTTGACAGCCGTACTTGTCAGGAGATACTTGCCCGCGCTTGTCAACTTATAGAAGAACTTGGCGTTGGCGAAGTTATAAGTGGTGTTATTGATATAGATAACGACAACACTCCTGCGCACACAATTAAATTTGAGCCTGACTGGACAAACAGATTCTTAGGCGTAAACATCGACAGAAACGAAATGACTGAAATTCTGAAAAAACTTGATGTTACAGTAGACGGTGACACAATAACTGTTCCTTCTTACCGCAAAGACCTAGAACACAAGGCTGATATCGCCGAAGAAATAGCAAGAATTTACGGTTACAACAAAATTCCCACTACTGCTCTGTCAGGCTTTGCGCAAGGCGGATACAGCGACCGACAAAAATTCACCAAAAATATAGGCAATAATCTACAAGGTATGGGCGCAAACGAAATTATTACTTATTCATTCATCAGCCCAAAACTCTATGATAAAATTCACCTTGAAAGTGACAGCAAACTACGCAATTCAGTAACAATCCTAAACCCACTTGGTGAAGACAGCAGCATAATGCGTACAACTGCGCTGCCATCAATGCTTGACATTCTTTCACGCAATTACAATAACCGCAATCCACAGGCAAGACTATACGAAATAGCAAAAGAATATTTGCCAACAAGCGAAAATGAATTGCCAACAGAAAAAACGAAAGTAATACTTGGTTTCTACGGCAAAAACGAGGACTTTTACACAATTAAAGGCGTAGTTGAAGCTATGTTGCAAGACAGCGGTATAGAAAATGTTGAGTATGTTCCTGAGAAAAACAATCCGTCATATCACCCCGGCCGCGCGGCAAGAATAGTTGTATGCGATACGGAAATCGGTATCATCGGCGAAATACACCCAACCGTTGCAGACGAATTTTCTATCAACGCAAAAGTATATGTAGCGGAAATAGATGAGGATACTATATACAGTATCCATAACAAAGAAAAGAAATATTCCCCACTACCAAAATTCCCTGCATCAACACGTGACATAGCTGTTATTTGTGATGAAGAATTGCCTGTTGCCGAAATAGAAAAAGTCATCAAAAAACAAAGTGGCAAAATACTTGAAAAACTTGAAATATTTGATGTTTACAGAGGTTCTCAATTAGGCGAAGGTAAAAAATCAGTTGCATACGCCCTTACACTTCGTTCATCGGAAAGAACGCTGACTGTTGAAGAATGTGACACTGTAATGAACAAAATTATAAATGCCCTTGAAACAATAGGCGCAAGTATCCGTAAATAAAAATAATAATTGACAGAAGATATAGGCTAATTTGCTACATAAGTGAATTAGCCCATATTTTTATTACATTTGTATTTGAAAGGAGTTTTTATGAAAAAAATATTGGAAATATGCGTAGACAGTTTCGCATCTGCAAAAGCTGCCATACAAGGAGGAGCAGACAGGCTTGAACTGTGCAGCGCTTTATCAATAGGAGGAATTACGCCATATATAGAACTATTGGAGCAAATAAGAAAATACAGCAATATTGAAATCCGCAGTATGATAAGACCTCGCGCCGGCGACTTTCTGTATGATAAATACGAAATAGAACTTATGGTTAATCAAATAAAAAACTTAAAATCTGTGGGTTCAGATGGTTTTGTCATCGGCTGTTTGAAAAAAGACGGTAATCTTGATATCGAAGCGTTAAAACCATTAATTTATATGGCAGATGGCGCAAATTTAACATTACATCGCGCCATTGACGTATCACAAAATTTAGAAGATACTTACAAACTTGCGTCACAAATAGGATTTAATACCGTATTAACCAGTGGCGGTGAAAACAACTGTATTATCGGTAAAGGAAAAATCAAAAAACTTTTGGATATTAAGGAAGAAATCAATGGCGCTGAAATATTAATCGGAGCAGGCGTAAATGCCGATGTTATAAGTCAATTTCGTTTGGAAATTCCACAAGCAACTTCTTTTCATATGAGCGGTAAAACAAACAAAGAGAGCGGTATGATTTTCAGAAAACAAGATGTTCCTATGGGTATACCTAATTTTGATGAATGGCATATACAGGAAACATCGGAAGAACTTGTTAGGGCAGCGCGACTTGCACTGGATAAGTAAGCGCACAAAAAAACGAGCCAAGGCAAATTACCTTAGCTCGTTTTTTTATTCTTCTATCCTATTTTTATATTGATAGACTGCTTACTGTGTGGGCCACAGTTTGTAGAAGTATGTATTATTTAGCCAACTTCTTGAATTCTTCATATACGAATTGAACCTTTGGTCCAACAATTACCTGAACAGAAGTTTTACCCGGACGGATAACACCGGACACACCCGAAGATTTGATTTTATGCTCATCTACTAGCAGACGATCTTTTACTTCCAAACGTAGACGTGTTATGCAGTGGTCAATAGATGTTAAATTCTCTTTACCACCAACGCCTTCTAGGATTATTTCAGCCATAGCTGTATAGTCATTATTAGCTAGTTCAATATTCATTTCACCTTCAACATCATCTTCACGACCAGGTGTTTTAAGGTCAAATTTCTTGATGGCAAATAGGAATACGAAGTAGAATACAAGACCTGTTACAAGACCTATTGGCAAAATCAACCAAGTTTTAGCAGCTGCCGGCAATGAAGCTGAGAAAAGAAGGTCAGTTAAACCTGCTGAGAAACAGAAACCTGCACGGAAACCAAGACCAACTGTGATTGCAGCGAAAATACCATACAAAGCTGCATATACAACATATAGAGGGAATGCTAGGAACATAAACGCAAATTCAAATGGCTCTGTAACACCGCATAGTAGAGCACAGATAGCTGTTGAACCTACGATACCGATTGTTGCTTTTCTCTTATTTGTTTTAGCTGTTTGAATCATAGCGATTGATGCGCCTGCGATACCAAACATCATACATGGGAAGAAACCAGCCATATATGAACCAACTGACCAGTCAATAACTGTACCGTTAGCCATTGTGTCGCCTTCAACCAAAGCGCCCCAATAAGCTGTAAGGTCACCAAGACCGATTGTATCAAACCAGAAAACGTTGTTTAATGCGTGGTGTAGACCTGTTGGAATTAGTAGACGGTTTAGGAATGCGTATAGACCAACACCTACTACGCCAAGACCTTTTATACCGTTACCAACTGCTACCAAACCGCTGAATACGATTGGCCATATAAATAGTAGCACAACAGAAGTCAAAATTGAAACAAGACCTGTAACGATAGCAACTGAACGTTTACCTGAGAAGAATGCCAAAACATCAGGAAGTTTTGTATTCTTAAATTTATTGTAGCATAGCGCGCCGATAATACCTGTTAGAATACCAATAAACGGATTTTGAATTTTACCAAAAGCAAGAGCATTTGTTTCATTCTCCATCATTTTTGGAAGTATTACACTAACAACAGCCGGTGACAACAGATTTGTAACCATTAACCATGATACCAAACCTGCAACGCCTGCTGTACCGTCATTGTCATCAGCCAAACCAACTGCCACACCAATAGCAAACAGAATGTGCATATTATCGATTAAAGCGCCACCTGCTTTAATCAAAAAGAAACCTAAAACGTATGCAAAACCGCTGGTTGGCGCATCAGGAACACCCATTACGCCCGGTGCCAATGCGTAACCCAAACCCATTAATATACCACAGATAGGTAGTGTTGCAACAGGCAACATAAGTGCTTTACCTAACTTTTGTAGATATTTCATCATAAGAAAATTCCTCCTTAATCCTCTTTTGCCTAATATTATAAGACCGTCGGCCCACAACGGTCATCTGGCCAAAACCATAAAAAAATTATAAATTTGCTTCAAAGAAAGCCTGTAATTCTGCGCAAGCCTTTTCTTCGTCTGCGCCTTCGCAAGTAACTGTAACAGTATTTCCTTGTTTGACAGCCAAGCGCATAACAGCCATTATACGTTTTGCATCAGCTTTACCGTTTGGCGCAACTATTGTTATTGCGCTTTGGTAGTCACCTGCCGCCTTTACAAGAAGTCCTGCCGGACGGGCATGAATACCCATTGCGTCCTTAATTTTATAACTAAATTCTTTCATTTATTTATACCTCGCTTTCGCAAATAAGTTTACGTGTTTCCAATATACGACCGGGAGCCATACTAAGCTCGGTGTATCCCATTTGTAAAAATTTTTCCGTCATCTTTGCATCAGCGCCAAGTTCACCGCAAATACCTGCCCAAATACCTGCCTCATTTGCAGCTTTTGCAATATGTGAAAGGAGCGCTGTTATTGCAGGGTGATATGGGTCATAGAATTTATCAAGCTTAGCATTTTGACGGTCAACGGCAAGCGTATACTGAGTTAAATCATTTGTACCAACGCTGAAAAATGCCGCTTCTTTTGCAAGTTCATGCGCCAAAACAGCAGCCGCCGGCGTTTCAATCATAACGCCGATAGGAACATCTTTTGTCGGAATACCCTCGCTTTGCAGTTCTTTGCGGATTTCATCACAAAGCGCCTTTGACTCCTGTAATTCCCAAACAGACGCAACCATTGGGAACATTATATTCAGATTTCCATAGGCACTGGCGCGATAGATTGCTCTAAGCTGCGGACGAAAAATATCTTCTCTGGTAAGACATATTCTAAGTCCACGCAGTCCCAATGCCGGATTTTCTTCTTTATCAAGTCCCATATAACTGACCTGTTTATCTGCGCCTATGTCAAGCGTACGAATTACAACAGGTTTATCACCCATTATTTCCGCCACTTTTTTGTATGCCTCAAAAAGTTCTTCTTCGGTCGGAAGATTATCTCTGCCCAGATACAAAAACTCGCTTCGCATTAGTCCTATACCTTGCGCGTCTCCCGCAACAGCGGCCTCGGCATCTTTCGGACAACCTATATTTGCGCAAAGTAAAACCTCTTTTCCGGTCTTTGTGATACTCTTTTTGCCCCTATATACCTCCAAAGCCTCTTTATCAACCTGAACTTCTGCTTGTTTTTTCTTTAAAGCCGAAAGCGTGTCTTCATCAGGATCAATATACCAATTACCTGTAAAACCATCTACTGCGAACACATCACATTTTGATACCTCATCTAAACAAATATCGGATTGCACAAGCGACGGAATATTGAGCGTACGGGCAAGGATTGCTGTATGTGAACTTGAAGAACCTTTTTGTGTAACAAATGCAAGTATTCTCTCTCTCGGAAGCTGAATTGTCTCGCTTGGCGCCAAATCTTCCGCCACTAAGATAAAGTAGCCGTCAGGCAGTGAAAATCCATCTGTACAGCACAGTATATTTGCCACACGTTGCGATACGTCACGAATGTCCGCCGCCCGTCCCCGCATATATTCATCATCTAAATTGGCAAAGACCTGCGCCATCATCTCGCCGCATTCAAGCGCCGCTGTTGCAGCAGCTACACCACTTGCAATTTCGCTTGCAACCGACTCCAAGTAGTCTAAATCATCAAGCATCAGCATTTGGACTTCTACTATTGCAGCCTGTTCTTCTCCCAGTTCTTCCTTTGCTTTTTCATATATTTTTGATAACTGTTCCTTTGCCTCTTTGCAAGCATCATCAAATTTTGCCTGTTCAATAGCAAAATCACCAGAAAATACAGCTGTTTTTCTTTGAGCTTTTCTGTAAACAACAGCATTACCAATGGCAACTCCGGGAAATACCGGTAAGCCGTAACCTTGTTTCATAAATTGCTCCTTTCCAAATCTTATATGATTATTTTCCCAATTCTATAACTACATCTCCAACATTCACAGGCTTGCCAACACTTGTTTTGAATGTAGGGTAATCGGCAGTGTTGCATATAACTATCGGTGTAACAGTATCGTAACCGTCATTTTTAATTGCTTCACAATCAAATTCTATAAGCAAATCACCTTTTTTGACTTTGTCACCGTTTTTAACGTGCACGCTGTAATGTTTTCCTTTTAGCTCAACTGTATCAAGTCCTACGTGAATTAATATTTCAGCGCCAAAATCCGCAATCAAGCTTACAGCATGACCTGTCTCAAACATCATATCAACAGTAGCGTCACATGGAGCAAACACCTTTCCTTCACTTGGACGGATAGCTATGCCTTTTCCCAAAATTTCTTCTCCGAATGTCGGATCACTAACTTGCTTTATATCTACTGCCTCACCCTTAACCGGCGCATATACAGTATTCAAAGACTCTTTACCAAACAATTTATCAAAAAAACCCATTTTACTTTATCCCTTTCATTTTTCGTAATATATTATGACTTACAAGCCCGTCTAATACAAATTGCCAAATAAGCCTGTTCTGTCAGCGATACCGCATGACCGCATTGTTCAATCAGATAAGACGTAATTGATTGCGCGCAGGCAAATGCGTCGGGAATACTTTTTTGCAGATTGTGTATGAGTTCAGTATTTCCCCAATCATCTTTTTCGCTATTCGCAAAAACCTGCATAGCCAAAAATTTTAAATTAACAAGCAATTCATCATAATAAATATTTCCTCTGTCAAGCTTTAACCCCGGCCATGTTTCGAGTATTTGAACCATAGGTTTCAGTACCTGCGTTGCCTTCATAGTCACATTCATAGAAGTATCAAATTCCGCATTTATAAGATGCAAAGCCACACTTGCCGCCTCATCTTCGGGTAATGTTACCCCTTGTTTGCTTTTAATATATTCAAGAGCATATTTACCTATTCCATATTCTTTCGGATAAAACACCTTTACTTCTGTGTTTAAGGCATTGTGTAGATACGTGCCGTTATTTGAACGTTCGATTGCGAACTGAATATGGTCAGTTAATGTTACGTATATTGATTCGTTTAGCCTATGCCCAAGCGTTTGGTTCGCATATTCGATAATTTGACTGCAAACCTCCAATAAATCTACCGGCAAACGCGCAAACAAATCTTTTAAGCGAGTAAATTCTTCCATAGAATCCATACGAAACACTTTTTCAACTGCCGCCATATTTATATTCTCTCCAGGTTTTGTATGGAATCCCAAGCCCTTGCCCATAACAACCACTTCTTTATTATGATTATCAAGACAGCTAACCACATTATTATTGATTACCTTGATTATTTTCAAGCTATTTTCCTCCTGAAGATTTTTAGTAAAAAAAAATCCAAACTCCACAAAAAGACGAAGATTTAGCTTCACACTTGCAGAATTTGGTTTTGCCTGCTTAACCAGTAACAATCCAACTATTTTGTTTTTGGAAATAATATTTACAATCCTAGTTTACTCGTTTGTTCATAATTTGTCAATAGAATTATCATTAAATATTATAAAATCGTCATATTATATATTATATAAAATATATTTTTGTGCAATATCTATATTGTAAAAATATATTCATATTATATATAAATTATATGGTTAAATTAATATTTATCGTTAAAACTACTAAATTTTAAATATACATAGCAATAAATAAAAAGGTACTGCTTTAATAAAAAAACAGTACCTTAAATTTAATATGTCTATATTATTTTAACATAAACTCTGTAAATGATTGTTTTTCTGTAACGCCTTCCGTTACATCTTTTATCTTAGAAATATCACCAACCAAAATTGCACCGCACATAGCATTGTTTTTGAAGTAATATTTTTCAAGAGTAAGTTTTTTATCATCACGGATTTCCATAATTTTATAAACAAAGTTCGGATCTGTGCCTACATCACCGATAGTGTATATTGACGTATTCATTGCCGCCATTGTCAAACCTTGTATTTCGGGATAATATGTCAAACTGTCGCCCGCTGCGTTTGCGCCGGCAATTTTACCCATTTCTACCGCCACAGGCCAAATTGCCATATTTGCGCCTTCAAATTCAACGCAATCGCCTGCTGCAAATACATTAGTATTATTTGTTTGCATTTTGTCATTTACTATAACCGCGCGATTTGATAGTATACCTGCATTTTCGGCTATCGCTTTATTGGCGCGTACACCCGCAGATATAATTACAATATCGGCAGGAATTGACGTTCCGTCTTCAAGCAGAACAGCCTCTACATTGTTACTGCCGTCAATTTTTGTAATTTTTACATCTGTTTTTATTTCTATATTAACTTTTGATGCAATAGTTGTAAGCATTTTTGCCGAAACAGCGTCAAGCTTACCTTTCATTAATTGTGGCATACATTCAAGTACGGTTACATTCAGTTTTTCTTTACGTAGTTCCCAAGCCGCTTCCAAACCAAGTACACCGCCACCGATAACTACAACATTTTTAGCTTTCGGCGTCATCTCTTTTAGTTTTTCCACATCTTTAATGGTACGTACAGCTATTACACCTTGAAGCTCCGCGCCCGCTATCGGTGGAACAAAGCAATATGAACCAAGCGCATAAATACACTTGTCATAACTTAACTTTTCTCCGTCTGAAAGACTTACTTCTTTTTTATCTATATCCATAGATAAAACTTTCGTATTAAGTCGTAAATCAATATTTAATTCTCTGTACCAACTCTCAGGACGGCTTGCAATAGCGCCATGTGCTATATCACCAAACATATTTTTGGTGAGCATTGGGCGGTCGTAAGGCAACTCGCTTTCTTCCGAAAGAATTATGATATTTGCTGTATTGTTACGTTCACGAATAGCTTTTGCAGCATTGACAGCAGCAGTACCGCCACCAAGAACAAGAAATGTTTCGTTTGTATCATTGTGGTAATTTACTTCTTCTTGTACATAAGGTGTAAAGTTCTCTTTACCCACACCGCAAACAGGACAAGTGTCAAGTGAGGCATCAAACACTTCACCACATACCAAACATTTTACAAGTCCGGCATTGGCAACAGTTGTTGGTTTTTGTCTTGTTTGCAAAGTATCCGCAAAGCGATAGCCATATTCATAAGCTTCCAACAAATCGTTTTCAGATGGTTTTAAATGTACAGTAAATCCGTCTACCACACGCATTTTGATTTGTTTTAATCTTTCCAGAATATGAGGAACACCTTCACCGCTCCATGCATAAGTACCAAATGCGCTTGCAAGTTTTCCGCCATGTATAGGCGCATACATACCTGTTGTCAAATCCCAAATTGGTTTTAGCGCCTCTGCAAGAATTGTAGGCGTACCAAACAGAATACCGTCTGCTGTGGCAATCTCACCTGCAACTTCGGCGGGGTCGGAAGTTACCATATCATATATTTTTACTTCTATATCACCCTTATCCTTAATACCTTTCGCAATGTGTTCTGCCAGTTCACCGGTGTAGCCATAGGCGCTGACATAAGGAATAACAACTTTTTTGCGTGTATTTACAGGAACCTGACACCAACTTTCATATATATCCAAAAGTTCTTCTATGTGGCTGTCGAGTACAGGTCCATGACCCGGACAAATTAATTTAATTTCCATTTTTCTGACAGCAGAAAGAGCCTCTGTCATATATGGAACTTTAAAAGGTCCTAGAATATTGTCAAAATAGTATTTTGTAGCGCGCAAATATCCTTCCGTATCTGTCACTGTACTGCGCAAAATACCTTCGTGCGCATAGTGCGAACCAAAAGAATCACAAGTAACCAAAATATTATCTTCCACAATATATGTGTACATAGTATCCGGCCAATGAAGATTTGGGAAGATACTAAAACGTAATGTCTTATTTCCTATTTTTATCTCTTGTCCGTTTTCAACAGGAATACTGTAAAAATCACTGTTTGTTATTTCTTTTAGGAATGAAATGGCGGTAGGTGTGGCAATAACTTTTGCGTGAGGGCATATTTCAATAATTTTTTGTATACTACCCGCATGGTCAGGCTCCGTATGGTCCACAACAATATAGTCAATACTGTTTATATCAGTTATTTCCGAAAGCGTTTTCAGATAATCGTCAAAGAACTTTTCTTTTGCTGTTTCAAACAATACGGTTTTTTCTCCGCATTTTAATACATAAGAATTGTACGTTGTACCGAATTCTGTCATCATTATAATATCAAATACACGCAAATCTTTATCAAGTACGCCTGTCCAGTAAAAATCAGGACATAGTTGCAAAGCTTTCATAAAACTCCTCCTTATTATATACCCTATTTGAAATATAATTTATTTTTATACAACAAATTATATTGGCAATATATTAATAATATTGCCAATAATAACTTTTATATTTGATATAATTTCTTAAACTTCTGTCTTCCAAAGACCGTGTAAATTACAATATTCAAATGCAGATATAACTTTTTCGTCTTCCGCAAGTGTAAATACTGCTTTTGGCTCACCTGTTTTGTCAAGGTAACGTAATTGTCCGCCATTTGTTGTTTGCAGATAAATCCATGATATATGGTGTTCTTCTTGCATTGGGTGTACAGCTGTACCAACCGTTACAGTAACATTGTTTCCGTCAATGCTTATAACAGGTAGATGTTTTTCATTTGCCGCATCAGTTGTATTTGGTACAAGTTCTTCCATTTTTATACCGCAACAGTTTACTGGCACTCCTTTATCTTCAATTAATGTGATAATATTTTTGCAACGTGGACAGACTAAAAATCTTGGTGTATTCATTAAAAATTCCTTCTTTCATAAATTATTTTCTATTACATATATTTTATTTAATTTTAAAATAAAAATTTACTCTATTTTATGTTATAATAATATCATA
Organism: Angelakisella sp.; assembly: GCA_020024555.1. Taxonomy (GTDB): domain Bacteria; phylum Bacillota; class Clostridia; order Oscillospirales; family Ruminococcaceae; genus Angelakisella. Next base: position 44,684 of record JAHHTQ010000008.1, read on the forward strand.
AAAAAAAGAAAACTATTGTTGCATTTGCAACAAAAAGGAGGTTTTTTATGGATTTATTGAAAAATCCTTTATTTAACGGTATTTCTCTCACAGAACTTTCATATATGCAATCTTGTTTTAAAATGGAAAATAAAATATACAATGAAAAAGACGAAATACCCATTAACGACAAGGTCGGTATTCTGCTTTCCGGCTGTTTGTCTATTAATCGCCTTAATGAAGACGGTAATTTTGATATGCTGGAATATCTGTCCGAAGGAGATGTTTTTGGAACATTTTTTTCTTTTCCCGTAGACCGAGGCGATGTGATTGCAATATGCGAAAAAAACTGTAAAGTTGTTTTAATAGATAAGGAGCACATAACCAAACGATGCAGTAAGGCATGTAAGCACCATACAGTTGTTGTCGAAAATCTGCTGAATTTGATGACATACAAAGTTCAGCAACTCAGCGATAAAGTTGAAATACTGTCGCACCGTACCATAAGGGAAAAGTTACTTTGCTATTTCCGTATGCAAAGAAACAAGACAAAAAGTGATACTTTAATTATCCCTTTTTCGTTCAGTGACCTTGCGAATTATCTCTGCATTGACCGTAGCGCTATGACAAGAGAGATAGGTAAGATGAAATCTGACGGTTTAATTGAAGTGAACGGCAGAAATGTTAAGTTATATCACTGAACTACAACCAAAATATCAAAACTTATTTTTATATCCGAACAAAATTAGGCTCAGTATTTTAAATAAGAATATTGAAAATTAAACTTATACCCATACTTTAATATTATATGAACATTTAACGGAAGCGAGCATTGACAATGTCGGTTCAAAACCTTCTCTATTATATTTTTCGATATTTATCTTCATTTATGCTATATTTGTAACCGTAATTTTTTTATTTTTACTTATTACCTTTTAATTTCTGCTTATTAAAATATTTATATACTATAAATCAACACAGAAATTTACAAAATTATATATTTTCAATATAAATTACACTGTGTCAAAAAAGTTATAGCTATTGGTCATAATGACAAAGAATATAAAAGTTTTATTCAATTTTTTCAATAAGTTGCGGTTTAAGGGCAGAGCCTAAAATGTTTTCCGCAGAAAACGGAACGATTTTGCCGTGCAGACGCATTTTTGAAGGTGAATTTTGGCATTTATGCCAAAAGAGAAAACTTTTTGCATAGAGAAAAAGTTTCTTTGAAATTACACCTTTTGTGAAGTGAATATAAAAAGGCATACGACTAAATTTGATTTTAGCTGTATGCCTTTGGTTTATTGTTTTTTCTTTTTAGGTTTTGGTATGGGAATAATTTTTTCCAAAATTAACGCAACTTGTTTTGAGAGTTCTGAATTTTCTATATCCAAAACATAATGTTCCTTTGCTCCGTTGTATGGTATACCAACACTTGTTTTATCAATAATATTCTCTATTTCGGGTAATTTTTTAATATAAACATTGTTATCGCAAACCAAAAATATAGGTCTATCATTTAGATACACCATATATTCTCCAAACATCTTTCTGTATCTCACATTACCTATACCATTAATTTGTTCGCAAATAAATTCCACATAATTTTGAGAAGTTGCCATAAGCCCTCCTAATATATTTTATCAGTTTTGTTTACGCAAGATAGCGCCGTTTGGTATATCCATATCGCAATCAAAAGCGTAAAAATTGGTAGCTTTATTTGCAAGTTCTACCCTTTCATTATTCGCATCAATAAGATTTTTTACCGTAACGGTTATCGGTTGAGATTTTGGTGGCAATATCTCCAAAGTGTCATTTTCAAAAAATCTGTTCTTTTGACTTACCCACAGTTTGCCGTTTTCGACTCTGTCAGCAATGGCAACAACGTCCCAATTACGTATATATCCGCCGTTTTCGTAGCACTGTCCGTTTTCCGGAGCGCCGTACAAAAATCCTTTTGTATAATCACGGTGGCTTACTTTTCTTGTTTCATCAAGTATCCATTGTGGCAATTTATAGTTTGTCGGATCTTTGTGGTAAAGGTCTACCGCGCTTCTGTACGCATTTGCAACAACAGCAACATAGTATGCGCTCTTTGCCCTTCCCTCTATTTTCAGTGATGTAACGCCTGCGTCAACAAGTTTATCAATATCTTCGATTAAGCACATATCTTTGGCATTCATTATATATGTACCCTTGCTGTCTTCAAAAACAGGGAAATACTGTCCCGGACGTTTTTCTTCCATTAGATGATATGACCATCTGCAAGGTTGGGCGCACTCACCACGATTTGAGTCTCTGCCTGTCATATATTGCGATATTAAACATCTGCCTGAGAAAGACATACACATCGCGCCATGCACGAATACTTCTATTTCAAGCTCTTTTGATGTTTTTTGTCTGATAGTTCTAATCTCCTCCAATGGAAGCTCACGAGCCAAAACAACACGTTTTGCGCCAAGTTTATGTAGTTCATTTGCAGTTAGATAGTTTGTAACTCCTGCCTGCGTTGAAATATGAATTTCTGTATTTGGCGCTATTTGCTTAATAGCAAGCATAATACCTATATCAGCGACAATAAAGGCATCTACACCGCAATCGGCAACTTGTCTAATATAATCATATAGCTCTGGTATTTCATTATTATTAGGCAGAGTATTCATTGTAAAAAATACTCTTACATGGCGGTCGTGCGCAAATTTTACCGCATCACGCAACTGTTCCATATCAAAACTTTGCGTGCCTGCGCGCATACTGTGTAGCTTTCCGCCCAAATATACCGCATCTGCGCCAAAGTTTACAGCCGCCTCTAATCTTTCTCTGTCACCGGCTGGGGCAAGCACTTCCGGAAATCCGTTTAAATAAAATTGAGATGTCATCTTTTTCTCCTTTAATATAAGTATCTTTATTTAATTTAAGTAAATAATTCATTTATAACATTACTGTTTTCTTCATTTACTTCATCTTCAAGTTTTTTAAAATTTATATTATTGTTAATTGAATTGGTTGGATTTTCAAAGGTAGAACCACATCTTGATGCAGTTCTGAAATCAGTTATATCAAGCGTACCGTTTTGAGCCATAGAACAGTAATTTTCACCCGATACTATTATATGGTCAAGAAGTTTAATTGACAGCGCCGATAGTGTTCTGTATATAAAATTTGTTGTATCTCTGTCCTGTTTTGACGGCATAGCTATACCACGTGGGTGATTATGGGCGAGTATGACTGCGCTGCTGTTAAATCTTATTGCTATTTCGACAATTTTCCTTACAACAATTTTTACAGTATCAACTGTCCCTCTGTCTATGATATCAAAATATATGGGGTTAAGCTTGTTATCAAGACAAATTAAATACACAACTTCATCTGTTTCCGCAATACATCTGGCAACAAGTTCTTTACCTATCTTTTCTGTCAGGTCTTTTCCGTTGTATGTTCCGTTTTGCGCCTTTTCCTTAAAATATATTGTACATAGCTGAGGTATCATTTTTATAAGAATCGCCGTATTTGGTGAAATTCCTTTTATCTTTAAAAGTTCTTCATAAGGAGCGTCAAACACATTGGAAAGACTGCCGAATACACTTATCAAATTATGAGCAAGGGCATTTGTGTCTTTCATAGGTATAGAGTAAAAAAGAATTAATTCCAAAATATTATGGGGCGCAAATCCGTCAAAACCATTAGTTAAAAATGTCTGTTTTAATCTTTCTCTATGCCCTTTATGTAGATTGTCTTCTTTTTCTTTTTGCAAGCATATTTCACCTACCTACGTATTTTGTGTCACATTATAAATCAACATCTATTATCTTTCCATATTTTTGGTTTATAAGTTTTATCATATTTGTCAATGGATTTTCATTACAAGATGTAGTGATTAAATCTGCATATTTTTTTACTTCTTCTTCCGCATTTTGTGGAGAAACAGCTATGCCACATACTTTTAGCATTTCAATATCATTAAAATTATCGCCCATAGCTATTGTATCTTTACTGTCAATATTGAGTCCGGCGCAGATATCAAGCAGAGCATTGCCTTTATTTGCGCCTTTTAAGTTAATATCCAAAAAGTTTTCTCCTGAAAAAGCAATTTCCAGTTTTCCGCTTTTGGCAATATCTGTTTGCAATAACGCCTCAAATTTATCGTTTGGGCATGACGGCAACAAAAATTTAATAATATCTTTATCATCAAGCGTAAACGATGCAACATCTGAAATCATCAGTTCCCCATCGCAAACAGATTTACCCATATTTTTAACCCGCTCGTAAAATGCCTTATCGGGATTATCTCCACGAATATAGACACCTTCTTTTATATAGGCATAGCAGTTTAAATTATTCTCTATTGCAAAATCTACAAGCGGGGCTATCAATTTTGAATCTATATACTTCACTTTAAGAGGCATTTCTGTATTATAATCATATATTAAACCACCGTTACACAAAATAAACGGTTGTTCTGTGCCTATTTCTTTTGCATATTTACGGGCAATAGGAAAATGCCTACCCGTTGCCCCTATAAAATATATACCGCTTTCTTTTATTTTTCTGATTGTATTTAAATCTGTTTCGCTTATATATTTGTCGTCATTAAGTAAAGTTCCGTCAAAGTCGCTGAAAATTGCTTTAATCTTATTCATCAAAATTCCTTTCAATTTGGTTATTTTAATTATATACTATTTAATCAAAACAATAAATATCCTAAAAAAGATTTATATTATTTTAATTCAACCACCGTAACACCCGCTTCGCCTTCGCCGTAAACACCGTTTCTGAAACTCTTTACATGTCTGTTTTGTTTTAATCGCTTTTGTACGGCTGTTCGCAAAACTCCTGTGCCCTTACCGTGAATTACAGTAACCATTGTAAGTCCCAAAAGCACGCATCTGTCAATGAATTGGTCAAGCTCCATAATTCCTTCGTCAGCCGCATAACCACGTATATCCAGCTCTGTTTTTGCGTTTGACAGTGATTTAATGTTTCCGATAGTTGTTTTTCCGCCGGATTTCTTTTGTGGTTTGTTTTTTTCCACCAAACGTAAGTTATCCTCACCCACTTTTACTTTCATAATACCTGCCTGCACAAGATAAGCGTTATTGCTGTCAGGCCCTGATATTACAATAGCTTCGGAATTTAGGTCACGCAAGATAACAGTATCGCCTGATTGAAGTTTGCGTGGCAATTTATATTCATCTTGCGGTTTGTTTATTACAGGGTCAGCCATTGCATGAAGTTTGTTTACTTTTGATTTGTAGGTACTCTTTGCGTTACTCAAATTCTTTGCAAAGTCTGCCTTGTCTTTTTGCTTTTTAATGTCTTCCAACTCATTAAGCAACATATCTGTTTGACTGATAACCTGAGCGACTATTGCCTGCGCCTTTTCGTGAGCGGCTTTAAGCTCCTTGTCCATTTGCGCTTGCAGTTTTTGTTTTTCCTGTTCTATTTGTTTTTTAATATATTCCGCTTGCTCTCTACTCGATTGCGCGGCTATTTGCTCACGTTCAAGTTCTTGACGTGTAGCTTCAAGTTTATCGACAACATCTTCAAAACGTATATTATCAGTGGAAACTAAATCTTGCGCTCTGTTTATTATGTCATCATTTAGTCCCAGTCTTTTACTGATTGCAAACGCATTACTCCTACCCGGAACACCTACAAGCAGTCTATATGTCGGCGAAAGCGTTGTAACGTCAAATTCGCAAGAACCGTTTTCAACGCCTTTTGTATTTAGCGCGTACATCTTTATTTCGGCATAGTGAGTTGTTGCAACAACCATAGCTCCAACGCTTCTAAATCTCTCGATAATTGAAATTGCAAGCGCCGCGCCTTCGATTGGGTCTGTTCCTGCGCCAAGCTCATCAACCAAAATCAAACTGTTGTCATTCGCTTTTTCGACAATGGATATAATATTGGTTATGTGCGCCGAAAAAGTAGATAAGCTTTGTTCTATACTTTGCTCATCACCTATATCCGCAAGCACGTTTTCAAATACGTGTATAACACTGTCGTCACCTGTGGGCAAAAGCATACCCGACTCTGCCATTAGCGTAAGAAGTCCCAGTGTTTTTAATGCAACTGTCTTACCGCCTGTGTTCGGACCTGTTATTACAAGCGTGTCAAATGTTTCGCCCATTTCTATGTTTATAGGCACTACTTTCTTTTTATCAATCAACGGGTGACGCGCTTTATTTAGTTTTATAATCTTATCTTTGCTGATTATCGGAACAGTTGCGTTCATTTCATCTGCAAGTCTTGACTTTGCAAAGATGATATCAAGGTCAACAAGCGCATCAAAACCGGTAATTATTGTATGCGCCACAGCGCCAACCATTTTGGAAAGCTCCAAAAGTATTCTGTCAATTTCCTGTTTTTCTTCATTTTCAAGTATTTTTATCTTGTTGTTTGCCTCTACTACCGCTGTCGGCTCGATAAATACTGTTGCGCCGCTCGAAGACGCGCCGTGAATAAGTCCTTGTATTTCATTTCTGTTTTCACTCTTTACAGGTACAACAAATCTTCCGTCACGCATAGTTATAATGCTTTCTTGAAGAATCTTTGAGTATGCAGACGAACGAATTATACTGTCAAGTTTTTCACGAATGGACATATGCGCCTTACGTATTTTTGTACGTATTTCATTAAGTGTCGGTGAGGCTGTATCTGTAAGTTCTTCCTCGTTAAGTATTGCCTTGTCAATAGTTTGTTCCAGCGACTTGTTCGGTATAAGGAAAAAGAACAGGTCATCTACGCTTGTTTCTTCTTCTATATTCTCTCGCCAACTTTTGATACTGCGTATACATTTCAGCACTTTGCATACAGAGAGAAGCTCCGGAATAGAGAGTCTGCCCCCACGCGCGGCTCTGTCTACGCTGTCACGACAATCGGGTATACCACCGAGAGACGGCGTGCCGAATTTAATGGAATGCGTATTTATATCTTTTGTCATTTGTACTAAACGGCAAACTTCATCATAATCATCACTTGGGGCTGTTTGCATTATTTTTTCGGCAGATGCTTTGCAAGATGCCTTATCAGATAGAAGTTTTAAAATTTTATCATATTCGAGTGATTTTAAATGTTTAATATCTGTCATACTGTCTCCTTTTATTAATTTAAAAAAACGTATTTACGAAAAGCATATTTCCCGTAAACTATGTGTAAGAGGTTATATATTAAATGAATGAGTAACCGTAAATTATTTATTTGTTTCCATAACTGCCACCATATCTTCATAATATTTAAGCGCAGGCAACATTTTTTCCACCTGACAGAGTAAATATTTTCGTGAAACCTGATTTAAAACAGCGGTAGCTTCGGGTGTAAGAGTAAAATTAAAAAGTTTTGATATATCGCTGTACACTATATGACGCATAGCGGCAAATACGCCACCGGAAACATTTATCATATTTTTTTTATCGGGACAACAATTATCACATAGAATTATGCCCAAATTCGGCGAAAAATAAATTGTCTCTGTATTGAGATACCCGCAACACTGACATGTAACAAGGTCGGGCATATAGCCACACAATGTCAAGAGCCTAAGTTCAAACAGCGGTTTTAACAGAGAACGGCTGATTTTATCTTTTTCCAAAAAATACAAAGTGTTCAATAACAGCCGTATATACGAGTCTTCACAGTCAAGCGGCGGCACTATTTCGAGTACCAGTTGACAAAAATATGTGGCAAGGGAAATTTTTAAAAAATCCTGTCGCAGTCCGAAAAATATATTAATAACTTCCGCTTTGTCAATAAAACTTTTTTCACCATGTGTGAATATTTGAAAGTGGGAATAACAAAACATCTCTGTTGCGGCTATCATACCGCTTTTTATTTTGGAAGCGCCTTTTGCATAAGCATGTATAATACCTTTGTTTTCGGTAAGCAGAGTAAGTACTCTGTCATACTCATTTATCTTTCTTTCACAAACAACAACTGCATTTACAGACAAAAGCAAAACGCTATCCTCCCAATTTAAAAAATATCTACAATACTACATTATACAATATATATAATAACTATTCAAGCAAATAATTTTAATATCATTATTTATTATACATAATACTGAAAAATATTGGTTGATGAGGATAAAACTTATTTAAATATATAACAATATTTACGAAGTTTAATAAAAATAATAATTCTCAACAATTTTTTATTTGTTGAATTTTTAAATAAAAATTGTTATAATAAAATATATAATTTAAAAAAAGGTTGGTGTATATGGATACAAACTTAAAAAAATCTATAACAAATGTTTCTGTTGTAGTTTTTATTGTACTTTTATTTAAAAGCGTTATTAGAATTCCCACATATTTTCTATATAATATTGTAAGAATAATCGGAGAGCTTTCTCATATTTGGTTAATTGCAGATTTTTTTGCCATTTGCTTAACTTTTTTAAGCTATTCTATCGTAATGGGTCTGTCAATACTTCTTGCCACACTGATTTTTCAAACGCCAAAGGAAGTCATTTTTCCTTTTAATAAACCTAATACAGAATTTACATTACTGTCGGTTACACATACCGTATCAATAGGATTTATACTAAACCTTGCAATTATGGTAATAATGTTATTATTCGGTTTAATCGGAGTTAATTTTAAATTAGGCAGACCGATATTCTATCATAATATTCCATCTATACTTTTAAACGCTTTGTTTATAGGCATCTTCCCTGCTATTTTTGAAGAAATGCTGTTTCGTGGAGTAATATTACAGTCATTGAGACAATACTCAAATAATATTGCGGTCTTTGTTTCAGCGCTTGCTTTTGCGCTTTGCCACAATAATTTTCCGCAAGCAATCTTCGCTTTTGGTATGGGTATTATCTTCGCTGTTTTGACAATACGTTCAGGCTCTCTTATCCCATCAATGATTGCGCATTTTATATATAATTTTTCAGGTGAACTTATTTCAAATATATCCAATAATTTTATAAATCTCAGCTCAATTATGCTACTGAATATTTTTATCTACTTATCAATGTCTTTATTTGCTGTTTTCTCTTATAAATTGTTTAAAAATAAATTTGGTTCGGTTTACTGGTACCCGAATTTAAAAGAACAACCTATAACAAATTTTCAATTTAAGGAAATGTTTACAAGTATTCCCTTTATAATGATAATTGTCGTATGCATATTTTTATTTTTGCAAGGAGTAGTAATCGGTGTACTATAACAATGATTGTATGTTTATGAACGAGGCATACAAAGAAGCACAAAAAGCATTTTTGCTTGATGAAGTCCCTGTTGGCGCTGTAATTGTAAAAGATGATACTGTTATAAGCAGAGGACACAACACACGGGAAACCGAAAATTCACCGCTTGGTCATGCGGAAATAAATGCAATTCTGGACGCTGTCAAAGTGCTTGGTACACGCAGACTAAATGATTGCACACTGTACGTGACTCTTGAACCATGTCCTATGTGCGCCGGTACAATACTCAATGCAAATATAAAACGGGTAGTATATGGCGCAAGTGATGAACAGTGGGGTTGTTTGGGTTCTCGAATACATCTTTTTGAAGTAGGTTTGCCTATTCGTCCCACTGTTACAAAAGGAATAATGGAAAAAGAATGCGCAAAACTTATGACAGACTTTTTTAAGAGTAAAAGATAGATTTTAAACAATACTGAAAAGGAGAGAAAAATGATAGATTTTGTTCATTTGCACAACCATACAGAGTATAGTTTACTAGATGGAGCATGCAAAATAGATGAACTTATTGACAGAGCGATAGAGCTTAATCAAAAAGCGATAGCCGTTACAGACCACGGAGTTATGTACGGTATAATTGATTTTTATAAAAAAGCAACCAAAAAAGGCATAAAACCGATAGTTGGCTGTGAAGTATATGTAGCGCCAAAGAGCAGATTTGATAAAAAACCAAGTCTCCACAACAAGCCATATCATCTAATACTTTTGTGTGAAAACAATATCGGATACAAAAATTTGATATATCTTGTGTCACGTGGTTTTACAGAAGGGTTTTATTCAAAGCCCAGAATAGACAGGGAACTACTCGAAGGACACACAGAGGGTCTTATCGCTCTGTCAGCTTGCCTTGCGGGTGAAGTTCCGCAGGCTATTTTGCGGGGAGATTATGAAGCGGCGCGGGAAGCTGTATCATACTATAAAAATCTTTTCGGCAAAGACAGATACTATATAGAAATACAAAACCATGGTATCAAAGAACAATTAAAAGTTTTGCCTCATTTAATCAATATAGCAAAGGAACTTGACGTAGGACTCGTTGCCACAAACGACTGCCACTATATAACAAAAGAAGACAGTAAAATTCAGGATTTACTTATATGTATTCAGATGGGCAAAACCATAAACGACGAAAAAAGTTTGGAATTTGCAACAGATGAATTCTATATAAAGAGCAGTGAAGAAATGGCGGAGCTGTTCAAAAATGTTCCGTCCGCAATAGCAAATACCGCGAAAATTGCCGATATGTGTAATGTTGAATTTACTTTCGGTGAAACCAAACTACCCTTTTACTCCGCACCAAACGGAGAAGACAACAAAGTTTTTTTCAGAAGAAAATGCTATGAAGGACTGCATAAACATTATGGTGAAAATCCAAACAAAGAGGCTGTGGACAGACTTGAATATGAACTATCTGTAATAGATAAAATGGGCTATACAAACTATTTTCTGATAGTATATGACTTTATTAACTATGCAAAATCGGTTGGTATACCGGTAGGTCCGGGCAGAGGTTCTGGCGCGGGAAGCATTGCCGCATACTGTATGGGAATAACAGGCATTGACCCATTAAAATTCAATTTGCTGTTCGAACGTTTTTTAAATCCCGAACGTGTGAGTATGCCGGACTTCGATGTCGATTTTTGTTATCAAAGACGCCCCGAAGTAATTGAATATGTTATAAAAAAATACGGCGCCGACCATGTAGCGCAGATAGTAACTTTCGGTACAATGGCGGCGCGTGGCGCTATCCGTGATGTAGGACGCGCAATGGGACTGCCATACGGAACTGTTGATACAGTGGCAAAGCTTATTCCAATGGAACTGCACATTACCATAAAAAAAGCGCTGGAACAGAGTAAAGAACTGCAAACTGCCGTTGGCAGTGACCCACAAATAAAAGAACTTGTCTATACCGCGCAACGTGTTGAAGGTATGCCACGACACGCAAGCACACACGCCGCAGGCGTTGTTATTACCCGTGATACAGTTGACAGTTACGTTCCCTTGGCAAAAAACGATGAGTCTATTGTCACCCAATTTACTATGACGACACTGGAAGAACTCGGACTTTTAAAAATGGACTTTTTGGGACTTCGTAACCTTACTGTTATTAGCGATTGTGAAAAAATGATATGCGCAAAGGGCATTGATTTTGATATAAATAAAATTGCCCTTGACGACCAAAAGGTATTTGAAATGCTGTCACTGGGAACAACCGGCGGAGTATTTCAGCTTGAATCCGCAGGTATGAGAAAGATGCTTACACAGTTAAAGCCTACATCAATAGAAGATATGATAGCGGCTATTTCACTCTATCGTCCCGGCCCTATGGACTCTATACCGAAATATATACACAACCGCCACCACCCCGAAGATATTAAATACAGCACACCAATGCTGAAAGATATATTGGACGTAACATACGGCTGTATAGTATATCAGGAACAGGTTATGCAAATTTGCAGAAGTTTGGGTGGATACAGCTATGGACAAGCCGACCTTGTAAGGCGCGCTATGTCAAAGAAAAAAGCCGATGTTATGGAAAAAGAACGTGTGCATTTTATTGACGGTTGCGCAAAGAATAATATCAGTGAAAAAATTGCAAATGATATATTTGATGAAATGAGCAGTTTTGCCGCATACGCCTTTAATAAATCTCATGCGGCTGCCTATGCGCTGGTCGCATATCAAACAGCTTATTTAAAATACTATTATCCAAAAGAATATATGGCGTCACTACTGACAAGCATACTTGACAATACAGATAAAGTAATTGAATATATCGAAGAATGCGATAAACTTAATATTGCTGTGCTTCCGCCTGATATTAACGAAAGTTCAAAAGGGTTTACAGTTACCGAAAAGGGCATAAGATTCGGACTTATGGCAATTAAAAATTTGGGCGAAGGCATCATAGAAAAAATAATAGAAGAACGTAAAAAAGCAAAATTTACGGGTTTTGTTGATTTTTACCGCCGAATGTACTGCACAGAACTCAATAAACGGGCAATAGAAAGTTTAATCCGCAGCGGTTCTATGGACAGTATGGGTGAAAACAGAAAATCAATGTTGCAGGGTTATCTCAAAATTGCCGATACGGTTGCAAATGAACACCTGTGGCGTTCTGTCGGACAGATGACTCTTTTTGGTTCTATTGATAATAATATACAGGAAGAACTTACTATCCCGCAACTGCCTGAATTTGATGACCTTGATATGTACGCTATGGAAAAAGAAGTTACGGGACTTTACCTATCGGGACACCCCATTAATAAATATCAGGATTTTATAAAAAATATAGGCGCAACGAAGATTATAAATCTTACGAACACTGATTTAAACGCAACTTACGACAATACAGATGTTAAACTTGTTGCTATGGTCACATCTAAAAAAATAAAGATTACACGCAATAATCAAACAATGGCTTTCGTTGTTCTTGAAGATAATACTGGTTCTATTGAAGCTATTCTATTTTCTAAGCTATACGATGAACTAAACAGACACATAGAAGTAGGCACACCGGTACTTGTTAAAGGAAAAGTTTCATTAAGGGAAAGTGAACCCGCAAAAATAATAATAGACTTTGCGCAAAGCGCGGATTTAGCAAAGAAAGAATCCGAAAAAGATAAAAACAAAAACGGACTTTATATTAAAATTCCGTCAATTACAAGCGACAAGGCAAATAAAGTAACTGATATTATAAAAGTTTTTTCGGGAGATTCTTATGTGTACTTTTATGCAGAGGATACAAAGAAATTATTGAAAGGAAATGATAATGTTAAAGTAAACATTTGTGATATACTGCTCAAAGAACTTGAAAAGGTTGTAGGTATAGATAATATTAAGATAAAATAAAATATTAATGTTAAAATATACTAAATAAATTTTTATCACAAATAATTTTTTAACAATATGTCAATATACTTTTTATTTTAATAAATATAAAATAATACTGAAAAAAGTATTTGTTTTTTAAAAGTAAATTATTGATTAAAAAACCATAGGAGGTATTTTATATATGGAAAAAACACCAAGAACCATAGGAGTTTTGACAAGCGGTGGTGATGCGCCGGGAATGAATGCCGCTATACGCGCAGTTGTACGCGCCGCAAATTTTAAAGGTATAAAAGTATTGGGTATTCAAAGAGGATATCAAGGCTTACTTAACGGTGAGGTTCGTGAATTGGGACTACGTGATGTATGTGATATTATACAACGTGGCGGTACTATGCTATATACTGCAAGATGTCCTGAATTTAAAGAAGAAGCCACTCAGGATAAGGCTGTTGAAATGTGTAAAAAACTTGGAATAGACGGACTTGTTGTTATCGGTGGTGACGGTTCATTCTGTGGCGCAAGAGCTTTGTCAAATAAAGGTATTCCATGTATAGGTATCCCCGGAACCATTGATAATGATATAGCATCTACTGAGTATACAATAGGTTTTGATACAGCGCTTAATACTGTTATAGAAAATGTTGACAGACTCCGTGATACTTCTCAATCCCACGATAGATGTTCTGTTGTTGAGGTTATGGGCAGACATGCCGGACACATTGCTCTACATGCCGGTATAGCTTGTGGCGCTATCGCTGTACTTATCCCTGAACGTGAATATAATATTGATACAGATATTATCGAACGTATGCAAGATACTCTGAAAACAGGCAAACACCACTTTATAGTTATTGTTGCCGAAGGCATAGAAAACTCACAGGAAATAACAAAATACATTCAACAAAAAACGGGTATTGAAAGTAGACTTACTGTTTTGGGTCATATCCAAAGGGGAGGTATACCAACAGGTAAAGAGAGAGTTTTTGCCAGTGTTATGGGTTATCGTGCTGTTGAATTACTTGAAGAAGGAAAAGGCAATCGTGTTGTGGCTGTTCAAAACAGCCGTACTGTTGACTTTGATATAAATGAAGCTTTAAATATGCATAAACGCATTGATGACTATCTATACAAAGTAGCTTACGAAATTTCAATCTGATTATTAATAATTTATAGCTTTTGGGGAGAGATTATATGGTCTCTCCCTTACTTAAATCAATAAATTTTATGTTTATCTGATTGACACAAGATTTTAAATATGGTATACTTATAGATACTATATGGGGATGCACAGGTTTCGACGGGGATTTTGAAGTATAGTAAGCGTGTAGAGGTGCTCACACTCTTTAAACTGGGCAATTTTAAATTTAAACGCTAACGATAATTTAGCTTACGCTGCCTAATTTTAGGCTGCCGTCTGTTCTGAGATAACCACGACTCAGAAACAGGCGTCGACTAGTGGTGAACGAATATCAAGAGTGTCTCGGCTTTTTATTTGTACTAGGGACTACCAAGCATTTTAGTCTGTTTGCTGACGATTATGTAAGGGAATTTTAAATAACAAACTACACACGTAGAAAGCTATATGAATGGGTTTTCGGACACGAGTTCAATTCTCGTCATCTCCACCAAGTCAATAAGCCAAAATAGATGTCATCGGTATAAAAGCCGATGACATCGTGCTTTACAGACTTTTTTCTTGAAAAAAAGCGGGTTTTTAAAATGACATTTTTAAGGATGTCATTTTAAAAATTTTAATATTTTTAAGAAATGAACTAACACGCATATAATTATAATAACAAAAAATACAGAAAACTGCTTTAATGAATTGATAGTAAGATAAAATCAATAAAAATAGATTTAGTTATCTAGAAAAATAAGCTTTTACTTTAAGAGAATTTTCGGGTTTTATATAAAAAATATGTTACTAATAACCAAATTTAAAAAGGCGCCACTAAAAATCAAATAAAATATTACAAAGTATCGGTTTCATAAAAAATCGGTACTTTTTTATTTTTTTGAATAAAAAAATGAACTCCAAAAATAGAGCCACTTTAAACTTATAAGCTTAAAAGGGCGCTGGCTTAGGCTTTACAGGAAACAGCAGATAAAAATATATACTTTAATAAGCAAATAAAAAGGGGCGCTAAGACCAAATCTTTGATTACAGAGATTTGGTCTTTTTTTGTTGCTCTGATTATAAAGAAAGGAAGATTAAAATGTCATACAGAATTATGAAAGGAACAGCACTAGGCAGTATGGAAAAAATGATGCTCACAATTCCAAACTTTGATTATAAAAAAGGAGATGATATGAATGAACAAACAACAGTTTTACCACTCTTAAACCTATCTCTAAAAAAGGGCGCTACTTTCAACCCACAAGAAAACTATAAAGAATTTATTAAAAGTTGTTTTCACTCAATAGACAAAAAAAGATTTCAAAAACGATTACAGCAACTTATCGATGAATACGATAACACTTTTTTCGTTTCTGAAACCCATTTTTTCAGATTTTTAAATTTACAAAATATCGGCGCCCTTTTTCAAAATAACAGTAAGCAACAGGCAATTTTATATTTGCTGTCTTCTGATGATTTTCTTTATAACTGCTTTAAAGAAAATAAATATAGAAATATACGCGGTATGAAGTTACCTAAACTCAGTACGGAATCATATGCTATCTACAAAGCAGCGGAAATGATTGAAAGTGAAAAAGAAAATATAAAAATAGATGAACTGTCCGATTATAATTTAATCAGTGATACTACCTTTAAACTTATAATCAACAGCTTTATTTTACTAAATATTAAAGCTATCTGACGTATTCAATTAAATCACTTACTTCACAATCCAACACATAACAAATCCTAGTTAAAACATCTATATCCATTCGCTCAATTTCACCCTTGTACCATTTATCAGCTACTTCAAAACGTACATCAATCAAACGGGCAAGTGTATTTCTTGTAATATTCTTTTTATCCATTATTTCTTTTATATGAAATACTATTTTTCCATAATTTTGTTTTACATAAATCGATTTTGGCTCTTCCATAACATCACCTCTATATAAATAGTTTATAAATATTATTTACTATTGACTATCTACATATTTATAGTTACTATATAAATAGTAATAAAATAAAGGATGAACAGTATGAGAATAAACAAAAACAATTCATTATGTTTTACAGGACACAGAACTGAAAAGTTACCAAAGACAGAAAAAGAGTTAGAAAACCTGAAGAAAAAACTATTACTTGCAATAGACCGTGCAATTGCCAATGGAGTAGATACATTTTACTTTGGCGCTTGTTATGGATTTGATTTATTGGCTGCGCAATTGGTTTTAATGAGAAGCAAAATATTGGTGTTGGATAATCCCAAACACATCAGGTTAATTGCAGTAGTTCCGTTTGAAGAACAAGCAGCTTGTTGGTCTGAGACTAATAGAGAGATATACTATTCAACGCTACAATATTGTGATGAAGTAATTATGTTACATACAAAGTTTGAAAAGGGATGTTATCATGAGAGAAACCGATATATGGTAAACAGAGCCGGTCAAATGATTGCGTATTATGATGGCAGTAGCGGTGGAACAGGCTATACAGTGCAATATGCCAAACAAAAAGGCATAAAAATTACAAATCTATATTAAATAGCAAAAATCAGAGTCACTTTTAAAGTGGCTCTTTTTTATATCTGCAAATAAATTTAAAAAGGAGAGATTTAAATGAGAATTAAATTTAAAGGAACACCATATGATACGTTTTTTCCATGTACAGAAGAAACCATAAACCGTGTTTGCGAACAAATCGGAGTCCCAAACAGCGCCAAAACAACAGTATCAGTTAAAGAAGTTGTTGACGACAGCAGAGCGAATGAAATGCTTCAAGGTCAATCATATAATATTGCCCAACTGAACTTTTTGACAAAGGTTCTTGAAAGTTTCAGCGAAGATCAATTAAATACATTTTATGCCCTTGTTTACACAAGGAAAACAAACAATATCAAGCAGCTTATAAACCTTACCTACAACCTTAATAACGTCAGTTTGGTTAATAATCTTTATGATATTGAAAGCGCAGGCAGAAAAATGTATCTTGACACGCAAGGCTATGTTGATGCTGAGAAATTCAAAGAATTTAACGGTAAAGACTATTTTAAACAAGCGCTGGAGAATAATATCGAACATGTAATTACACCTTATGGAATACTTTTCGTAAACAACAAAAATTATGAAGAAGTATTTGACGGTAAGCACCTTCCCTTTTTTGATTACACAAATAAAGGAAGCGTTTCAATAAGCTATGAGAAAAAAAGAGAATATCTATACTTCCCATTTCAAAAAACGGAAATAGTTAAAGCTCTTGAAAACTTGGGTGTTGAGGATATCCGTTCTACTTCAATACTTGTTGATGCACCGTACATATCAGATAAAGCGCACTTGTCAATTCTTGACGGAGATGAAATTTATAACAAGCTAATGGATTTTTCAGCTTATAGTTATTACTATACTTCTTTAACTAAGGAAGATAAAAACAAGCTGAACTTTCTGATGGATACCTTTGAAACAGAATCCGCAAAAGATTTGGAGAAGGTAATCAAAAACTTAAATTTTTTCAATGTCAGGGAAGAAATTCACAATTCACATGAGTATGGTGAATATATAATTTGTAAAAGAAACAATCTCTATTACAACGAAGGGCCGCTAAAAGAGTTTATCGACTTTGAAAAGTGTGGTAACAAATACAGAAATATCGAAAACGGCTGTTTTACTGAAAATGGATATATAAGTTACTTCGGTTATGATCAGGAAATGAGTGAGCTACTATCTAATATAGGACTTGCGCCACAAAACAAACACCTTCAAACACAAGCTCTATATATGCCGCTTATAGGCGAAACCTACGACCTATATGCAGAACAACACAACAGATATGACGCTTTAAATCAAAATCATGTATATATAATGGATGCTTCGGAGCTTGCAGACTATGCAGATGAAGTTAAGGATGCCATCCGCAAATATGATATAACTCTTAACGAGCGCGGCTTAATGGAATATTACAATAAAGCAAACACAGTCAATGCAAAGGTGCAAAAGCTGTCATTTGATGTTGAGATTATCGATAACCAACTTATGGGTGTGGCAAAGCTTGAACTGAACGCTCCGTTAAATCAATTTGAATTGGATGATATAAAGGACTATATTGAGGGGCAATGCTCAGATGGCTGGGGCGAAGGCTTTGAACAGCGCGAAATCAAATGCGGGGAAAAAGAATTTTATGTCAGCTTTTGGCAGCCATGTGATTGGGAGCTGAAAACAGGTAAAGAAATAGGGTTGGAAGCATTTGAGCCTGCAGAAGAAGCCAAAATGGGAATGAATATGGGAGGTATGTACCAATGAGAGAATTTCCGTCAAAGGAACAAATCAAAGCAATTAAGGAAAGGTATCCCAAAGGAACAAAACTTGAACTTACGAATGACCTGTATGATCCATATACAGTTATTCCTAAAGGTACGGTTGGTACGGTAAAGGCTGTTGATGATATGTGTACTAT
>JAHHTQ010000009.1 GCA_020024555.1 Angelakisella sp.
ATATACTAAAAAACATTACTAAGCAAGAATTATTATATTTAATATTTCTTTCTTAAATATTTTTATTGAATATTATTATAATTTATTATATAATTTGAATATATAAAATTTTAACAAAAATTATTATTAATTTAAAATCGGAGAATATAGTTATGAACATCATTCTTACTTTGGAAGCATACAAGCCATATACAAATGGTGTAATCACACACGTTTCAATGCTACGGGACAGCCTAATAAAACAAGGCCACAATGTGCTTATTGTAACCGCTGACCCCAAAGTACACCATCATACAATTATTGACGGTGTTTTGCACTGTCCAGCCATTGCTATGAAAAATATATACGGTTACGGACTGGCTACTCCTTTCAGTAAAAAAAGAATAAAAATCCTAAACGATTTTAAACCTGATATAATTCATACTCACAATGAATTAAGTATGGGTATATTCTCTCTTGTATACGCAAGAAAATTCAATATTCCACTATGCTATACACTACACACTATGTATGAAGATTATTCGCACTATATTGCAAAAAACAAAATTACAAAATCTGCGGTTAAATACTGCGGGTCTGCATATTTTAAATTATTTGCAAAAAAATCAGACCTTATGATAAGTCCGTCTGACAAGGCAAACGAATTTATGGAGTTTATAGGTGTAAAAAACAAAAAAATACATATTATACCAAACAGTATAGATATAGATTATTTTGACCCAAACAGAACAACCGCTTCGCATATAAAAGAAATAAGGGAAGAACTCGGTTTTTCTACCGAAAACTTTATCGGACTGTTCATCGGTAGACTTGGAGAAGAAAAATCCGTTGATGTTTTAATAAAAGGCTGGTGCGAAAAATTTAAAGACAGCAACAAACATAAACTTTTGATAATCGGCGACGGCCCTGAAAAGAATAATCTTATAAACCTTGCAAAATCTTGCGGTGGCAATGAAAATATTATGTTTACAGGCAAAATTGACCATAGTAACGTATATAAATATTTTTGTATATCAAATTATTTTATAACCGCATCGCTTACCGAAATGATGTCTATATCTATGCTTGAATCTATGTCAATGGGGTTGCCGGCAATACTGCGACGTGACCCACGCAACGAAAATCAAATAGACGAAGGCAAAAACGGTTTTATACGTGATACAATAGAAGAAATGACAGAAGTGGTTGAGAATATCTCCAAACTACCCATAGACGAATATCTAAATTTAAGAAAGACAACACGTGAACACGCAATAGAACTTGGCAGTGACAAAAATATAAATACTATTATTAATCTATACGAAGAAACAATTAAAAAATATAACAGAAAAACATATCTATACAAAAAAATCAAATCAAAACAATAACATTGAAATTTTAAATCTAAACATATATAATTATTTATATTAATAATATTATAGGAGACGAATTTATATGGAAACCAAAGCATCTGTTTTCTTTGAAAGAATTAAAGATAAAAAAATTGCTTTTATCGGATTGGGACGTACCCATAAAAATCTGATAAAAATGTTTGACGATAAAAAAATGAATATAAAAGTATATGATATACGCACAAAAGAAGAGATTGGCGAAGATATCTGCAATGAATTTGAAAAAAGAGGCATACCTATGGTTTTAGGTCCGAAGTATATGCTCAAACTCGGTAAAGAGGATATTATTTTCCGTACGCCGAAACTAAGCTACGATACACCTGAACTAAAACTTGCGCATCGTGCCGGACAAATCATCACTTCCGAAACAGAAGTATTCTTCGACCTATGCCCATGCAAAACTATCGGTGTCACAGGCAGTGACGGTAAAAAAGTAACATCACTGCTAATTGCCGATATGCTGAGGGCAAGCGGAAATACCGTACATTTAGGCGGAACAGTGGGCGATGTCCTTCTTTCAAAAATAGACAATATACACCCGCAGGACTATGTCGTTGCATCTCTTGACGCGCCGCAACTTGTAAGTATGCGTACAAGTCCGGATATAGCTGTTATAACAGATATTTCACATGATTACAGCGTACCGCATATGACATTTGAAGAATATGTGGAGGCTAAGAAAAATATATTTATACATCAAGGTGGTTTTTCAACTACCGTACTGAATTCAGATAATCCGATTACTTGCAAATTCGCAAATATTGTCCGTGGTATTCCGACATATTTTTCAAAACAAGCCGTTGTACAACGTGGCGCATGGATAGATATATGCGGAGATATATGGTACAGTGACAACGACAGTCAAACACTTATTATGAATGAAAGAGACATTAATCCGCAAGGAATAAAAACACGTGACTATTATCTTGCTGCTTTTTCTGCCCTTTGGGGAATTGTTGATATGGAATGTATGATACAAGTGGCAAAAGAATTTGTTGCAAGCGAAAATACCAAATAATTTATATAAAAAAAGCTCTTGCACGGCAAAAGCGTTCCGTTTTCTGCGGAAAACGTCTTAGGCGCTGCCCCTAAACCGCAATTTTTTAAAAAAAATTGAATAAAACTTTTATATACTTCGTCATTATGACGAATGATTATACCTTTTTACACGCTGAAACCTCTGATTTAATCAAAAATCAGAGGTTTTTTTGTTTATTTTAAATTTAATATATGTTCTTCTATTTCCCGTCTTGTCTGTTCCACTTCTTCAAAAAACATTTGCGCCGATATCCTCAAAGCGCCGTTACCGAATATAATAACCTGTTCCAAACTGTCAGATGTTGCAACCCTTACTCTGTACTTTCTCCCTATTTTGTGCGTAACCTTTTCTATATACATATCAGCTGTCTCTGCCTCTTTTGTATATACTACGCTTATATTGTTTATTTTTTCAACAGAACCTATATTTCCTTTTAACTTATAGGCATCAAAAACCAATATAAGATTATTTTTTCTGTATGCGCTGTAATTACACAGTATGTCAATAAGTTTTTGTCTTGCAAAGTCTAAGTTTTCACGGGCTGTTTTTTTTAAATCTTCCCAAGCAAAGATAATATTGTAACCGTCAACAAGCAAATATTCTTCGCCTGTCATATTACTTTGAACTTTTGTATGCGTATCGCTTACTTCGGTTTTTTTAATTGATTTAAAAGCCTTATTTATATCCCGCTTTATCGGTCCATAAGCCATTTCGTAAATTCGCATAAGCTCTTTGTCTTCTTCAAAACTTGTAGCGTAAGCTGTCTTTGTATATGTCTTTGGAATGTATTTGTCTTGTATGTCGTTTTTAGGCTTCAATGTGCTTTCTATGTGCATATATTTATGTACTTCGTTCCACTTTACGTTAAATCCTGCGCCATTTGCGCAAAAAACAGAGTCGGCTGTATTTATAATATCGGCATCGCAATTATAATTTATTTTTGCAATTACTTCTTCTGTATTGTGGCACGGTCTGTATCCCCCGAAGTCATACGTCAACGAACCCATACCCTTTGTATAGTTAATAACTTCGCTGTAATATTCTTGCATTAGTACAACAGGAGCTTCTCCCGTTATTGTCACCATTTCCGTAACATCAGTGGGTGGGGTAAACTCTGCGCATAACTTTTGCATATCGGATAATGCTCTACCCAAATTTTGCGACGGTATATTAAGCTTAAATTTATACCAAGGTTCCAGCAGTACACTCTTTGCCTGTCTCAAACCCTGTCTTACTGCGCGATAGGTACTTTGCCGCAAGTCTCCGCCTTCTGTATGTTTCAGGTGAACCTTTGCGGCAGATATTGTTATCTTCATATCCGTAATAGGCGAACCGGTAAGTACGCCTACATAAGTTTTCTCGTATAAATGCGTCATTATCAGTCTTTGCCAATTTAGCGCAAGCTCATTTTCACTGCAAGAGCAATCAAAAACCAAACCGGAACCCTCTTTTAACGGTTCCAATATTAGATGTACTTCCGCATAGTGTCGTAGCGGTTCAAAATGTCCAACGCCCTCAACTGTATTTGCTATTGTCTCTTTGTATACTATACTTCCCTTATCAAATTCCACATTAATATTAAATCTCTCAAAAATAATCGTTTTTAATATTTCGAGTTGCACTTCTCCCATAATGCCTATGTGTATATCTTGCAACTGCTCATTCCATTTTACCGAAAGTTGCGGGTCTTCCTCCTCCAAAATCCTCATATATTTTAAAAGAGTCATCGAATCCACATCATTTGAAAAAACACAATAGGAAAGCACAGGTTGCAAAAATACCTTTGTCAATGTATGTTCTGTTCCCAATCCCTCGCCTGCAACTGTCTGGGAAAGTCCGACAAGCACGCAAACTTCGCCACTCTCTGCTTCGTCAACCGTCACATACTTCGCTCCGCTATACACACGTATCTGTGTAATCTTTTCGCTCCATTCTTTCCCCTGTTTGTCTGTTCCGCTGACTGTATCACGGACTTTTATACTACCGCCTGTTACTTTAATATGCGTTAGTCTGTTGTTCTGATTGTCTCTTGTTATTTTATATACTTTTGCTCCAAAATTTTTGGGATAATCTTTATTTAGTATAAACTTATCCATACTGTTCAAAAAACCATCAATACCCATAAGTTTGAGCGCTGAACCAAAATAGCAGGGGAATACTTTTCTGTTTTTTATCGCTTTTGATAAAGTTATATCACTGATGCCTGATGTATCGATAAATTCTTCCAATAAGGCTTCGTCATTTGTCGCCAAATTTTCATTCCACAAATTTATATCATCAATGTTAGTAAAATCCACACATCTATCAGATATTTTTTCTTTTAATCCATTCATTATATCTTCAAACGAACTGTTGCAAATATCTATTTTGTTTACAAAAATAAATGTCGGTATTTTCTTTTTTTCAAGCAAGCTCCACAAAGTCTCCGTATGGCTTTGCACACCGTCACTTGCATTTATTACCAAAATAGCATAATCCAGTACATCTAAAACCCTTTCCATTTCCGATGAAAAATCTATATGCCCCGGTGTATCAAGAAGCGTATATTTATTATTGTTTAAAGTAAACTCTGCCTGTTTTGAAAAAATTGTTATACCACGCTGTTGTTCCAGCGCAAAATTATCCAAAAAAGCATCTTTATGGTCAACCCTACCCAGTTTTCTTATATTGCCTGTTGTATATAAAATAGCTTCGGACAATGTAGTTTTACCCGAATCTACGTGCGCCAAAATTCCTATAACCGACTTTTTCATTTATATCAATTTCCTTAAATATTTTTTTATTATATTATACACTTTTTTCCACTTATTTTCCATAGCATCATATTTATTGGATAAAAATAACAAGTAAAAATAGGTTTAAAAAAATACACATATACCCATACTTTTATTACAATAAAAAATGTGGGGGTATATATGTATTATAACAAAGTGGAAATTTGCGGTATTGACACTTCTAAGATAAAGACACTAAAAGAAAGCGAAAAAATAGAGCTTATCAAAAAAGCGCAGGCTGGGGATCAAAATGCGCAGGATAAACTGGTATACGGTAACTTGCGACTGGTACTGTCAGTTGTACAAAAATTCACCAATCGCACCGATAACCTCGATGATTTGTTTCAGGTAGGTTGTATCGGACTTATAAAGGCAATAAAAAATTTCAACTGTAATTTAAACGTACGTTTCAGCACCTACGGAGTGCCGATGATACTTGGAGAAATCAAACGTTTTTTGCGTGACAACAATATGATAAGGGTAAGCCGAAGTATGCGGGACACAGCGTATCAGGCAATGCAAACAAAAGAAAACTTCATAAAAGACAATAATCGCGAACCGACAATCAACGAAATTGCCGATATTATGCAAAGGCCTACGATAGATATTGTGACAGCCCTGCAATCCATAAGCGAACCCAGTTCTCTATATGAACCTGTTTACTCCGACGGCAGAGATACCATTTATCTAATGGATCAAATATCGGATAAAACCAGCGACGAACAGTGGTTGGAAGCGATAGCCATAAGACAGGCAATAACTCATCTGACCGATAGGGAAAAACTCATTTTGTCACTAAGATTTGTAAAAGGTGAAACACAAATAGAAGTTGCCAAAAAAATAGGCATATCTCAGGCTCAGGTTTCCAGAATAGAGAAAAATACACTTGAAAAAATAAAAAAACAGTTATAGTTTTACCTATTGTTTATTTTTATAGGGGTATTCCCCCTATTTACATAATATCCCTTATACTTAATAAATATAAATAATCTTCCTCCTTTACAAAATACCAAATATCTTCATTTGTATACAAATTACCTATTCTTATAATTTCACATTTATCTACATTTTCTCTTAAAGACTTTAAAATTATTTCGCATTTTTGATAGTTTTGTGCCATATCCATATAAAATTTTTTATTTAAATGTAAACTCTTTTTATATCGGTTATACGCCATATTAATATATTCTTTTATTTCATCAAGCCACTGAACCTGTGTAATTACACAAATATTAGGTTCTATGTCAAATATTTCACTAATAAAAAATAAATTATAATATATATCCTGATTAGCCACAAGTTGTTTTTTTTCACTCTTCTCCATTTCATTGACCACAAACAACAGTAGCATACGGTATATATGTTCTTTTAAATTATCCATATCGGTCGGTATGCGGAATTTACAAATATGTATATCGGAATAAAAACCTCCTATTCCGTCTATATAAGTTTTTTCTTCCCACAACAAATACTCTTTTTCCCATTCTTCGCATTTTTCAAATAAAATTCTCCATTTTTCGCCATTATTTTTGCAACCCGAAAATTCATTTTCTCTAAAAAATTCTTCAAAATTCCCGTCTGTAACTGTATCACCAAAAAACATACTTTCCACTATATCTTTAAACACTGATATCACCCCATTGTTAATTATTGATATTTTAGTATTCCATCTGTTGCATCATGCAATTCAATAAAGGGGTTTTCTTTTAAACTTTCCCCTGTAACTGTATTTACAATATCAAGTTTATCACTGCAAAAACTGCTGTAACCGTCAATTAACTGCATAATTTCCGTTGTCATACTGTATGTGACATCGTATAACATACTTTCGATTTTTTTATCGGTACATTTATTTTGTGACATACATATTTGCACACATTCTTCTTGAATATTTGCCAAATATTCAAAAAACTTTCTTTGATATTCATTCATTAAAATTAATCTCCTATAACTATTATATTATAAAAAAGATGTTACAAAGATATTTCTTCATAACATCTGTATTTTTACTCTTTTTTTTCTTCAATAGTTTCGTTTATCAAATTAATTAATTCCAAAGCGCTTCTAAAACAATGTTTTTTACCTGTATCTATCCATTCAACAATCCCTTGCCATGTTCCGTTTTGCTTATTCTTTATTGTAACAACAAATTTTCCTATTGCCTTGGTATCTTCAAGTATACTTAAATTATCGTCCATAAGTCATCTCCTTTACTGTTTTATTAAATATAGTGATTAAAAAAAATCACTATATATTTAATATTATCATAATCGCAAAATTTTTTCAATATTTAATTAATGGCAAAACAAAAAAAGAACCTTTTATAATAATTTGAATTACTATAAAAGGTTCAAGAATTATTTTATTTTATTTATTTTATTAGGATTATTTAAAGTATCTGTTTAGCAGACCTTCAAAAGCTTTACCATGACGAGCTTCGTCACGAGCCATTTCGTGTACTGTGTCGTGGATAGCGTCTAGGTTTAGTTGTTTAGCAAGGGTTGCTAGCTCTTGTTTGCCAAGTGTAGCACCATTTTCAGCTTCTACACGTAGTTCTAGGTTTTTCTTTGTTGAATCTGTAACTACTTCGCCCAATAGCTCAGCAAATTTAGCTGCGTGCTCTGCTTCTTCGTAAGCAGCTTTCTCGTAGTACATACCAACTTCCGGATAACCTTCACGGTGAGCAACACGAGCCATAGCTAGATACATACCAACTTCTGTGCATTCGCCTGTGAAGTTCATTCTCAAACCTTCGATAATTCTCTCATCAACGCCGTTAGCAACGCCTACAACGTGCTCACAAGCCCAAGTTCTTGCGCCTTCGCTCTTTTTGAATTTTTCAGCCGGCGCTTTACATTGTGGACATACCTCCGGTGCTGAATCTCCTTCGTGAACATAACCACATACTGAACATACATATTTTGCCATAATTAAAAATCTCCTTTACTTTTCATTTAATTTGTTTTATTTAAATTTAATAATAGTAATCATTACTGATTTATTATGTTTATACTATATCATATCGAAAATAAAAAATCAAGTCTTTTTTTAAATAATTTTTCAAAAAAACGATTTAAAATACAATTTTGTTTAAAATATACAAATATCAGTACTTTAAACCGTCTTTTATAAGTATTTATTTTGTAAAAGATATGTAAAAAGTTTAATTTTTAAACTTTTTACGCTTTTTTATTTTAACAATATATTTATTGTTCTGTATTTAATAAAAATTATACGTCTTTCATAGTAAGGGAAATACGTTTTTTCTTCATATCTACATCAATTACTTTTACTTTTACAATATCTCCAACCTTTACCACTTGTGACGGGTGTTTGATATAAGCATTTGATAATTGTGATATATGCACCAATCCGTCTTCGTGTACGCCGATATCCACAAACGCGCCAAAGTCTATAACATTTCGTACAGTTCCTGTAAGAACCATATCCGGTTTTAAATCTTTCATTTCCATTATATCGGTACGCAAAATAGGCGGTGGCAAGCTTTCCCGTGGGTCGCGTCCGGGTTTTAGTAATTCTTCTATTATATCTTTAATAGTAGGCACGCCAAGTCCCAAATCATCTGCAAGTGTTTCAAGCTCTGTTCTGTTTTCTGTGTTTGTATACTTATTTATATCCGCGATATTCTTCGTACCTATATCTGTAAGCGCAAAACCACACTTTTTAAGCAATTCTTTTGTCGCTTTGTAAGTTTCCGGATGCACTGCTGTGCTGTCAAGTGGATTTTCACCATCTGTAATTCTCAAAAATCCCGCGCATTGTTCATAAGCTTTTTTACCCAGTTTTGCCACTTTTAACAGTTCCGCGCGTGTTTTAAACTTACCGTTTTCTTCCCTGTACAGAACTATATTTTTTGCAACAGCCGAATTTATACCTGCTATATGTCCAAGTAGCGATACCGAAGCTGTGTTTAAATCTACACCCACTGAGTTTACAGATTGTTCTACCACACCGTCAAGGGTTTTATCAAGTTGAGCCTTTGGCATATCGTGTTGATACTGTCCTATGCCTATTGCCTTTGGATCAATTTTTACAAGTTCCGCAAGAGGATCTTGCAGACGTCTTGCAATAGAAACCGCGCTTCGCAGTGAAACATCATAGTCCGGAAATTCCTCTGCCGCAAGTTTAGATGCCGAATACACAGACGCGCCGGCCTCGCTTACTACCATATATGATACTTTCGTATCAAGTTCGGATATTAAATCCGCAACAAATTTTTCGCTCTCTCTCGACGCCGTACCGTTACCTATTGATATAACCGTTACATTGTGCTTTTTAATCAGCGCTTTTAATTTTGCCTTTGCCTCATCAATTTTGTTTTGCGGTGGCGTAGGATAAATTACAGTTGTATCCAGTACTTTACCTGTGGCATCTACAACGGCGATTTTGCAACCTGTTCTGTACGCAGGGTCAAGACCAAGCACAATATGACCTTTTACAGGCGGTTGCATAAGCAAATGGTGTAAATTTTCACCGAAAACTTTTATGGCTTGCTCTGCCGCCACTTCAAACAAGGCTGAAAAAGTTTCGTTTTCAAGTGACGGTTGCAATAATCTTTTCCAAGCGTCGTCAACAGCCTCCATTACCAAACGCGCAGACGGATTTTGAGCGGTAACAACGTCTTTATATATTGCGTTTAGCGCAAGCTCCTGTGACAAATCCAAAGAAGCTTTCAGTTTGCCTTCCTTTACGCCACGGTTAATCGCAAGTATGCGGTGCGGCGCAATCTTTGAAACAGGCTCGCTAAAATCGGCATACATAGCGTATACATCATCTTCCACATCACCTTTTACCACAATATTGGCGCTATTTTGTATAAGGATTTTCATTTTTTTACGGATTTCCGTACTGTCCGATACTTCCTCCGCAATAATATCCCTAGCCCCATTCAGCGCATCTTCTACTGTATTTACACCTTTTTCTTCATTAATATATTCTTTTGCCAAAACAGACGGTTCAATTATTGTATCCTGAGCCTTTATTTTCTCGGCAAGAGGTGTTAAACCTTTTTCACGGGCAACGCTTGCGCGTGTCTTACGTTTTTGTTTATATGGGCGATATATATCTTCTACTTCCGCAAGTGTCTTTGCCTCTGCAATCGCCTTTGTCAATTCCTCTGTTAATTTTCCCTGTTCTTCTATTGAGGACTGTACTTCTGCTTTACGTTTTTCAAGGTTGCGCAAATAAGAGAGTCTTTCGTCCAAATCACGCAGTTGCGTATCATCAAGCGAACCTGTCACTTCTTTACGGTAACGCGCTATAAAAGGGATAGTATTTCCCTCATCAATTAACGTTATGGCAGCGTCAATCTGCCATTGTGGAATACCAAGCTCCTTTGATAGCTGAATATTTATTTCCATTAGTTATCCTCCCAATATATAAAATATACTATATATTTATTGTATCACAATATAACAGCTTGTCAAAAAATAAATTTATTAAAAGAAGTCATCAAAATACATCAGATTTATTTTTTCTGAAAAATATAGCTTATAAATGTATATATACATTTATTTTTGTATAATTATACACTACTAAATACAATTTTGTGCATAATACACACATATTTCGCCCCTTAATATTATAAGTTTTACACACATTATGTAAAAAAGGCTTTACAAACGCTTTTTTGTAATGTATAATAATACACATAACAAGCATAAATATACATTTTAAAAAGCAGAGAATTGAGAGGGTAAAAAATATGAAAAAGTTAGTTGCAATAATGACATCAATGCTAATGCTCATAGGTTTGGCAGGTTGCGGAAACAAGCAAGACAGTTCCAACAAACTTGTAGTAGGAACATCAGCAGACTTTGCGCCTTACGAGTTCCACATACTTGAAGAAGGCAAAGATAAAATAGTAGGTTTTGATATGGCACTTGCTCAGGCGATTGCAGACAAAATGGGCAAAGAACTTGTTATCAAAGATATGAGTTTTGAATCAATAATGATAGAACTTCAAAATGGCTCAATAGACCTTGCAATAGCAGGAATGTCACCTGACGAAAAGAGAAAAAAAGTTGTTGACTTTTCAAAGACTTACTATGAAGGCAGTCAATCAGTGATGATAAATGTTAAGGACAAAGATAAATACAAAACTTATGAAGATTTAAACAAAAAAGAGCTTTCCATAGGCGCTCAAACAGGTTCTATACAGGCAGACCTTACGCAAAAACTTACACCAAATGCAAAAATGGTGGGACTTGCGCAAATGCCTAATATAATAATGGAACTAAAAACAGGCAAAATTGACGCGGCATTTGTTGAAACAGTAATCGCAGAAAACTATGCGAAAGCACACCCTGAGGTAATGATACTTTCGGAAGTCCCCTATGAAGCGCAGGGAAATGCGGTAGCAATCAAAAAAGGTAATGAAGAAATGCTAAACACAGTAAACGAAGTAATTGATGAAGTATTAAGCAACGGAAAAATGGCTGAATATATTGAAGAAGCCGTAAACCTTTCAGCCTATGACACAGCAAAAAACAAATAATATTATTTAAAATGTAAATTAA
The DNA here is from genome assembly GCA_020024555.1 of Angelakisella sp. GTDB lineage: Bacteria > Bacillota > Clostridia > Oscillospirales > Ruminococcaceae > Angelakisella. The sequence continues at coordinate 11,744 of JAHHTQ010000009.1, forward strand.
TATAAAAAACAGTATTACCGCAAAATTAAAATATTTTGTGGTGATACTGTTTGTATTGATAAAATATAAATTAACGGGGGATTTTTCAGATGAACTTTGCGCCAATATTCGAGCAGTTTGTGTATTTTAAACAAGGTGTGATATATACCATTCTGCTTTCATTTTTCACAGTCCTTTTCGGGTTTATACTCGCGCTTGGACTTACTCTTCTCAGAATGTCAAAATTTAAAGTTTTGAGATGGATATCAACAGCGTATATTGAATTTGTACGTGGCACACCCGTACTTGTACAACTTATGTTTGTAATGTACGTTGTGTTTGGCGTTATTTTTAATGCGCCAAAAGTAACGCTGTTTGGATTTATTGAAACAGAACGTTTTATTCCGGGTGTTGTCGCTCTGTCGCTGAACAGCGCCGCTTACGTATCGGAAATACTGCGCGCAGGTATAAGCGCAATCGACTTTGGTCAAAGTGAGGCTGCCCGTTCGCTTGGTATGACAAAATCACAAACCCTTTCATACATAGTACTCCCACAGGCAATAAGAAATATATTACCTGCCATTGGTAACGAATTTGTATCTATAATAAAAGAAACTTCTGTTTGCTCGGCTCTTGGTATGCAGGAAATTATGTACAATGCAAATATTGTAAAATCACAAACATGGCTTATTGCCGAACCTTTAATCGTTGCAGCCTTGCTGTATTTTATTATAACATTTACTATGTCAAAAATTATCTCATATTTTGAAAGGAAAATGAACAGTGGATATCAAAGATAACAAAGAAAAACTAAGCGCGCATTTAATTGAAGTTAAAAACCTTAAAAAAGATTTTAAGAAAAATGTATTTATACTAAACGATGTTAATTTGACTATTGATAAAGGTGATGTAGTGGTTATCGTAGGGCCATCAGGTTCAGGTAAAAGTACATTCCTACGTTCTCTGAATATGCTTGAAACCCCAACATCTGGCGAAATTATTTTTGAAGGGGTAAATCTTGCCGACAAAAAAGTAAATATAGACTTGCGCCGTCAAAAAATGGGTATGGTTTTCCAACATTTCAATTTGTTTCCCCATATGACAATACTTAAAAATTTGACAATAGCGCCAACGAAAGTACTTAAAATAAGTGAGGAAGAAGCAGAAAAGACAGCTATGGAGCTACTCGAAAAAGTGGGACTTTCCGACAAAGCAAATGCCTATCCAATTCAACTTTCCGGAGGACAAAAACAGAGAATTGCCATTGTACGCGCGCTATGTATGAAGCCCGATGTTATGCTGTTTGACGAACCAACATCGGCGCTTGATCCCGAAATGGTCGGCGAAGTACTCGAAGTTATGAAGTCACTTGCAAAAGACGGAATGACAATGGTTGTTGTTACGCACGAAATGGGTTTTGCGCGTGAGGTAGGCACCCGTATACTTTTTATGGACGGTGGTAAAATTATCGAAGAAAATTCACCGAATGAATTTTTTGACAATCCACAAAGTCCACGTCTGCAAGATTTCTTATCAAAAGTTTTATAATTAATATTAACGGAAACAATTATATTTTAAAACTATAATTGTTTCTGTTTTTTATACTTTATTTTCTGCAAAATATTTGTTATAATGATAACAATTACACTATATATGAAAGTAAAAGGTGGTTTTTTTATTGGAATTTTTTAAAAATATATTATATGATATAATATATACAGTATCTTGGATACTTATTTTACTTTTATTTATCTTATTCTTCCTCTCTGTTTATTATAAAGTCTATCCTGATGCCAAAAAGAAAAGACAAAATCCATTGTATAAAAAATATATAAAAAAACAAATATATTATAACAATACAAATCCATACTCTATTCCGACAACCATTCGTTGGTTAAATACAGCGGGCGCTTTGCTACTCATTCAAAATATGGGCAACTTTTATTATGTCGCAGGCATAGAAGGCAAAAACGAAATTCCGGGCATACAAAAAATGCTTTTGGATTATTGGGATATAACAGATAAAAATTCAGCGATAAATACAATGAAAAGTGTCCTTGAAACAGGTATGCGAGCCAAATACAGACGAAATATGGAAATTACGGAAATTTACATTGAACAGATGCGGGAACGCAATCCGAAATATACTGTAAACAGTTATCGTAAAGAAATGCTCGTCGCCTATGAAAAATATGGTGAAAACGCCCTTTTGGGTTGGGATATGGGTAGAATTGCATATATTATTCAGTGTTGTTATGTATGCGGATATATATCAATGGAAGATATGATGGATATAGGCGTAGATGCCGGACTCAAACTGCAATCTGCCTTTAACAGTTGGGAAGAAGTTATGGAAAGCTATCTTTTTGGCTTAAAATTTTGGTTAAAAGATAATAAATGTCAGACAGTAAAACAGAGAAAGCAATTATACAAACAAATTCGCAAAGGAAAAAAAGTATTTAGCGCAATATCCTTTCACACACAACTTTCAAAAACAATTCCAAATGAAGAAGAATTAATGTTACAAAATTAAATATAAGGAGGACTGTAAAATATGGAGCAAGAACTATATTATACAGAAAGTATAGAAAAACTGCGTCAAAAGACAATGAAAACATATAAAAACGCAAAATTTACGGCTATCATTATAGCAATAATTTATTTATTGTTCGCAATATTTATAAAAAGTATGTCTACTGTTCCCCTTATACTTTCGGGAAAAGTAGCTTTAACGGATATCCTTATTATATTATTACCAAGTATTATGATGTGTTGTATACTTTCCATAACCGGCTTTGGCATTCATATACTGATTGCGTCAAATAAAATTAAAAAGTATCAAAACGAATTTAAAAGGAATTATGTTGTTCAAATATTAAATTCTATGCCCGATTTCAGATTTGCGAATTATGAATATGATAAAGGATTTACATACGAAGAAATAAGTAAACTCTCTTTAATTCCATATACAATTCCCACACTTTTGTATTCGTCTGATTTATTTACAGGAGAGCTCAACGGTATAAATTTTAAATTTGCAAATATTGAAACCCAAAAACCAAATAAAAATCACGCGCCCATAACTTTGTTTAGCGGTCAAATCATACAAGTATCTTTGTTTGGCGGTCAAAAAATAACCTCCGATACTATTCAGATAATTCCCACAAAAAAACTCAAAGACTTAAAATCTCAAAAATCCAATATTGAAATAGGAGAAATATTCAATAAAGAATACAAAATTTTTGCCGACAGCAAAGATTGTACTTTTAACCTATTAAATCCAACTGTTATTAAATATTTAGAAGATTTTATACGAAAAACAAATAAAGACGTATATATACTATTCAGTAATGAATATATGTATATTGCCATAGACTCCCAAAAAATACTCTTTAATTCAAATATCACCATTCCAGCGACAGAGCAACTTGACAACATAAAAACAGATACGCTGATTATAAACAAAATAACCGAACTTTTTTCCAATATAGAAAAAGCTTCAAATACCTAATTCCAAAATTAAATAAAACTTATATGTCTCAATAAAAAAATCCTAACTTTATTTTTTACAATAAGGTTAGGATTTTTCTGTATTTAAAATTGTCTGATATTTAATATTTACTGTTTTATAAGGATTTTTTATATATTGTACATCATATAAACATATATTTTTTTAAAAAAAATTATATTAATCTCCGCAATTTTCAACATCATGTTTTAGCAGATATGAAAGTGTCATTATACTGTCTGACAAGTGAACATTAACTATTTTTAAATTTGTAAAATCATGTGTAAAGTCATAAGATGAAAAATTCCATATACCCTTTACCCCACAATTATTCAGTATTTTGCCTATCTCCTCGGCTGCCGATGCGGGTACGCAAACAATAGCCATAACCGGTTTTTCCCTTAGACAAAATTCTTCCAATTTTTTAACATCTTCAACCTGTATACCGGCAAGCGTTGTTCCTATTACACTTGTTGAGCTGTCGAATGCCCCTATTAGTTTAAAACCTTTTCTTAATAAATCATGTCTGTTTGCAACTGCTTTGCCAAGGTTACCTGCGCCTATCAAAATTGCTGTTGAAATATCATTTATGCCAAGTATTTCGCCTATTTCTCTGCGAAGCGCCTCTACATTATATCCATAACCCTGTTGACCGAAACCACCAAAGCAATTTAAGTCTTGACGTATTTGCGATGCTGTTACCATCATTATTTTTGATAATTCAGCGGAAGAAATACGTGTTATTCCGTTTTCAAGCAAACGATTAAGAAATCTGTAATAACGGGGTAATCTATTTATTACAGATTGACTTATATTTTTATCATTTTTCATAATGACTAATTCCTCCATTTTTTATTCATTTTTTTGCGCAAAGATAAATTCACACAAAAACAATATTTTTTTGTACTAAAAATTTATATTCATGTATTATATATGATACTCTTTTAACATAGTTTTGTCAAATAAATATTTATTTACACAATTAACTTTTGACTCAATAGTAAAATATTAACATAAATTTATTATTTATTGCACTTTTATTAACATATAATAATAAATATAATAGTATAATTTATATGTGCAGATAAAATAAATTATACACACATTATATATAAAAAAATACTTTAATAAAGGTGATAACTAAATGCTTGTAACACAATGTGAAAACAGCAATCTTATAATCGTTCTTGTCACAGACCAATTTAATTGTGAAAGAATAATACTTGCAGGACGCAAATTAGCAAACGAAAACAACGGAAACCTTTTGGTACTAAACGTAAATAGACCTGACTACACCCAAAATCCCGAGGCTATTGAATTTCTTTATAAAGTCTCAAAAGACAATGACGCCACTATGCTTGTCCATTACAGTGAAAAACCGGAAAAATACATAAGTCAATGTATAGAAGAAAATCAGCCTATGGCAGTTGTAACAGGTATACCGTCAAGCAAAAATTCCATTTTGCATAAATTATGGTTGCGTTTTGGCAATACAACTTTTTATATGGCAGACACAAACGGCGAACTCTCAAAAGTTATGATTACAGACAGAATAGTAACTTAAAGAATATATATGTATATTCTATGTCAATTATTATAGGAGGAATTAAAAATGTTGACACAACCGATAGAAATCAAATCATCAAGAAATGATCATAAAATATGGGGTATACTGTGGTTGCCTGGCACAGCTGAGGTAAAAGGGGTTATACAAATATGCCACGGTATGTGCGAATATATTGAAAGATATTCCGACTTTGCCGTTTATATGTGTTCTCAGGGCTATGCGGTTTGCGGTAATGACCATATAGGGCACAAAAACACTGCAAATATTTCATCACAGCCACTTGGATATTTTGGCGGAAAAAACAGTTGGGGAAATATTATTGATGATGTGGAACTATTTAGACAACATATTCAAAATTCCATTCCAAATAAACCTTGGATAATGCTCGGACACAGTATGGGTTCTTTTATAGCAAGACTATACGCATCAAAATACGGCAATAATATTGATGCCTTGATTATAAGCGGAACAGGCTCAAAAAATCCTTCTATACCACTTGGCAAAGCTCTTGCCAAAACCGTATCATTCTTCAAAGGTGACAGATATATTTCAAAAATCGTTGACAAAATGGTCTCATCTTCACTTAACGGTAAAATAAAAAATCCACGGACAACAGCCGACTGGATTTGCACAGATGAAAAAGTCGTAGACAAGTATTTGAAAGATGAGTATTGTACTTTTACTTTCTCTGTTTCGGCATATTACGATTTATTCTGTTTAAATGATAATTGCAATAAAGAAGCAACATTCGCCTTAACGCCGGATAATCTTCCAATATACATTTTTTCGGGAGACAAAGACCCTGTGGGAAATATGGGCAAAGGTCCTGTAAAAGTAGGCAACCTATATAAACAAAACGGTAAAAAGAACGTAACAGTTAAAATGTATCCTAACGGCAGACATGAAATGCTGAACGAAACAAATAAACAACAGGTATATGAAGATGTTAAAGACTGGATAGAAAAAACTTTACAACAATAATAACTATAAAATACTTTGATATATTTTAAATGTATTGAAGTATTTTTTTATATGCAAAATAGCAAAATATATAATTCCACATATAATGCAATATGGAGGTGATTATATGAAAGCTATATTTATAATAATATTTTCCGCTTTTGCAATAATAGGCATAATAAATGTGGTAGTCGGAATAATAAATACAGTTAACGGCAAACAAATATGCAATAAATGTACGCTTATTGTAGACATATCAAACGATGATGTTATCGACAGCAATATGTATGCCCTGGAACTGATATTGCAAGACAAAAATTTATCCAATATGCAAATAATCGTAAATTGCACAGCCACAGAAGAAAATTACGATATTTGTAAAAAATATTGCGAAATACATAATATAAAAATGTTAAAAACAAATATAGATATTTAATAAATAAGTAGACTAAACATATAAATTTATAGTATAATATATTATAGTAGGTTACAAAATTATTAAAAATATTTTTAATAAAACGGAGGAACTCAATTAATGGATTACAAAGAAATTTATAAACTTTGGCAAGAAAAATTAAACGGAGAAGACGCGCTAAGCTGTGAACTTCGTGATATAAGCGGCGATGAAAAAGCTATTGAAGACAGATTTTACCGTGAACTTGAATTTGGTACAGCCGGACTTCGCGGAGTACTCGGCGCAGGCACAAACCGTATGAATATCTACACTGTCGGCAAAGCTACGCAAGGTATGGCAGAATATCTAAATACCATATCAAAAGAACCAAAAATAGCTATTGCATACGACAGCCGTATAAACTCCACACTTTTTGCGGAATACAGCGCATCTGTAATGGCAGCCAATGGTATAAAGGTATATCTGTACAAAGAACTTATGCCAACACCGGCTCTTTCCTATGCTGTAAGAGAGCTACACTGTGACGGAGGTATAAACATAACAGCCAGCCACAACCCTGCTGAATACAATGGCTACAAAGTTTATGACGAAACAGGTTGCCAAATTACAGGTGAAGTTGCTGACGCCATTACAAAAAATATTAATAATATTGATATTTTTGAAGGTGTAAAAGTTCTTGATTTTAACAAAGGGCTTGAAAGCGGTATTATTGAATATATCAGCGAAGAAATTATTAACAACTTTATTGACAATGTTTTAAAATACAATATCAATAAAGAAGTTTGCAAAAACAGTGATTTAAAACTTGTTTACACACCACTAAACGGCGCAGGCAGAAGATGTGTTACGGAAATGCTTGCAAAACTTGGTATAAATGATGTTACAATAGTAAAAGAACAGGAAATGCCTGACGGTAACTTCCCAACCTGCCCATATCCAAACCCTGAAATTGTTGAGGCACTGCAACTTGGACTTAAACTGACAGAAGAAATCGGCGCTGACATTCTTTTGGCTACCGACCCCGACTGTGACAGAGTAGGCGCCGCTGTATTGTCAAACGGAAAGCCACGTTTGATAAGCGGTAACGAAATGGGTGTTCTTATGATAGACTACATTTCAACAATGAAAGAGCAAAACGGTACTATGCCGAAAAATCCTGTAATTATAAAAAGTATTGTTTCAACAACAATGGCTGATACAGTGGCGCTTGCGCACAATATAAAAATTCAAACTGTTTTGACAGGCTTTAAATATATAGGCGAGGCAATAACAGCGCTTACAAAAGAAAACAGAGAAAATGATTTCTTGCTTGGATTTGAAGAAAGCTACGGTTACCTAAGCGGCAGCCACGTCCGTGACAAAGATGCGGTAAACGGTTCTATGTTAATTGTTGAAATGGCAGCTTACTATAAACAAAAAGGTATGAACTTAGGCGATGCGCTTGACGCGCTTTATGAAAAATACGGTAAATATCTAAACAAAGTAGACAGCTATACGTTTAAAGGCAGTGACGGTATGGTTAAAATGCAAAATATTATGCAGTCGCTTCGAGACAACCCACCAACACAAATTGCCGAATATAATGTTTCTTATAAAGCTGACTACAAAATTCAGGAAAAAGTGACAGGCGAAACAAAAGAAAAGATTAACTTGCCATCTGCAAATGTTCTTGAATACGGCTTAGGCGAAATAGGCAGTGTTATTGTAAGGCCATCAGGCACAGAGCCAAAACTTAAAATTTACTATTCGGTTAAAGGCGCAAATGATGAAGCTGTACTGAAAATCTATACAGAATTAAAGGACAGTATAGAAAAAACAATACTGTAAATTTATATTTAAACATACAATAAAAAAGACGCAATATCAATTCACTGTAATGTGATTATTGATTTTGTGTCTTTTTATTTTATCTGATTTTTTCTTTTATTTGTCTTCCTCCTGAATTGCAACTATCTTATTGTCTTTTTCTTTTCTTATTTTAAAGAAAGTTGCGGTAGGTCTGTTAAATAAATATGCGGAGATAAGTACCGTTACAGGCACACATAGCAAAATACCCATACTGCCTGCCACTGACTGCAATACTTGTACTACTATCATTTCCATATTTAACAGAAACAATAAATTGCCTCTGTTGTTTGCAAGTATAAGTATAATCATAGCAAGCGAACCACCGACATAGGCAAGGACAAGTGTATTTGTCATTGTGCCTATCGCATCTTTACCTATATTCATACCTGATATAAACATATTTTTATATGACTTATCACGCATTTTTTCGGAAAGCTCGTTCATTGATGACGCTATTGTCATAGCAACGTCCATTATAGCGCCAAGCGAACCTATTACTATACCGCTCCATACCAGCGCTTTTAAATCTATCGGCGTTTCAAGATATGTCAAGAATACGTAATCTTGCTCTACCAAACCCGTAATATTTAAAACCCTTTCAAAAACATAAGTGATAACCGCAGATAAAAATACGCCACCCATATTTCCCAAAATTGCGCACAAAGTCTTTTTGTTAAAACCGTTTATGAGTAGCAAACTCATAAGGATAATAAAAATACTGATAATACTTGTCAATAAATAAATATTCATACCTTTGGTAATTCCGGGAATAAAGAGCATAAAGAGCGCCATTGTCGTATATATCAGCGAAAGAATTGTGCCTACTCCCTTTGCCCTTCCCAGAAAAAGTATAATTCCTAAAAATATTACTATTAGTATAGCCATTACATAAAAACGATTATACTCAACAAATACCCATACTATCTTTCCTTCTTCGTTTATATCAGTGGTTACAAGTATTTTGTCTCCTGCCCTTATTTCCCGTGGCTGTACGGCATATATGTAGTCTATTATTTGTACGCCTTTTATAACTTCACCCTTCATATAACCGCTTTGTACATACATATCAAAATAGATATACTTTATTCTCGCCACACCTGTTTCATCTTTTACTTCTTCACTGTTAAGTGTTTGCAATACATTTGCTTTATATACCTCTTGAGCAGCATAATTACTTTCAAACTTACATATCTCTGCGCCCTTGAATATAAATATCAGTGAAAAAACAGAGACCAATACTATTGTCAGTATATGCTTTATCTTCTGATTATAATTGCTAAGTGTTCCCATCTGTATCTCCTCTATATTTGAATTAATAAAATAATATCTAATATTATACTATAAAAACCGAGAAAGATACACAACAATTATACTTTTTTATTTATTTTTTTAAGCTCCCTGTCCCATAAAATCGTTTTCTCTGTTTTCGCAATCCCTATCTGTCTTGCAAATTTTACAACATATTACCGTTACATCGTCCTCCCTGCCGTCATTTCTGCGAAGTATTGCTGTTTTCCCTATATTTTCCGACATTGCCTCCAAACTTTCATTTATATTATTTTCTATAACAGTTGTTATCCATTCAGTATCTTCTATAACTACACCATCAGACATTAATATCAATATATCATTTTCTTCCAATATATATTTTTGCTCATTAATTGTTGCTGTATCAAGTATTCCAACAGGCAAAGAAGATGCGTCAAGCATTATTATCTTACCACGTCTGTATATTATAGTTGGCGCCGCCCCTGCCTTATATAAATTCATTTCACCTGTGTAAAGGTCAACCTGCACACCGTCTATTGTAGATGTGCTTTCATTTCCGGATTTTACCATTAATTGACTGTTTACTATATTTGTGATATTCGGATAGCTTATACCTGAATTAATCAGTTTCTTTATAAGTGATATGGTAAGCTTTGAGTCCACTGCCGCATTTGAACCCGTACCCATTCCGTCAGACAGCACAATATTCAGTTTTGTATGCTCTTGCGTAAATATTGTATAACTGTCTCCACAAGCCACATTATCTTTTAAACTCTTTTGATAAACACCATATTTACACGTATATGTCGTTTCCTCACAGAAGGTAAGCACGCAATGGTTTTTATTGTTTTCCACAGTCGGATATGTAAAGTTTCTCATTAAAAGTAAACTTAGCTCTGTGCATATTAATTGCGGTGTCATAGAACCCTCTTTATAGAACGGTATATACACAATAACTTTAAGTTTGCCGTTTTTGTTTGTGCAACACGATACGTGTAACGGTTCAAAGTTGTTTTCTGTCAACATTTCTTCTATTGATGCACGTTTCACCTCATCTGCAAAAGAAATATCATTAATAGACATAGATATATCGGTAAGTATATTCGCTATACTGTTTATTTGTTTATTGACAATATTACGTGTTCTCTCCGCCTTTATTTTACTTTTGCTTATAGCAGAATATTTGAGATATTCTTTTGTTATAAATTCCGACATTTCCTTTTTCTTTATACAATAGACAAATTTATCAGGAAAATCATTTTCTGTTACTATATTTTTCTTCTTCGCCTCATGTAGCGCAAAAGAAATTGAGTCCACCGTATCATCAAAGTTTTTTTGCCAACAACGAAGGCAATATGGACAGTTTTGACATATATTAAGAGCTGTCTTGTCATATATACTGTTTATATCAACCTTTTGCAAACCGTCCAGTCTTTCCGCAAGCTCATTTGTTATATCCGTAACTTCGGTCAGTCCCTGCGCGGCTTTCAGCAATTTTTCTTCGGCAAGTAGCTGAAAATCCTTACTGTCATCTTTTTTATTTATTGATACCAACATTTTTAACCAAGATTTAGGTATAATAATAAATACAAGTGTTGCCACCGCCACTTCTATTAAATACTCTTGCAATTTACCTGTATACGCTCCCATAAATCCGCAAGCCACAGCAAGCGTAAGGGAACTTCCTATTTTTCCGAAATTTGCAAACAATCCTGATAGTATTCCGCCTATACTGCACACTGTCATATAACTTGAAATATCGTTGCCCGAAAAGCCTATTGCAAAACCTGATAGGACACCTATTATTGCCGACACCGCAACCCCACCGACAGTTGCGGAAATAAGTATTCCCAAAAAAGCGGATATTCGTCCGAGAGAAATATTATAAATATTTGCCGAACAAAGTCCCATAATCGCTATAATATAGGCTATCGAAAAAGCAATACTTCCCACGCTGTCAGTATTTGCGCTGCTTATAAAATTTACTGCTTTTATAAAAAACAGTGAGCTTGCTCCTGCAAGTATAATTTGCGCTATCCATATTATGATGTCATAAATTAACGGTTGCGTGTATATATTAGGTAATACATAGGCTACCACCACACCCAACACCGCAAATGTCGGAACCATATATGTATCATATTTTGACAGAAATGTTTTCCCAAGGAAATATCTTGCCAAACCGATTATTACTGAAACAACCGCAAAACGATAAGTTTTCTCTATCTGTCCACACAGTAAATAGCCAATCGCTGTGCCTATTGAACAAGGCAGCGCAAAATTTGACGGTATTGCCGATGTAAATGCCACACCAAGCGGTGATAACATTCCCATAATTTTCGCAAGCGAAGTAACCATTCCTGCCACAACATATACAATAGAAATTATCAAAGAATCTTTTTGCAATACTGATTTTTCAAACTTACTGTTAAAACTCCAATTCTTTAATTCTTTTACACCTACATTTTGCATTCTTTTCCTCTCCTCTTTTTTCAATAAATCTTTCATAAAAAAGACAGTCAATACTTTTCCACAAATATCGGTTCAATACACCCAAACTTTTATTGCTTTGCCTTTTGACAAGCACAGTTTACTTATATATAGCGATGAATTTTGTCAAAGTATGGATAAAGTTTATTACAGCGCTATACATATTTTTCTGAATATTTACATTATTCTGCATAAAATATGGTTTAAAAGATACTAAAATGCTCAAAATTAAAAAAATATGAAAACAAGTTCTTTTAACAAATTTTACACAAAACCTCAACACATTAAACACCGAAAATTTTTGTTTAAACAAATTATCAACACGTTTCCACACCGCATATTTTTATTATTTTGATAAATCTTTATATTTTATGTATTTATTATAGAAAAGTTATTTATTTTTAATCAATTTTAAACTGTATTTCCCTTGACAAACAGTAGTATAAAAGATATAATATTTTACGTGACAGGAAAAGGGTAATTATGCGTTTTTCCGCTTATCGACAGTGAACGGGGGTTTATAATGATTTTTGATATTGGCAGAGTGCTTGACTGCGAAGGTGAAGTCAGTGTGGTAACGACAGATGTGGACCTTAGCAGTACTAAGTATCGTGGCGAACATCTATTAAAAAACCCTATTGTTATGAAAGTAAAAGCAGCTAATCGCGCAGGTGTGGTAACTCTTACCATTACCTACGAATATACGCTTTTTTTAAATTGTGACCGCTGTCTAAACCCTTATACACAGGACATTGTGAAGAATGAAGAGCATACTGTTGTAAGAAAGCTAAACGATAACGACAATGATGATATTATCGAAGCACCGCTTGGTGTTGTTGATTTGGTTGAGCTTGCTACCAATGACATTATAACAGACTTGCCCGATAAATTCCTTTGTAAAGAAGATTGTAAAGGTCTTTGTCCAAAGTGTGGGTGTAATCTTAATGACGGAAACTGCAACTGTGATTTAAGAGAAACAGACCCAAGACTTGCAGCGTTGGATAAATTTTTTGAAAACGACTAAATTTTAATATTAATGTTTATTAGGAGGAAATAACTATGGCAGTACCAAAACGTAAAACTTCCCATGCGAGAAAAAATAAAAGACGTGCACAATGGAAACTTGAAACACCTGCTTTTTCAAGATGCACACAATGCGGTGAACTGAAAATGCCTCACAGAGTTTGCGGTAATTGCGGATTCTACAAAGGTAAAGAGGTTGTTAAAGTAGCTAAAGAAGCATAATAACTAAAAAAGTTTTACCAAGAGGGAGATTAATATCTACCCTCTTTTTTTATTGTAAAAGTATATTTTATTTTTGTTAAGATAAAATATTACAGTAATACCACGCAATTATTGATAAGCTTAATTTTGCGGTATTAACTTATATAAAAAATTAAAAATATAGTATAAATATCCACAAATATGTGTTAAAATATATATAACTGAATTTTTATAAAAAAGGTGGTGCAAAAGTGTCAGTTGTTATAAAAGAAGTTATTCCCAAATCTATTGCTGACAAAAACGGAATAAAAGACGGAGACATTATAGAAAGTATTAACGGATATGATATAAAAGATGTGCTTGACTATCGCTTTTATATGACAGATTTTAACCTGAACATTGATATTTGCCGTAATGGTTCACCTGTTAACTTAAATATAAAAAAAGATGAGTATGATGACCTTGGATTAGAGTTTGAAACTTACCTTATGGACAGACAACATACCTGCAAAAACAAATGTATGTTTTGCTTTGTCGACCAGTTACCAAAAGGACTTCGTAAAAGTCTTTATTTTAAAGATGATGACAGCAGAATGTCATTTTTGTTCGGTAGCTATGTAACACTTACAAACGTTAATGAAGAAGATATAAAGAGAATTATCAAAATGAAACTTGAACCAATCAATATATCCATTCATACAACAAATCCCGAACTGCGTGTTAAGATGCTGAAAAATCCGAATGCCGCAAAGAGCCTTGAATATGTTAAAATGCTTACAGACGGCGGTATTAAAATAAACACACAGCTTGTGCTGTGTCCATATATCAATGACGGTGAAGAAATGCGTAAAAGTTTATACGACCTTGAAAAGCTACACCCGAATATGCAGACAGTGGCGCTTGTACCTGTCGGACTTACAAAACATCGTGACGGACTGTATCCACTGGAACCAATGACCAAAGAGAGAGCAAGGGAAAATATAAAAATTGCTATGGAATTCGGCGAAGAAATGCTGAAAAAACACGGTTCAAGAATAGCCTTCCCCGCCGATGAAATGTTTATTATCGCCGATGAGCCTATTCCTGATGCAGAGTTTTATGAAAACTTTGACCAACTCGAAGACGGTGTTGGAATCTTCGCTATACAGCGCAGGGATTTCTTAGATGAACTTGAATACCTAGAACCAAGCGATATGCGCAGGGAAGTCAGTATTGCCTGTGGTACAGCCGCAGCTCCGCTACTTCGTGGATTATTTGAAAATCTGAAAGAAAAATTCCCGAATGTAAAAGTATATGTATACGCAATAGAAAACCGTCTTTTCGGCAGTTCCGTAAATGTTACCGGTTTGCTTTGCGGGGCTGACCTCGAATACGGTTTGCGTGGCAAAAACCTAGGCGAAGAACTACTGCTTGCAAAAGTACTTTTAAAACACGAAACAGATAAATTCTTAGATGATACCAATGTAGAATGGCTGTCAAATAAACTTAACATACCTATAAGAGTACGTGAAGTAGACGGATACGAATTAATTCACGGAATACTTGGAGACGAATAAAGAATATTTTAGTAATTAATACAGAAAGAGGTGCAAATATATGTCAAAACCATTAATAGCAGTTGTCGGCAGACCAAATGTCGGTAAATCAACACTTTTCAATAAATTAATAGGACAAAGACTCTCAATAGTAAAAGACACCCCCGGCGTTACGCGTGACAGAATATACAGCCCTTGTCAATGGAGAGGCAAAGACTTTATGCTTGTTGACACAGGCGGTATAGAACCGACAAGCGGTGATATTATACTTTCACAAATGCGTACGCAAGCAGAAATTGCCATTGACACAGCAGATGTTATAATTCTTGTTGTTGACTTAAAGAGCGGTGTAACAGCAAACGACAGCGACATTGCAAATATGCTGTTAAAAAGCGGTAAACCTATTGTTGTTGCAGTAAATAAGTGTGACAATGTAGGTGATGTTCCTGCTGATTTTTATGAATTCTATAATTTGGGACTTCCTGACCTTGTTGCAGTATCTTCTGTACACGGACATGGTACAGGCGACCTTCTTGACGAATGTTTTAAACACATTGTTTTTGACGAAAACGATAACGAGGACGATGACCACATAAAAGTTGCCGTTATAGGTAAGCCAAACGTTGGCAAAAGCAGTCTTATAAACAGAATAAGCGGTAAAGAACGTGTAATTGTATCCAATATAGCGGGAACGACACGTGACAGTACAGACACGGAGATTATTAACGAATTTGGAAAATTCACATTTATCGATACCGCCGGTATTCGTCGTAAGGCAAAAGTAGAAGACGCAATAGAAAAATACAGCGTGCTTCGCGCATATATGGCTGTGGATAGATGTGATATTGCGGTTATTGTAATAGACGCAACCGAAGGCTTTACGGAGCAAGACAGCAAAATAGCGGGCTATGCCCACGAACAAGGCAAGGGCTGTGTTGTTGCCGTAAACAAATGGGACGCAGTGGAAAAAGACGGTAAAACAATGGACGAATTCCGTCAAAAGCTTGAAAAAGATTTTGCATTTATGTCTTATGTTCCTTTTGTGTTTATATCAGCGCTTACAGGGCAAAGAATAAATAAACTGTATGAAAATATCGTACACGTGTATGACCAATGCAATATGCGTGTAACAACAGGTAAACTTAACGATATGCTTTCATACTCTACTGCAAGGGTACAGCCACCGTCAGACAAAGGTAAACGTCTGAAAATTTATTATGTTACGCAGTCCGGCGTATGCCCGCCTACTTTTGTATTCTTCTGCAATGACCACGAACTTTTCCATTTCTCTTATCAAAGATATTTAGAAAATCAAATAAGAGAATACTTTGGTCTGAAAAATACACCGATAAAAATTATTGTGCGTGAACGTGGCGAATAATATATATTTCTATAATAAATAAAAAAAGATAATTAAAACAGACAGGAGAGCAAATAATTATGAATGATGTATTGATTATAGGTATCGCAGGCGGTACAGGTTGCGGAAAAACAACCGTTACAAATAAAATTAAAGAAATGTTTAAGGATAACGTCAGTGTAGTTTATCATGATAATTATTACAAAAGGCACGATGACTTGCCATACGAAGAACGTACAAAACTTAATTATGACCACCCGGATTCTTTTGATACTGATATGCTTATACAAGATTTAAAAGATTTACGTTCCGGAAAAACCGTATACTGTCCTGTCTATGACTACACTATACATAACCGAACAGACGAAACTGTTAAAGTGAAGCCCAATAAGGTTATTGTAGTTGAAGGTATACTTATATTCGATAATGAAGAATTGCGTAATCAAATGGATATTAAAATTTTTGTTGATACTGACGCAGATACACGCATATTGAGACGAATTTTGAGAGATGTTGAAGAACGCGGGAGAACGCTTACATCTGTTATCAATCAATATATGGATACTGTAAAACCAATGCACGAACAGTACGTACAACCCAGCCGAAAATATGCCGATATAGTAATGCTTGAAGGCGGACACAACTTAGTAGCGCTGGATATGCTTATGAATAAAATAAAAGAACATATTTTAAAATAATACAATCTGTTATTATAGAAAGGTTAAAAATCAATGAAGAAAATAATATCAACAGATACAGCGCCAAAGGCAATAGGCGCATATTCACAGGCGGTGTGCGTAAACGGATTTCTTTATACATCGGGACAACTACCCATTGACCCTGCCACAAACGAGCTAAAAGGCACAACAATGGCAGAGCAAACCACACAATGTATGGAAAACGGTAAACATATACTTGAAGCTAACGGAATGACAATGGACGATGTTGTAAAAACAACTGTGTTTATTACTGATATTTCACGTTTTGCAGAAATGAACAGCGTATATTCTTCGTATTTCAGTGATACGGACTATCCCGCACGCAGCGCCACAGAAGTTTCGGCTCTTGCAAAAGGCGCTTTGGTTGAAATCGAATTTATTGCATATAAATAAAATATTTGCTTTATGTACTTATAAAGCATTTTCAAAATTTTTTAGGGCGATATTTTCGCCCTTTTCTGATTTTATATAAAACAAAATTAAATACAGAGGGTCTATATATGATAACCATTATACAAGTTTTAGTGATAGCAATACTTATCGCTATCGGATTTTTTCTTGCAAAAACAAATATATTTACGGATAAAACAAGCAAAGAACTTTCATATCTGCTTATAAATATTATAACGCCGGCGCTTATACTAAATTCTTTTCAGATAGATTATACTCCCGAAAAGCTGAACAGTTTACTTATAACTTTCGGACTTTCTTTCCTTGCCTATGCAATAGTTATTGTTTTTTCTTTTCTGTATTGCGGAAAAGACGAAAAAAATAAAATTGAAAGATTGATTATAACTTTTTCAAATGCGGGATTTATGGGAATACCTCTTACAGCCGGCATTTATGGTAATGAAGGCGTGTTCTATGCCTCCATTATGGTAATAGTTTTCAACATAACGTTTTGGAGTTATGGAATAGCCGTCATACGTGGCAATTTTTCTTCTGAAAGCCTTAAACAAATATTGTTTTCACCAACTATTATTTCTGTGCTAATAGGAATTATCCTATTTGTATTAAATATTAAACTACCCGAACCGCTATTTTCGGTATCAAAACATCTTGCAAATATGAATACGCCTCTTGCAATGCTTGTTGCCGGCATATCTATTTCACAATCGAATATACTTTCAATACTGAAAAACAAAAAATTATATAAAACTATTTTGGGCAAGCTGATTTTTGCCCCGATTATAGTAGCTGTTGTATATATGTTTATACCTGTGTCGACAATAATAAAAGAAATACTTGTTCTGCAAGTCGCCTGCCCCGCCGCCGCATCAATAGGTATCGCCATTATTCAATATAACGGCGATAACAAAACCGCAACAGAATATTTTACGCTTACAACCTTGATGTCGATAATAACTATCCCCATTGTACAGTTGCTTTGCGGATACATACTTTAAACAAAAACAGCCTTCCATTGTAGAGAAAATCTACTTTGGAAGGCTATCTTTATCTTTATTGTTTTATAATATATTAATTATTATGCTATTGGCGTACCCTCAGGAACACTGTCGTCAACAAATATAACCTTACAGCCACAGCTGTCGTGTGTAGCGGCTATAAGCATACCCTCGCTCATTACGCCACTGAATTTGTGCGGAGCAAGGTTTGCTATAACAATTATCTTTTTGCCAATTAATTCTTCGGGTGTATATTCACCTTTGATTGTTGACATAATTGTCCTTGTGCCAATACCGTCATTTAATGTAAGTTTTAGGAAATTCTTTGACTTCTTGACATCTTCGCAGGCGATTATTTTGCATACTCTCATATCAATTTTTTGGAAAGCGTCAAGTTGTATTTCTTCTTTGATTGGTGCGACATCATTCGCAAATATTTCTTCTTCATTTACTTCTTCAACTATTGGCATTTCTTCACGCTCACCGCTAAAATCAAGAAGATTTGCAATGGCATTTTTATCAATAGCGTATAGGAACAGATATAGACGCGGGCCACGCTCTTTTCCTATTGTCAGTTGATATACGTTCTTAAAGAATTTACCTTGAACGGCTTTCTTTGTCTTGTCGTCCATTTCGCCACGAACATCACAAGGAATATCGTACAAAAATGTTTGTAGTTCGTTAAGATTAAATTCACCTTTTACAAGATATTGACGCAAAAGTTCAATTTCATCTTTTTCTTCCTGTGTCATTGTGTCGTAGTAGTTCCAGTTATGGTATGTCAACAGCTTGTTCATACTTTCAGGCGAACATTGTTCCAACCAATATTTAGCAAGAGAAAGTCTCTCTGCAAATTGCTCTTTTGTAAACGGTGTGCCTATCTTTGTAAATATTGTTTCCAGCATATCTGCATTAAAGTCAACTATCGAGCCGAAAGAAACAAGCTGCGCCATTGGTACAAGCTCAGGCTTACGGTCTTTTACTGTTGTATTGAACATTATACTTTCAATATATTCATTTGCTGTTCCGTCATATATTTGAGCCTGCATTTTGTCATACTCAAAATATTGACGCAGTATTTCATCACTGAAACAGAAGTCAAATGCTTTTGTTGGCTCTGTCTTTGAATATAGCCACAAAATAAGTTCAGGTTGATATAGTTTCAGCAATGTTTCAGGTGTAAGATTTAGTCCCGATGAACCTGACATCTTACCTGTTGTGCCTTTTATTCCTATAAACTCATAAGCTTGGAACATAGGAGCTTTGTACCCGAAAATCTTATCAGCGATAATTCTTGATGTTTGGAAACTTCCTGTTGGGCTTGCGTGGTCTTTTCCGCCCGGCTCAAAGTCTACGCCCTCAACCTTCCAGCGCATAGGCCAGTCTATCTTCCATGCAAGTTTGCAATTATAGTTTTGTGTGAAATCAAATTCACCCTCATAGCCACACTTACATACAAAGTGTGCCTTTGTGCAATCTTCATTTAAAGAAACAATTTTTGTTTCGTCTTTTTTACATTGCGGGCAATAAATATTTATTGGGTAATAGTTCTCACGCTCATCAGCAGTTGCCTCTTGCGTACGGAAACTATCCAAAATATCAAATATTTGTTTTCTCTCTTTTAGCGCCTTGATTATATATTCTGTATATCTACCTGAGCGGTATTCTTTCGCCTGATAACGAAAATCTACCTCTATACCGAAACGCGCAAGTGATTTTTCAAATTCGTTTTCAAAATGTTTGGCATAACTTTCGCAACAGCCGTATGGATCCGGAACATCTGCGTATGGTACGCCTATATATTTTTCAAAACCTTCTGTTATCTCAGCTACGTTTACGGGAACTTTACGGAGTCTGTCATATTCGTCCCATGAAAATAAAAGTTTTGCTTTTTTACCCATTTTTCTAAGCGCTCTACATACAAAGTAACTTGTTGCTATATCTCTGAAATTACCTATATGAACAGAACCTGACGGGCTTATACCCGCCGCGCATACATATTCTTCTTTATTTGGTGAATTCTTAATTATCTGGGTTGCTATTTCTTCCGACCAATGCATAATTCTTTTTTACCTTTCTTTTTATATAAATATCATTATTAACATCTGTAATCAGGCTTTTTTTATAAAAAATCCGCCTTAAAATTAGTACATACTATTCTATCATTTTTTATAAATTTATACAAGTACTTTTTATTTCCTGTATTTTTAAATAAATTTATTATGGGAACTTTTAAAATTATTGTTTTTTCTACAATGACTTTAAAAATTCCCTATGCTATAAGACTATGAAAATTATTAATCAAAAAATTAAGATAACAGAGCTTCTTCGTCAACAACCTGTGTTGTACTGTCAGCAACATTTACAGTTTCGTCTTCGCCAATATCTGCCACATCTTTGTCTTCTGTTGTTTCCTGCTTTGTTTCACCTGTTACTGTGCTTCTATATCCAATATCTGTTTTTATAATTGTACTTTTATACATATTTAAAATAATAGTAAGAGTAACTACAAAGAGCAACAGCACCAGTTGAAAGAAGAACGCTCCCCACATACTTGGCTGATACATACTGTTCATAACAAACATTATTACCGAAGCGCCCACCCAATGCAGAATGGCTATTGATGTAGAATAAAGTGTAAAGTTTAATCCATTTGAATTTACATCATTGCCGACAAGTGTTGCCGTTGTAATAAAATGTGCAATAATAACAAATATTATATTCATAAAATCAGTTGCATTTGTCGGTGGCGCAACTTTTGCAATTACCAATAAATATATACATAAAATAATAATCGATAATATTTCCGACAAAAGCACAATAGGTAAACTTAATTTTATCTTGTTTCTTTCTCTTATATCGCTTTCGTTTCCACGTATAACCATAAGTCTGTTTCTACGGAAACCAAGTTCTTTTTCATCATCTTTAAAGAGTTTTTCCCAAAGACTCTTAGGTTCTTTGTCCTTATTTTCAAAACCTGTTTCATCATCTATTGGCACACCTAAAAGTGAATTTATTTTTTGATTTTTTTGTTTTTCATACTCGCTGCGCAGTACTTTTTTTCTTACAGCCTTTTGTTTTTTCTGTTTCTTTTGTTTTTTGTCTTCTTTTGACTGTTTTTTGTCTTCTTTTTTTGCCATATTGTTTCCCCCCAAAGTGTATATGGAATTACAAAATTTCTTTGTAAAAACACATAGCTTAATCTTCTGCAATAAATATATTGTTACATTTTTTTTAAAAAAAGTCAATGTTTTTACAAGATATACAATAGCTCATATAAAATTAACTCCCTTTTAATTATACGTAAAAGGAAGCTAAGTTTATAATAATGATTAACTACGTGAATATCCGCTATAACCATCAAGAAGTTTTTTATTATACTTAAAGGATTCACCTGTACCAATCGCAACTGCATCTATCGGATTAGGTGAACGGTAAGCCTTAAATCCTATACGTTCTGTAAGTAGTTCGTCCAAACCTTCAAGCATAGAACCGCCACCTGTCATCAACAAACCGTTTCTGCTGATATCGGCAACAAGTTCCGGAGGTGTGTTTTTAAGTACAGATTGCAAAACTGTAATAATTTTTTCACAATCATCACGCAAAACCTCTGCAAGTTCACTGCTACGTACCACTATACTTTGCGGTAACTTTTCAGAACCGCCTTGTCCCTGTCCTTTTATCTCAAACCGTTTTTCTTCACGTGGTTGGGATATAGTTTCCGACGCTACATAAGCTATTTCCCGCTTTAAAATATCAGCGCTGTTTTCACCGATATCCACTGAGTATGTTTCTTTAATATGACGGATTATTGTTTCGTTGAATGTATTACCCGCAATGGCAATAGAATCTTTGCAAACTATACCATTCATAGAAAGTACGGCTATATCAGTAGTACCACCACCCATATCAAGAACAGCTATACCGCTTGCTTTCGAAATATCTATACCGGAACCGATAGCCGCCGCAACAGGTTCTTCTATCAAAAATACATTTCTTGCGCCTATTGACATAACGGTATCAACTACCGAACGGCGTTGAACTTTTGTTATTTTTGACGGTATGCAAACACATATACGGGGTTTGAAAATCTTGTTTGGATTTATTTTTTTAAGAAAAATTTTCAGCATTTGTCCTGTAACTCTGTCATCGGATATAACACCGTCTTTTAACGGTTGCACAACACGAATTGCATTCGCTGTTCTTCCGAGCATTGCTTTCGCCTCTGAGCCTACGGCAATAACTTTATCTGTTCTGTTATCTATCGCAACTATTGACGGTTCTTGCAAAACAATACCTTTACCGCTAACATATATTATAGTAGACGCTGTTCCCAAATCTATACCAATATCACTGCCTATGCCTATCATTCTTTTATCCCCTTTTTTTATATCTTTTATTTATCCAATACTATAATTAAGTCTTTCTCACAAATTCAAATCTGCGCAATATAAATACATTATACATTTATTTTATCACGTTTTTATATTGTTTGTCAAAATATATTATTACATTTAATGAAATATTAACAAGTTTTTGCAAATGTCATAACCACAACATTTTTTGCGCCATTACCTTTAAGTAAATTGACGCAATTCGCAATAGTTGCGCCGGTTGTAACAATATCATCTATGAGTAAAATATTGTCTTTTATATTTACATTCTTATCAATATTAAACCCTGCTTTTTCTTGTTTAAGCCTCATACTCATTCGTAATTCGTGCTGTAAATGAATACTTTCACGAACAAGACCGCCACTGCTTAACGGTATGTCAAAATATTTTGATATATGCTCTGCAAGTAGCTTTGCCTGATTATATCCTCTGCGTTTTTCCCTTTCATATGGCAAAGGAACATAGACAATATTGTCAAAACTTTTATTATTATATCCCAGACTTTTGAGTGTATTTATCATTTCTTGGGCGAAAGGCAAGCTTAAACTTTTTTCACCTTTAAATTTATATTTATATATAGACTTTTTTACATTTTTTGTATACTTATAACTACTGTAAATTTTTATGTCATTGTATACTGTCAAATTGTCGTTTTCTGTCAATAAATATTCTTTTTTACAACTATCGCAACAACCGCTTTGCGTATGCTGTAATAGTTTTTCACAAAAAATACATCTTCTGGGGAAAAGTATATCGAGGGCTGTAAACTTTATATTATGTAAAAAATCTTTATTCAATATTTAAACACTCTTTTAACATCTCTTTTAAGTTTGTATATCTCAGCGTACGTCTGTTATTTGCTACCATTTCCGCAACAACTTCCGTATTTCCTGCCATTACCAGCAGTTTTTTTGCGCGGGTAACCGCTGTATACAGTAAGTTTCGGTAATGAAGTAACCTATGTTTTGTAAGCAGTGGCATTATTACCGCTTCAAACTCGCTACCCTGACTTTTATGTACAGTAATCGCATAGGCAAGCTCTATTTGGTCTAAGTTATCAAAGCTCAAATCTGCAACTCTGTCATCAAATCGAATACGTATATATTTTTCCGTTGGGTTTATTTTTTCCACTATTCCTATATCACCGTTAAACACGCCCATACTTTCTTCGCCACTATCGTTTTTGCATATAATATCATAATTATTGCGTATCTGCATAACCTTGTCACCTTCTCGGTACGTTCTGCCAATATATGAAACTTCACTCTTATTCTTATCAGCAGGATTTAACGCAGACTGCAAACATTTATTGAGTTCAAATGTTCCGATAGGGCCTTTCTTTGTCGGTACTATTACCTGTATATCCCATAGCGGAGAATATTTATATGTATTCGGCAAACGGGTTTTACATAAATCGACTACAAGTTGTTGCAAATCTTGCGCGTTACTTCTCCTCAAAAAGAAAAAGTCATTGTTTTTTATAGATAAATCCGGTAGTTTTCCCTCAACTATTTTATGCGCATTTGTAACAATTAAGCTCTGCGCCGCCTGTCTGAATACCGTGGATAAATGAACCATAGGTATTACGTCACTGTCAATTAAATCTTTCAGTATATTGCCGGCGGATACGGACGGCAACTGGTCACTGTCCCCTACCATAATAAGCTTTGCAGACAGCTTAATTCCACACAGCAAATTACTCAAAATAACCGTATCTACCATTGACATTTCATCAATAATTATCACATCGTATTTGAGCGGATTTTTTTCATTATGTTTAAATGTCAATGTTTCCTTTGCGGGTTCTACTTCAAGAAGTCTGTGTATTGTCTTTGCTGTTCTTCCCGTAACTTCCGACATTCTTTGCGCGGCGCGTCCCGTTGGGGCGACAAGCGCCACTTTCTGCCCCATATTTTCAAGAACCGTAAGTATTCCGTTAAGCGTGGTTGTCTTACCCGTACCGGGACCTCCTGTAAGTATAAACACATTGTTATTGACAGCCTCTGTTATAGCCTTTTTTTGTAAGCTGTCATACGTAATATTGTTATATTTTTCTATGTCTTCTATTTGTTTTGAAACATCAACATTACTTTCATTATCCTGTAATTGCATCATAAGTGACAGTCTTCCCGCAACATAGCTTTCCGCATTATATAGTTCAACAATATATAAATAATCTGTCTGTCCGTCGTTATACTTTATAACAGTTCTGCATTCACAGAGTTTAACACAGATATCTTCAACAATATCCTGCCCTACTTCCAGAAATTCACACGCAAGCGACACAAGTTTGTTATACGGCAAGCAAGTATGACCATTATTACTGTTGTGTCGCAAAATATATACAATGCCTGCCTCTATACGATTGATATTATCATAAGCCATACCCATTTTGCCGGCAATTTCATCGGCTGTATTAAAATCAATATCAAAATCGTTACAACACAGTATGTATGGGTTTTGTCTTATAATATTTTCCGCATCATTTCCATAAATTTTCCACACTTTTATGGCTGTTGCGGGGAGAAGTCCCAAGCCTGTCAAAAATATCATAAGAGTACGCACACCATATATCTTTCTGTACTCCTCAAAAATCTTTTGCGCCTTTTTGACTGTTATTCCCTCTATCTCCGTCAATCTTTCCGGACTGTTTTCTATTATATCCATTGTCTTATTGCCAAAAGTTGCGACTATCTTTTTTGCATATACAGGGCCTATTCCCTTTATTGCCCCTGATGAAAGATATTTTAATATAGCATTAGCTGTTGAAGGCAGTGTTTTTTCTATAATCTGCGCCTTAAATTGCGAGCCGTATGTTGGGTGAGATGTATAAAAACCCGTAGCGCAAATTTCCTCACCCTCATTAACAAGCGTGGTTTCGCCAACTACTGTTTGCAGGTCATCATTAACGCTTACGTTTAGCACAATAAAGCCTGTATCTTCGTTATAAAAAATAATGTCTTCAACTGTTCCGCTAATTTTTATAAGTTCCCTTTCTGCCATAAAAATACCTCTATTTTTTCATTTTTCTCATATATTTGAGTTGCGCATTCAGTTCTGCGCCCAAAACAAGAGTAAGCGATGCGCAATAAAGCCAGATAATTAACACAATTACAGCTCCTATCGAACCATAAATAAGCGAATAATTGGCAAAATTATTTACATAAGCCGCAAAAATACGTGAATATATAAGCCAACAGCCCAACGATATTATAGCTCCCGGCAAAGCCTCTTTCAAATGTACCACGGTACTTGGCGCAATAAGATAGAGCATTAACAGCACAACAAACAACAGCACCGTCATAATAAGAACTTTATAAAATTCCCATAACTCTATCGACACCATAGGTATCGGTATAAATACCCGTACTGCTTCGAGCAATGTTCTTCCCACAATGTTTACTATCAGTGAGCCTAGTACAGAAGCAATAACGCCTATACCCAATATAATTACTATAAGTATCCTGTGTATAAGCGAACGCTTATCCTCCGTATCATAAGCTATACAAATAACCTTTATAAGTGAATTTACCGCGCGAAACGGTATATACAAAGAAAAAGCCAAACCGAAAACAAGTAGTGATGATGACTTAACCGATGAAATATAGTCTAAATATGTTGCGATTATATCCAAAACATCTTTTGGTATAAAAGCTGAATATTGCATTACCATTTCAGGCGATATTTTAAGGAAACCGAGCAAGTTATTCGTAAAGATTAAAAACGGGAAAAATGCGAAAGTAAAATAATATGTCAGCGCAGCCGCCGATAGCGCTACATTATGTTTTCTGTATCTGATTACCATATCGCTTACAAAAATCAAAAAAGGGTTCTTTCCTTTATATCTATACAATTCCCGTCCCCCCTTATCAATCTTTGTAATTACTTTATTTATATTATTATTTTTCAGCTGCATATATTATTATGATTTCTTTCAGTAATTGTGTCACTTTTTCCATAGAATTTACGCATACATACTCATATTTACCATGGAAATTGTGTCCGCCTGTGCATAGGTTTGGACAAGGTAGTCCCATAAACGACAGTCTTGCGCCGTCTGTTCCGCCACGGATAGGTGAAATAATAGGCTCAATACCCAATTTTTCCATAGCAAGTTTTGCATTGTCGATAAGGTGCATACACGGTTCTACTTTTTCTTTCATATTGTAGTAGCTGTCACTCATTTTAAGCACTGCTGTATTTTCACCGTATTTTGTATTTATAAATTCGCAGGCGTTTTGCATAAACTCTTTTTTCTTCTCAAAAAGTTTCATATCATGGTCACGGATAATATACTCCATAGTAGCTGTTTCAACACTGCCGTTAATTGTATCAAGGTGATAAAATCCCTCATAACCCTCTGTTGATTCAGGTCTTTGGTGAACGGGCAACAAACTGTGTAGCTCCATAGCAATAAGTATTGCATTCTTCATCATATTTTTTGCGCTGCCGGGGTGTATGCTCGTACCGTTAATTGTAATAACCGTGCCTGCCGCATTAAAGTTTTCGTACTCTATTTCACCAAGCGCCCCACCATCAACTGTATAGGCATAGTCAGCGCCAAAATTTTCGATAGGAAATTTGTCTACGCCACGTCCAACTTCTTCGTCAGGGGTAAATGCAATTTTAATTTTTCCGTGCTTAATATCTTTGTTATTTAGTATTTCTTCGGCAAATGTCATTATCTCCGCAACGCCCGCCTTGTCATCAGCGCCAAGTAATGTTGTACCGTCTGTTGTTATTAAGTCTTGACCGATATAGTTAAGCAGAGACGGATACTCGGAAGTTTTTAACACAATATTTTTCTCTTTGTTCAAAACTATATCCTGTCCGTCATAGTTTTCCACATATTGCGGATTAACGTTTGCGCCACTGATAGCAGGGCTTGTATCCATATGTGAAATAAAAGCAAGCGTAGGTGTCTCATAATCAACTGTTGACGGAATTTCTGCCGTAACATAGCAATTCTCATCAAGATTTACATTTTCAGCGCCCATTGCTTTCAATTCCAGAACCAATAATTTTGCAAGATTAAATTGCTTTTGCGTGCTGGGTATTGTCTCAACATTATCCTGTGACTCGGTATCAATTTTTACATATCTCAAAAACTTATCCAATACTTTCTCCATAAATATTTTCCTCCAATTAAATTATTACCAAAATTTATATATCAAACATATAAATATAATAAGTGTAAAAAGCAATATTTATAACTTTAAGGCACTGATAACAGTATATCATAATCACTTTTTATTTGCAATGTAAAGAAAAAGTGAAAAAGACAAAAAAGAGATATGCAAAACTTTGCACATCTCTTTTATATTTGTCAAAATAACATTAAATTATTCTGTAACTTCTTCTGTTGTTTCTTCTACTGATTCCTCAGCATCTTCCAAAAGAGCTTTCATTGATAGGCTTGCGCGTTTCTTATCAAAATCAAGCTCTGTGATTTTAGCTTCTACAACATCACCAACGTGTAGCTTGTCGCTAACTTTTTCAACATGCTCTTTTGATATTTGTGAAATGTGGATTAGACCATCAACACCCGGAATAATTTCAGCAAATGCGCCGAAAGCTGTCAATGAGATAACTTTTACGCTAACTGTATCACCAACGCTATACATTGTTCTGATTTTTTCCCATGGATTTTCTTCATCTTTTTTGTAGCTTAGAGAAATCTTCTTGTCAGCTTCATTGATATCTTTTACTGTAACTGTTATTTCGTCACCGACACTAACAACTTCTGATGGGTGTTTAACACGTAGCCATGTTAGGTCAGGTAGAGCTATTCTGCCATCTACTCCACCGATATCAACGAATACGCCAAAGTTTGTAATGCTCTTAACTTTACCTGTGTATTCTTTACCAACAGTTATATCAGCCCATACTTTTTCTGCCTGCTCACGACGTTCTTCACGTTTTAGAACAGCGATTGAGCCGATAGCGCGACGGCGTTGACGGTTTGTTTCAAGAATTTTGAATGTTACTTCTGTGTTTACAATAGAATTTAGGTCACCATTGCGGGCAACACCTGTTTGACTTGCCGGAACAAATACTTTTACTCCGTTTGTCAAAACAAGAACACCGCCTTTGATAACTTCGATTACACGACCTGTCAGTACTTCGCCTGTTTCTGCTGCATTCATAACTCTTTCAAAGCCTGCGACTGCATCAAGTCTCTTTTTAGAAAGCATTATTGTACCTTCTACATCGTTTACTCTAACAGCGATTAGTTCTACCTCGTCACCTGTTTTAACAATATCGCTTGGTTTTAGACTTGGGTCATCTGTCAATTCGTTCAATGGTACATAACAAGCATATTTTACACCGCAGTCAACAAGTATTTCGTTATCTTTAACTTTAATAACTGTTGCTGTAACCCTCTCTCCATTATGTACACTTTTGAAGGATTCGTTTAGCATCTCTTCAAAGCTCATTTCATTAGTAATGTTATCCAAATTGCTCATGGATTTTTGAACCTCCTTAATTATACAATCAGGCGTCGATGCACCTGCTGTAATTCCAATAATAGTTTGGTCGTTAATGCTACAAGTATCAATATTACTTATATCATCTATATTTTCAACCAAATATGTACGACAGTTTTGTTGACAAATCTTAAAGAGTTTCTGGGTGTTAGAACTATTCTTTCCACCAATCACAATCATTAAATCACATTTACTGGATAACTCCAATGCTTCTTGTTGTCTAACAACAGTCGCTTTACATATTGTATCAAAAATAATTGCATTTGTACATAGTTTTTTTAATAATTTTTCAGATTTCTTCCATTCTTCTACATTAAAAGTAGTTTGGGCTACTAAAACAGTAGGATTTTTGATATATTTATCATCATTTTCTATAATTTTTTCCAGTTCTTCTACGGTTTTAAAGCAAACTACCTTATTTTTACAGTGACCTATTATACCGATAACCTCAGGGTGAGTACTGTCACCCGCCAAAAGCACATTTGCATTTTCATCAATACTTGCCACAATACTATGCACTTTTTTTACAAAGACACAGGTTGTATCTATATAATTAATGTTTTTGTCTCTCAAATCCGTATAAGTTTTCTCTGTTACGCCATGCGCGCGCAAAAGCAACGTATCACCCTTGCGTAAAGTTTCCATATCGTCATTACGAACAACGCCAAGGCTTTCAAGCTCATAGTTTACAATAGGATTATGAACAAGCTCTCCCATAATATAAAGTGGCTTTATTTTTTTTGCGCTGTCAAAAGCTGTTTCTACCGCTTTACGTACTCCTCCGCAAAATCCCGCTGTCTTAGCGACTATTACTTTCGGCAACCGGTACTCCCTCCTTATCCATAAGTATATTTATGCCTTCCATTATTTTCTTTGTTGCTCTTTTAAGCGCCGCCGCACTTTCCTCATCGGCAAATAATTCTTCATAACTTATAGGCTCACCATAAGATACTTTTATTTTCTTAAAGGGACGCAAACCTCCCTCATATATTATTGCGCAGGGGATAACTCCGCAGTGCGACTGTTTTGCCACAAGCGCTGTGCCAGACTTTCCTCGCGCAGGACGGATATTCTTGCCACGAGTTCCCTCAGGAAAAATTCCCACCAAATTTCCTTGTTTTATTTTATCTATAAAAGGATTGAGGGCATTCACATCACCGTCACCACGGCTTATCGGCAAAGCCCCGCATTTTCTGAAAAACCAATTTGCAAATTTATTTTCAAAAAGTTCTTTTTTACCCATATATGTTACAGGGCGTTTCGGTATACCATGCGATATAAACAAAATATCGCTCAACCCCCTATGGTTTGGCGCAATAATATATCCACCCGTAAGCGGTACATTCTCACGATTTATGTATTCTATACGGAAAAATACCGCATAAAAAATTTTTGAAACCCAAAAAGCAAACCAATACATACCACCCATTTACTTTTGCGTCCTTTCTTTGATTATGTTTGATATATATTCTACGGATTGGTTAAAATCCATATCACTTGTATCAACAAGAAAAGCGTCGTCTGCTTGTTTTAGCGGCGCTGTTGCGCGAGATGAATCGTTTTCATCACGTTTTATAACATCTCTCAGCACTTCTTCAAACGATACATTCTCATCTTTTTCCTGATATTCTTTCAGTCTGCGGGTTGCTCGGACTTCCGCTTTTGCTGTCAGGAATATTTTTACTGTTGCGTCAGGCAAAATTACAGTGCCTATATCTCTGCCGTCCATTATAACACTGTTGTGCTTTGCAAGGTCTCTTTGCGTATCAAGTAAAAAGGCGCGTACCTCAGGAATAGCCGATACATTAGACGCTCCCATTGATACTTCTGCCGTACGAATATCATCTGTAATATCCTCATTATTTATGTATATTCTCTGTCCTTGCTCTGTAAAATTTATGGAAATTTTTATACTGTCAAGTTTTGGTACAATAGAATTTATATCCTTTGTATCAATATTATGCTTTATAAAATACAGCGCTATCGCTCTATACATAGCGCCTGTATCAACGTGAATTATTTGAAATTTCTTCGCTATTTCTTTTGCTATTGTGCTTTTGCCAGCCCCTGCCGGTCCGTCCAGTGCAACTGAAAACATAACTATTCCCCCAAATTAATCATATATCATAGAATTTACTGCATTTACCGCTGTTGAAAATGCTATTTGCAAATTATATCCGCCTGTAAATGCGTCTACATCAATTACTTCACCTGCAAAATACAGGTTTTTGCATAGTTTGGACATCATTGTTGTCGGATCAATCTCTTTTACTTCCACGCCACCCCCTGTAACAATCGCCTCCTCTATTGGTCGAAAACCGACAGGCGTAAGCGGAAAATTCTTGATTACATTGACAAGATTTTGACGTTGTTCCTTTGTTATTGTATTAATTTTTATATCAGATGTCAAGTCGGATAGATTTATAACAGGAATTATCATAGCTCTCGGCAACAACAGTCCCAATACATTTGAAAGCGACTTATTAATATTATCTGCAAAGTCACGCAAAATACGTGTATCAAGTTTTTCGTTATCTAGCGCCGGCTTTAAATCTATTGTCAATTTATATGTATCGACAGGTTTTTGCATATATGACGATGCTGATAACACGAGCGGACCCGATACCCCAAAATGAGTAAAGAGCATTTCTCCTATTTCACTGTATACAGGTTTCTTTTTTCCGTTTTCCCAAAGCGACAAAACCACGTTTTTCAGTGACAGCCCCATCATATCGCAACAATAGTCTTCTTTACAGCATATCGGTATCAGTGACGGACGAAGCGGCGTTATGGTATGACCTACGCTTTTTGCAAGATTATATCCCTTACCCGTACTTCCGGTGACAGGATAGCTTTTTCCACCTGTGGCTATAAGTACATAATCCGCCAAAATTTCTTCACCGTTTTTCAGCGCTACTCCTTTTACTCTCTGCTCTCCCCCATCGGTTGTTTCTGTAATCAGTTCCTCAACACTGTCAAAAATTATGTCGGTATGATATTTTTTGGCAGTGCTTACAAGCGCGTTTACAACATCGCTTGCCCTGTCTGACAGTGGAAAAACTCTGTTTCCCCGTTCGGTTTTTAACGGTACGCCAAGTTCCTCAAAAAAATTCATTACATCATCGGGCGTATATCCATATATACTGCTGTATAAAAACTTTTTGTTTGTAAGGGTATTTTTTAATATGTTTTCCGGCGAAGAATTATTCGTTACATTACATCTCCCCTTACCTGTAATTGCAAGCTTTTTACCAAGTTTGCCTGAATGCTCTATCAAAACAGTTTCCAAACCGTTCTTTGATGCGGCGCATGCCGCCATTAGCCCTGCCGCGCCACCGCCGACTACTATTAATTTTTTAGACATTTACGTGTTCCTCGTTATTTCTTTCATATACATTGTATTCGTCCCATATTTTTTCGAGCGCCTCATAAGACTTCGCTATCTCGCTCTTTTTTTGATTACCTATTGCAACAATAAGCGCATTGATAAGGCTCATTGGCGCAACAAGAGAATCTACAAAAGATGCCATATCACTCTTTGCCACAAGTGTTATATTGGCTATTTGCGCAAGCGGCGCCGATTCAGAATCTGTAATGGCAATAACAGTAGCTCCCCGTTTTTTTGCAAACTGCGCCGCTTTTAGTGTTCTTTGGGAGTATCTTGGGAAAGTTATGGCAATCAACACATCATCTTCTTTTATTCTTATAAGCTGTTCAAATACTTCACTGCTGCTTGTAGTACCTATTGTGCGTACATTAGGGAAAATATGATTAAAATAGAAAGCCAAAAACCCGCACAAAGAATTGGAACTTCTTATACCGATTATATAGTGATTATTTGCGTTGATTATTGTTTCAACCGCATTTGCAAAACTATCCCTGTTTATTTCTTCAAGTGTTCTTTTAATTTTTTCCGCATCAAGTGTAAGCACACGTGAGAGGATTTCAGAAGAACTGAGTTGCTCATTCATTATCTCCATACGTTGTATAGAGGTCAGCCTGTTTCTTATAAGCTCCTGTAAATTCTTTTGTAGCTGTGGATAACCGTCAAAACCTACTTCTATTGCAAAACGAACAACTGTCGATTCGCTCACCCCAACCGTTTCACCCAGTTTTGCGGCTGTCATAAACGCCGCTTTTTCGTAGTGTTGCAATATATATGTAGCAATAAGTCTTTGTCCTTTTGAAAATGTATGCATTAATTCCTGTAATTGCTTTAAAAGGTCATATTTCATAAATATCTCCTATCTATCCATTCGCACATTTATCATTTCGCTATTAAATTATTATCCAAATTAAATAATAACAAACCACAATTAATAAATCAAGTACTTTTACGGTATTTTGCAAGTTTTCTGATTTTAAATTCATTTTTTATGGATTTGTATTTTAAACTTTATATAAAATTTCTTAATCTACAAATATGTAAATTGATATTTTAAGTATCTTGCACAAAAATATGCAAGAGCATATATAATCTCTTGCATATTAAAAGACTTCTATTTCTTTGTTTTCGGGTATTTGTTGATACTGTTATTATTATCGGAAAAATAAGGATAATTATATATGTCATTATAATTATCCGCTACTTCATCATTTAAAACTGCGCTTGGCGTAAGTCCTGTATAGCCTGTTGAGGACACGACCTCATCGCTGTCCAATAACTCATTGACATAACCGTCAGGCTGCTCGTGCAACATTTCAAATAATTTATAGGTTTTCATATTAATAACACTTCCTTTACTTTTTATTTTGTCATACGCAAAGATGTCTTCTAATATTATAACCATAAAAAACAAAATAATAGATATTTTAATTATAAGATTTAAATCAATATATTTTATTAACTATTTAAATTATATAAGAATATTTAATTCTTACTCTGTTTAATTTAATCTTTTACTATTCATATAAAAAATAAAATTAGAAAATTAGGAAAACAGAGAAAAACAAAGAAAATAAGAGATATTTAAAGATATTGTGTGATATATTAAAAAAACAAAAAAAATGTGTTGACAGTGGATTTTTTTATGCTATAATATGAAATGTCACTTCGTGCCACATTCTTAATAAATGGCACAATTAAAGAAGAAAAATATCTTAGGAGGAAAAACAATATGGCAACATTTATGGAAAAACCAGCAAATGTTAAGCGTACATGGTACATTCTTGACGCTGCTAACAAACCACTTGGCCGTACAGCTGCAAAAGCTGCTATGTTACTTCGTGGTAAACATAAACCTACATTTACACCACACGTTGACTGTGGCGACCACGTTATCGTTATAAACTGCGACAAAGCTATTTTGACAGGTAACAAAGGTGAACAAAAAATGTATCGTCACCACTCAGGTTGGGTAGGCGGACTAAAAGAAGTTAAATACTCAACACTAATGGAAAAAAATCCGGAGAGAGCTATGACAGTAGCTATCAAAGGTATGATTCCTGACAACACAATAGGCCGCAAAGCAATGACTCGTTGCAGAGTATTTGCAGGCGCTGAACACAACCATGCTGCACAAATGCCGGTAGCATGGGAGAAATAATGAGAGGAGGACACAAATATGTACGAGAGTAAACCATACTACTACGGTACAGGTCGTAGAAAAAGCTCTGTTGCAAGAGTAAGATTGTACGCAGGTACAGGTAAAATAACAATAAACGGTAGAGATATAGACGATTACTTTGGTCTAGATACACTAAAACTAATCGTTAATCAACCATTGGAACTAACAAACACACTAGGTCGTTTTGACATTGTTTGTACAGTTGCAGGTGGTGGTGTTAGTGGTCAAGCAGGCGCTATCCGTCACGGTATATCAAGAGCGCTACTACTACACAGCGATGAAATGCGTCCTCTATTAAAGAGAGCAGGATTCCTAACACGTGACCCAAGAATGAAAGAACGTAAAAAATACGGTCTTAAAGCTGCGCGTCGCGCTCCACAATTCTCAAAGAGATAATTATTTGTTTTACAGCAATCGGCTTGTT
Organism: Angelakisella sp.; assembly: GCA_020024555.1. GTDB lineage: Bacteria > Bacillota > Clostridia > Oscillospirales > Ruminococcaceae > Angelakisella. Next base: position 46,897 of record JAHHTQ010000009.1, read on the forward strand.
ATCGGGGTTTTCCTCGGTGGCAAGCCTCTTTTTTTATATCCAAATAAATTTCCTACACTGTATTTTCAAAAATTACTTATAAAAAATATAAATTTATGGTATACTTTGCCAATATATTTAAAAATATTTATATTTTTAAATATAATTTTGTTTGATATATATATAAATTTTACTTTGATTTTTTAGTATTTTAAGTTATAATGGGTAATGTAAATAAGTAGATAAAGAAAAGGAGAAAAAAATGTTTATTTCGCAAAATATTAAATATGTTGGTGTTAATGACAAAAATATCGATTTATTTGAAAGTCAATATTATGTACCTAATGGTATGTGTTATAATTCCTATGTAATTATCGATGAAAAAATTGCAGTTATGGATACTGTTGATAAAAACTTTGGCGAAGAATGGCTTAAAAATATAAAGACAGCTTTTGAAGGACGCAATCCTGACTATCTTGTCATTCAACATATGGAGCCTGACCACTCAGCAAATATTGCGGATTTTATGAAAATATATCCTGAAACAACAATCGTTTCTTCCGCAAAAGCCTTTGTTATGATGCAAAACTTTTTTGGCACAGATTATGCTGACAGAAGAATTGTTGTAGGTGAAGGCGATACGCTTAATTTAGGCGAACACACACTTAATTTTGTCAATGCGCCTATGGTACATTGGCCGGAAGTTATATTGACATACGAATCCACCGAAAAAGTTTTATTCTCCGCTGACGCTTTCGGAAAATTCGGCGCATACGATACTGACGAAAAATGGGACGATGAGGCAAGACGATACTATATAGGCATTGTCGGTAAATTTGGCTCACAAGTACAGGCAATTTTGAAAAAAGTTTCCAATTTTGATGTAAAAACAATTTGTTCTCTGCATGGACCTGTTTTAAATGAGAATATTGAGCATTATATCAATTTATATAATATATGGTCATCTTATATACCCGAAAACAAAGGTGTCCTTGTTGCATACGCCTCAATTTACGGCAATACAAAGGCCGGCGCCGAATTATTGGCAAAAAAACTAAAAGAAAAGGGTTGCGAAGAAGTTATACTTATGGACTTGTGCAGATGTGATATGGCTGAGGCTGTTTCCAACGCATTCAAATTAACTTCTACTGTTTTTGCGTCAAGCACATACAACTGTACGATGTTCCCACCGATGAAAGCATTTATTGACCACCTCATAGACAGAAACTTCCGTAACAGAACAGTTGCATTTATGGAAAACGGTTCTTGGGCGATTACCGCAACAAAATGTATGCAAAAATCACTTGAACAATGCAAAGACTTAAATTACTGCAACAATACTGTAACAATCATATCAACACTAAACGACGAAAGTATTGCGCAAATAGATACGCTTGCTGACGAACTTGTAAACTGAAAATTTTTAACCATATAAAATATATGACTATCACCGATTATGTTTTAGCAGTAGTTATTTTTTAACAGCATAAACTATATTATATATGAAATAATGGTTATCGATAATAGTCTGAATTTTTCTTGGGAGGAATTTTATGTTATTGTTTGGCAGTATAATAATTTTGATTGTTGGTTTGATTATGGTAATTTCACCTACTGCTTTTTATAACTTAACAGAGAGCTGGAAAAATAATTCTGACAGCGAACCGTCTGACCTTTACAAAATCAGCGTAAGAATTGGTGGTATATTTTCTTTAATTGTTTCAATTTTAGGCATTATAGTATTTTTTATAGATTAATAACATACAAAACTAACCCACACCGAAAAACAGTGTGGGTTTCAGACCGTCAAAAATATACTTACAGGCAAAAGCCTTCCGTTTTCTGCGGAAAACGTCTTAGGCTCTGCCTAAGAACCGCAATTTTTTGAAAAAAATTGAGTAAAACTTTTATAGACTTCGTCATTATGAAGAATGGCTATACCTTTTTTTGACATACTGTAACCCACACCGAAAAACAGTGTGGGTTTTAATATTTTATATTAAATTCTTAGTTTTTAAGAGCTTGCATTGGCGCAGGTATTTGACCTCCACGGGAAATAAACTTCATTGGAGAACCCTCGTTTACCTTCATAATAGGACAATAGCCGAGTAGTCCGCCAAAGTTCAGCGTATCACCCTGTTTTTTGCCGATAGCCGGAATAATTCTTACCGCTGTCGTCTTTGAATTTACCATACCAATAGCCGCCTCGTCAGCTATTATTCCGGAAATTATATCTGCTGACGTATCCCCCGGAATAGCTATCATATCAAGACCTACCGAACATACAGCCGTCATAGCTTCAAGTTTTTGGAGCGTAAGTATTCCACGTTCAGCCGCCGAAATCATACCTGCGTCTTCGGATACAGGAATAAATGCGCCTGACAGCCCGCCAACACGGGAAGACGCCATTACGCCGCCTTTTTTAACCGCATCATTAAGCATAGCAAGGCAAGCTGTTGTGCCGTATCCCCCGCAAGTTTCAAGTCCCATTTCTTCCAAAATATGCGCAACACTGTCTCCTATCGCAGGAGTTGGGGCAAGTGACAAATCAACTATACCAAAAGGTACGCCCAAACGTTTCGATGCCTCTGTTCCCACGAGTTGCCCTGTGCGGGTTATCTTATAGGCTGTACGTTTAATTACATCTGCTATTTCGCTTATAGTTGCATTTGGATATTTGGCAACCGCCGCGCGTACGACACCGGGGCCCGATACGCCTACATTTATGACAGTATCAGCCTCACCCATACCGTGAAATGCGCCTGCCATAAACGGATTGTCATCAGGAGCGTTACAGAACACAACAAGCTTTGCGGCGCCTATACAGTCCCTGTCTGCTGTCAGTTCCGCCGTCTGTCTTATTATTTTACCCATTAGCGCTACTGCGTCCATATTTATACCCGCTTTTGTAGAGCCGATATTGATTGATGAACATATATTAGACGTTTCGCTAAGCGCCTGCGGAATGGAATTTATAAGCTCTATATCCCCTGCCGAAAAACCTTTTTGAACAAGAGCGGAATATCCTCCCAAAAAATCAATTCCTACGGTATTCGCCGCTTTTTGCAGCGCATAGGCAATTTTTATTGGGTCACCGCCACATGAGGCAAGAACATTTGCAATAGGCGTAACGGATACGCGTTTATTTATTATCGGAATACCGTATTCACAAGAAATGTCTTCACCTGTTTTTACAAGTTTTTCTGCTTTTCTGCATATTTTATCATAGATTTTATCGCATACACGGGAAATATCACTGTCTGCGCAATCCATAAGTGAAATACCCATAGTAATAGTACGCACGTCCAAACATTCATTTTGAATCATACCAATGGTTTCAAGAATATCTTTTGTTTCTAACATTTTGTATCTCCGTTCATTTTAATTTTACAGATTATATTTTGTGCATTACATTAAATATATCTTCGTGCATCACATGAATTTGTAAATTTTCTTTTTCTCCCATTTCTTTCATATTTTTAACCATATTTGCAAATTCATCATTGATATTTGTTATATCAATAAGCATAACCATTGTAAATAGCTCTTGCATAACCGATTGTGTAACTTCTATGACATTCGCATTATATTCTGCGCATTTACCCGATACTTTCGCAAGTATTCCTACCATATCTTTTCCTATAACTGTTACAACTGCTTTTTTCATTTATTTATTATCCTCCAAAATTTTTTTATAATAGCACTTGATCATTAATTACAAGTTCAAATTTTAATCCCAATGTCTGTGAAGCTTTGCGACAAAATACCATTCTGTTTAAAAATATTTCAAAATAATCCATAACAGGAGATATTTTCGTATCAATGTGTATATTTAGTTGATAAGTTTTCTTATCGTCCGTTAATCCTGCAACAGCGCTGTCAACCGCATAGTTTACCCTGTCGTGTATATCAAAATATCCAATATCACGTGTGCGGACTCTGCTGCGTCTCACATCACTTTTATCGGCAAGTATAAGGGCTGCGGCTATCGGATTTACAGGCACTCCGACACTTTCGTCATGATTACCTATTGCGCTCATAATTGTAGCTATATCGCTTGGCTCAGCGCCTATGTCCTCCAATAATCTAAATGCTATCAACGCCCCGCTCTGCGCATGTTCCACACGATTTACAATATTTCCCAAATCGTGCAAATATCCGGCAATTTTTACAAGTTCAACATCATGTTCACTGTAATTCAGAGCCTGCAATATATCCCCTGCCATTTTTGATACTCTGCATACGTGGGCAAAACTATGTTCCGTATATCCCAATGCGGTAAGCGCTTCATCTTGCTTTTGTATATATGCTCTTATCTTTTCGTTTTTGCGTATGTCTTCATAAGTCAACTTCATAAAAGTTACCTCCTATTGTTTATATTATTTTTATGAATAATATATATTGTTACTCTTATTACATTAAACTATTATCAATATAAATATTAATCTTACACGCGCTATTAATATTCAGATAAAACTATTAACAGACTTTATTAAATCACCACAGGTAAATTAAATAAAACCTTAAAAATGTTAGGTACAGTATACTACTTTTTTTTCAAAAAGTAAACTGCCCATACAAAAAAACAAAATATTATTAATTATATCTTTACATTATATTGATAAATTTCTTTTGCTTTTTTTTATAATATTTGATAAAATATAGATAATTATTATTTTTTATTTGTAAAACTATATGCAAATATTTTCTTGAAAAAATACACTGTATATATAGATTTTATTAATTACAATAAATAAATTTGCACTTATTGAAAATTATACTCATTATAGAAAGGATATATATTGAAACAATGAAAAGAAATATACATATAGTATTTGTAGTAATATTTTTACTTGCTATTTTGTCCGGTTGTTCACTGACAAAAGTTGATGTTTCCGATTTTTCCATTAACTTTATGGATAATACAATTATATCTGCCTCTGATATAATAAATACCGAAGATTTGACGCATACAATAGATATTCCACAGGGTGACACCTACACTGTTAAATATACTTTGCCAAAGCAACTTGAACAAATAGACTATGATATAAAACAAGATAACGAAAATGTAGAAGTAAAAAAATACAGTAATGGTATAATTATTGAAGGCAAAACAATCGGTAATACAAAACTTACTGTTTATTTTGACAGAAATTTTGATAAAAAGAAAGTAACGCTCAATATCAATATAAAGCCGTCAATACTGTATATTACATCTACGCAGTCTGTTGATTTAACAGGAGACCAAAAGCCAAATTCCAACAATACTGTTGAAATAGAGGCAAACGGCATATATACAGAAATCACACTCAATGCAGATAATGGTGAGGACACCGTAAGCGGTGTTAAATATAAGGTTACTCCCATAAAAGAAATAAATACAGAAATAAAAGACAATAAACTATATGTTTCGACTGTTAAAACAGGAACATTTACGCTCGATATAGAGGCAACGGCGAATGAATATAAACCTGCGAAATACCAGTTAACAATCAATGCGAAAACTCCTTTGATTCAGTGCAAAATTACAGAACCAAACTTCAATGAAATCTACCTAAATGACGAAAATATTAAAATTAATATTTTACCTGAAAATTTAAATACAGACAGAATTGTATATTATCGCAAAGAAAATAAAATAAAAGCAGACCCTACAAAATTACTGAGATATGATGTAAAATATGACGAAGAAATGCTGACTGTCAAAAACGATATGTCGGGCAATATATTTTTTACTCCGAAAAAACAGGGTAATACAGCATTAACCATAACCTTGGTTGTGGACGGATACGAAAACTATACATATACAAGTAACTTTAAAATTTTACCTCCACGGGCAAAATTTATTCCATCAACAAACTTAATTGACATAGACGTAAAAAACGGATTACGTGTGCAATACTCAAAAACTGACAAAGCAGAACTTGAATTTATATATGACAAGTCAAATATAAGTATTCAAGTGGGTTCAACAGGAATATTCGTAAGAGGATTAAAAGAAAGTAGCGGAGATATAAAAGTACGCGCTTATGGCGAGGGTTTAATAGAAACCATAACAACTGTCCCATATAAAGTTACAAAAGAAAAAATAAGACCTAACATATCTGCGGAAATGATAGGTGACGTTATTACCAAAAACAAATATTTGCAATTCGGAAGTATTCCAAAACATTCAAATATTGAATATAAGATGAGCGAAGAAGGCAAGCTTGAAGTATCCATAAGCGATGGACGCCTGATATTAAAACCTATTGCTGACGGTACGGTAGACCTTGAAATTGAAATAACCGCTGATGGTTATGAACCATTCTATCTTAAAAAACAAATAAAAATTCAATGTCCTAAAATAATACTTGAATCTAAAATAACAGATTTATATTTCAGTGAAGGGGAAAAAGAAACTATTGCCATTAAAAAGCAACCTACAACGAGTGTAACAATTACAGCAAAACCTATTGATGAAAATGTGTGCGCAGTAGAAGTAAGCAGTTCCGGAACATTGCAAGTGACGGCAAAACAGATGGGTAATACTGAAATTATTGTGGAAGGTAAGCGTGAAGGATATACACCGTATGTTTTGAAAATCCCTGTGACTGTCGGGGAAAAGAAAACAACACTGAAAATAGACACATCGGTTGAGTCATATCCTGATTTTATAAACTCTATTCCATACGAAATACCTGAAAAAGACGGTAATTTGACCTATGTTGCAAGCAGTAATATAGAAGTAATTTCATTTAACGGAGGAAATAAAGGCAGACTTGTATTTAAAGCAACAGGTGAAGGGACAATAACATTTACAGCAACGTCTTCCGAAGCTATTGATAATATTGTAATTTGTAATGTTCAATACTTAAATCAATCCACAAACGCAAATGGCGTCAATATTCTTCATCTATTCGACGAAGTAGAAGGATATACTGTATATAACCACAACAAAACAATGTTTAATATGTTTAATCTTCCACCGACATCTGCTGATATAAATCCAAATACATACGGTGAAGAATTGGAAGCCCTTACCGCCCTTGCAAAATCAATCACAAACAACAGAGGTTCAAACCGAGACAAAGCTCTCGCAATATATAATTGGATTATAAGAAATATATATTATGATTATGACGGACTGAACGGCAAGAGCGATTTATACACAACCGCTTATGACGTATATAAAAACAAACGTGGTATATGTGACGGTTATTCCTCTCTATACGCAGAACTATGCAGAATTTCAGGAGTACCTGCGCGAAAGGTAGAAGGACAATATAGATATCAAGATAAAAACTGGGCTAACAGCACAGTAAACACTCACGCTTGGAATGAAGTATGGATTGACAATAAATGGGTTATTGTGGACAGCACATGGGGTACGTATTATCGCTACGAAAACGGTAAATTTGATAAAAGCAAAGGTATAGATACAACATACAGATACTTTGCGCCTACTCTTGAAAACTTCTCAAAAGACCACAGAATAGATACAATAGAAACATTCTACAACTAAAATATTTAAGGGTTTAAATTATTGTTACAAATAATTTAAACCCTTATTTTTATAAAAAATACCCATACCGAATAAATCTCAGTATGGGTAAATATTATATTAAATCAGTCTGTATAGTTATCAAAATAGCCTTGAATGTAAATAAACGGCGTACCTTTATCACCGCTTCCTGATGTAAGGTCGCACAGTGAACCGATAAGGTCTGTAAGTTGTCTTGGTGTTGTTCCCTGACTTGACATATCACCTGTCAAATCATTGCCTTTATTTTTGATATAATCATTTACAGCTTTTTCAAGTTCTTCTCCTTTTAAATCTGCAAAATCATTATCAGCCAGATATTTTAATTTGATTTCATTTGGTTTACCTTTTAGACCATCTGTGTATCCGGGAGATACAACCGGATCGGCAAGTTCCCAAATTTTGCCCATCGGGTCTTTAAACGCGCCGTCACCATATATCATAACTTCAACTTTTTTACCTGTTTTTTCAAACATTTTTTGTTGAACTTCAAGTACGAATTCATTACATTTAATTGGGAAAAGCTTAATTTTGTCTTCTGTTGCCTTATTTGCGCCAAGCAATCCGTAATTTGCATTGTAGCCACTGCCATTAATTGACTCTGTCATTATATCATCAAGTCCCAATACCACTTTTGCGCCATTGGCTTTTAACAGTCTCTTTGAACGGGCACGTGTATGAATATCGCAAGTCAAAACATTTTTTGTGTATGACAAAATATCTGTTGCTTTATTGCCGAATATTATTTCAACTTCCGCGCCTGCGTCTGTGATTATATCTTTGTAGAACTGAATATAATCCACACCGGTAAATGGGTGAAGAATAACTCCGAATTTTTCTCTCCATTCTTTTTCTGTCAATACATCACTATATGGATTTACACCTTTTTCATCAATTAAATCCATGCTTACCAAATGATTTCCTACTTCATCAGACGGATAGCTTAGCATTAAAACAACTTTTTTAACGCCTTTTGCTATACCACGCAAAATAATAGAAAAACGATTTCTGCTAAGAATTGGGAAAATTACACCAAGTGTTTCTCCGCCTGTTTTGTTTTTTATATCTGTCGCAATGTTGTCTATTGTAGCATAGTTGCCTTGTGCTCTGCCTAAGATGGATTCTGTAACTGCGATAATATCCTTTTCGCGAATTTGAATATTTTCACTTTCAAGCGCTTTTGTTACTGATTCTACTACTATGTCGGATAAATTATCGCCTTCATGTACGATAGGACCTCTAATACCTCTTGATACAGTTCCTATAAGTCTTTCCATATATTGACCTCTTTTCTATTTAGTATTTTGTTTTAAAACAATACCATAACACATTCTACAATAAAAAAATCTATGTTGCAAGATATTTATCGTAGAAATCTTTAATTTTAATGAAAAATTAATACTTTCTATAATTATGGTTAATATCATTATTAGCTATACTGTATATTTATATATTTTTTTTAGTCAATATTTAAAAATATAGTACAAAAAAGTATGGACAGAATATTACTCTCGCAATACTCTGTCCATACTTTTATATGATAAGGATGAAAAAAATGAAAAACAAATTAATTACAAATTGCTTTTTCTGTCTCATTATCAAAGAAATGAGCTTTTGTCATATCGATAGCGATACTGATATTGTCACCCGGTTTGTATGTTGAACGAGGTGGAACTTTTGCAACGATGTTGTTCCCTTCAACTACCATATAGATATAGATTTCTGAACCCATAAGCTCTGCAATTTCTACATCTGCTTTTACTTTTAGATTTGGGAACTCTGATAGGAACAGTTCATCATCATGAATAGCTTCCGGACGAACACCCATTGTAACTTCTTTACCAATATAAGCGTCAAATGTACCATCAACTGTTTTGCCTCTTGGTATTTCAAGTTTGTAGTCACCGAATGTTGAGTAGAACATATCTCCTTCTTTAACAATAGTAACTTTTATAAAGTTCATTTGTGGTGAACCGATAAATCCGGCAACAAATTTGTTGCATGGTTTGTCATATAGATTTTGAGGTGTATCAACTTGTTGAATAAAACCGTCTTTCATAACAACAATTCTGTCACCCATTGTCATAGCCTCTGTTTGGTCGTGTGTTACGTATACAAATGTTGTACCTAGTTTTTTGTGTAGTTTTGTAATCTCTGTACGCATTGCGGCACGTAGTTTAGCATCTAGGTTTGACAGAGGTTCGTCAAGTAGGAATACAGCAGGGTCACGAACCATAGCACGTCCCAAAGCAACACGTTGTCTTTGACCACCTGACAGAGCTTTTGGTTTACGGTTTAGAAGATGCTCGATATCAAGAATTCTTGCGGCTTCTTCAACTTTTTCTTTTATAACATCTTTTGGAACTTTACGTAGTTCAAGACCAAAAGCCATATTTTTGAATACTGTCATATGTGGATACAGAGCATAGTTTTGGAAAACCATTGCTATATCTCTGTCTTTTGGAGCAACGTCATTTACAAGACGGTCGCCTATGTATAGCTCACCTTTTGAAATTTCTTCCAAACCTGCTATCATTCTAAGTGTTGTTGATTTACCACAACCTGACGGACCAACCAAGATTAAGAATTCCTTATCAGGAACTTCTAGGTTGAAATCACTAACAGCTGTTACATCGCCTGAATAAATTTTAAAAATGTGTTTTAAAGAGATACTTGCCATAATTTCCTCCTGATTAATTATTTATATTAATTAATAAAAAATACCGTCCTATAAAGGATTTTTTTAACTTATGAGTTTAGTTTAGCAAATAAGAAAAAGATTTTCAAGGGTAAAATATTGACATTTTGGCGTTTTTGAGCTATAATTTAGGGTAAATAATTGACATTTTCACTTTACCTAAAATTTGTGTGATTTTGTATACAAATTTTGCACAAATAGAGAGGAGAATATTTGTGGAAAACAGAGCCAAAGAAATTGTTGCAACAGCGAAGTCAATAATAGAGAATGAATATCCACATCTGGAAAGCATAGAAATTTTAGCTGAACAATTAGATATAGGAAAGTACCATTTAATTCGTGTATTCAAAAAAGAGACCGGATATACCCCGAATGAATATTTAATACAAATCAGACTGCTGTCAGCAAAATATATGCTTGCAAAAAGTGACTATTCACTGGATACCATTGCGGGACTTTCGGGTTTTTCTTGCGGAAATTATTTATGTAAAGTTTTTAAAAAACACAATAATATGACACCGCTTGATTTTCGTGAAATATACAAAGACAAAGAAATTGATTTTAATGAAGAATTTATAAAAGACGATATGTTTCTTATTTGACATATTTCAACTTATAGAAAACAATATGTTTATTCAACGCTACATAAATAAAGAAAGGACAAAAATTATGCCACTTGCAGATGATTTAAGACCACACACGCTTGACGATGTTGTGGGACAGGAACATATATTGGGAGAAAACGGACTTCTAAGACGAATAGCAAATTCCGGTAAACTTACAAATCTTATATTCTATGGCCCTCCCGGCGTAGGTAAAACAACTGTTGCGCGTATAATTGCCGGTAATGCTGGCAAAAAGTTATATAAACTTAACGGTACAACCGCTTCAACCGCCGATATAAAAGAAATCATATCTAGTCTTGACGGAATAGAAGCAATAGGCGGTGTTATCTTATATATAGACGAAATTCAATATCTAAATAAAAAACAGCAACAAACCTTATTGGAATACATAGAAAACGGCGATATTACACTGATTGCATCTACTACCGAAAATCCGTATTTCTATATATATAATGCAATTTTAAGCAGAAGTACGGTTTTTGAATTTAAGGCTGTATCAGCCGACGCAATAGAAAAAGCGCTTCAAAAAGGCTTTGATAGGCTTAATAAGGAAAACAATTTATCTGTCGAAAACGGAGTACTGCGCTATATAGCCACACACTGTGGCGGAGATGTCAGAAAATCTATGAACGCGCTGGAAATGACGTATCTTGGCGCAATATCAGTTGAAGGCAATAAACATATATTGACAATGGAAGACGCCAAACAAGTTACGCAAAAGAGTGAAATTTCGTTTGATAAAGACGGGGACAATCACTATGATTATATGTCCGGACTTCAAAAATCAATTCGTGGCTCTGACCCTGATGCAGCGCTGTTTTATCTTGCAAAATTCGTACAGGCAGGCGATATTATTTCTCCTTGCCGACGTCTTCTTGTTATTGCAAGCGAAGATATAGGGCTTGCCTATCCTATGGCGATAGCTGTTGTAAAGGCGTGTGTGGATTCAGCTATTCAGCTTGGACTTCCCGAAGCGCGCATTCCACTTGCTCAGGCTGCTGTTTTTCTTGCCACCCAACCAAAATCAAACAGCGCGTATATTGGAATGTCCAAAGCTCTTGACGCCGTTATGCAAGGCAAAGGAACTGTTCTTCCGAGAGCTGTGCAAAATAAACATTTCGACAGCGCGGAAGTAAAGAACAAAGGACAAAACTATCTGTATCCACACGATTATAAAAACAGCTATGTCAGACAACAATATCTGCCCGATGACTTAAAAGACAGTGTTTTTTATACTTATGGTGAAAATAAAATGGAGCAAACAGCCAAAAATTATTGGACAAAAATAAAAGAAGAAAACTAAAAAAATATTGATAATATGTACACTTGAAAATAAATATTCGCTATGATATTATACATTATATAAACAGAATAGGTATTATTTTCTTTAAGACATTTTTTTACAGGAGAAATCATTACAATGATTATTAAATATAAAAAATTTTTTTGCCTACTTGTTGCGCTGTTATTGTCAACAGCAGTAGGCTGTGGAAACAACAACGATAGCGCTATTTCGCAAACAAGCGCGCCATCTTCTTCAATTTCATCTGAAAATTCAAATTTAATCGAAGATACCGCTTCACCGTCAACTTCTGAAACAACAACCGAGTCATCTACCGAAAATGAAGAAGAAAAAAACAAAGTTAAATATCCAACCGTCAAATCTGTCATTGACAGTATAATGCAGGAAAAAAAAGCAAAAACACTCAATGCAAAGGTATTGTGGAACGAATATATTTCACAGACAACAAAAGACCTTAATTTTATGAGCGAAACATTCTTTATAGATACTGTATCCGATAATTTGGAAAAATCTCCGTACATTTCGCACAAAATCGAAGATATTGAAATAATCGATGACAATAAAGCCATTGCAAAATATAAAGTGACAGTCAGCGGCTCAAATGGAGCAGAAGAAAAAATCGATTATACAGATTATTTTATCAAAGAAGACGACAACTGGAAAATATTACTCTTGGGTGTTACGTCTTTTGATAACTATTTATCAAAAAGCGAGTCTGATGATATAAAGGCTACGAATGCCCGCGTATATACTTGTATTTCAGGTATACAGGTAGACTTTACCATATCTAATAAGACACAGAAGAATTATCGTTTGGGCTTAAATGAATCGCCTGTAATAGAGCTTACAACATCAGAGGGTACATATACGGTAACATACAATAATATGTACAATATTCCAAAATCATCTGATTTTGAATCATCATGTTTTTTTAAAGACGCAATAGGTACTGTTAAATCATTGAAGATAACAAATCTGTTTGAAGTTGACGATAACGGCGCACCAAAAGACGAAAATTCAGACGGGAAAACTATTACCAAAAAATTTAATTCAGACGATATTATCAATAAATCAAAAAAATAAAGAATAATTTTAATCGCTATAAAACTTTATTATATTTGAACTAAAACTATTAATATTTTATATTTATTTTGTTTTATTTGTGTAAAAACTCTTGCAAAGTTAATAAAAAAGTAATATAATGTGAACATACAACTAAGAACAATTTTATTTCTTTACATTGAGTAACACAATAATTTATACATCTATAAACTATTGGAAGAGGTTGAAGAAAATGAGTATTACTATTAGTGAAAAGTATCTTGGCAATTTTGTTGATAACAACGAAATGAATGCCATCGAACATCTTGTACACGCATCAGCGGACGTTCTTGAAAACAAATCGGGTCTCGGAAATGATTTCTTGGGTTGGCTTCACCTACCTACCGATTATGACAAAGAAGAATTTGCAAGAATTAAAAAATCTGCTGAAAAAATACAAAAAGATAGTGAAGTTCTTGTTGTTATAGGTATAGGTGGTTCTTACCTTGGCGCCCGTTCAGCTATCGAGTTCCTTAAAAGCCCTTTTTATAATAATTTAAAGAAAAATACTCCCGATATAATATTTGTTGGTTGCAACATCAGCTCATCTTATATGAATGATGTGCTTTCGCTTATAGAAGGCAGAGATTTTTCTGTAAATATTATATCAAAATCCGGTACAACAACCGAGCCTGCTCTTGCTTTCAGAGTTTTCCGTAAAAAATTAATCGAGAAATATGGCGAAAAAGAAGCTGCTCAAAGAATTTATTGTACCACAGACAAGGCTCGTGGAACATTAAAATCACTTGCTGACCGAGAAGGCTATGAATGTTTTGTTATCGCTGATGATGTTGGAGGCAGATATTCAGTTCTTACAGCCGTTGGTCTATTGCCAATAGCAGTTGCCGGTATTGACATAGACGAAATTATGCAAGGCGCAAAACAAGCCGAAGATGAACTGGCAGAAAAAGATTTCAGCAAAAATCCTTGTTACAGATATGCAGCTCTGAGAAACATTCTATACCGCAAAGGTCTTTCAACCGAAATATTTGTTTCTTACGAACCGCAATTCACAATGATGAATGAATGGTTAAAACAACTGTTCGGCGAAAGTGAAGGAAAAGACAACAAAGGCGTTTTCCCCGCATCTGTTACATTCTCAACAGACTTGCACTCAATGGGTCAATATATTCAAGACGGCAAAAGAATGTTGTTTGAAACAGTTATCGATATAAAGAAACCTTCAAAAGATTTCTTTATCGAGGAAGATCCCGAAAATCTTGACGGACTTAATTTCTTGTCAAATCAAAATATGTCAATAGTTAACAGACGCGCTATGGAAGGAACAATTCTTGCGCATACAGAAGGCGGCGTACCAAATATCGTAATCGAAGTACCCGAAATTTCTCCAAAAGAATATGGTTATATGGTTTACTTCTTTGAAAAAGCTTGTGCAATGAGCTGTTATTTAATGGCTGTTAATCCATTTGACCAACCGGGTGTGGAAGCATATAAAAAGAATATGTTTGCTCTGCTTGGAAAACCGGGTTACGAGGACTTGAAAGAAGAACTTTCAAATAAATTAAATTAATATTCTCTTTTTTAGCATAACTATTTTCAATGTACATATTATAGTGTTGATAAGTTGTTTTAATACAACTTTGATATAAATTTAAATTTTCCTGCCAAAAAAATATTAGGAGGACAAAGTTATGGTTAAATTAATTGTAGGCAATAAGGGTTCAGGCAAGACAAAAACTTTAATTGAAATGACAAATGCGGCTGTTGAAAAATCGACAGGTAATGTAGTTTGTTTGGAAAAAGGCTCAAAACTTACATA
This sequence comes from Angelakisella sp., assembly GCA_020024555.1. Lineage (GTDB taxonomy): Bacteria > Bacillota > Clostridia > Oscillospirales > Ruminococcaceae > Angelakisella. Next base: position 61,909 of record JAHHTQ010000009.1, read on the forward strand.
CGACATTTCGCATCAGGCACGCTTAGTTGATACAGATGATTATAAATTGGAAGGTTTTGACTCTCTATATGGTTTCATTTGTGGACTATTGGCTGGAAACTATGATATTACACACATTTTTGTTGATGCAACATTAAAAATAGGTGGTAGAGATTACGGTAAATTTACAGATATGATTAATAAACTTGCTGATATCAAAGGCACAGAACACTTGGAAGATATCGTATTTACAGTATCCTGTGATGCAAGTGAACTACCGCAAGAGTTGGAAAAATTTATACTTTTATAAGTTTAAATATTTTTAAAAAATAAAATTATCCCCACTCTTTAAAACGGGTGGGGATTGCTATAATTACCAGATTCCAAAATAATTATATTGACTTTTTGATATGATTATACTATAATATCCATTGTAGACTTAATGTATGCGGTGGTGCTGGAATCGGCAGACAGGCACGTTTGAGGGGCGTGTGTCAGTGACGTGTGGGTTCAAGTCCCATCCACCGCACCAGTGGCGAACCGTCACACGTGGGACGTGAGCATTTTTTGTTTATGTTTTACTTTTTGTTCCCACGTCAAAATGATAATATTATTATCTAAACTTCTACTTAAAAAAATATAAATATGCGGGTATGGCGGAATTGGCAGACGCGTTAGATTCAGGTTCTAATGGTTGCAAAACTGTGCAGGTTCAAGTCCTGTTACCCGCACCAGTCGAGTACCTCGACACGTGTGACGTGAGCAAAATTCTTGTTCACGTCTTTTTTTATATTCTCACGTCGTAAAAAGAGTAAACGTATACTCTCTATTTTTCGATAGTTTATATTAACTTTTTAAATGATAACATTTTTGTACAGTAATAACAGTCGAGTACCCCGACACGTGTGACGTGAGCAAAATTCTTGTTCACGTCTTTTTTTATATTCTCACGTCGTAAAAAGAGTAAACGTATACTCTCTATTTTTCGATAGTTTATATTAACTTTTTAAATGATAACATTTTTGTACAGTAATAACA